>NZ_JARXWC010000001.1:0-828354 GCF_029892995.1 Brevibacillus sp. 1238 | reverse complement strand
TGTTTAAGAAAACGATTCTCTGCTTTGACTTGTTCCAGTTCAGAATCGTACATCGGCCCTTTTCCATAACTATATTGCTTTCCTACAGGCTGTTGAAGACGATGAATGTCTCCGCTCTGATACCAGCGCATCCACTGTTGAATTTGGGTCTTATTTTTAATATTTAGTTCCTGCATGATCTGCTTTTTGGTGACACCTGCAAGACGCATTTCAATTGCTTTCATTTTAATTTCTACGGGATAACTAACTCTAGTTGCCAACGCAAAAACACCTCCAAGGTTGTCCCCATATCTTACGACATGGTCAGGTTCTCTTAAAGGTGTTTTGATTTGTCTCACATTACGGGGTCAGTCCCAGTGAAACGGGATGTTTTTATTCCTTTTTAGGGTTTCCGTCATTCAGGACTCCCCTTTTGGGACAGCCCATCGTGCTTGCCTTCTTTTGTATCCATCAGAATGCTACAGCTTGGCTGGCTCCTGTTTTTCCAACAAAATGTTTTTGATTTTGGTGGACAGCAGATCGAGCGCCACCCGGTTGTATCCGCCCTCTGGGATGATGACGTCGGCGTAGCGTTTGGTCGGCTCGATAAATTGCAGATGCATCGGGCGGACGACGTTCAAATACTGGTTGACCACGGAGTCCAGGGAACGGCCGCGCTCCTCGATATCGCGTACGATCCGGCGAACGATGCGGACGTCTGCATCCGTGTCGACGAACACTTTGATGTCCATGAGGTTGCGAATGCGCTCATCTTCGAGAATCAGCATTCCTTCCAAAATGATGACGTCTTTCGGGTCTACCTGGACTTGCTCGCTCTTGCGGTTGTGCACCTTGAAGTCGTAGATCGGCTTCTGGATCGCCTTTCCTTGCAAAAGCTCCTGCAAATGCTGCAAAAGCAGATCGTTGTCAAAAGCGAACGGATGGTCGTAATTGGTCAAAGCCCGGTCTTCCACACTCAGATGGCTTTGATCTTTGTAATAAGAATCTTGCTCGATCATCGTCACGCTATCGTTGCGGAACTGATGATACAACTCCCTTGCCACAGTGGTTTTTCCGGAACCACTGCCCCCTGCCACGCCAATCAATACAGGGTTACCCATGCCACATGTCCCCTTCCTCATGCTGCGTCCATCCTTTTTTGCCCTACGGCTGTATCTTTTTCTTCAGGCTGACAGCCAATCCGTCTCCTACCGGAATGAACGTCGTCTCCAAATCCGGTCGCTCCGCCAAATGGGCGTTGAATGCGATCAGCTTGTCCACCATCGGCTTCTGTCTCTTTCCAGCCTCTTCCGGTGTCGCCACCAAACCGCGGAACAGCACGTTATCGCTGATCACCAGCCCGCCTTCTTTCAGCAGCGGCAAATACAAATCGAGAAACGCCCGATACTGTCCTTTTGCCGCGTCGATAAACAGACAGTCAAACTGATAAGAATCAGGCAAGCCGAGCGTCGCGTCGCGGGAAAGAATTTCAACCCGTTCTGCGCAGCCTGCTTCCTGTACATTTGCCCGTGCCCGGGTCAATCGGTCTTCATCTATGTCCATCGTGACAATCCGCGCCTGTGGTGCCGCTTCGGCAAGCCAAATGGTCGAATAGCCGATTGCCGTCCCCACCTCCAGAATCGCTGCAGGGCGATGCAGCAAAAGCAGCATTCTCATCACCTGAGCGGAAGCGAGCTGAACGATCGGAATATTTTCCTCGGCCGCTTCCTGTTCCAGCCGCGCGAGCAGCGAAGAACGTTCCGGAACCAGACCCGACACGTAGTCGTCAATTGCGGGATTGGTTATCATGCTTTCACTCCTCTTTCGTTACAACCGCATTATTATAGCATACCTTGCAAAAAAGAACAGGGGAAACCTGGTTAGTTTCCCCTGCTTTTTGCATCATTTGCGTTGTGCTCGGAAAGTGTTTTGGAAAAGTAATGTTCCGAGGTTCCGTCTTTTTTCGTCACGTAGAAAAAGAAGTCGTGCTTCGCTGGATTGACAACCGCCGTAAGCGATGCCCGACCCGGGTTTGCGATTGGTCCCGGCGGCAATCCAGGGTTCGTGTACGTATTGTACGGACTTTTTACCTTCAAGTCGTCATACGTCAGCCGATCGCGCTGCTTGCCCAGTATAAACTGCACGGTAGCGTCTGCCTGCAACGGCCACTTGTCCCGGATGCGGTTGAAATAAACACCCGCGACGAGCGGACGTTCTTTGTCCACGGTCACTTCCCGCTCGACGATGGACGCAAGGTTGACCACTTCGTCCATGGTCAGCCCACGCTGCTTGATCAGCTCGTTCCATTCCGGCTGCCATTCCTTGGCAAACTGAGCCAGCATGCGGGACACGACATCATGGGCCGTCGAATCTTTTTTCACTTCGTACGTCTCCGGGAAAAGGTATCCTTCGAGGCGGTGCTTCCGGTTTTTATCTTTCGGAATTTCCGCTACAAAAGCAAACTCGGGGAACTCTCCTTCATTCACTTCTTTCAGGAAGGCTGCTTTTTCCACAATTCCTTCCTTGTCCAGATGCTCGGCAATCTGCTCAATATTCCAGCCTTCCGGGATCGTAAAACGCTCGGCGTTGACGACCGTTTTTCCCTCGGCCATCGCCGTGAGCATATCGTCAATGGCTTGTCCTGTTGTAAACTGGTATTCTCCCGCTTTCAGCTGCGGTCCCACGCCTTTGTACTTCACGTAATACTGGAACAGATCGGCATTGCGGATAAGCCCTTGCTCTTCCAGCAGTCTGCCGATTTCCCGCGCGGAAGAACCGGTGGGGATCGTCACGTTTTTGGCTTCTTGCGGACCATCTACGGGTTGCAGCCCGTTGTACACGTACCACGCTGCCCCTCCTGCGGCCAACAAGCCAATGAGAAACAAGGCGACGAGCCACATGACAATTCGTCCGCCCCGTCTGCGCCGATACGTGGCAGGTCTTTCCGATCTGAAATCAGACTTCGCTGACATTGGTTTCAAGCTAGAAATCCTCCCTTTAGGGTCTCTTCTCTCCATCCCGTCTATTATACAAGAGCTGACTTTCGCTGTCACTGTATACGATTTTTTGGCGAAAAGAGAAGAATTGGGAGGATTTCTGCTCAAGACCCGATTAGAACCAGCGGGCCGTCACTGTTTTTTTGCGGGTGTAGAACTGCACCCCATCCGTTCCGTTTGTGCCCAAATCGCCGTAAAACGACGCCTTGTTGCCTGCAAAAGAGAAAAACGCCATCGGAGCCGGAACATTCACGTTCACCCCGATCATTCCCGCGTCGATATTTTCACGGAAATGCCGCACATGCTCTCCCGATGTTGTGTAAAGCACGGCTCCATTGGCAAAATCCGAGCGGTTCGCCAGCTCGATTGCTTCATCCAGGCTTTTGACACGAACAATGCTTAAAACGGGAGCGAAAATTTCGTCCTGCCAGATTTTCATCTCCGGCGTCACCCCGTCAAAAACGGTCGGCCCCAAATAGTAGCCGTCCGGCAGCTCCTGCATCACGCTTCTGCCGTCCAGCAGCAAACGCGCTCGCTGCGCCTCCCCGCTCTCAATGTATCCGAGCACACGCTGGCGATGGGCGTCCCGAATCAGCGGAGCAACGAACGCCTCCTCGTCTTGCGTATCTCCTGCTTTCAGCTCCTGCGCGGCTTCCAGCAGCTTTGCGGTAAATTCATCCGCGATGTCTTCCATGACACATACGACAGACGTCGCCATGCACCGCTCTCCCGCGCTGCCGAAAGCGCCGTTGATGATTCCCTGCACGGTTTTCTCCATGTGGCAGTCTGCCATGACGACCGCGTGGTTTTTCGCTCCCGCCAGCGCTTGAACCCGCTTGCCATGAGCTGCTCCGGTTTTGTAGACATACTCGGCCACCGGCTGGGAACCGACGAACGAAACCGCTTTGACGAGCGGATGGACCAGCATGCCGTTCACGACGTCGTGGGCGCCGTGCACCATGTTCAGCACGCCTTTTGGCAATCCAGCCTCCATCATCAGCTCAACCAGTCTTTCCGCAAGCAGCGGCGTGCGCTCGGATGGCTTCAGCACAAACGTGTTGCCGCACGCCAGCGCCAGCGGAAACATCCAGAGCGGGATCATCATCGGAAAATTGAACGGAGTAATTCCTGCCACGACTCCGAGCGGATAGCGGTACATGACGCCCTCGATTCCTGTCGCGATTTCCGGCAGCGATTGTCCCATCATCAGTGTAGGAGTGGCTGTCGCAACCTCCAACGCCTCGATCCCGCGCTGTACCTCGCCACGGGAGTCTTTGATGTTTTTGCCGTTTTCTTGCGTAATAATGACAGCCAGCTCTTCCGCTTCCTGCACAAGCAGTTGATGATAGCGGTACAAAATCCGCGTGCGATTGGGCACGGGCGTTTTGCGCCACCAGGAAAACGCTTCGCTCGCCGCCTTCACAGCCTGATCGAGTTCTTCCCGGGAAGACAGCGGAACCTGCGCGATGACTTCGCCTGTGGCTGGATTGATGACGGCTTCCGATTTGCCGGAGCTGCTTTGCACCCACTCTCCGTTGATGAAGTTTTTTACCTCTTTCACTGCTGTAGCCATGAATCATTCTCCTCCCCTGTGGCACTACGCCTGAATTTTTCGCTGTGCGGCTTGCACGTAGGAATACAGCGCCGCCATGTCCTGCTCACCGAAGCCCGCTTGCTGCGACTTCTCGTACAGGCTGATCAGCTCGGCTGTGATCGGCAAATCCAGACCAGCCTGATGAGCCATCTCCTGGGCGATTTTCAAGTCTTTCAGCAGCAAATTCAAGGAAAAGTGCGGCGCAAAGTCGTTGGTTGCGATAAAGCTTTTATAGTTGCGCTCGTAGATGCGACTCTGTCCGTAGCTGACATTCAATATCTCGAACAGCTGGTCGAGGTCGAGCCCCATTTGCGCCGCCAATGTTACGCCTTCACTGACCGCAGATGTATAAAACCCGATCAGCAAGTTGTTGATCAGCTTGACCGCCGTTCCGCTGTCGACCCTCGCCCCGACGTGAAAAATATTTTGACCGAGCGCAGCGAATATCGGCTGCATCTGGTCGAACAAGTTCTTTGGCCCACCCACCATGATGGTCAACGTCCGATTTTTCGCCCCAATGACTCCGCCGCTGACAGGAGCAGCCAAATAGCCGACGCCTTTTCCTGCGCAAGCCACTGCCAAGCGCTCATTCAGCCCAGGTGTCACCGTGCTCGTATCCATGAGAATCTGCCCTGCTCTCGCATGCTCCAGAATGCCGCCCGCTCCGGTGTAAACGCTCTCAACAATTCCAGGCGAGGGCAAGCTCGTCAAAACGACCTCTGTCTGTTTCACCACCTCTTCAATCGTCAGTCCCGCAACTCCGCCAGCGGCCGCAAACTCCTTTTCCGCGTCTGGATTGACGTCGAAGCCATATACCGCATACCCGCTGCCAAGCAAGTTTTTGGACATAGGCATCCCCATATTGCCCAGACCAATCATGCCAATTGCAGGCAAACTCGACATAGTGAACTCCTCCTTTTTTCTAAAAGATGAGGGGTTAGACGGATGCACTACGGCAGATGCCTCTGTCTGTTCCTGAGTCTAGCGGTCACTCCGCCTATCCCTAAATCAAAGGCGCTCTTTACTTCTCCTAATCGTAGGCACACCCGCCCCTCCTAAGTTCAGGACGCTATTTGCCTCTTCCTAGGTCGCAGACACATCCGCCTCGCCAAGTCCAAGGCGCTTTCTCCCTCTCCTAAAATCGCAGGCACGCCCCGCCTCCCTATGTCCCGGACGCTCTTTGCCTCTTCCTAGTTCGCAGACACATCCGCATCTCCAAACCCAAGGCGCTCTCTACCTCTTCCCTAAATCGCAGCGACATCCCGCCTCTCCCCCCTCCAGAAAGCAAACTCCGTGCCACGACGTTTTCACCGCTTCATCCTTGCTTTCTTTCGACCAACTGTCCAAAAAACACAAAAAGTGTCTAGACAATTACACCGAATCGTCTAGACACTTTTTAATCGCCGCCCCCGTTCTGCTACCTATCAGCTAATTTGATACTTGCTCAGCTTGTTGTAAAGCGTTGCCCGGGAAATGCCGAGCTTTTTGGCTGCTTTCGACTTGTTCCCTTTCACTTCATGCAGCGCTTCCAGAATACGCTTCTTTTCCGCCAAAGCCCCTTCTGCTCCGCCTCCACCAGCCTGATTCAGCGGCGTCCCGGCTTGCCGATCACGCTGGGGCAAGACTGCTTCGGCAAAGCCTGTTCCCCCGAAAAAGACCGCAGGCAGATCACTCGTCCGTATGCGATGGTCCTCCGACAAGGTGACAAGGCGCTCAACCGTGTTGACCAGCTCGCGTATGTTGCCAGGCCAATCGTAGTTGATCAACAGTGACATGGCTTCTTTGTCGATGTCTTTTGGCGGCATGTTGTTTTTCTTGCTGAGCGCCTGCAACTGCGCCGCGATCAACAAAGGAATGTCCGTTCTTCTTTGCGCCAATGGAGGAATGACAAGCGGAATGACGTTCAGGCGGTAATACAAATCTTTGCGAAAAGTCCCCTCCCGCACCCTGTCTTCCAATGAATGGTGTGTAGCCGCAACCAGCCGAAAGTCGACGGGAATGCTCTTGACTCCCCCGACGCGTTCCACCTCGCGCTCCTGCAAGACCCGCAAAATTTTCGCTTGCATGTGCAGCGGCATGTCGCCAATCTCGTCCAGAAAAAGCGTTCCTTTGTTTGCCAGCTCGAACTTGCCCGGCTTTCCGTCTTTTTTCGAGCCGGTAAAAGCGCCTTCCTCGTAGCCGAACAGCTCCGACTCCAGCAAATTTTCCGGGATGGAGGCACAGTTGACGATTACGAGCGGGCCATTTTGGAACGGACTTAGCGAGTGAATCGCTTTGGCAAACAGCTCCTTGCCCACTCCGCTCTCCCCGTTCAGCAAAATCGTGGCAGACGTCTGGGCCGCTCGCCGCGCGACTTTTTTCGCCTCTGCGATCGCTTCGCTCTCCCCGATAATCTGGTCAAATGTCACTTTGTTGTTTTTCGGCCTAGGCGCCTCGATCACAATTCGGCTATCCCCGATTTTCTCGTGCAACACTTGCATGCGGTCAAAAATTTGGTACAGCTCCGACACCCCTTCAAAAATCAGCATGCCAACGGCGCCAATGACCCGGTTTTCTTTCCAGATCGGGATGCGGTGAACGACCATATCCTGCCCGAGCAGTCTGTGCGCCTGGTTTCTTTCCGGTATTCCGGTTTGCAGCACGACAGGCAAGCGCGTATTTTCGATCACCTCTTCCACGTAACGGCCGATGACATCTTCTTTTCGCACGCTGATAAATCGGCAGTACGCATCGTTCATCATTCGGATGTAGCCGTGCTCATCCACGATCGTAATGCCCTCGTACGCTGTATCGAAGCACACCTTGAACCATTCGATTGAATTTTCCAACTCCTGTATCCGTTTTTCGGCTTCCTTGTACTTTTCCCAAATCAGTTCGGAGCCGGACTCGATTAGGCCATCCATCTCGCTTTCTCCTCTCTGTTTGACTTCGGAAGCAAACAGCCTTGCCGATAAAAAAAGAGAGGGCATCTGCCCTCTCTCGTTGTTAAATCCCGTCTTTCTCCAAATCAGCAATCAATGTTTCGAAGGTAGCTTCTACTTGCTCCCACTCTTCGTCGTCTTCGATTGGCTGAAGCATGTCTGTACCGTCATAGCGCAGGAAGTGAACCTCGTACTCTTCTTCTTCCTCCTGATCGACTGGAACGAGCACCAGATAGCTGCGGTCTTCGATATCAAAAATATACATGATCCGAAAATCCCGCGGCTCCTCTGTTCCCTCTTCTGTCAGAGCAATCACGTCGCCTACTTCAAATTCTTCCATCATCTCTTCACTCACTTAGGGTCACCTCGATTTCGCGTCCAAAAATCCTTGCAGGATCAATGTGGCCGCCATTTTGTCAATTACTGTTTTGCGCTTTTGGCGACTGACGTCCGCAGAAATCAGCATACGCTCTGCTGCCATCGTCGTCAAACGCTCGTCCCACATGTGGACAGGAAGAGATGTCCGTTCCTCCAAAAGCTTGCCAAATGCCTGGCACATCTCGGCGCGTGGCCCGATTGTGCCATTCATGTTTTTCGGCAAGCCTACTACGAAAGCACCTACTTGATATTGCGCTACCAATTCCTGAATGCGGGCAAAGTCTTTTTCCTTGGACTGCCGCTTGATGGTCTCCACCCCTTGGGCGGTCCATCCCAGCTCATCGCTGACAGCAATTCCAATCGTCTTGTCGCCTACATCCAATCCCATCAATCGTGTCATGTTCAAGGTCTACTTGCGCTCGGACAAGTAAACGGTCACCAACTCTTCTATGATTTTGTCCCGTTCCAGTTTGCCAATCAGGCTGCGCGCGTTGTTGTGGCGAGGGATAAACGCCGGGTCGCCAGAAAGCAAGTAACCGACGATCTGGGTGATCGGGTTGTATCCTTTTTCTTGCAGGGCTTGGTAAACCTCTGTCAATGTTGCCTGCACTTCCGCCGCATTCGCTTCCTTGGGCACCGTAAACTTCATGGTATTATCCAACGAACTCACAATCAACACCTCGATTTCCTTCAAGACTTAAAGGTTGTATTGGCTTTTCGCTTCCATACTTTATTCGACCCGGATGGAACCTACTCCTTGTCGATTTTGCAAAAATTGTTGGCGGGATTTTCGTTATTTCGCTACTGCCTGGCTTTTGACAAGCTCCACTACCGCATCCAATGCTTCTTGCAGCTTGGAAGGATCTTTTCCGCCCGCTTGCGCCATGTCAGGACGACCGCCGCCACCACCGCCGCAACGAGTAGCCACTTCCTTGATAATTTTTCCGGCGTGAACGCCTTGATCCATCAGATCTTTGGTGACACCTGCTACCAGGTTGACCTTCTCGCCATCGACAGAGCCAAGCACGATGACAGCAGAGCCAAGCTTGTTCTTCAGCTCGTCTACCATGCCGCGCAGGTTGTCCATGTCAGAAGCGGATACGCGTGCAGCGAGCACGTTCATGCCGTCTACCTGCTTCAGCTGATCGGTCAGCGATGCCGCTTCGATGTTGCCCAGTTTCGCGCGCAACGATTCGTTTTCACGCTGAACTTCTTTCAGCTGCTGCTGCAAGCCTTCCACGCGCGCAGGCGCTTCTGCCAGCACAGGTGCTTTCAGCGCGTGAGCCACTTCTTTGAGCGTCGTGAACTGCTGGTTCAGGAACTGGTAAGCCCCGCGTCCTGTCACGGCTTCAATCCGGCGCGTCCCTGCGCCGATGCCGCTTTCGCTGACCAGCTTGAACAGTCCGATTTCCGCTGTGTTGTTGACATGGCAGCCGCCGCAAAGCTCAAGGCTGTAGTCGCCCACTTTGACAACGCGCACGACATCGCCGTACTTCTCGCCGAACAACGCCATGGCGCCCATTGCTTTTGCTTCTGCCAAAGCTTTGTTGGAGATTTCGACAGTCAGGTTCTCCCACACTTTTTCATTGACGATTGCCTCGATGCGCTCCAGCTCTTCTGCTGTGATCGCACTGATGTGGGTGAAGTCAAAGCGCAGACGCTCCGGTGCTACCAGAGAACCTGCCTGGTTGACATGCGTGCCCAGTACGTCTTTCAGCGCTTGGTGCAGCAAGTGGGTAGCTGTATGGTTTTTCGTAATCGCTAGGCGCGCTTCGCGGTTTACTTCCGCGCGGACCGTATCGCCTTTGCGCAGCGTTCCTGCTTCGACGATGACCGAGTGCACGTTTTGGCCCATTGGACCTTTTTGCACATCTGTCACACGGGCTTTGACGGAGTCGGACACCAAGTATCCTTCGTCGTTGATCTGACCGCCGCTCTCTGCATAAAATGGCGTCTGGTCGAGAATCACTTGTACAGTCTGGCCTTCTTCCGCTTGTTCAGCCAATTGGTTGTCGAAAATGATCGCTTCGACTTTTCCTGTTGCTACCAATTCAGTATAACCAACAAACTCGCTTGTAACCGTCAATTCGGACAATGGACCGCCCTGGATTTGCATGCTGTCCACGTCTTGACGGGCAGCGCGGGCACGCTCGCGTTGTTCCTCCATCGCCTTGTCGAAACCGTCGCGATCTACGCTCAAGCCTTGCTCGTTCGCGAAGTCTTCGGTCAAGTCAACCGGGAATCCGTACGTGTCGTACATTTTGAATACGTCTTGGCCGGACAGTTGCGTTTGACCGCTTTCCTTTGCTGCCTTCACCATGTCTGACAAAATAGCCAGGCCATCGTTCAACGTTTCGTGGAAGCGCTCTTCCTCGGCACGGATGACTTTTTCGATAAACGCGCGTTTTTCTACAACCTCTGGGTAGAACTCGCCCATCATCGTGCCGACTGTTTCTGTCAGGCTGTACAGGAACGGCTTTTCCACACCCAGCTTTTTGCCCATCCGCACAGCGCGGCGCAGCAGACGGCGGATGACGTAGCCGCGACCTTCATTGGAAGGAAGCGCTCCATCCCCGATGGCAAACACGACCGTACGCGCGTGGTCAGCGATGACTTTCAACGCTACGTCAAGCTCAGGGCTTGTCTTGTATTTCACACCCGAAATCGCGCTCGTTTGCTCGATCAGCGGGAACAGCAGGTCTGTTTCAAAGTTGTTGTCGACACCTTGGATAATCGACGCCATCCGCTCCAGCCCCATGCCGGTATCGATGTTTTTCTTAGGCAGTGGCGTGTAGGTGCCATCCGGGTTGTGGTTGAATTGGGAGAACACCAGGTTCCACACTTCCAGATAACGCTCGTTCTCGCCGCCTGGGTACAGTTCCGGGTCGCTTGGATCGTTGCCAAACGCTTCGCCGCGATCGTAGAAAATCTCTGTGTTCGGGCCGCTCGGACCTTCACCGATATCCCAGAAGTTGCCTTCCAGACGAACGATGCGCTCCTCGGGAACTCCGATTTTTTTGTTCCACAGCTCAAACGCTTCCTCGTCTTCCGGGTGGATCGTGACGGAAAGCAGCTCTGGATCGAAGCCGATCCATTTCGGGCTGGTCAAAAACTCCCACGCCCACTCGATCGCTTCTTCTTTAAAATACTCCCCGATGGAGAAGTTGCCCAGCATCTCGAAGAAGGTATGGTGGCGAGCCGTCCGGCCAACGTTTTCAATATCGTTGGTACGGATTGACTTTTGCGAATTGGTGATGCGCGGATTGTCCGGGATGATGCGTCCGTCAAAATACTTTTTGAGCGTCGCTACACCACTGTTGATCCACAGCAAGGAAGGATCGTCGATTGGCACCAGGGGAGCACTCGGCTCAATGCGATGTCCTTTTTCCACAAAAAAGTCAAGGAACATCTGGCGAATTTGATTGCCTGTCAGCTTCTTCATCTGCATTCTCCTCTATTCTGAAAATAAATAAAAAAGCTCCCATCCCCTCAGGGACGAGAACTGTTTTTCTCGCGGTACCACCCTGCTTACAGGCTCTCTTGCACGCCAAACGGCGCGACAGCCTGTCGCTTTATGGGCATCTAACGGTGCCAACCCGCCGGTTTTTGCCCGGTCTTAGGAGTAGCCTTCCGTTGCACTTCTTCTGAGCGCCCTCTCAACCGTGAAGCGCCCTCTCTGTAGAAGGTTTGCAGCGTACTCGTTCCCTCATTGATCAAGCCTGTACTCATCTGTTCGTATTATAAATTTTTTTCCTGACCCATGTCAACTTTCATGCATCATCACAGCGATTCGGCTGATGACAACTTTGCAAACGGCGAGTACGGGCACAGCCACGATCAGCCCGATAATCCCTCCGATCGTCTCCCCGACAAGCAAGGCCACGATAATCGTCAGCGGATGCAACTGCAAGGAGCGCCCCACGATGTTCGGCGACAGGATGTTGCCTTCCAGCACTTGAATGACGAGATTGACGGCGATCACGAACAACAGCATTTTGGTCGAAATCGTCAGCGCGACGACAATCGCAGGCGCCGCCCCGATCAATGGCCCGATGTAAGGAATGATGTTCGTCAAACATACCACAGCGGCGAGCACGAACGGATACGGCATGCCGATCAGCCAGTAGCCGAGATAAGCCAGCACCCCGACGACCAACGCAACGATCATCTGGCCGTGTATGTAATTCCCGAGCGATTCATTAATGTCCCGCAGGACGACCAACACTTGTTTGCGGTACGGCTTCGGAACGATGGACATGCCTGTTTCGTGCAGTTCCTTCATGTCTTTTAAAAAATAGAAGGCAATAAACGGGACGATCGCAAAGGCAAACAGCTTGCCCAGCGACTGGCGGGCATTGTTGACAAGCTTCGTTACAGAGTGGGACATCCCTTCCTGCGACTGGATAATTACCCGATCCACCCCGTGGGAGATACTGTCTGGCAAAAAGTATTTGTGCGCCTCCCATTCGCTCATCCACGTGTAGTACCAGTCCATCAGCCGCGGCAAGTCATCGGACAGCTCCACGAGTTGATTGGTAAAGACGGGAATCGCGTTGATGACCGCAATCGTAATCACCAGTACAAAGGAAGCGTAAATCAGCAGAACGGCCATCAGCCGCGGGACTCTGCGCTTTTCCAGCAGCTGCACGACCGGATGAAGCAAATACGCAATGACCAGACCCAATATAATGGGAATCAGCACTTCCTCCAAAAGGGCGAACAACTGCCCGAGGACCGAACGGAGCATCCACAGCAGATTGCCGATGACGAGCAGCGCAATCAACCAGAGAGCAGCCGCAAAAAGGCGGCTACGCCGCAATTCATCCACGAAGGACACCTCCTCTCCATTTCCATTAGGGTGTGTTCTTCGTACAAAATTCATGTAACCTATTGACACCTTCCAAGCATCGATAGTAGTATGGAGTTACAAGAGGATATCTCCAAAGGGGAGTAGCTTTTTCGCAACATAGTCGTCATTACGGGAGAAATCCCCGGCTATGTTGGCAACATTTTTCTAATGTTGTAAGCAAGACCTTTGCCTAACAGGTAAAAGGTCTTTTTCTGTTTTCAAACGACCTTTGCCTGTCCAGGGAAAGGTCGTTTTCTTTTGTGCCCCTTTACATACAATATGGGAGGTATCTAGAAAACGGCCCGGTGGATGACTCATTTTTCCAAACAGGAAGAGGAGGAGGAATTGAACATGGAACTATTGTTACAACCTGAATTTTGGTCGGCGCTGCTTGCGATCATCGTCATCGACCTGGTCTTGGCCGGAGACAACGCGATTGTCATCGGGATGGCTGCGCGCAACCTTCCAGCCCATCAGCAGAAAAAAGCGATCATCTGGGGAACGGTGGGCGCGATTATTATCCGGGCTTTGGCAACACTCGCAGTAGTGTGGCTGCTGAAAATTCCGGGCTTGCTGCTCGTAGGTGGCTTGATTCTGTTGTGGATCGCCCTCAAACTGCTCGTCTCCGATGACGGTCACGAGAATATGAAGGCAAGCGGAAGTCTTGGCGCAGCGATCTGGACGATTATCGTGGCGGATACCGTAATGGGTCTGGACAACGTTATCGCTGTTGCCGGTGCCGCACATGGCGACTTTCTTCTGGTGATCATCGGACTGATCATTAGCGTTCCGATCATGGTCTGGGGAAGCACGATGATTTTGAAATTCATGGAGCGTTTCCCTGTCGTGATTTACGTCGGTGCGGGCGTCCTCGCTTACACGGCTGCAAGCATGGTAACGAGCGAGAAGTTTTTGGCCCCGTTCTTTACCGCTTATCCGTGGGTCAAATGGGTATTCATCGTTGCCGCTGTCGTCGGCGTCCTGCTGATTGGACGCATGAAAAGCCAGCAGCAAAAACGACTCGCCGAACAAAACTGACAAATAAACGTAGGCTCCGTCGCCATCCGTGCGACGGAGCTTTTTTCTGCACAAAAAAAAGCACCCGAACTCATACTATGTTCAGGTGCTTATGAACGTTCCTGTGAGCGTCATCCCCCGTTAACGGGTTACGGCGCGCATCAGCTTGCGCCCTGTCTTCAGCATGCGCGTCACATCACGCATGGAAAACGGCAGCTGATTCCAATTCAGTGAAAACCGACTGCGGCGGCGCGGAGCCATCAAATAGCCAATGACAGCCACAATTCCGCTTGTGGCAAGGACGCGCAAAAGGCTTCGTGTAAACAAGCGTGCCACCTCCAGTTGTTTTTCCTGCGTAAGCAGTTGCTACATGTTCAGTTGAGCAGAGACAGTTTGATCTTCAATAAACAGATCGTTGAGCGAATGCAAAGAACCGTCTTCTTCCACCTGGTAGACAGAAGCAATCTGCTCGTTGGAAACGCTCATTTCTATAAAGCAATTCCAGCAGTAGTATTGATTGGTTCCAATCTTCCCTACGTCTTTGGAACTGCAGTTCGGGCAAATGACACGCATCACGCTTTTCCTCCCTTATCACGCCTGGATACGAACAAAGTCCGGCACGATCAGGTTTTCTTCCCCGATGATGACGGAAGCTGGGGCAGACAAACGCTTGCGACCTTCTGTCACGTCCGCAAACCAGCCATTGGACAGTTCGTACCCTACAAGTTTCTCCCAGTTCGCTGAAAAGTAAACATCTTCCAGCCTGCCAAGGAGTTCTCCGGAAGCGGTAATGACCGCTTTTCCTTTTAGCTTTGATTTTCCCGTCACGATGCCGACAGGCTCAAATCCGGCGAGATGAGGCAAGGGCGTGATTGCGTTTTTACCCGATACGGTAAGGCAGGATTCCCCTACCGCATGAATCTGTTCGGTAGGAATGTAGGTGCCAGAATGGAACCAACCCTGTTCGCTCAGCAAGACTCCTCGTACATGCCAAGTGGAGTCGCAAAGAATGTCACGAACGGTGCCGAGCGTCTCTCCCGTCTGGAGGCAAACTACTGGCAAACCGACTGCATCCATTGCCTTGCGCATGTGGGACATCCCCCTTCCGCTCCTTTAGTATCGGGCGAAACGGACATGTCCATTCGGCGCAAATGGTTCCAGCTTTCAATCCTGCTTGAGCCGTTCTTCCAAAAAGCTGTACCGCACGCCTTCCTCGTCCGTTTCCACGGCTGCGCGAAAAGCATCTGGCTCCCCGCACATAATGAGGAAAGACTTGCTCCGGGTAATGCCCGTATAAACGAGCTTGCGCCGCAGCATCCGGTAATAGCTTTTGACAAACGGCATGACTACGATCGGAAATTCGCTCCCCTGTGATTTGTGTACGGAACAGCAGTAGGCAAGCGTCAACTGATGGTAATCGGAACGCTTGTACACCACTTCCCGATTGTCGAAGGCAGCGACCAGCATTTCCTGGTTTTCTGCGTTCTCATTCGGGAAAAAAATCGCAACAATTTCACCCATATCGCCGTTGAACACCTGTTCCTCAGCATTATTCACCAGTTGCAGGACTTTGTCGCCAGTGCGAAACGTCGTGTCCCCGAAGGTCACTTCCCGTTTTTGCGGCGTCTTTGGATTAAACAGCTCCTGCAACTCTTCATTCAACCGGTTCACCCCGGCATTTCCTTTATAAATAGGTGCCAAAACCTGTACATCTTTTGCCGTATATCCTTTTTTTACGGCTCCGGAGCAAATTTGTTTCACTGCTTCCGGAACTTCTTGTGGCGAACTTGTGAAAAATCGCCGATCCGGTGTCGTATCGAGCAAATCTGCCGGGACGTTGCCTTTGCGCACATCGTGGGCGAGCCGGATAATCGTCGACTCCTCCGCCTGCCGATAAATCTCCGTAAGCTGGGCCAGCGGCAACAAGCCGGAGCGGATCATATCGAGCAGGACGTTTCCCGGGCCGACGGACGGCAGCTGGTCGGGATCGCCGACCATAATAATTTGCATCTCATCCGGTACGGCGCGGAACAACTGGTTCGCCAGCCAAATATCGACCATCGACATTTCGTCCACAATCAACAGCCTGCCGCGAATCGGATGCTCGGCGTCGTGCTCGAAGCTCTCCCCTTTGTAGCCGAGCAGGCGATGAATCGTCATGGCTGGCAAGCCAGTCGTCTCCGTCATCCGCTTGGCAGCCCGTCCGGTTGGCGCAACGAGCAAGATCGGAAAAGGATTTTCTTCGTTGTATTTTTTCAGGTCGAGTGACAGGCCGTGCAGCTGCGAAAAGACGCGGCAAATCCCGCGAATTACCGTTGTTTTCCCCGTTCCCGGTCCCCCCGTCAAAAGCATCAGCCCGGATGTAATCGCCTGCTCGATCGCGTCTCGCTGCGTCTGGGCGTACGTGATGCCCAGTTCATCTTCCACGGCTCCCAGCGCACGGTAAAATTCAGAGGTAGGAAACGAGCCGAATGAGTCCCGCTGCGCGAAATGACGCAGCCTTTTGGCCAACCCAAGCTCGGCAAAAAACAAGGAGGGCAAGTACACGCGCTCGTCTTCCCAGGCAATTTTGCTCGCGACAAACATGTCCTCGACCGCACGGGTAATGTCTTCTGCGACAAACAGATGTCCGCCGCATTCCAAAAGCAGTGCCAATGTTCTTTCGCAAAGCTCTTCGATCGGCAAATAAACATGGCCTTCCGAATAAGACGCTTCCTGGAGCACAAACAGCGCCGCTGCCTTGACGCGCTCTTCCGAAGATGCGGCTATCCCGGTAGCACGCGCGATATCGTCCGCCCGCTTGAAGCCGATCCCGACGATATCTTCGATCAGCCGGTACGGTTCTTCCTTGAGCACGGTCATCGTCTCCAGCTTGTACGTCTGGTAAATTCGCAACGCCATGTTCACGCCAATCCCGAAGTCGTACAAAAATACCATCGCGCTTTCCAGCGAACGATGCTCCAGCACAGACTCGTAAATGATTTTGGCGCGCGATTCGGAAATCCCTTGAATTTCTGCGAGCCGCTCCGGATAATCGGCGATAATCGTCAAGGCATCTACGCCGAGATGTTCCACGATTCGTTTGGCCATTTTTTTCCCGATGCCCTGAAACAGTCCACTGGCCAAATACCGCTCCACGCCCGACAATGTCTTCGGCGTCTCTCGCTCGTATCGCTTCGCCACGTACTGCTGCCCGAAGCGAGCATGCGTTTTCCACTCGCCGTAGAAGGTGTATAGCTCATCCGGATGAGGACGAGGGAAGTTGCCGACAATAATGACTTCTGATTCCTTGATCGCTTCAGTAGTCTCCTCTATCTTTAGACGAATAACTCCGTACCATGTTTCTTCATTGTAAAAAATTTCTTGTGAAATAAATCCGCGAATATAGTTTTCCGCAAACAGGGAGATTGATTGTTGTTCTTCCATCTCACCTTCTCCTCTCTTGCTTGCTCCAAGCACGTTCAAAGTGGCACGAACAGAAAAATCCACTTTAACAGGGAAAGTGGATTTTTCTCGCAGTCATACGTTTTAAATTGTAAAGCGTTTTACTTGGTCTGACAACTGTTCAGCCATTTGCGCCAATGTTTCCGCAGCCGCCGTCATCTCTTGCGTCGTCGCGGTCTGTTGTTCGGACGCTGCCGCTACCTCTTGCGTATCTCGTGCCGCCGTGTCAGCCAGCTCCGCAATTTTATCCGAGTGCGCGACCAGTTTGACCGTATCGCGATGAATCCCTTGGGCCGCCTCGTTCATCCGGTACACTTGCTGACTGACATCCTGGACGGCCACCAAAATTTGCTGGAAGCTTTCTCCGGCGATGGCTACTCCGCCTCTGCCTTCCTGGACGGCTTCGGTTGTCGTTCCCATCGCGTGCACCGCATCCAAAATATCGGTATGAATCGCATGGATCAGCGAAGCAATTTCTTCTGCCGCATGTCCTGACTGTTCTGCCAGCTTGCGTACCTCTTGCGCAACGACTGCAAAGCTTTTTCCTTGTTCACCTGCGCGGGCAGCTTCAATCGCTGCATTCAGCGCAAGCAGATTGGTTTGATCAGAAATTTGCCGGATGATCGTAATAATTCCAATAATTTTTTCCGATTGCATTCCCAGTTCCCGGATGACTTGCTCTGTGTTCCTCGCATGATTTGTGATCTGATCCATTTCCTGAACAAGTTCTTTCAGCTTGCCTTCGCCATCTTGCGCCAAAAGGAACGCCTGCGTCGCATCCGCATTGACCCGCTCCGTGGAAGAGGCGATTTCTTGGATATCGCCGCCGATGTGCGACAAAGATCGAGTGGTATCCGATACGGTCTGTTTCTGCTGCTCCGAGCCCATGGCGATCTCGGTTGAAGCAAGCGAGATTTGCTCGGCAGCCCTGGCACTCTCTGCTGCACTCGCTGTCAACTCCTCGGATGCCGCCGCAACCTGCTGGGAGACACGCTGCACTTCACTCAGCATTTTACAAAACACTTCCATCATCTCGTTGTACATAGCTGACAGCTCGCCAAGCTCGTCCCCCGAACGGATTTTCGCACGCTTGGTCAAATCTCCCGTCTCGGCCATTTTCATCGCTGCGACCAGCTCTTTCAGCGGACGAACCAGCCTGCTGACGATAAAAATTCCGGTAGCCAGAGCCACGATTGCACTAATCAGGTTCAAAAGGAACATCATCGGACGGCTGCTCTCGATCGTCGCCAGCAAATCGTTCTGGTAGCTGCCAATCGCGAGAATCCAGCCGTTCGGCAACTCTTCGTACACGGTCAACTTCGTGGCTCCCTGGAACTCATACTCCAGCCAGCCGCTCTTTTTCGCCAGCATCTCTTGCATGAACGCTTCGCCCGCGAGCGATTTGTTTTGCACGTTCGGGTCCGGGTGGAAGATCGGGACTCCGCTGGCATCCGCGATATAGGCATAGCCAACCATGCCATTCGGCTTATAGTAGCTCTCTGCCACCTCGCGAATGATCTCGTCAATTTTTTGTCTATTGCTGTCGCTGATCGTTGTGTCCTGGGTGTAGGGAACCAGCTCCCGGGCCTTCATTTGGGTTATGTATTGCAAATCGGAAACGGTCAGTCTGTAAACCGCATTCCGTGCGTTTTCAAACTGGATGTACCCGACTACCATCAATGGAAGCATGGTCAGGAAGAGAATGGTAAGCACCAGTTTGTAGCGAATCGAGATACGTCTGGCAATCATGAATAATTCCTCTCCTTTTGCTGGACGAAAGCGCTTTCGTTCTTCCGGCCTGGTTCTACGGAATCATTCTAACATTGTTATCCACTATTAACCACAATTGCCACACAATTAGAAAATTTGGAGCGAAAAACAAAAGCAGATTGCTTTTTTTGCTTGCAATCTGCACCGAACTGTTATCTGATTTTTTTCCTTTTATTTCCTCATTTTCCATGTGTGCTGTGGTACGCTGCGCCGTCAGCTCACTGTTGTCGACGACGTAGGGGCATAGCTGACAATTTCCAGTACAATGACGGTACTGAGTGCGATCGTTTGCCCCGACGGCACGGTAATGTCCAGCTTCCCTACTCCCGATCCACCCGGAGTATAAGTGGTAAGCCCGCCCATTTGCATGATCCCGTTAATGTAGACGTTATAGTAGCTATTGTTTGCCGGAAGTGTCGGGAGAGAGGTAGCCGTTGTACCCGCATCCGTTTGAAAGTCCCCTACATTTATGGTCAACGTCGCCGGTCCGACGACAAGAGCCAATGTTCTGCGAAAAAAGCGCGTCACGGTCGGAACCGCATTCGTTGTCGTCGTAGCTGTGACCACGATCTTCAGTATCTCAAGCGCCATCATCCGTCCTCCTTTTCGTTGCTACTCTATTTTATTGAGCAAGCTGCGAAGAAGTGTTGGACAAGTGACGTAATCATCCGCCTTATTTTCCGTCGCGAACGAACGCTACGATGCGGCAATGGCAATGAATTGCAGGACGATGCTCACATCTTTGCCTGGAGGCTCTTTTGTCAGCAGCCGCAGTCTGCCTTTGGCTACTTCATAGAGGACAGGAGGCTGGATCATCCCGTTGATAAACAAGTTCACCAACGAAACGCAGGCAGGATCAAGAATCCCGCTGGTCGTGTACGGCAACCAGGCGTCCTCGTCGGTGTAGACCCGCTTTGTCCCATCCGCGATCGCACAAAAGTAATGACAGTCCGCTTTCAGATGCGTTTGCTTTTGCTGCCTTTCTTGCTTTTCCAGCTCTGGCTCCGCACAAAGTCTGGTCGCCTTCTCTGCTTCGATTTTTTTCGCTTTTGCCTCAGATGCTTTGTCCGTGAACATACTCTCACCTTTTTCAACCGACGTCAGTAGTAGCGTATGTTTGCGAAAAGCCGTTGGAATCCGGCAGGCAACCATTTTTTGGACAGGAAAAAACCGCTCAGGGACATAGCCCAAGCGGTTCGTTTGTCGTTGAAGGCTATTTGCTTCGGGCGAGACGGCTCACGATTTGCGCCACGGCCTGCGCCGCCTGTTTTGCTTCTTCTACCGTGTTGGTAATGCCAAAGCTGAAGCGGATGGCGGATCGGGCAATCTCATCGGCAAGCTTCATCGCCACGAGTACATGCGACAGTTCCAGCGACCCGGACGTGCAGGCAGAGCCACTCGCAGCTGCGATGCCAACCAAGTCGAGGTTCATCAGCATCGTCTCGGTGTGAACGCCAGGGAAGCTGACATTCAAAATATGCGGGAGCACATGCTCGGGATGACCGTTTACATGGTAAGCGATGTTCGCCTCTTGCCAAACCGCGAGCATGACTGCCTTCATCTGCTCGTATTTGGCTACCCGGTCCGCCCTCTCCTCTGCGGCAACCTTCGTCGCTTCTGCAAAGCCGACGATTCCCGCCAAATTCTCCGTTCCCGCCCGGCGCTTGCGCTCTTGGGAGCCGCCGTGCAAAATCGGAGACACCGGAATCTTGCGTCCGAGGTACAGGGCGCCAACGCCTTTTGGCCCGTTGATTTTATGCGCGGACACGGACAGCATGTCCACAGGCAACTCGCTCACTTGAAACGGCAGCACGCCAAATGCCTGAACGGCGTCTGTATGAAAAATAATGCCTTTTTCCCGGAGGAAGTTCCCGATCTCTACGATGGGTTGAATCGTTCCCACTTCGTTGTTGCCGTACATGATCGACACAAGCACCGTATCGGGACGAACAGCCTGCTGCAAGTCTTCCATGCGGACAGAGCCTGTCTCATCTACGGGCAAATACGTGACGTCAAACCCTGCCTGCTCCAAATACTCGCAAGCGTGCAGGACGGCATGATGCTCGATTTGCGTCGTAATGACATGGCGGCCGCGTTCGCGCTGGGCCATCGCCCCGCCGATAATCGCCATATTGTCCGCTTCCGTGCCGCCGCTCGTAAAAATGAGCGATTGCGCTTCGGCACCCATGAAGCTGGCAATCGCATCCCGCGCTTGCTCCAATGCTTTGCGCGCCTCGCGACCGGCACCGTGGACACTGGACGGGTTGCCGAATACTTGCGTCAAATACGGAGTCATCGCTTCCAGCACTCGCGGATGTACCGGAGTCGTGGCAGCGTGGTCAAAATACAACATGTCAGACACTGTGTCACCTTCTACTAGCTTGGTAGCTGTTGCTTAAATGTAAAACATATAGTTATCGGAATGCCCGTCGTCTTCGAAGCTGATCAAATCCTGAAGCGAAGTCGCGTCCAGCACCGCAGAAATGCTGTCGCGAATGCGCAGCCACAGATGGCGTTTGGCCGGATCTTCTTCTTCTGCAAACTCGACCGGACTGATCGGTCCTTCCAGTACGCGGATGACGTCGCCTGCGGATATTTCGTCCGGCTGTTTCGCCAGCACGTAGCCGCCGTAAGCTCCGCGAATACTTTTCACCAATCCTGCGTTGCGCAAAGGCGCGATCAACTGCTCCAAATAATGCTCGGACAGGTCGTGCTTCTGGGCAATGCTGCGCAAGGAAGTCGGCCCTTCCCCAACACGGTTGGCCAGTTCCATCATGATCGTCAGTCCGTAGCGTCCTTTCGTAGAAATCTTCACGTAGCAACTCTCCTCTTATTCTTGGGTTTACCCACTCCCTTAGCTTACATGACTTGAGCGTCCTGGGACACACTAGCATCTTAGGGGGTGAAAGCAAAATGGCGACAAACAAACGCTCAGAACGAGGACGCAACCACCCGTCCGACACGTTGTACGAACAGCCTGCGGGCACCATTGCCCACAAAGCCCGCTACGGGGCGAGCGAACAGAGCAAACAGCCGAACGAAAACGGTGACTTGCCGAACAAACCCGGCGGAGACGTCCGCACCTAACTTCACCCTCCCCCTTTATTCGGGGGAGTTTTTCTTCGGCAATCCACGGTTATCCAGCTTTTGTCTCTCTTCCTGAAAACGCCGGATATGACGCTCATAGCCAAAGTCCTTTGGCTGGTAAAACGAATAATGTACACCGTCAGGCAGATACTGTTGGGGCACATAACCGTACGGATAATCGTGCGGATACAGATATCCCTGACCGTGTCCCAGCTTGGCTGCGCCCTTGTAAGCCGAGTCTCGCAAGTGGATAGGAACCTGCTTGTGGCCGTCGGTGCGAATCCGGTCCAGCGCAGAGTTGATCCCGTTGTATGCGGCATTGCTTTTCGGAGCTGTAGCCAAATACGTCGTCGCTTGCGCCAGCGGGATTCGTCCTTCAGGCATCCCCACCAATTCTACCGCTTGGAAGCAGGCTACCGCAACCGAGATCGCCTGCGGATCGGCATTTCCAATATCCTCGGAAGCCGAGATGACCAGTCGGCGCGAAATAAACCGCGGGTCTTCTCCGGCATCGATCATCCTCGCCAACCAGTACAGCGCAGCATCGGGATCGGAACCGCGTATCGACTTGATAAAAGCGGAAATCGTGTCGTAGTGGTTGTCGCCGCTTTTGTCATAGCGCACGGCGCGGCGTTGGATCGACTCGACCGCTACATCGAGCGTTACGGTCACTCTCCCGTCCGCTCCGGGCGGCGTCGTCATCACAGCCAGCTCCAAGGCGTTCAGCAAACGTCTGGCGTCTCCTTCTGCATACTGGATCAAATGCTCCGCCGCTTCCTTCGTCACGTTGACAGACAGTTCCGCCAATCCGTTCTCTTCATCTGCGAGCGCGCGATCCATGACCTGCTGCAATTCCTCGTGCGAAAGCGACTGGAGCGAAAACACTTGCGAACGCGACAACAGCGCCGGATTGACCTCGAAAAAAGGATTCTCCGTCGTCGCCCCGATCAAAATGATCGTGCCTTCCTCTACATAAGGAAGCAGCGCATCTTGCTGGGACTTGTTGAAGCGATGAATCTCATCGACGAACAAAGTCGTGCGCTGGTTGTCCATCACGAGTCTTTCCTTGGCCGCCTCAACGACTTTGCGAATGTCCGCCACTCCTGCCGTTACGGCGTTCAACTCGGAAAAATGCGTGCGGGTCGTCCGGGCAATCACTTTTGCCAAGGTCGTTTTTCCCGTCCCGGGCGGCCCGTAAAAAATGAGCGACGATACTTGATCGGCTTCAATCGCCCGGCGCAGGAGCTTGCCTGGCGCGAGAATGTGGGATTGGCCGATCACTTCCTGGATCGTCTTTGGACGCATGCGTGCAGCGAGCGGCTTTTGCTTGCTGCCGCCCTCTTCTTCATAAGCAAACGAAAACAGATCGTTCATGCTACCCTATCCTTTTATCGGCTGCCAGTCCAGCAAGTCACGCACGACGACGCTGGCCAAAATCAGGCCCGCTACGGACGGAACAAACGCGTTGCTCGCTGGAGGCTGCCGCACTTTGCTAATCGGTGAATCCGGGTTGGAAACGATTTTCTCACGCACATCCGTGCGCACGTTTACAGGAATCTCTCGTGAATAGACGACCTTGACGCCTTTGTAGATGCCTTTTTTGCGCAGCTCGCGGCGAATGACCTTGGCGATCGGATCGTAGCTCGTCTGGGAAATATCCGCTACTTCAAACCGGGTCGGGTCCATTTTGTTGGCAGCGCCCATGCTGGAGATAACCGGGATGTTGCGGCGTTTGGCTTCCTGGATCAGATGCAGCTTGGCAGACATCGTATCCATGGCGTCTACGATATAGTCGAGTTCATGGGCAAACAACTGCTCATATGTCTCCTCGTTGTAAAACATGTTGAGCGTCACGACTTCGCACTCGGGATTGATCGAAGCGATGCGCTCCTTCATCAGTTCTGCCTTTTTTTGTCCAATCGTGTTCAGTGTCGCATGAATTTGCCGATTAATGTTCGTGATGTCAACGGCGTCCTTGTCCACCAGCACAAGCTTGCCTACACCTGTACGCGCCAGCGCTTCCACTGTAAAGGAACCGACACCGCCGACTCCGAGAACCGCGACGCAGCTATTTTTCATTTTTTCCAAACCTTCGGGACCGAAGGCCAATTCGCAACGGGAAAATTGATGAAGCATCGTTCGTTTCACCTTTCATTCGCAAGTAAGATAATTGTCAATCGGAAAAGTAGGAATCACAAAGAAAAAAGGAGCCCCATTATGCCGTGTAGCTCCTTAGTTTTGAACCTGCTAATCGCAGGTGGGTGTCTTGCCCAACTGTTACAGACGTCCACTCGACGGAGGCATGCCTTTACAATTGCGGACGAAAAACTCCCTGAACAAACTTTGTGGCTCAAAACTATCGGATGTCACGAACATCGCAGGGCTTTGTAGATAGTATTACCAATGTATCAAACAGCAATGCAGTTGCGCAAGTCGATTACGCTTCTACCTTTTCTTCTTCTGTCACGATTGTTGCAATCGACAGCTCTTGCAGTTGTTTCGGAGCTACTACATCCGGCGCGTTGACCATCAGGTCGCTCGCACTTGCCGTTTTCGGGAACGCGATCACTTCACGCAGGTTGGTACGGCCAGCCAGGAGCATGATCAGACGGTCCAGACCGAGGGCGATTCCGCCGTGTGGAGGTGTACCGTACTCGAATGCATCGAGGAGGAAGCCGAATTGCTCATGCGCTTCTTCCAGTGTGAAGCCGAGCGCCTTGAACATTTTTTCTTGCACGTCGCGTTTGAAAATCCGCATGGAACCGCCGCCCAGTTCGTAGCCGTTGAGCACCATGTCGTACGCTTGCGCACGGATTTGGCCCGGATCGGTGTCGAACAGGTGCAGGTCTTCGTCTTTTGGACGAGTGAACGGATGGTGCAGGGCCACGTAACGTTTGGCATCCTCATCCCACTCTACCAGCGGGAAGTCTACAACCCAGAGGAATGCGAACTTGCTGTGGTCGATCAGGCCAAGCTCCGCGCCCAGCTTGGAGCGCAGTGCTCCCAATGCGTCTGCAACCACTTTCGGCTTGTCGGCTACGAACAGAAGCAGGTCGCCTTCTTCCGCTTCGAGACGCTTTTTCAGCTCGGTAATTTCTTCTTCTTTAAAGAACTTGGCAATTGGTCCTTTTACTTCGCCATCTTTGAAGCCCATCCAAGCCAAGCCTTTTGCTCCGTAGCGGGAAGCGAATTTGCCCAGATCGTCTGCTTCTTTGCGGGAGTAGTGACCGCAGCCTTTTGCATTGATCCCTTTTACTTGACCGCCGCCAGATACGACAGAAGCGAACACTTTAAAGTCGCTGTTGACTACGAGGTCGGATACATCTGTCAGCTCCATGCCGAAGCGCACGTCCGGTTTGTCAGAGCCGTAGCGTCCCATAGCTTCCGCGTAAGTCAGACGAGGGAATGGCGTCACGACATCCACGCCGATCGTTTGCTTGAACACGTGAGCGACCATTTTTTCCATCATCGGCAAAATTTCGTCCATCGACAAGAACGACGTCTCGATGTCCACCTGGGTAAACTCAGGCTGGCGGTCAGCGCGCAAGTCTTCGTCGCGGAAGCAGCGGGCGATCTGGTAGTAGCGCTCCAGACCGGACACCATCAAAAGCTGCTTGAACAGCTGCGGGGATTGCGGCAGGGCGTAAAACTCGCCTGGATGCACACGGGACGGCACGAGGTAATCGCGGGCGCCCTCTGGCGTGCTCTTGTTCAAAATCGGTGTCTCTACTTCCAGGAAGCCGTTCTCGTCCAGGAAGTCGCGGAATGCTTTCGCCGCTTTGCTGCGCAGGAACAGGGAACGTTGCATTTCCGGACGGCGCAGGTCGAGGTAGCGGTATTTCAGGCGAACTTGCTCATCTACTTCGATGTCGTCTTCGATTTGGAACGGAGGCGTTTTCGCGTCGTTCAAGATTTGAATGTCGGAAATATGAACTTCGACTTCGCCTGTTTTCAGCTTCGGATTGATTGCTTCAGGCGCGCGGTTGACTACTGTTCCTTTTACGACCAGAACGTACTCGCTGCGCACTTTGTCAGCCGCTTCCCAAGCCGCTTTGTTGTGCTCCGGGTTGAATACGATCTGCACGATTCCCGTACGGTCGCGGAAGTCGATGAAAATAACTCCGCCGAGGTCTCGGCGCTTTTGTACCCAGCCGTTCAATACGATTTCCTGTCCTACGTGTGCAGTTGTCACTTCACCGCAGTGTACGGTGCGATATTGCCAAGACATGATGATTTCCCCCACTTTTGCTTTGTTTTGTTTGTTAGTTGTTGCCTTGTACTTTTGCGGCAAGCGCAGCTACGAAATCAGCCTGTTTCAGCTCCTGCTGTTCGCCTGTTGCCATTTCTTTCAGAACGACGGTACCGTTTGCCAGCTCGGATTCTCCGATGATGGCCGTAAAGCGGGCCGAGAGGCGATCAGCCTGTTTCAGCTGCGCTTTCATTTTCCGGTCGAGGTAGTCCAGTTCGGCAGCCACGCCTGCTTGACGCAGTTGGTCGACGAGAATAAAGGCGCCTTGCTTGGCTTCCGGTGTCTGTACGACGACGAAGCAGTCAATACCGCCGCTAATCGGCAGCTGCACGCCTTGTTTCTCCAGAGCGAGCAGCAAGCGCTCGATGCTCAGTGCGAAACCGATGCCTGGCATATCGTCGCCGCCCAGCTCTGCAACCAGACCGTTGTAGCGTCCGCCGCCGCAAAGCGTTTCCACCGCGCCGATTTCCGCCATTTTGATCTCGAAAGCCGTCAGCGTGTAGTAGTCCAATCCACGAACCAGACGCGGATTGACATGGTACGGAATGTCGAGAGCAGTCAGGTAGCCTTTCACTGCTTCGAAGTGAGCTGCCGATGCTTCGCTCAAGTAATCCAGAATGGAAGGTGCGTCTTTGGTCAATGTTTTGCATTTTTCGTTTTTGCAATCGAGCACGCGCAGCGGATTGCGATCAATCCGGGATTGGCAATCCTCGCACAGCTCGGAGCGTACGCCGTTCAGATGCGCCAGCAAATGCTCGCGGTGGCGAGCGCGGTCTTCTACGGTGCCGACGCTGTTCAGCTCGACAGACAGCCCTGTCAGGCCAAGCTCCTGATACAGGCGAATGGCGAGGCCGATCACTTCTGCATCAATCGCCGGGTCGCTCGAACCGATCGCTTCTGCCCCGAATTGAACGAATTGGCGGTAGCGTCCTGCTTGCGGGCGCTCGTGGCGGAACATCGGCCCCAGATAGTACAGCTTGGTAGGCTGGTTGGGCGATCCGTACAGCTTGTTTTCCACGTAAGAGCGTACGACGCCAGCCGTCCCTTCCGGACGCAGCGTGAGCGCGTCGTTGCTGCGCGGATTTGCTACGCTGTACATTTCCTTTTCCACGATGTCCGTCGTCTCGCCAACTCCTCGCTGGAACAACTCCGTGCTCTCGAACAGCGGCGTGCGAATCTCCGCGTAGTTAAAGCGGCGGCACAAATCGCGGGCTTTTGCCTCTACGTAGTGCCACAACTCTACGGTACCTGGCATGATATCCTGCGTACCGCGGGGAATCTGGATTCTCGTCATTCCTCTCGAACCTCCATGTCTTTTGAAAAACTTGGGCTACGCCAAACCTCCAGGATCAAAGGACCTTTTCTATTTAGCCAAATAAAAAAGCCCCTCGCCTCCTGACATTTAGCAATTCGCCACATGTCAGGGACGAGAGACTGGTTATACTCCCGTGGTGCCACCCTGTTTGAACAGCCTTGTGTATCAAAGGCCATCCCACTTGATTAAGCCGTTAACGCCGGCGCACGCCTGCCAGTTACTGAAGGGAGAGGATTGCTCCTCGCTCGTTCACTGCGGTCTTCAGGGATGTCATTCACCAAGTCGTGATACGAAAGCACTCTCAGCCACGGCGCTTTCTCTCTGGTTATCCGGTTCGTTGGGTACTTGTTCCCGTCATCAGATCTGATTGTATCCAAAAGCTTAATGTGAATCATAGCAAACCAGCCAGCAGGCGTCAACAGGCGCTCCATAAAACTTTTTTTACTATGGTTTGCCGCGCGTTCAGCCTGCACCTGCGCTGCTTTTTTACGTAGTCGTTGCCCCTGCGTAGACTTCATCCAGATCGTGCAGCTTGTTTTCCACCAATGTTTTGTACGTGTCGTTGTAGGTTTTCGGGTCCTTCGGATTCGGAAAACGCTTCAGCTTGCCGCTGCCCGGCGCCATCAGCTTGGAAACCGCCCCGCAGCCAAGGCCGAGAATCGTCTGCACTTCTTCCATGATCATGATGTTGTAGATGCTTTCCTGCCCCGGTTTCGCATAGCCGACATTCTCCAGGTTACCCAAAATGTTTTTTTGGCGATACAAATAATACGGATCGTAGCCGTTTGCTTTCGTCCAGGCAGACGCCATTTCCATCATTTTGCCGATTTCGTCGCGACTGGCTACCTTGTAACGCTCCTTGTTCTGGGTCATTTCCGAAGCTCTCTTGAAGGAGAGCGTGTGCACGGTAAGCGACGCAGGCATCAGCTTTTCCACTTCTTCCAGACTGTGCGCCAGCTCGGCTACGCCCTCGTTCGGCAGCCCGATAATCAAGTCCATGTTGATATTGGTCAGGCCCATTTCCATGGCGAGATGGTACTTCTCGATCGTCTCCTCCACGGTATGGTGCCGCCCGATTGCTTTGAGCGTCTCTTGTGTAAACGATTGGGGATTGATGCTGATCCGGTCGACTTCCCACCGTTTCATCACATCGAGCTTTTCTGCCGTAATCGTATCCGGCCTGCCCGCTTCGACAGTCAACTCGCGCACGCCGTCCATGTGCGGGAAGCTGCGGTGCATCGTCTCGAACAGCTGGTTCATATCATCGGCGGTAATGCTCGTCGGCGTTCCTCCCCCGAAGTAGATCGAAGTAATTCGCTGGTCGTTTCTCGTCAGCCACTCGCCCATCTTTTCGATCTCGTAATGCAGTCCTTCGAGAAACGGATTGACCGAAGCCGTATGACTGCGGATCGCGTAGGCAGGAAACGTACAGTAGGCGCACTTCGTCGGACAGAAAGGGATGCCGATGTACACCGACAGCTCGCGGTCGATCTGGTACAGATCAGGCACGACGTGAAGCTGCTTGTCGACGATCTCCTGGAGCAGCTCCAGTTTGTACGGACGCAAAATGACATCCTGTTGCAGCCGCTTGTGCGCCTCTGCTTTCTCGACACCTGCCACGTTCAGCTGATGGAGCAGTTTGGTCGGACGGATTCCCGTCAAGATTCCCCAGCCTTGTTCGATTCCCGTATATTGTTCCAGCATGAGCAACAGCGTGTAGCACAATGCCTGCTTCGCTGTTTTGCGCATCGCCTTTTCATCGCGGGAAACGTACTCCCGCCTGACCTGGCGGCTGAGTCGAGTAGTTTTGTCATCCAGTTCTCCCGACGCCACTACACCCGAGCTGTCAGTGGCAAGCGCGAGCCTGATTTGCATATCGGCAGCGCCATCCCACTCCGAGACAAAAGCTAACGCAGGGTCTTCGTAAAACAGCGCAAGAATTAAGGAGAGTTCGCGTTCAAACGCGTGTCCCTCGCATTTTATTTGAATCATATGTGCTCACCTGCTTATTTAAAATGCCACACTCCATCATAGCTGACAGGCACAATCGCGGTCAACAGAGCGGATGGGCGGCATCTCAGGCGATTACTTCCTTTTCGGGTGTGATTGCGGCAAGTCTCGCATATTGACATAAAAATCTTGGGACATTTCTACATTTTGCCGTGACGATTCTTTCGCCAAATCGTCATGAAAGTCGACGGAAAAAAATTGTCGATTCAAGCCTTGCGCAAACGTTTCCTTGTTTGACTGCCTCACTGCAATTCCTCCTGCGTTTTTGTGGCTCTATCTGTTCTAGTATGGCCTTTTGCAACAAATTGCAACCAGCGGCACCTGGCAAAAGCTTTGTCGCTTCTTGCAGGAAAAACGAGAAACTGGCGCGAAGTGATTGTGTTGGCAAAAACATGAAAGAATCGACGCTTCGCCTCCCTCGCATTTTATCTGGAAAGGATGTCAAAAACGTGCTGTTACGTCAAAAAATCCTGGGGTCGCTCCTGGCTATCGCTTGCGCCATCTCCCTCCCCGTTTCAACTGCCTGGGCCGCCGGTTCTGTTCAGGTCAGCGTGGACAAGCTCAATGTCCGCTCCGGGCCGAGCCTTCAGGACGCTGTCGTCACCACGCTGCCAAACAAGACCGTGCTGCCTGTCATCTCTACCAAAAACGACTGGATTCAAGTCAAGCTGCATAATGGTCAGAGCGGCTGGGTGGCAAACTGGCTCGTCTCGCAAAACCAGCAGCCTGCACAAGCTCCGGCGAGTACGGCAGAGAGCACGACTACCAATCTCAACGTCCGCTCCGGCCCGGGCCAAACGTACCCGGTTGTGACGACGATCAACCCGGGAACCAAATACCCGATCGTGCAAAAAAACGGCGACTGGATCATGATTCAGCTAAATGGGACAAGCAAAGGCTGGGTGGCAGCCTGGCTGGTCAAGGACAGCTCATCCCCAGCGTCGCCAGGTTCCACGCAGGGAAGCGGAACTACTGCACCACAACAGCCAGGAGGCTCCGGCAATTCCGGGAGTGCCGTCACCCCGCCGAAGCCGACAGCCGTTCAAGGAGCAAGCCTGACACTGGAGTTCGCTCCCTACGTGTACCCTACGCCGGATGCCAGCGCTCCTGCCATCGGGCAGCTTCACGCTGGCGAGACGATCACGGTTTTATCGCAGCAAAACGGCTGGATTCAATTCCCTTACGATGGCGTCAACGCCTGGATATCAACGGACAGCAACAAGCCCGCGCAAGACACGACCACGTCTCCCGGACCAAACACCGATGTCAATTCCGGCTCGGCAAGCCAGCCGAGTCAGCCTGCCACACCTGCCGAACAGACAGCTACCGTGCAAACGGACGGGCTGAACCTGCGCAGCCAGTCCAATACATCCAGTGCGATTCTCGCTACGTTGCCTGTCGGCAGCAAGCTGAAGGTGCTGGAGAAGCAAGGCGAGTGGTATCGGGTGCAGACATCGGCCGGACAGACAGGCTGGGTAGCCGGATGGCTGGTCAGTGTCTCCGGACCAAATGTGCCGACACCAAGCGGGCCGTATGTCACGGTCATCAATCCGAATACGAACGTTCGCTCAGGTCCCGGTGCCGAGCACGGTTTGATTCGCCAAGTGCAGGCAGGGGAAAAATACAGCGTCGTGTCCAAAGAGGGCGACTGGTTCAAAGTAACGCTCAGCGATGGCTCGACAGGCTATATTGCCGGGTGGCTCGTATCGGCAAGCGGCGTGCCTGCCGTAATTCGCAGCCAAGATCTCGCCGGAAAGCTGATCGTCGTCGACGCAGGACACGGCGGCAACGACAACGGCGCAACCGGCAAAAGCTTTTCTACGCTGGAAAAAACCGTCAACCTGCAAGTTGCCCTGCTGCTGAAAAACAAGCTGGAGGCTTCCGGGGCCAAAGTCATCATGACGAGAGCCGACGACCGCAAGCTCACCTTGCAGCAGCGCGTGGATGTCGCCATCATGAACAAAGCGGATATTTTTGTCAGCATTCACCACAATACACATCCAAACACGGCGACCAACGGCTCCATCGTCTTTTTCTACTACCAAGGCAATTCCAGCAAGCTCGCGTCCCTCGTGCAAAACGAACTGGTGAAAGCGACGAGCTACAAAGATTTGCAATCCCGTTTTGGCGATTACTTCGTACTGCGGGAAAACTCCGTTCCGTCCATCCTGGCCGAGATCGGGTTCCTGTCCAACTACAACGAGGAGTTGCGCGTGCGCTCGGAGAAACAGCAGGATCTCGCCGCAGACGGCTTGTACAAAGGGATCGTCCAATACTTCAATACGCTGAACCCTCAGGGCGGCTGATTCCGGCTGCCAGACTGCGTAACAACGGGTTCCAAAACAAAACCCCCGTACCACGAGAGACGGACACACTGCTTGCGCGAATCGCCAGTGCGTCCCCTCCTTGGGCGGGGGTGTTTTCATTTTTTCGTAATAAGCAGTTTCACGCAAAAGAAAAAACGGTTGCCGCAGCAGCCGTTTTTCAGATATCTCGTAGTCTCAGTAACTCGGACGCCGCTCCCACGGCTCAACCTGTCCGACAATCGCCTGTGCTGCTTTTTGCCGGATTGCCGGAACCGTCCCGCACGCGGGCAAGCTTTTGCCGCTCGCGTCCCACCACTGTCACTCGATAGCCTTCTTTGGCAAGCCAGCGAGCTACCTCTGTCAGCATGCCGCTCGCCCCGATCACCAGCGCTTCCTGTGCCATTTTCCCCGCCTCCCCGTCTTTTCGCTTACGATTCTACGATCAGGGTGACAGGTCCGTCGTTGAGCAGACGTACGTCCATCATCGCGCCAAAACGCCCCGTCTCCACGACCAGCCCTTTTTCCCGCAGCTTGGCATTAAACAGCTCGTACAGCGGTTCAGCCTGCTCAGGGCGAGCGGCTGCCATGAAGTTCGGCCTTCTCCCTTTGCGGCAGTCTCCGTACAGCGTGAACTGGGACACCGATAAAATCTGCCCGCCCGTCTCCAGGACGGAAAAGTTCATTTTTCCTGCTTCGTCTTCAAAAATTCGCAGATTGGCGATTTTATCCGCGACAAAGTCTACTTCCTTTTCGCTGTCCTCGTGGGTGATTCCGACTAACAGCAACAGCCCGTGCTCGATTTGCCCGACTACCTCGCCAGCAACGGTCACGCTTGCTTCTTTCGTTCTCTGTACGACAACTCTCACGTCGATCCATTCCTTTCGTTTGGAAGCTCGCCGCTCACAATGACGCACGGCTGACCTAAACAAAACACCCGATCCAAAAACGGATCAGGTGCTCAATATGCGGCGAACCGAATAAATATCTTTAATCCGCTTGATTCGTTCCACAACTTTCAAGAGATGATCCACATTGCTGATCGAGATGGTCATATGAATCGTCGCCACCCGATTTTTATCTGCTTTGCCACTGACGGCAGCAATATTCGTCTTCGTCTCTGCGACGACTTGCAACACGTCGTTCAACAGTCCGCTGCGATCGTTGCCCGTGATCTCGATTTCCACGTTGAAGTTGTGCTTCTGATCGGTATCCCATTCGACGTCGATCAAACGCTCTGAGCATTCATCTGCGAGCACATTCGGACAGTCTTTCCGGTGCACAGACACACCGCGCCCTCTTGTAATAAAGCCGATGATCTGATCGCCCGGAACTGGTGTACAGCAACGCGAGATACGCACCAACAAGTTGTCTACGCCGCGCACTTTTACCCCGGACTCGCTCTTTTGCGCACGGTGAGCCGGATTTTGCTTGATCTCCGGGATGACCGGATTTTGCTCCTCCCGCTCGCGGCGAAGCTTGTCGAGCAGACGTGTGGCAATCTGGGAAGCCGTAATGCCGCCGTAGCCGACTGCGGCAAACATGTCCTCGGCCCCCTGGAAGTTGAATCGCGCCGCCGCTTCCTTCAGGTTGGTGTCCGTCATCGCTTCCTTCACGTCGAAGCTGCGCGATTTGATCTCCGCTTCCACCATCTGTTGGCCTTTGGCAACGTTCTCTTCCCGCTTTTCTTTTTTGAACCACTGCTTGATTTTGTTGCGGGCATGGGCGGACTTGGCCATTTTCAGCCAGTCCTGGCTTGGCCCGTACGAATGCTTGGAAGTAAGGATTTCGACGATATCGCCCGTTTTCATGGCGTAATCAAGCGGAACGATCTTGCCGTTTACCTTTGCCCCAATCGTCCGGTTTCCTACCGCCGAGTGAATGCGATAGGAAAAGTCCAGCGGCACGGAGCCTTTTGGCAGTTCGACTACATCTCCTTTTGGCGTGAACACAAAGACCGTGTCCGAGAACAAATCCTGCTTGAGGCTTTCCATGAACTCCTGCGCATTGGGCGCTTCCTCTGACCCGCCTTCGATAATCTCGCGCAAGCTGCCCAGCTTCTCGGCAAACGATCCTTGCACGACACTCTGGCCTTCCTTGTACGCCCAGTGGGCCGCGATCCCGATCTCTGCCGTCTGATGCATATCCCACGTGCGAATCTGCACTTCCAACGGCTCGCCTTTAGGCCCGATCACCGTCGTATGCAGCGATTGGTACATGTTGGTCTTCGGCATCGCGATATAGTCCTTGAATCTGCCAGGCATCGGCTTCCACAGTGTATGGACAATGCCCAGCACCGCGTAGCAGTCGCGAATGTCGTTCACAATGATCCGCAAGGCCAGCAAATCATAAATTTCGTTGAACTGCTTGTTTTGCTTGGTCATCTTTTTAAAGATGCTGTATATATGCTTGGGCCGCCCCGATATTTCCGCCTCGATGTTCAGCTCGCCAAGCTTCTCCCTGATCGTATCCGATGCTTCGTTCAGGTAAGCCTCGCGCTCCACCCGCTTCTTTTGCATCAGGTTGACGATCCGGTAATACTGCTGCGGATTCAAATAGCGCAGCGCCGTATCTTCCAGCTCCCATTTGACGGAGGCAATCCCCAGCCGATGAGCCAGGGGCGCGAAAATCTCCAGCGTCTCATCGGATATTTCCCGCTGCTTCTCTTCGGACATGTGTCGCAATGTCCGCATGTTGTGCAAACGGTCTGCCAGCTTGATCATGATGACACGAATGTCCTGCGCCATGGCAACCAGCATCTTGCGGTGGTTTTCAGCAAGCTGCTCTTCCTTGGACTTGTATTTGATTTTTTCCAGCTTGGTTACCCCGTCTACCAGCAGAGCCACGTCAGGACCGAACTGTTGGCGGAGATCGTCAAGCGTAATGTCGGTGTCTTCCACTACATCATGCAAAAATCCGGCAGCGATCGTAACCGCGTCCATGTGCAGGTTGGCGAGAATCCCCGCTACTGCGATCGGGTGCATGATGTACGGAACGCCTGATTTTCTTATCTGCCCTTCGTGAGCTTTTTCAGCCAGCTGATAGGCGCGAGTAATCAGGTCCAGATCCGATTGTGACAAATAGGTGCTTGCTTTTTTTACTACCTCATCAATGCCGGTAATCATAGTTCCCTTCCCTTATCCTCTCATTGGAAAACTTGGCTTTGCCAAGCCTTATGTCACAGGCGAAGGCTTTGAGCGTATAAAAAAAATCATCTATAGAAGCCCTTTCGAACAAGTAGTTCTTCTGTAGCGGATGATTTTGGTGCGTCCTGCGTGCGGACGCTGGCAGCCTGCTCTTCCTTGGAAGCGGCAGACGAACATTATCGGTTGTCTGTCTGGATGAAAAAAAGCGTCATGTCTATTTCATACTATTATCTTTTATGTCGTTCGTATTGTAAAGCTGTTTCCCCTGTAAAGTATGATCCATGCGTGGAAAAAAGAAAAAAACGGGTACATGACCCGTTTTTCGTTGAAGCATCAATTAATATTGCACCAAGGATTTGATCGGAACATCCCCGATTTTTTTGCGTCCTTCCAGATAGGACAGCTCGATGAAGAAGGCAGCGCCTACTACTTTTCCGCCGAGTTGCTCGATCAGATTGATCGTCGTTTCGATGGTTCCTCCGGTCGCCAGAAGGTCGTCCGCAATCAGCACGCGTTGGCCTGGCGTAACGGCATCTACGTGCACAGCGAGCGCGTCTTTGCCGTACTCCAGGTCGTAATCTGCCTTGATCGACTCGTAAGGCAGCTTGCCGGATTTGCGGATCGGCACAAAGCCGATTCCCATTTCGTAAGACAGAGGCGCTCCTACGACAAATCCGCGTGCTTCCGGACCTGCAATCACGTCAGCCTGCACTTCGCGGGCAAATTCAGCCAAGTCTTGAATCGCTGCGCGATAAGCAGGGCCGTCTTTCAGCAAAGTCGTGATATCTTTGAAACGAATCCCCGGTTGCGGGAAGTCCGGAATGACGCGAATGTATTGTTTGTAATCCATGAAAAATTCCTCCTATACGGTGACTGGTGTCACCAGCTGATGAAACGTTTGGATCAATGATTCCGAGGATGAGAGCAGCAAATCCGTAGCGAGTTGCGCTTCTTCCTTCCACTCCGTATAAATGACGGAGCTTTCCAGCGGCCTTTTTTCTGCCGTCTCCTGCAGGCGATACTGTTCGGCATCCTCCTGCAAAAACTGCAACTCCAAAAAGATCGCAAGCATGCCGTCCAGCAAGCTTCGCTTCCATTGCAGCTTGCGGGCGAGCGCATCCAAATGTATGCGCTTCACTACTGGCACTTGCACAAAAAACTGGTACAGCTGCTTGAAATGATCGCGGCTCGGACAGGATAGCCGCTCCATGCCCAAATCCGGGTCGCCAAACAGACAGTAGATGCGCTCAGCCTGTTGCAGCAGCGGACTGATTTGCAGCAAATCGGCACGACGCTTCGGCAAGTCGTAGAGCACAACCGCTTGCTGCGGCTCCTGCCTGTCAAGCGCGACAGCATTGCCCAGGAAAAAGAGAGAAGTCTGCCCGTCCGCGCTTGTCTTTGGCACGAGCTGTTCATAGCTTTCCGCCCGAAACACAACGGTCATCGTCCCGGACTCCGCTATCAACTGCTGCCATTTCTCTATTTTGTCCCGACTTCCCCGCCAGTCGAACACTTGCTGATGCGGAACGGACAAGTCCCGGATCGTCAGCTGCGGCTTGCGGTTGCCATTCCATTCATTGACTGAAAGCTCGCCCAGCACCTGAAAACGCGCTTTTGGGGTCACCTTTTTCGTCACGTGCGCCCAGTTGAAGCCGATGGCATCCAACGTTTGGCCTGACCTGACGAGTGTGCATTTCAAATGATTGTCATCGCGCCCGATTGTGCGCATTCCCTGTGTCTCGACTTCATCCAGCATGACGAGCGGAGTCGGATTGCCCATCCCGTAAGGAGCGAGCCGTTCCAGCTGCTCGGCTGCCTCCAGGCTGATTTCGTCCATGCTCATCGACACATCTACTTTGGTCAGAGGGGTAAAATCTTCCGGCGTCAGCCATTCCCCCGCCAGCTCGTTCAGCCTGCTGCGCAAGAGATCGAGGTTTTCCACCGGGAGTGTCATTCCTGCGGCCATCGTATGCCCCCCGTAATGCGGGAGCCACTCCTTGCATGCTGTCAAACCTTCGTACATGTCAAAGCCGGCGATGCTTCTCGCCGAGCCTTTGGCTGTCCCTTTTTCCGGATCGATGCCAAGCACGATCGTCGGACGGTAAAACAGTTCTACTAGCCGTGACGCTACGATTCCTACAACCCCGACGTTCCAGCCTTCCTTCGCCAGGACGAGGACGTTGTTTTCCTCGGGTGGATACTGCTCCTTCACCATCTGCACGGCTTCTTCCGTCATCGTCGCTACAAGCTCCTGACGCTCGCGATTCAAATCGTCCAAAGCTTGTGCGCACTGCTCTGCTTCCGCCATATCCTCGGTCGTCAGCAGCTTGACGGCGGACTCTGCCGTCTCCAGCCGTCCACTTGCGTTCAGACGCGGCCCGAGCGCGAATCCGACATGTCCGGCCGACAGTTCGCTGTCAGACAGTCCACACACGCGGATCAGCGCCTGCAATCCGATATTGCGGGTCTGATTCAGACGCTTCAAGCCCGCTCTGGCGAGGATGCGGTTTTCATCTACCAAAGGCACCAAATCGGCGATCGTCCCGAGTGCTGCCAGGTCAGCCAAATGCAAAGGAGGCTCCTTTAGCAAGGCATGCCCCAGCTTGAAGGCGACCCCGACTCCCGCGAGCATGTCAAACGGGTACGTACAGCCAGGCTTTTTAGGGTTGATCACAGCAAATGCCTCCGGAATCACAGCCGGAGGTTCGTGGTGGTCGGTTACAATGACGTCAAGACCTAACTGCGTGGCATACGCTACCTGCTCTACTGCACTGATTCCTGTATCGACTGTAATGATCAGCTTGTAACCGCTTTTATGCAGATGCGCCAAGGCGTCTTTATGTAACCCATACCCTTCAGTAAAACGGTTGGGAATGTAATAGTCAAAAACAGCGCCCAGTTGGCGCAACAGGTGTACCATTAACGATGTCGAACTGACCCCATCCGCGTCATAGTCTCCGTAAATACAGATCGGCTCTTGCCTCTCTATCGCTTGTTGAATGCGATGCACGCTCTGTTCCATTCCATCAAGCAAATAAGGGTCATGAAACAACTCCGGGCCAGCTTGCAAAAAATCACGGGCCTTCTGCGCTGTGTCGACGCCGCGAATCACCAGCAGCTTGGACACGAGCGGAGTTAGCTGGCACTCCTCAGCTATACTGGCCGCAATCTGTTCATCGTAGGTGGCCAGTTTCCAGCGTGTTTTCGCTTTCAGCATAGGCTCTCCTCCAATCCTCATTCATTATAGTGGATGGAGAGGGAGACTGACAACAGCATAAAACATGCCGTTTTTACCGTTTTGGCTGTGAAGTGGGATCAAATGGGTTTACATGGACCAAAACATCGCGAATATCAGGAAATGTTTCCAGCAGCATATGCTTGACGCGCTTGCCAATTTGATGCCCGGCAAGGACGGTAATCGCCGGGTCCACCCCGATTTTCACATCGACGATCTGGTAATGCCCGTGCTCCCTGGCCCGCAGCGAATCGATGCGCAACACGCCATCGACCTCGGCAATCGCCTGTCTGAGCTGCTTTGTATCTTCCTCGTGCAAGACGTGATCCAGCGTGCTGTGAATCGATTCCATCATGATGTTGTAAGCCATTTTCAAAACGAGCACAGATACGAATATCCCGGCTGCCGGGTCCAGATACAACATCCAGGGAACACCCAGCCGCTCGCCCACAATCGCGCCGCCGATGCCTACCAGTGCGGCAAACGAAGAGTATACATCCGAGCGATGCTCATAGGCGTTGGCGATCAACGACTGGCTGTTCAGTTTTTTGCCGAGCTTGAACTTGTAGCGGAACATCCATTCCTTGACGATCATGGAACCGATGGCAGCCCAAACTGCCAGCATGCCTGGCGCTTCCACAGGGGCAAAAAACGCTTTAATCGAAGACATCGCAATTTCGAAGCCGACAACTGCCAACAAAACCGCGACAATAATCGCTGCGATCGATTCGGCTTTTCCGTGACCGTACGGATGATCTGCGTCAGGCGGACGCTCTGCCGCTCGCAAGCCGATCAGAACCGCCACGGAACCGACTACATCCGATGCGGAATGCACAGAATCGGCAATCAATGCCTGTGACTTTGCCATCAGCCCGATCAACAGCTTCACCCCTGCCAAAGCAAGGTTGCCCACAATGCCTACCCATGCCCCAAACTGCGCTTGTGCCAACCGATCATCGCCCATTCCTGCCTCTCCTCCTCTATCAGCCTACTTGTCTTCAAGAGTAGAAAACCGCAGGGAATAACCCCTGCGGTCTACATAGCGAAAGCTCTTTGACGAAGCGAAAAGCGAACCGCTTATGCTTCTTTCTTCTTTCTCATATTCCGCTCCTTCAAGTTTACCCAAACTTGAGCAGCAATAAAGATGGAGGAGTACGTACCGCTCACCAGACCGAACAACAGGGCCAGCGAGAAGTTGCGAATGCTCTCGCTTCCGAGTACCGCAATAGCCAAAGCGGTAAAAAATACGGTAGCTACTGTGTATACGGAACGGCGCATCGTCTGCCAAAGCGAAACGTTCACCAGATGCTCCAGATCCGGAATCGTCTTGGACTTCATGGTACGCAAGTTTTCGCGGATACGGTCAAAAATAACGATTTTATCGTTGATCGAGTAACCGAGAATGGTCAAAAGCGCTGCGATGAAAGTAATGTCTACTTCCAGATCAAACACGGAGAACAGCGCGATCGGGATAATCACGTCATGCAAAAGTCCCACGACGCAGGCAATCCCGAACAGCACCTGGAAGCGAATCGCGATGTAAATGACGATCCCGAGGGAAGCGATCCCTACCGCGATGGCTGCCTTTTTCACCATCTCCTGAGCAATGCTCGGATCAACGGACGATACTTGTTTTGTGACCTGATCGCCGAACTTTTTCTTCAGCGCTTCTTCTGTCTTCATCAAGGTATCCGAAGAAATGGTTTGATCAAAGCGTGTGTAGGCTTGATTTTGCCCGTACGGCGTTACCTTGGAGAAAGCGACATTCGGAATCTCCTGTTTGAGAACGGCTTCGACGTCTTCCGGCTTGAACTCTTTTCCTACGTAAATGTCCAGGCGCGTACCTGCCTTGAAGTCAACCCCAAGGTGCAGCCCTTGGAACATCATAAACAAAAAACCGATGATGATAATCGCGGAAGAGAAAATGAAGAACTTCCGGCGATTTTTAACGATATCAAACCGCACTACGGTATGCTCGCGATCAAAGCTCACCGATCTCACTCTCCTTTACTCCGAACCAGAACGGCTTTTTAAACATGTTGGCACGGACCACCAGCCAAAGGAGGAAACGAGACCCGAACACGTTGGTGATAATACTTACGATGATTGTCATAGCCAGTACGACAGCAAAACCTTGAACGGAGCTTGTTCCGAAGTAGAACAATACGCCTGTCGCGATCAGCGTCGTCACGTGCGCATCAATAATGGTGATCAAAGAACGGCGTTCGCCGGAGCGGAACGCTGACAAAATCGTTTTGCCCGAGCGAATTTCTTCTTGGATACGCTCATACGTAATGATGTTCGCATCGACAGCCATCCCTACCGCCAAAATGAAACCGGCGATACCTGGGAGAGTCAGCGTTGCGTCCATCCAGTCGAGAACGACCATACAAAAGTAAGTAAATCCAGCCAATGTAATATTCGCAATCATGCCCGGCATGCGATAGACGAGCAGCATGAACACGAAAATCAGCGCAGCGCCGATATAGCCGGCATAAAGCGTCTTCTCCAATGCCAGGGCACCCAGAGACGCTCCCACAGATGTTACCTGCTTCTCAATCAGCTTCGCTGGCATCGCACCGGAGTTCAGCAAGTCAGCCAGTTCCTGAGCCGATTCTTGGGTATAGTCTCCTGTGATTTGAGCGCTGCCGCCCGAGATCACGGATTGGATCGTAGGATTGGTTTGGAGGTTTTCGTCCAGGAAAATCGCCATGCGCTTATGCAGGTTGGCGCGAGTTACATCCTCCAATTTTTTTGCATCCGAGAATTTCACGGTTACGAGAGGGCGTTTCAGGTCATCGTAGCCGACCGCTGCCCCGTTTGGCGCCAAGTCGCTACCTTGCAGGATGACCTTGCCCGACTCGTCGCGGAACGTCAGTACAGCAGGTTTTCCGATCAGTTCACGCAGCTTGTCCTGATCAGCGGATTGCGAAGCGATTTGCACGCGAATCCGGTTTGGCAGCTCGGTAGAAATGACAGGCTCTGCCACGCCGCCGATGTTAATCCGTTTCTCAATCATGTGTGCAGTTGATTTCAACAGCTCGATATCAACCTTGTGCCCAGCCTCAAGAGGCTCTACCTCATACAAAATCTCAAACCCGCCTTGCAGGTCAAGACCGAGAGTGATGTTTCCTGCCACCTGTTTGGTCGTAGTTGACACAAGTGTCGCCAAAAGCCCTACAACAACCAGGAACAGGAGAAATCTTCCCCATTTTATCATCGTTGTAATACCCCTCTTTCATAAACAGGGTCCCGCCCCTAAGCGAGAAACCAATATGCCCATTATAGCGAAGTATGAAAAAACGTGTCAATTATTGCTGGAAGAGCGAACCATGGTAACCAACCCCTTATCTATAATGAGCATGCTACTTATACGAATAGGGAGGCTGGAAGTTTCACTAAGAATTTTTATACATTTGAATCATGAGATAGTTCATGTACTTGTTCGGTTTCAGAGACAAAATATCGTTGACGAGACGGTGCATCGGGGGAAATTCCTTGTACCCGTTCGTGACGCATTCCCATATGTCCTTGGCATCCACGTTTTCGTAGCCCAACAAGGCAAATTCCTCGGCCTTGCTCTGGCAAAGACTTGCTACTTGCCCATACCATTCCTGTTTTTGCGCTTGGTCCATCCCCGTTTCCCCCTCAAAGTAGTCATGCCGACAGCGGCACGTCCATATTCTTTACTGAGTGAATTTTTCCTTGCAAAGGAGCCTTCCATGAGACAGTCATTCTTTTACGGAACGGTTATCCTCATCATTGCTGGCGGCATCACCAAAGTGTTTGGCTTTGCTCACAGGATCGTGCTTTCACGCATCATCGGAGCGGAAGGAATGGGGCTGTATCAAATGGTCGTGCCCCTGTTGTACTTTCTGATCACGGTGACGACATTCGGTCTGCCTGTCGCCATCGCCAAGCAAGTGGCGGAAACCGAGGCAGCTAACAATCCGCGCATGACCCGCCGCTACTTGCTGCTCGCCCTCGCAGTCGCTGGCGGCATCAGCTTGCTGGTTTGCACGCTGCTCCTGCTGTTTTCCCACTGGATTGCGGGCGCTCTATTCGCGGACCCTCGCGCCCATATCGTCATGCTCGCCGCCATCCCGGTCATTCCGATCTCCAGTATTTCACTCGTGCTGCGCGGATACTTCCAGGGAAAGCAAAACATGATTCCCACCGCCATCTCCCAGCTGCTGGAGCAAGTGGCCCGCATGGCGCTGGTCGTCGTCATGACCATGTCGTTTTTGTCCGCAGGGATCGAGTATGCCACAGCCGGTGCAGTCGCCAGCATTATTTTCGGGGAAGCCGCCGGACTCCTCTACATTCTCTGGCAATATCGCAAAGGAAGCAAAAAAGCTGCTGCGCAACTTCTGGAAAGACCGTTTCTGCAAGCTGTCTCTGCCAGCAAGACAAACATCTCCCAACTGATTCACGTCGCTCTGCCCGTCACGTTGAGCCGCATCATCGGTTCGATCGCCTACGTCCTGGAACCGATGCTCGTACCGCTTGCGCTCGTGATCGCGGGGTATACGACTGCCACGGCAACGGGATTGTACGGACAGTTTGCCGGTATGGCCGTACCTCTGCTGCTTTTTCCCACTTTTTTAACCTATTCCTTGTCCGTTTCACTCGTTCCTGCCGTAGCAGAGGCCGCCTATCAAAAAAATGCTCCTCTCGTGCATCGGCGCATCTATCAAGCGATGCGCATCACACTCGTAATCGGAGCACCATGTACTGTCCTGCTTACTATTTTTGCGGAGCCGTTATGTACACTGCTCTACGGCAGCGAATATCGAGAGGTCGGCGTCTTGCTCAAGGAGCTGGCTCCGTTTTCCGTGTTCCTCTTTTTCCAGGCCCCGCTCGCAGCGGCCTTGCAAGGTCTTGACTACGCCCAGGTCGTTTTCCGAAATACGCTGATCAGCGCTGTAATCAAAACAGCCGCCATGTTCGTCTTTACAGCCCAACCGACCTTCGGCATTCACGGCGCCGTCATTGCGACCAATATTGGCATCACATTGGGCACCCTTTTGCACTTTGCCAGCCTGATCAAAAAAATCGGATTTACCGTCGATGTATGGGAGTTCGGAAAAATTGGGATCGCCATGCTGGCCATGGGTTACCTCGGCTCATACATGGCGGATCACCTGTTCTTGCATTCCTCGACGGCCAAGCTGCTTCTCGCCAGCGCGTCCATCAGCAGCTTGCTGTATTTGCTCCTTCTGGTCGCCATGCGCGTCCTGGGCAAACAGGACGTCCGCCGGATTCCCTGGATCGGAGAGCAGCTCGCCATCTTCTTCCCTCGCCGCTAACACCTAGTGTAGCGGCTTGTCTTTTTTATCCAGGTACATAATTCCTCGCTCGTCAATGCTGCAAAAGGAAACTTCCCGGATGTCCTTGATCCCGTATTTGCGAATTTCCCGCTTGAGCCACAGTTGATTTTGCCCGATCTTTTGCAAAGCTTCCTGCCTGACTTTGCCGTCCAGAATCAACGGAATGGGCAAGCCTTTGTATGAAACCGGCCCGATATGTTCTTCTTTAGCCAGTTCGATATCCCCACGGGTGAGATGCTCTTTTTCCGGCTTCAAAAAGACGCTCATCTGCCCGGTAGGCTCCAGCAGGGCGAACTCGACATCCGCAATATTTTTCACGTTTTTTTGCCGCAGATGTACCATCAGGTCATCCATGTTCAACTGATTGCGGCGCATCGCCTGTTCTCGGATTTGCCCGTTTTCAATGATCATATCGGCTGAACCGTCGACCACATCGCGAAATTTCTTGCTCTTTAACGAGAGATACGCCATGGCGATTTCCAGAACGGCAATCAACAGCATCGGCAAATAAAAGCGCAACCCGGGCTTTTCTACATCCTCAATCGCCAGAGCCGCCATTTCAGCCAGCATAATGGAAATCACCACATCAAAAACGGACAGCTTTCCCAGTTCTCGCTTGCCCATGATGCGGAGCAAGATCAGGAGGAAAAAATACGAGAAAAGGGTGCGCAACATGACAGTTGAAATATCTTCCACTTCCCGCCGCCCCCTATCGAACATTTGATATTATTGTTCGGCAGGGAGCTTGCAACTATTAGCTCCAATTACAACCACTTTCGTTTGCGGAAAATGTGCAGCATGAAGAAGGTCATCGCCAGCATGATCACAAGCGCTACGATCAGCATGTAAGGCTCAGCCTCCTCACCCAGCCAGGCGAATGTGTTCATCCCGAAAAGCCCGGTGATAAACGTAAGCGGCAGGATGATGGTGGAGATGATCGTGAGTACACGCATCGTCTCGGTCGTCTTGGCGCTGATGATCGTGTAATACGTATCGAGCGCACCGTTCACCAGGTCGCGGAAAGTCTCTGTCGAGTCGGAGATCCGCTCCAGGTGGTCGGTCAAGTCGCTGTAGAACGGAACGTTTTCCTCGGAAATATCGAAAGAGAAGCGGCCATTCACATTGGCGAAGATTCGTTTTTGCGGCATGATGACACGCCTGATCAAAATAATCGTCCGCTTGAGCGCCAGGAACTCCTCCGTAATTTCCTCCATCTGATGCTCGTAAATCTCGTCCTCCAGCTCGTCAATCCGCACACTAATCCGATCGATAATCGGAAAATACTCGTCGGTAATCCCGTCGACAATCGCATACAGCAAATAGTCGGGACCCCGGTTCAGATAGGAATTGTTGCGGTGACACATGGCTGCGATCCGCCCGATCGTGTTCATCGGGGATTTGTGGATCGTCACGATGTAATTAGGGCCGAGAAAAACGTTCAGTTCTACCGTGGTAATCTCGTCATCGCTTTCTTCATTGTAACGCAGGGCGTGAAAAACGAAGAAATAGTAATCATCGTACTTGTCTACCTTGGCACGTGGACTGACGTGCAGGCAGTCCTCAATTGCCAGTGGGTGAAAGTCGAAGATCTTGGCAATATAGGGCAGTTCATTGTTCCCCACATCATACAGATCGATCCAGAGCAAATCCTCCGGAGATTTCAACCATTGATCTTTTGTCGCCAGATCAACATCATGAAACATCTTCTGCTCTGAGTGGTTATAAAAGTACGTTTTGATCAACCTTCCTCACCCCCGTCTCGTTCCCCATCCATCATACGAAAATTCCTCCTAATGTTCAACGCGAAGATGAATAGAGCGGCCAGGCCATTCATATAGATGGTACAAACAGTTGATCAGTGAGGGGGTAAACATTGTGCGGAGTGCATCCACCTCTGTGCTGACAGGTCTATTGTACACGACAGGACTTGTTTTGTTCGGGGCATTGCTCGCAACCTTGCTTCTGAGCTTCACCAGCATGCGCGAAGGCTCTTTGCCTTATTTTACGTACATCATCAATGCGGTTGCTCTTCTGGTCGGCGGCTTCGTCACCGGAAAGCGCTGTGGCGGCAAAGGCTGGTACTACGGGGGGCTGACCGGATTTTCTTATTTTCTCCTGATTCTTTTGATCGGCTTTCTGGGATTCGATGCCCCGATGCAATGGGGTACGTTCCTCTTTTTGCTCGGTGCGTTCGGAGTTGCAGCATTGGGCGGCATTCTCGGCGTCAATTCCGCCAACTCCAGCCAAAAGCCGAAAAATTTCAAGCCCAGACGCTAACAAGCTTATGCGTCCAAGAAAAAAGCAGGCGGGATTTTCCCCACCTGCTTTTTCTTTGCTTTATTTGGATTCTTCTTTTTCCAATTCGACTTTAGCTGGTTCGCTTTTCGCCGGCTCATTGCTTGCGGATGTCACGCTGTTGATCGCACCGCGATCGAATGTAACGTTTACGTTGTGGGCAATGCGCAGAGTCACTGTATCGTCAGTCAGCTCTTGAATGGTGCCGTGCATGCCGCCGATTGTTACGATCTTGTCGCCTTTTTTGACAGCAGCCAGCATGGCGTTGCGTTGTTTTGCTTTCTTTTGTTGCGGGCGAATCAGCAAGAAGTAGAAAATCGCAAACATGATGATAATCGGTAAAAACTGTGTCAAGCCTTCCATGAAAATCCCCCTCGATTAAAAAGATCTATCTTCACCCAATCCATATTGAGCGAAAAACTGGTCCCGGAAATCTTGCAAGCGGTCTTCCGCAATCGCTTGGCGCACCTGCTCCATCAGCTTCACAAGGAAATGCAGATTGTGGTAGGTGGTCAAACGAATGCCAAAGGTCTCCTCCGCCTTGATGAGATGGCGGATGTAAGCGCGGGTGTAATTCTTGCAGGTGTAGCAATCGCAATTCGGGTCGAGCGGAGTAAAATCTCGCGCGAACTTCGCATTGCGGATCACCAGTCTTCCCTGGCTTGTCATGCATGTCCCGTTGCGGGCAATCCGCGTCGGCAGTACGCAGTCAAACATGTCGATGCCGCGGATCGCTCCGTCGATGAGAGCGTCAGGTGATCCTACTCCCATGAGGTAGCGAGGCTTGTTTGCAGGAAGCAGCGGAACCGTATGTTCCAGCACTTCGTACATCAAAGGGAACGGCTCTCCCACGCTCAAACCGCCAATCGCATAACCTGGAAAATCCATGGAAATGAGATCTTTGGCGCTCTGCTCGCGCAGGTCGTTGAACATCCCGCCTTGCACGATTCCGAAAAGCGCCTGATCGTTTGGCCGCGCATGTGCCTTAAGGCAGCGTTCTGCCCATCTGGTTGTGCGCTCCATCGACTTTTTCACGTAATCGTACTCCGCAGGATAAGGGGCGCACTCGTCAAATGCCATAAAAATATCGGCTCCGAGCGCGTTTTGGATCTGTGTGGCCTCCTCAGGGCCGATAAACAGCTTTTCTCCGTTAAGATGTGAACGGAAGGAAACCCCTTCCTCCGTAATCTTGCGTAGGTTGCTCAAGCTGAATACTTGAAATCCGCCAGAATCGGTCAGGATGGCACGGTCCCAGTTCATGAAGCCGTGCAGTCCGCCAGCTTCCCGGACAATTTCATGCCCTGGACGGAGAAACAGATGGTAGGTATTACTGAGGATAATGCCCGCTCCGATCGCCTTCAACTCTTCGGGACTCATCGTCTTGACTGTTGCCTGCGTGCCGACTGGCATAAAGACAGGAGTGTCGATCGTCCCATGCGGAGTGTGCAGCTTACCGAGCCTGGCGCCTGTTTGCTTGCATGTTTTGATTAATTCGTAACGTACAGCCAAATTGTCGCACTCCTCAAGCTATGTATGTAAGTCTTTCCTATTATAAGAAAACTTGAGAGTGAAGTAAACCCACCCGGCTTATAAGTATACACTTATGCGGGTGGGATGTGGCGTTTTTTAGACAATCAGCATGGCGTCTCCGAAACTGAAGAAGCGGTATTCCTCACGAACTGCCGTCTTGTACGCATTCATGACATGTTCTTTGCCTGCCAGCGCGCTGACCAGCATGACGAGTGTCGATTTGGGCAAGTGGAAATTCGTCAAAAGTCCGTCCAGTATCGAGAACGTATAGCCCGGATAGATGAAAATGTCCGTCCAGCCGGACGCAGCCACCAGCTTGCCTTCGTTGGCCCGGCCGACCGTCTCCAGCGTCCGGCACGAAGTCGTCCCGACCGCGATGACCCTTCTCCCTTCCGCTTTTGCCTTGTTCACCAGCTCCACAGTTTCTTCGGGAATCTCGTAATACTCGGCATGCATGACGTGCTCCTCGACAGAATCAGCCGACACAGGCCGGAACGTTCCCAGCCCCACATGCAGCGTCACGTAAGCAAGCTGTACGCCTTTGGCCGCAATTTGTTCCAGATACGGCTTCGTAAAGTGCAGGCCAGCAGTCGGAGCTGCCGCCGATCCCCGTTCCCTCGCGTAGACGGTCTGGTAGCGCTCGCTGTCTTCGAGCTGCGCATGGATGTACGGCGGCAGCGGCATTGATCCCAGTTGATCGAGAATCTCGTAAAAAATTCCCTCGTACAAAAAACGAACAATCCGTCCGCCCGTCTCCGTCGCTTCCTCGCATACGCAACGCAAAAGACCGTTTCCGAAAACGACCTCGGTTCCCGGCTTCATTCGCTTTCCAGGCTTCACCAGCGTTTCCCAGCGATCGTCTCCCAGCGATTTCAACAACAGGATCTCGATTTTCGCTCCCGTCTCGGCCTTTTCCCCGATCAGTCTGGCCGGAAGCACACGGCTGTCGTTCATAACCAGTACATCTCCGGGCTGCAAATGGTCGATCAGATCGGTAAACCGCTGATGCGCAATCGCCCCCGTCTGTTTGTCCAAAACAAGCAGCCGCGATGATGTCCGGTCTTCCAAAGGATGCTGGGCAATCAGATGCTCCGGCAAATCAAAATCAAATTGTTGCACGTCCACGACTCGTTACTCCTTTAATGACAGTTCATGTGGCAAAAGCTTGCTAGTCGATTGTCACATCCTGGTAATAGTGTTGCAAAATCTGCTGATAGTCATACCCGCCCTGTGCCATGGCACGAGCGCCGTATTGCGATACACCCAGTCCATGTCCGAAACCGTTTCCGCGGAACAGGAACTGTCCACCCTTGACTACCTCTACGTCAAATTTTGTACTGCGCAATGCCGTACCGCCCTGGGAAAAGATCGAACGGAAAGCATCCGGTGCCGTTACCTTGATCGGAATGCCGTTTGCCTCCATCGCGATGACACGTCCCGATGGTCCTCGCTTCGTCACTTTCAGACTGGTGACGTTCCCGGGAATGCGGGGAGCCTTGTTTTTGTCCTGATTCGCATTGATCATCGCCGTCAATTCAGCCGAGGTAAAAGGCCCGCGCGTCCACGCGTAGGCATTCTCTTCTGCCTCTTGGGAGAGAATCGTCACTTCTGCTCCGTTCGGCAAAGTAGACAAAACACGGGTAGATGTGCTTGGTCCCAGACGCAGATTCGTATTTTCTGTCGTAATGACAGCCATCCTCGCTCCCGTGTCATCTGTGCCGCTTTCTTTGATCAGGTCGCCGCGGACATAGCCGATCGAGCCATCTGCAAGCTGCACGCGATACCACGCATTCACACCGTCTACAGGCAGCGCGTCATCGCTTTCCACCGAACGCAAATACGGAACAGGATTGCCCCATACTTCCGTACCGTCCGCTGTCATCCCGCCTGCATTGGAATAAAACAACGATTCGACCAGGTTACCTTGGTAATAAATGGCTTCTCCTTTTGTCTCATCGACCGCCTCGCGAACGTCTTCCGACTCTTTTCCATATCCGTAATAGGCTTGCTCCATCACCGTATCGGAGACATTGGCAATCCCGTATTTGTTTCCTTGCCACAAGGCGCGAGTGCGCGACAGCACCGCCTGTGTTTTCAGCGCTTCGAGCGGCCAGCCCGGAGCCATTTCCGAACCGACAACGCCGTACAAGTATTGTTCCATCGGCAGTTCATTCACAACCGTCAGATGACCGTTGTATTCCGACAGCTCCATCTCCCCCCGGTATGTTCGCTGATCGCGCTCCACGACCCCGAGCAATGATTCGCCGTCCGCCTTTTTCGCCTCTACTGTCAGCTTGGCTTGCGGCGAGAACACGTACTTCCAGATCGGCTCGTCCGGCGATCCGAATACGTCTTGCTTCAGCACGACGTAAGATTGGCTCGAAGGTGCCGAGTAAGAAAAGTTCGGCAGCGCATTGCTCGCTTTGCGCGCCAGGGACGAGAGCGCTTCCTGACTGACTTCGTCGCCGATCCATACCGCGTATTTGACCTTCTCGCCGTTGGACAAAAGCACGGGATAAGCCGCGATTCCTTTTTGCTCAAAAGCTTCTTGCCACTTCTGCGCTTCGCTCAAGCTCTTGAACTGACCAGCTTCCAAGCGAAGAGGGCCTTGAACGATCGGCTTCTGGCCTGTCGCTTGTGCTACTGCCGCCACCTGTGCAGCTGCGGCCTGATACGTATCGTACGTGCCGCTTACGATTTGATAAAGCGTTTGTCCGCCCCGATTGACCACTTGAATCGAGCCTTCGTATTTTTTCTGGCTCATGAGTTGAGCGATTTGCTGCGCCTGATTCCAGTCAGAAGTCTGCGCTACAACCAGATGGTACTCGTCCACCCGGTAGCGGACAGCGTCTCCATCTAATTCAGGCAGCTCTATTTTGCCTTCCGGGCCTGTCAACGTCACTTCCATCCCTTTTTCAGCCGTAAGTGTAACAGAAGGGACTACTCCCCTGTATCCTTTTCCGATATCCACAAAAAGTGCTACCCGGATATTGTTGTCGCCAGCCGCCTGAGTCGGTACTGTTCCTCCCAGGAGAGCCACTGTGATCAGACCCGCCGAAAGGACTTTCCCCATCCACTTCTTTTTCATGTCGTCCAACGTCCTTCCTTTCTCCTGATTTCGTCGAAAATTGGCATGCGCTCCCATCTTTTTCGACAATCACTGGAGATTTTCCTGCCCTTTTTCCCAAAATGGGACCAATCCGCTTGCACGCAAAAAGCCATCGGGCACCCAGCTCCGATGGCGTAAGCTTTGTTCTACATGTGCAAAAGAGAAGCGCTCTCACTTGAAAAGCCGGATGACATACATCAGAAGCGACAGGACGACGCTAATCACAATACACGTCACAATCGGAAAATAAAACTTGACGTTTTCCTTTTCCACGACGATATCTCCCGGCAGGCGCCCCAAAGGCAAGAAGCGTCCGCCCACCTGCCACAACAAGCCGATGACGATCAGGACGGCCCCGCCGATGACGAGTAGCTTGGCTATTGGATTCACGATTTCATCTCCCGCCCAAAATGCTGGTACGCACTCGGGGTGAGCACACGTCCCCGCGGCGTCCGCTGCATAAAGCCGATCTGCATCAAATACGGTTCGCAAACGTCTTCTACCGTTTGCGCCTCTTCCCCGATGGTGGCGGCAATCGTATCCAGTCCGACCGGACCGCCGTCAAAGCGCTCGATAATCGCAAGCAGCAGCTTGTGGTCGATATGATCCAGTCCGCATGCATCTACTTGCAGCCGCTCCAGCGCTTCTTGCGCAATCTCTGTCGTGATGACGCCCTCGCCCTTGACCTGAGCAAAATCGCGCACGCGCTTCAACAGACGATTCGCCACGCGCGGGGTGCCACGCGAGCGTCTGGCAATCTCCTCTGCCCCGCCCTCACGAATGATGACTTGCAAAATGTCAGCAGCCCGCGACACGATAAACGTCAGCTCGGGAACCGTATAAAACTCCAGCCGGTTGACCACGCCGAATCGATCGCGGAGCGGAGCGGAGAGCATCCCTGCTCTCGTCGTCGCTCCCACCAGCGTAAACGGCGGCAAGTCGAGGCGAACGCTGCGCGCACTTGGCCCTTTTCCGATGATGATGTCGAGCGCAAAGTCCTCCATGGCCGGGTACAGCACTTCCTCGACGCTCCGGTTCAGTCGGTGTATCTCGTCGATAAACAGCACGTCGCCCTCTTGCAAGTTGGTCAAAATCGCCGCCAGGTCACCAGGGCGCTCGATGGCTGGCCCGGATGTCGTGCGGATGTTGACGCCAAGCTCGTTGGCGATAATTTGCGAAAGCGTCGTTTTTCCCAATCCGGGCGGCCCGTACAGCAAGACGTGGTCCAGCGACTCTTTGCGCATTTTCGCCGCTTCGATGAAAATTTTCAAGTTTTCCTTCACATGCTGCTGTCCGATGTACTCATTCAAATAACGGGGACGGAGGCTTAGTTCCGCAGCATCCTCTTCCCAGTTCATGTGCGTCGTAATAATTCGCTGATCCAAAATCCTACCCCCTCATGAGCAGGGCAAGCCCTTGCTTGATGAGCTTTTCAACACTCTCGCCCTCTTTGGATTTCTCCGACAGCGCGTTTCTGATTTTTTGCAGCTCGCCATCCGAATAGCCGAGCGCCGTCAAAGCGTCGAGCGCTTCGTTCAACGCGGATACCGCCTGCTCGCCTGCCGTCAGGTCGCCGGCTGCGACAGTCAAAATCGCCGATGGCGTATAGCCGACCAACTTGTCCTTGAGATCGAGAATAATGCGCTGTGCCGTCTTTTTGCCGATCCCGGGGAACTTGGTCAAGTATGTCACATTTTCTTGTTGCACGGCCATCACGAGCTGCTCAGGTGTAGCAGCCGCGAGAATCGCCAGGCCGCCTTTTGGCCCGATGCCGCTCACGTCGAGCAGCTTGCGGAACAAATCGCGTTCGTCGCGGGTCGCAAAGCCGTAGAGCAATATCGCGTCTTCGCGGACATGATGGTGCGTATACAGCTTCGTCTTGCTGCCCTCGTAGCGAACGAACTGGTACGGATTGGGACAAAACAGGCGATACCCGATCCCTCCAGTCTCTACGACTATGTATTCTGAATCCAGGTAACAAAGTGTCCCTTCCACAAAATCAATCATTTTTGAACTCCTTCCGAGATGGAGATAAACGCCTTAAACTGTGCGTGCGTAATCGCAATCCCCAACGCATCCGCCACGTCATCCGGCTTTGGCACTTCTTTCAGCCGCAAGAGCAGCTTGGTCATTTCCTGGATTTGCTTCTTCTCTGCCCCACCGTACCCGGTCACCGCCTGCTTGACTTGCATCGGCGTGTATTCGTACACGGGCACCCCGGCAAGCTCTGCCGCGAGCAGGATGACGCCGCGCGCTTGCCCGACGGTGAAGGCGGTTGTCACGTTTTTATTGAAAAACAGCTTTTCTACTGACATTTCATCTGGTCGATACGTTTCCAGCAAGCTTTGCATCGCTTCAAAAATTTGTTTCAGGCGAAGCGGAACAGGCAAGCCTGCCTCTGTCTGAATGCTTCCATACTGGACGGGACGCAATTGGCTACCCTGCTTATCCAGAACCCCAAACCCAACGATCGCAATGCCAGGGTCGATTCCTAAAATGCGCATAGTCCACTCTCCGTAGGCTTAAGTTTCTACTCTCTACTGTATCACAAAGCGCCCGAAAAGCGAACGTGTATTTCCATGCAAAAGCCCGCTCCTGCTTGCGAGGAACGGGCCATACGGCGTCGCTTTAGTGTTTGTTCATCCCGAGTGTATCTGACACATCATGCTGCATGTGGGCATATTCATCCACACCGCTCTGCATTTGCTCCTGGATTTTGTTGATCTGCTGGTAATTGAGCTTGTTGTGTCCCTGATTCAACTGAACGTACAAACGCTGATGGAACTGGTCTTTGTAGCTACCTCTTGGCATGGTAGACATATGAAAAGACTCCTCCTTCGATCACCGTATGCCTACAGTATGGCGTGCGACCACGACGCTTATGATGCCAAGATTTACACCTCATTGCCCTGCTTTTGTCAAGACAACATAACTGGTGGAGGTGCTTTCATCCGGTGCGACACTTACGATTTGCTTTCGTATTCATCTGTCTTCTCCTGACGCTGTTGATCCCGGAGCCATCCGCCCAATCTGCCCATGCCAAAAGCAAAGAAGAAATCACCGTATCTGTCTCGGTCTCACCCGCTTCTTCCTTTCACTCCACGTTGACGTTTCGCGCCCAGCACTCGTTTGTGAAGCAGCTGCTGCGTGCAAAGACAGTCGCGGCCTATGTGAATCCATACTGGGTCCGCGCGACTCTTGTCGTGCACAATCGCTATTTCTTGTACGATCACGACGGGAATTTGTTTGAAAAGGAACGCCCGCTGCAATACATGCTGAGCGCAAACTTGAAACAAAAAATCGAAGATCTGGTAGCAAAAGTGGAAAGTGTGCACTACGCCAAAGCAACTCCGTGGGAACAAGTCAAGCAGACTTTCGGCCGCATGGAATACGCAACCGTCATCGACCTGGAAACAGGGGAACGGTTTCACGTCCAGCGCCGGGCGGGCAGTCGCCATGCCGATGTGCAACCATTGACACGTACGGATACCCAAACGATGAAAAAAATTTATCAGGGCAAATGGAGCTGGAAGCGCAGGGCGATTCTCGTGGAGGTCAACGGCGTTTATTTCGCCGCCTCGATGCACGGCATGCCTCACGGTGCGGGGGCTATCGCCGGAAACGACTTTCCCGGACACTTTTGCATCCACTTTTTTGGCAGCTCTACCCACAAACGCAAGGAGCCTGACCCGAGCCACAGCCTGATGATCCAAAAAGCTTCCGGCTCTCTGGCCGCGAACTTGATCGGGGCATCTGCCGAAGAGCTGGTCGGCTATTTTTTGACCGCCCTGCACGAACAGGACATTCATTCGCTGCGGATGACGACAGACGGCTTTCCGCTGCCAGATCGCCTGGCGCAAGTAGCATCGATTCGCAAAACCGAGATGGTCATCCCTTCCGATGAAAAAGGTCCCTTGCTGCTGGAAGTGCCCGTTCACCTGACCTACTTCACGCGGAACAACGACGAGCGCAAGGAAAAGTGGACGTTTGTCCTCCATCGCCCGGTTCCGTGGGACAGATGGCGTGTCATCGCGGTAGAGCTATAAGGCTATAAATATAGAAAAAAGCCGGAATCGCTCTCCGGCTTTTCCCTTCCCTGATGATCATGGCGCATCCAGTTGAAACTCCCCATACGTGGAAAGAATGCTGTTGTACTCCGCGAGATTGCGGATGCGAATGCCCCGCTTCAAATTTTCCAGCTCTTCTTTGGGCAGATTCGCTTCCATTTTCTCCGTATTGATCCGGTAAAAGGTCTGGATGACGTCCTGTTCCGTTGGCACACCGTGAAACAAAGTCAGCATGCCGTCCGCTGACAGTCCGAAATGACCGTTTTCTTTGCAGGCAGGAGAAATGTCCTGCTCCCTTTTCATCAGGATCATCTTGGCGGCATCGGAAGTCACGATCTCCCAGCCTTTGTATTCTCCCATCGCTTGAGGGAGATATCCCGTGCCGACAGGACGCCGCTCTTCGTCTCGGACGCCACACAAATAGCTTCGCGTCAATACAAGCTCATATGGCTTCCCTGTCACCTCGGCCGTCCTGCCTATGCCCGTGTGCATCAACTGCGAAAGCCCCGTCCCTTTGCTTCCGCTGCCTGCCAGCAGGATGCCCAATACGACACCTGTGAGAAGCGCCGCGCTCCACGATGCGTACACCATCCATTTTTTTCGCATTGTTCGATGAACCCCTTCACAAGCTTTTTTTCTAGTGTCGCCATGTTGGATCGGGGCCATACATGAATCACTCAACATTCGTAATTGGCTAGAAATTCACTTCCACGAAACGACAAAACGAGGGAACATTTTATGATTTTTGTCAATAGCCAAAATTTAATAATCTTAACCTGCAATTATCTACCAATCTATTGATTCTAGTGATAAACTATTTTTGCTTGGTATTCATTGTGAACTTATGGAGGTCAATCAAAACATGAAAAAGGCAAACAAAAAAATGCTGACCGCTTTTCTCCTCAGCACTTCTTTAGTTGTCAGCGCTCTCACTTTCTCTACTACGCCTGTGAGCGCCGCAGCTAGTTCCACCCTGAAACTTCGCTTGCTCGAAACAACTGACATCCACACCAACATCGTGAACTATGACTACTATCAAGACAAGTCCACAGATGAATTTGGTTTCGCCAAAACAGCGACGTTGATCAAAAAAGCGAGAGACGAAGCGAAAAACAGCATTCTCATCGACAACGGCGACCTGTTGCAAGGAAACCCGCTCGGCGACTATGTTGCTAAAATCGATCCTTTGAAAGACGGAGAAACTCACCCGGTTTACAAAGCGATGAACCTGTTGAACTACGATCTGGGCAACATCGGAAACCACGAGTTCAACTTCGGTTTGGAGCACCTCGATCGCAGCCTGAAAGGTGCAAAATTCCCTTACATCAACTCCAACGTCTACATTGACGACAAGGATAAAAATCCGGACAACGATAAAAACATGTTCACCCCTTACCAAATCCTGGAGCGCAAATTCAAGGATGAGAGCGGAAAAGAAGTGACGCTGAAAGTCGGCGTAATCGGATTTGTACCTCCGCAAATCATGCAGTGGGACAAAGCGAACTTGGAAGGCAAAGTCATCGCCAAAGACATCGTGGAAAGCGCCAACAAATTCATCCCTGAAATGAAGAAAAAGGGAGCAGACATCATCGTAGCGGTTCCTCACTCCGGCATCGGTCCTGTTGAAGGCGGAGCGAACCTGGAAAACGCCAGCTACCAATTGAGCAAAATCGATGGCATCGACGCCATCCTGTTCGGCCACTCCCACCTGGTATTCCCGGGTCCTGGCTTTGAAAACATCCCTGGCGTTGACGGTACAAAAGGCACCATCAACGGCAAACCGGCTGTAATGCCTGGCTACTGGGGCAACAACCTGGGCGTGATCGACCTGACACTCACGCAAGAAAACGGCAAATGGAAAGTAACAGAATCCGTTACCAAAACCGTTCCAATCTACGACAAAACAAACAAAGCGTCCCTGGCTGATGCAGACAAAGCTGTACTGGACGCTGTAAAAGAAGATCATGATCACACAGTGGAATGGGTGCGTTCCGCAGTAGGGAAAACATCTTCCCCTATCTTCAGCTACTTCGCGCTGGTGCAAGATGACCCATCCATCCAGATCGTGACCAATGCACAAAAATGGTTCGTTGAGAAAAACGTGAAAGGTACCGAATACGACGGCATTCCAGTGCTGTCCGCAGGAGCACCGTTCAAAGCAGGCGGCCGCAACGGCGCAACTTACTACACGAACATCCCTGCCGGCACAATCGCCATCAAAAACGTATCTGACCTGTACATCTATCCAAACACGTTGAAAGCTGTCCTGATCAACGGTTCCCAGCTGCAAGAATGGCTGGAGCGCTCCGCTGGCCAATTCAACCAGATCGATGTGAAGAAAACAGAAGAGCAACCGCTCGTAAACGAAGCATTCCCAACTTACAACTACGACGTAATCGATGGCGTAACCTATCAAATCGATGTGACTCAACCATCCAAATACGCTGTAGACGGCAAGCTGGCTAACAAAGATGCCAACCGCATCAAAAACCTGTCCTACAACGGCAAGCCTGTCAAACCGGAAGACAAGTTCATCGTCGTAACGAACAACTACCGTGCAAGCGGCGGCGGAAGCTTCCCAGGTCTGGACGGCAAAAACATCATCATCGATTCTCCAGACGAAAACCGTCAAGTTGTCATCGACTACATCTTGAGCCAAAAAGACATCAACCCTGCGGCTGACAACAACTGGACATTTGCGCCAATCAAAGAAAAAGTGAACGTAACCTTCACTTCTTCGCCAGATGCGAAGCCATTTGCAGAAAAAATCTCCAACCTGAAATTCATCAGCCAACTGGAATCCGGTTTCGCCAAATTCTCCATCGACTTGTCCAAACCAGCTTCCAAATAAGCTTCGACGCAAGACAAACATCCCTCATGATCGAGGGATGTTTTTTCTTGCCAAAATCGGTTATCCGACAAAATGATATTCACCCCAGGGCGAACGCTGGAAGATGCGCTCCCCATCGTTCAAAAATTGTTGGCGATTTTGGGCAAGTCTTCCCTCCAGCATCACCAGCTGCAAAACGCCGCGCATATGATAACCGGGACGCCTGCTATACAGCCCGGTCACCTCGCGCAAAAAATTGTCCGGATAACGGAGCAATTGATGAACCGCCCAAATCTGGGTGTCGCTCAAGTAATTGATTTTACTGTATGCCTCCATCGCCTCTACGAACGATTCCATCCGATATTCCTGCATCAACAGCATGCGAGACATCAGCTGAACGAGATCGACAAGCTGGATGTCGTGTCCGACCGTATCCAGATCGATCAAATAGCAATTCCCTCGCTGCGTCAGCAAAAAATTGTGGCTGGCGACGTCGCGATGCGCCAATGTGCCTCTTTCCATCGCCATATACATTTCCGGAATCAGCGGAAGCTTGTGGGCGGATTGCAGCAGTTGCTGACCGTCACGCAGCACCTCATCGGCAGCGTGGGCAATGACTTGCTCCAGTTTGTTTTGCGGGCCGTTTTGCTCAATCATCCACGTCAGTCGTTCAAAGTATTCCATCCGACTCTCCCACTTGTCGAGCAAGGCTGGCTTGCCCTCGTAGGCATAGGAATGAACGACAGGGAAGCCTTGAGCCGCGACATGAAACCGCGCCAACGTCTCTGCTGTCTTTTTCACATCAAAGAGTGACGCGTTATCCGCTTCCTCGCCATCAATCAGCTTCATGATGGTGTAATAGCGATCCTCGAAAGGAAATATTTTGGCACCCTCGGTAGTTGATACGTAGTGAACTGTGTGAACAAAGCCTTTTTGCCTCAAGGCGTCGGCTAACTCCGTGACCCATACTGCTTTTTCCAACTGCTTATACCCTTTGATGATCCAGTGTCCCCGGTCTGTTTTGAGCAGATTGACATTCCTCTTAGGCTTAACCCCGTGCACCTCACAACGAAAAGCTTTTTCGATCGCTGGTATGAGTCCTTTGTTCATAACCGTCCCTCTCAGTACGAAGAGGATTCATCGAGTCCGTCTCCCCAGTTAGGCCATGCGCCTTGTTCCGGCATGGAAGCGACACATTGGGAAGGAGGGAACATCATGTTGTTGTGAAACGGCTGCGGGCCACGGCTGCTTTTCGCGCTTCTGCGCCTTCTCAATTCCGGGCTGTCCGAGGAACACTCACATGATGAAGACGATGATTCCACTGGTTCTGGGCATACAGGCAACTGCAGATGCGGCCGTCTTGGCGGATGCGGTGGCGGTGGCGGCGGAAACGGCATGGGCATCGGATAGAGCGGCATAGGGAACGGCATTGGTCGCATCATCGGCGGCATCATTGGTGGCATTGGTGGTGGCGGTCCGAATGGCATCATGCCCATCCCCGGAAATGGCGGCATCATTTGCCCCGGACCCATAAATGGCCGATAAGGAAACATCGGCTGACCAGGACCGCCAAACGGTCTTTGGGATGGCATTGGCCCCATCTGTTGAGGGCTTAGTAGCTGCTGCTGCCTGCCAGGAGGCATTGGCTGTTGCATCCTCGGTGCGGCACACGGTGGGCATGGCCGCACGGGCGGGCATGGCCTAAGCTGCGGCGCAGGCGGCATGAATGGCGGCATAGGACGCTGCTGCATGGGCGGCATTGGTTGCATCGGACGAACCTGTGCGGGCGGCATTTGTGTAAACGGCCTCACTTGGGCTGGCGGTCTGGTTGGTTGCACCTGCACAGGCGGGCATGGCGGGCACATGATAGCTGGCGGTGTTTGCGGCTGAAATGGGCTGATCTGTGTTGGCGACATCGGCGGTATGTTCGGCATCCCGATGTTTGGCGGACTAGGCGGCTGGTAAATGTACGGACTGACCTGTGTTGGCGGCGCAGGCGGAACGAACAGCCGTGTAGGTGTCGGCGGTGTCGGCAGTGCCGGTGGACTCGTAGGCTCCGACATGATATTCGGCGCTGAAGGCGCAGGCGGAAGCACCCTTTGCGGCTGCAAAGTCGGCACAGGTGTAGGTGTAGGTGCAGGCGTTGGTGTGGGCTGGATCGTCTCCGGAGACACGAGTGGGCCTGGAGACGCTGGCGGCCGCTCTTTTGCCGGAGGTGTAGACGGCGCTTCTTGCGTGATTCTCGTTTCCGATTCGATTTGCACTTCTTCCTCAGGCTCAATCGGCCGCCGCTCAATTTGTCTCGGCACTTCCTCCGACTCTGCTTCTGTCCGCGGACGTTCTTTTACATATGGAGCTGCCTCACTCATCGGATGAGGCGTTGTTCGTGGCTGGGGCCTGACAGGAACGCTCTTCGTCGGAATTTTGATTCTTGCTCCTGGATAGAGCGTGTCGGGAGTTTTGACCTGGCTGTTTAAGCGAAGCAGTTCCTTGTAATCGACGCCATATCTTTTGGCGATCTTCCACATGCTGTCGCCCTTTTGTACAATGTGAATCCTCAATGTTTCTCCTCCCTTGCGTAAAAACTCCCTACCATGGTATGCACCCATGGGCTTTTTGCTCCTTGGCGGCCTTCGCTTTTACGCTTGCAGGGGAGAAAAAGAAAGAAGCCAATTTTTACAAATTGGCTTCCAGCTTGGCTCCTTGCATATAAAACGGATACGTTCCCAGCTGACGCACCTGACAACCGATAGCTTCAATCTCGGCAAAAGCGCCCGGCAAGAGGACATCGTCCATCTTTTGCTCGATATCGATGACAAAGTAGTAGCTTCCCAGCGCTTTTTTCGTCGGCCGGGACTCAATCCGCGACAGGTTGACCTTTCTCCAGGCAAACGCGGCCAACACTTGATACAGCGCACCAGGGAAATCTTCCGGCAGCGTGACAAGTATCGTCGTTTTCTCGCGTGAGGACGCCTGCAACTCCAACGGCTCCGTGCCGACCAGCACAAAACGCGTGTAGTTATTCGAATAATCTTGAATTTGTTCGCGGGCGAACTCCAGCGGGTAAATCTCCACATTCAGCTTCGTGCCAACAGCAGCCCACGGCTCCTCGGGATGCTCGCTCACCGTTTTTGCAGCCAGTGCCGTGCTGTTCATGTACTCGATCTTGGCGTGCGGCAAGTTTTCCCGCAAGAAATTGTGGCTCTGGGCAATCGCTTGCGGGTGCGACAACACTTTTGTGATCGCAGACAAAGGCAAGGCTTGCTCTCTTTTAGCTACCAGCAAGTTTTGCGTAATCGGCAGCGCCAGCTCAGCCAGGATCGGCAAATCGACCTCGTGAATGAGCCAGTCCAAAGTCGAATTGACGGTACCCTCGATGGAATTTTCCATCGGCACGACCCCGAATGCCACTTCCTTGTTGGAAACAGCATCCAGCACATCGATGATGCTCGGATACGGAACGAGCGAGAGCGGCTGGCGTTGCGTCAAAGTCCGCGCCGCCTCTTCTGTGAATGTTCCGCGTGGTCCGAGAAAAGCAAGTTTCTTCTCCATGGCGTTCTCCTATCCACTATGCTCTATCTCTGATGGATTTCTACTTGTACGCCATTTTCGTCCGGCTGCAAAATCATTACACGGTAGGCAATGCCGTGTCCTTTCATCACTCTGTCCACGAATGCGCGCAGTTGCCCCTCCTCTTCCGCGGAAGAAAAGAAGCAAAGGATGGTTGGTCCCGCGCCGCTCAAGGCAGCGCCTACGGCACCGTGCTCAGTCGCTTTGTCCAGGATTTCGTTCAAGCCAGGTACAAGTTTAGCGCGGTACGGCTGATGCAGCCGATCTGACATGGCCCGTCCCATCAGGTCTAGTCTGCCTTGTGCCAAAGCGGCAACAAGCAAACTGCTATGTCCCACATTATATACAACATCTTCTTTGCTGTACACCTGTGGCAAGACGTTCCGCGCTTTTGTCGTCTCCAGCATGAAATCCGGGATCACGACGAGTGTCTGCAATCCGGCGGGAGGGGAAAATCGAACGTAAGGAACAGGTTCTTCGATCGTCTCTGGCATAGTCGCCACGATGATCCCGCCAAACAGGGAGGCTCCGACGTTGTCTGGATGTCCTTCCAGTGCTGTGGCGCGGGCGAAAAGCTGCTCGCGGCTAAATGGCTCGCCAGCGAGTTGATTGGCCGCCACCAATGCTCCGACAATCGCAGCCGCACTGCTCCCCAGCCCGCGGGTCAGGGGAGCTTCACTCGATGCGCGTATGGCAAGCTCCGGCACGGCAAGCCCTGCTTCCTGAAACAGACTCGCTGCTACTTGATACAACAAGTTGCTTTTGTCCGCAGGTGTGCCTTCCAGCTCTTTGCCAACCAGCTCAACGGTGGTCCGGTCACTGATTTCCATTTCTACTACGGAATACAATTGAAATGCCATTCCCAAAGCATCAAAGCCTGGCCCCAGATTGGCTGTGCTTGCGGGAATCGTTACTTTTACACGCTGACTGCTCATGAGACGACTTCTCTCCCGCTCTGGCGAACCAGCTCCATGACGGCTTCATGTGTCGCAGGCACTGAGCGTGGCTCTTCTCCAACGAGCTTCAGGGCGATGTTTGGATCTTTCAAGCCGTTTCCTGTCAAAACGCACGCAACCTTGACACCTTGCGGCAGTTTGTTTGCTCGATGCAACTTGATGATTCCGGCCAGGGAGGCAGCAGAAGCCGGTTCGCAGAAAACGCCCTCTTCTTTGGCCAGCAGCTGGTATGCCTGCAAAATTTCATCGTCTGTCACGCTGTCAACAAGACCGTTCGATTCAGAAATCGCATGTAAAGCGCCGTCCTTGCTCGCAGGGTTTCCGATGCGGATCGCAGTCGCGATTGTTTCCGGATTGGGTACAGGCTGTCCGAGCACCAGCGGAGCGGCCCCCGCCGCCTGGAAGCCGTACATGTGCGGCAAACGGCTTGATTTGCCTGCTTCCTTATACTCCTTGAAGCCTTTCCAGTAGGCGGTGATGTTTCCGGCATTTCCTACGGGAATCGCCAAAATGTCCGGTGCATCTGCCAGAGCGTCGCACACTTCGAACGCTGCTGTCTTTTGTCCTTCGATCCGGTAAGGGTTGACGGAGTTCACAAGCGTAATCGGCTCTTTCGCCGTAATGTCGCGCACGATATTCAGCGCTTCGTCAAAGTTGCCGTCGATAGCGATGACCTCGGCACCGTATGCGATCGCTTGCGCCAGCTTGCCCAGCGCGATGTTGCCGCTCGGGATCAGGACGATGCAGCGCAGACCGGAACGCGCTGCATACGCCGCTGCTGCCGCAGACGTATTTCCGGTGGAAGCGCACATGATCGTTTTGCTGCCTTCCTCCACTGCTTTGGCAACAGCCATGACCATGCCTCTGTCTTTGAACGAGCCTGTCGGATTCAGTCCTTCATATTTTACATACAGCTCGACTCCCAGCTTCTTGGACAAGTTCGCCGCATGGATCAGCGGAGTGTTTCCTTCGTGCAGACTGACCAACGGTGTCTTGTCCGTAACCGGAAGAAACTCCCGGTAGCGCGCAATAATGCCAGATTGACGATCAAAACTCATTACTTGTCTCCCCCTTCTACACGGTAGCAGCTCTCCACTTTGGAGATGATGTCCATTTGTTCCATATAGGCGATGACCCCATCCATATCGCTCTTGGACGATTGGTGCGTCACCATGATGATCTCCGCTTCGCCGCCATTGTTGTACGGCTGCTGAATGACTTGCTCCAGCGAAATGTTTTTGTCCGCCAGCAACTGGGTAATCTTTGCCAAAACGCCGCGTTTGTCCGCCACCACGATTCGCAGGAAATATTTGGACAGCTTTTGGCTGTCGTCTTTAAGCACTTTTTCCTTGTACGGCGCAACCATCCCGCGTCCGTTTACGCCCAGCTTTCGGTTTTTCACAACCGTGACCAGATCGGACACGACTGCGGTTGCGGTCGGAAGCTCGCCTGCGCCCGGGCCGTAAAACATCGTCTCGCCTACGGCTTCCCCGTGTACGTACACCGCATTGAACACGCCGTTGACAGAAGCAAGCGGATGCGATTTCGGCACCATCGTCGGCTGCACGCTTACCTCGATCGCTTCCTCGTCGCGGCGGGCCAGACCCAACAGCTTGATTTCATAGCCCAACTGCTTGCCGTATGCGATGTCTTGCTTGCTTACCGCACTGATTCCTTTGACGTCCACATCTTCCAGCTTCATCGGCACGCGGAAACCGAGTGTGGCGAGAATCGCCATCTTGCGGGCTGCGTCAAAACCTTCGACATCGGAGGTAGGATTCGCTTCCGCGTAGCCCAGCGCTTGCGCTTCTTTGAGGACGTCGCTGTAATCTGCGCCCTCTTGGCTCATTTTGGTCAAAATATAGTTGGTCGTCCCGTTGACGATCCCCATCATTTTCGTAATGCGATCGGAGGAAAAGCCTTCCACCAAAGCGCGCAAAATCGGAATCCCGCCCGCTACGCTCGCTTCATAAAACACGTCACAGCCTTTTTCTTGCGCCTTGTTCAAGATTTCAGCCCCATGCAAGGCCATCAAATCTTTGTTGGCAGTGACTACGTGCTTGCCGCGCTCCAGCGCCTGGAGGATGTATTCTTTGGCCGGGTGGATGCCGCCAATTACCTCGACGATTACCTCGATGTCCGGATCATCCAGAAGCTCGGCAGGCTCTGTCGTCAGCAAATTTTCCATGGCGGCGATATTGCGCGACTTCTCGGCATCCTGCACGAGAATCTTCGTGATCTCAATCCCCAGTCCGGTCTGCTTTTGCAAATCGTCCTGATGAGCAGAAATGATGCGGACAACCCCAGTCCCGACTGTTCCAAACCCCATTAACCCCAGCTTGATGCTTTGCTTCTCCATTGTTTCTCTCCTCCTACCCTTCTTTTACCCTCTACCGACGATCATCGCTTTGCGAACGCCGGGGATTTCTTGCAAGCTTTCCAGAAATTCCGTGCTGGATACGCGCAGATTGGCCATATCGACAGACATGGAAATATTGGCAATCCCTTGCAGCGGAATCGTCTGATTGATCGTCAGGACGTTCCCGCCTTGTTCTGCAACATACGTGAGCACCTTCGACAAATAACCGGACATGTGCTCCAGCGAAAACGTGATCGTCATGATCTTTTCGCTCATCATGGCATTGAAGGGAAAGATCCCGTCCTTGTATTTGTAAAATGCACTCCGGCTCAGTCCCACTCGATCTACTGCCTCATTCACGGTGTCCACTTCGCCGGATTCCAGCATCTTTTTCGCTTCGATCGTCTTGACGATTGATTCTGGTAAGATGTCAGATCGTATCAAGTAGAACTTCTCTTCCCGTTTCACGTGTTGTGTCCTCCTGAGAAAAACAGTTGTTTCTTCATAGAGGACATTATAACGGATAGTACTCGCTGTGACAATCCTTCATCGCCAACTTTTTTCATGGAACCATATTCGGTTCACCTGGGTTACATGGCTATGTCGATCTTCGTACACACTAAAAGCGGCAAGAAAAAGAGGAGGTGAAGCACGAATGGCAGGACGCGGAAAGTCAGACAAATCGGAGCGCCGCAACAATCATCCGGCTGGAAAACCGAGCAGCCTGGAGCAGTTCGGTTCTGATCTTCGGGGCAAAAAAATGGCGCAATCGCCTAACATCATCGAGGACCCGAGCGGCAATAAATAGCCGTCAACGGCCAAGCTTTTTCAGCAAACGGCCACAGGCGTATGGTCAGGCGCAAGCAGGCACATTTCCCTTGCTAAAAGCGAGCGAGCTGTTTTGTAAAGAAAAAAACCCCGGGATTTGTGTATCCCGGGGTTTGACGCTTGTTCGTATGGTTGTTTTTGGTTTAGTACGCGAGCGAAGACAAGCCGTTGATGTGAGTCAGGTAGCGCACGTTGCTCGCTTCCTTCATCAGCGTAGCTGGCAAGCCTTTCAGCTTCAACTGGCTTGCACCGATGGTTCCGATGGCATCTTTGCGGCCCAAGCTTCCGAGAGTACCGGAGAAGACTGGCTTGAACGTGTCCATTTTGGAGCCGTTGAAGTGAGCGAACAAGTTGTAGCCAACCACTTCACCCATTTGCCATGCCAATTGAGCAGTTGGCGGGTATGGACGGCCTTCTGGCCCCATAACCACTGCACTGTCTCCCGCGAGGAATACATCCGGATGAGAAGTGGATTGCAGGAACTCAGTCACAGTTGCGCGACCGCGGTTTACTTCGATGCCGCACTCAGCCACTACGCGATTTCCTTGAACGCCACCAGTCCAAACCATTGTTTTGGTTTCGATGGTGTTGCCGTCTTTCAGGCAAACGGTTGTTTCTTTCATTTCGGTTACAGGAACGCCAGTCAGGAACTGAACGCCACGTTTTTCCAGGCTAGTTTTTGCACGCTCTACCAGGTCAGGAGCAAAGCCCGCGAGGATCGATGGTCCTGCCTCTACGCAATAGATGGACAGGTCTGCAAAATCTACGCCGTACTTGCGGCAAAGATCAGGCAGCATGTCAGCAAATTCGCCAACCAGCTCGATGCCGGTCAGACCGCCGCCGCCAACCACGAAAGTCGCATCGGCTTTGTTTTTGCTCTTGCTGTATTCCACTACGCGCTCTTCGAGGTGCGCGCGCAGACGGTTCGCTTCCTCTACGGATTTCAGTGTAAAGCTGTACTCTTGCAAGCCAGGGATACCGAAGAATGCGGTTTCGCTGCCCAGAGCAACTACGAGTGCATCGTATTTGATGCTCTCGCCGCTCGTCAAAGTGACGCGTTGCGATTCCAGACCGATTTTTTCAACAGTGTCGATCACCAGGTTGATGTCTTTTCCACGCAGCAGTCTTTCCAATGGCAGTGCCACGTTTTGTTCAGACAGGTTGCCTACTGCCAAACGGTGCAGCTCCGTGATGATTTGGTGCGTAGGGAAACGGTTCACAACCGTGATCGTCGCCTCTTCCGCCGTCATGTATTTGCGTGCAGTCAAAGCGGACAGCAAACCGCCGTAGCCGCCGCCCAGAATGAGAATATGCTTCGCCATGCCTAATCCTCCGTCCTTGTCTCTCGTAGGTTATCGTAATTAGCGTTTTTGTTGTTGGCGCTCAGCCAAAACTTCGAGGAATGCTTGTGCAAAACGCAATGTTTTTTGCACTTGCGGATCTTTCAGCATTTTGAGCATGCCAAACAAGCCAACGGTCGTTTCCTCAGTGTGTGCGCGGTCGTTTGCTTCAATAGCCGCTTGCGCGATGCCTTTTGCCTTGTCGGAAATCGGTTTGACGAACTCTTCCATACCGCCCTTGATGTCGTCGATGAGTACATGATCGTTAGCTACGGTGTTTACCAGGTCGTACGTTTTGGTGAGGATAGTTGTCATCTCGGCCAGTTTTGGCAAGTTTGCCACCAATACATTCAGGGATTCTTGAATTTCTGGTTTCATCAACTGATCGAGTACATCCATTTGTTGCTCAGGTGCCAGAGTAGCTGTGCTTGCTACTTCTGCTTGAGCTTGTTGCGTGGTTGTTTGAGACATGGAAAAACGTCCTCCTTTGCTTTGGAATAGAGGCCTTCATTCTCGATGCCTGTTCATACGAGTTACGGCCGCTATTCTCCCAAAATACCGAAAAGCACGTGTGCTTGTAATATTTTTCACAAAGCGAATGATACAGCTACGTGGAATAATCAAAAGTGCATGATTTCACAAAGTGATATTCAGGAAAAAGCACAGAACAAATCCATCAGGTGAACAGGCTCGATTTAGAACTCTATGTACTCTACTATATACCTTCTTCGCGGGAACAGCAAAGGAAAAAAACCGCTTCCTTAGGAAGAAGCGGCAGTTGAGAGCTTTTTATAGTAATCTTTGATGACTTGGTGATGTTTTTCATTGATATCCGTAAAAATTAACTCGATTACTGTCTGCTTGTCTTCGAAGGTCTTTTCCACGATTTTTGCCATCATGACGATTTCTTGCCCAGTCGAAGGAACCGTGAAAGAAAGGTGGAGAAACTCCCCTTTTGCCACATAACCTTCTGTTGCGAGTATCAGTCGTGTAGGGGAAAATTTCAGCAGCACAGCCTCCCCTTTTTCCTCGATCGGTCTTGCGCCCATCACCTTGTACGGGACGCGAATGTCGATCCCGGGCGGAATGGGTTCCTGCTTGCGGCCTGTGGCAATCTCGACGCCGACGCTGACCGGAACCATCGCCAACAGCTTGATAGGCCATATCGTTTCTTCCGAAATCACTTCCAGATCAATCGTGTTAATCGCCGCATCCGATTCCCACCGAACACGCACCGTTGATCCGAGCAGTTCGGCCTTTGCATCGGCCTTCATCTCAAGAGAAACGACGAGATAACTACTTTTGACATGCTCAACCATTACTTGAATGGGCGATTTGACCTGTCTAGAGATCATCATCGGCAATGAAGCACCGCGTTGGAGGCGTTTGTCCGCCATAAAAGGGGTGAGGGATGGGATATCAATCATTCTATTTGTCACTCCACAAAGTCAAACTCTAATTTGCCAATCCGAACGGTATCCCCGTCTCTTGCACCGTGTTTGCGCAATGCCTCGTCCACACCCATGCTGCGCATCTGTCTCGCGAAGCGCTGAGCTGCGTCATAGCTGTTGAGGTTCGTCATGCGCACCAGCTTCTCGATTTTTTCCCCGCTGATCACGAATACTTCGTTGTCGCGAGTGATTTCAAACGGCTCCGGCTCTTTCTCCGCACGGAACATCACGCGCTCTTCCACTTCTTGTACTTCTTCGACTGTCGGCTTGTCCGGAATTGTGGACAATGTCTCGCCTACTGCGTACATCAGTTCCTTGACACCTTGCTGGGTCGCTGCCGAGATTTCGAAAACTTGAACACCTGGCACTTTTTCTTTGAAGCGCTGCAAATTTTCGGCCGCTTCCGGCACGTCCATCTTGTTGGCAGCAACGATTTGCGGACGATCTTCGAGCTTCAAGTTGTACAGCTTCAGCTCGCGGTTGATCTGCAAATAGTCTTCGTACGGATCGCGTCCATCCACTCCCGCCATGTCAATGACATGGACAATCAGACGAGTGCGCTCTACGTGGCGCAGGAATTGATGACCAAGCCCCACACCTTCGTGCGCTCCCTCAATCAGCCCTGGCAAGTCAGCCATGACGAAGCTCTGTTCGCCCAAATCCACGACACCGAGATTCGGAGTCAATGTAGTAAAGTGATAGGCAGCAATTTTTGGCTTCGCTGCGGTCACACTGGAGAGCAGCGTAGACTTCCCTACGCTCGGATAACCAACCAGACCGACGTCGGCAATCAGCTTCAGCTCCATGACGATGTAGCGCTCTTGGCCAGGCTCGCCGTTCTCGGAAATATGCGGCGCCGGATTCGACGAATTGGCAAAACGGATATTACCCCGTCCACCGCGTCCGCCTTTGGCGATCACAGCACGCTGACCATGCTCGATCAGATCGGCGATGACTTCTTTTGTATCGTCATCGATCACAGTCGTTCCCGGCGGTACGCGAACAACCATATCCTCCGCACCGGCTCCGTGCTGCGACTTGTTGCGGCCGTGCTCGCCGCGTGTTGCCTTGAAGTGTCTTTGGTAGCGGAAGTCTACGAGCGTGCGCAGTCCTTCGTCCACCTCGAATATGACATCTCCGCCTTTTCCACCATCGCCACCTGCTGGCCCGCCCAGTGGCACGTACTTCTCTCTGCGGAAAGAAACGGCTCCGTTACCGCCGTCTCCACCTTTGACATAAACTTTTACCTGATCGACAAACATGGTGCCACCTCTTTCATTACGCGAATGGAACCAGCAAATCCAGAACCCATTCGTCTTCCGTATGTATCCACTCGGTGACCTCCACCGTACTTTGCTCGCTATTCCGTATCAGCTTTTCCAATTTTTCCATTCCGGATGCATTCAGCTCTCCGGCCAGGTCAAAACGAAAATGAACGCCTCGTTGATCCGCCTGCAAGCTTACTTGCATACTGGCTGGTTCGTAGCCGCTTTGGTCTACATGATCGTTCACTGTGCATAATATCTCTGACACCAACTGAAACAAGTGCTGCTCGCCTAATGCTATTCGCGTGAGATCCACGTCATTGCACACGTCTACTTCCAAAAGCATTTCCTTGTTCAGCGCATTGAATGTCAAGAAGAAGACGGACAACAGGGAGTTGTTCAAACGGGCGACCATCGATTCCTGCATCGCCATCTGCGCGATGCGCTTCAAATGCGCCTCTCCCTGCTCAGTACGGTTCATATGCAAATAGCCGAGCAGAACCTGAACGTGGTTCAACCAGTCATGCCGCTGCCGGTTCAGTACGGCCAACAGCTGGTCTGTCTGATGCGTAAGCAGTCTCCGCTCGTCCCCCATCACATTCACCCAAGTCGATAAGAATTTCTTTCTTAACTATTGTACCATAAAAGGGGGCCAGACAATGAGAAAACTTGGCTGCGCCCAACTATTTTGACACAAGTCTTATTCCCAAAATCCGCCTACCCGAAACCAAAAAGAAAACCCAGCACCGATGCTGGGTTTTCTTTTGGAAAAATATTTACGCTTCGGAAGCAACTGGCTCGATCACAACTTGTTTGCGATCGCGGCCCAGACGCTTGAAACGAACAACACCATCTGCAGTTGCAAACAGAGTGTCGTCTCCGCCTTTCATTACGTTCGTACCTGGGTAGATCTTCGTTCCGCGTTGGCGAACGAGGATGTTTCCGGCAGTAACGAATTGACCGTCACCACGTTTCACGCCCAGACGTTTGGAAATGGAATCGCGTCCGTTTTTAGTGGAACCTACCCCTTTTTTCGATGCGAAAAACTGAAGGTCCAAATTAAACAGCATGTTCATATCAGACACCTCCCTGCCATTTATGGTCATTCACTTTTACGTATTTCCCGTACTGCGCTTCTACCGATAACAGAGCGATCACCATGCTCTCAGCCAAAAGCTGCTGCTTTTCTAGTATATCCGCCGCTTCTTGCGAAGCCAGCGTCCATTTTAGAAAGCCGCCGCCTTCTTGGGCGACTGATACTTGCGGTGTCAGTCCTGTCAACGGCTGCACGCTGTTTAATATACCAAAGCTGATGCCTGACACGGCAGAACAAACGATGTCCGCCCCATAGGCACCCGCATTGGCATGTCCGGAAATACAAATTTCATGGATACCGTGCTGCGCACGGCTCACGATCACTTCAATCATATCAGGTCACCAAAATTAAGCGTTGATCTTTTCGATCACAACTTTGGTGAACGGTTGACGGTGACCTTGTTTGCGACGGTAGTTTTTCTTGGCTTTGTATTTGTACACGATAATTTTTGCAGCTTTACCGTGTTTTTCTACTTTACCAGTTACCGTTGCACCAGCTACTGTAGGAGCTCCTGCAGTAACTTTGCCGTCTTTGCTTACGAAGAGAACTTTGTCAAAAGTAACAGATTCTCCTTCGTTGCCAGCCAATTTCTCGATGAAGAGAACGGAACCCTCTTCAACTTTGTATTGCTTTCCACCGGTTTCGATAATTGCGTACACTGTGTGCACCTCCTATACTCAGACTCGCCTCTACAGGTGCGCCGTCTGGCGGCGACTTATGTACCCGATTCGTGCGGTTACAGTATGCACGGGGCATAGCTGCATGACAACCATTAGGTTATCATAGCTGCAATTGCCCAGTCAAGTTATTTTCCACTGTTTTTCGTACAGACGCTTTGCTTCTGCCGTATTTCCCGCATATGCAATCCGGTACTCGTCCGGAGCGAGCCGCGGCTCCTCACGCTTGAAGACGCGTAGCGGCCAGCTTTTTTCATCCCCTGTCGTCTCCAACTGCTCAACGAGTTGGAACAATCTGCCGGAAAGCTCCACCACAGCTGCCTCCACTTGCTGCGAACGGGCCAATCCTGCAAGTTCGTTTTGCAACCGCCGGATGCTCTCATCCCCGCGCAAAATTCGCCCGCGCCCATCACACACCGCGCACGTTTCCATCAGCCGCTCAGAGAGACTCGCTCTCACCCGCTTGCGCGTCAATTCGACCAGTCCAAGCGCTGTCATGCCATGGACTGTAGAAGGTGTCGCATCGCGGGCAAGCTCTCTTTTCAGCGTCGACAGCACGCGTTCTTTGTTGGCAGACTCTTTCATATCGATAAAATCGATGACGACGATCCCGCCAATGTCGCGCAATCTGAGCTGTCTGGCTATTTCTTTGGCCGCCTCCACGTTGGTTGCCGTGACTGCCTGCTCCCTTTGCTGGCCGCCCGCTCCGGTAAAAGAGCCGGTATTGACATCGATCACGGTCATGGCTTCTGTCTTGTCAAACACCAGATGTCCGCCGTTTGCCAGCGGCACCTGACGCCTGAGCGCCTGTTCCAGCTTGGCCTCCAAGCGCAGCGCGTCAAACAGCGGCTCTTTGCCTGTATGCTTGCGCAGCAGACTTTCCGCGTCGGCAGAAAAGACCGTCAGCATGTCTTTGATTTGCCGATACGTGGCAGCATCCTCCACGATCACCTCATCAAGCCCTTCCGCCAAAGCTTCGCGCAATATCGCTTCGATTCCATCGAGATCGTGACCGACCCGACCCGGCGTCTTTTTCGCCTCCGCTTGCTGGCAGACGCCTTCCCAGCGCTTGCGCAAATAGGCCAGTTCGTTTGCCAGCTGCTGTCCGTCCACGCCAGCCGCTTCCGTCCGCACAATGACGCCTTCCCCTTCAACGAGCAGCGGCGCGATGGTTTCTTCCAGTCGTGCCCGTTCTTCCGGCTGGCTGATTTTTCGCGATATAGATATCCCCGCTTCTTGTGGCAGATACACGAGGTAACGTCCCTGGAGACTGACTTTCAACGAGATTTTTGGAGCCTTCCATTCAGAGGCTTCTTTTGTCACCTGGCAAATAACCGCTTGACCAACTTGCACCCGCTCGGAAATGTTCGGCTTCCCTTTTCCCGCCGTTCCTTTGTTCAGCGTATCATCTACGTACAAATACGCGTTTTGTCCACAGCCGATGTCGACAAAGGCAGACTGGATGCCCGGTTTTACGTCCGCGATCCGCCCGTAGTAAATCTCCCCGGCGCTGACAAGCCCGCCCGTCTCCTGCGTCCGCCATTCGATCAGCTGTCCGTCTGCCAAATACGCGATCTGCACGCCGCTTCTGCCGCTGATAGCCAATTGTCTCATTACGCTCACTCTCCGCACTCCCGTCCTTTTTCCGGCACCCAGGCAGGATTGCCGGACATACAGGAAGTAATCTATCATAGCCTGCCGTAAAAGAAAAGTCATCGCAGCGGAGCAATCCATCAGACAGCTTGTGCCCGACGATGCCGTCCATTTGCTCAAATGGCTCTCGGACGAGCAGGTTCTCGCTTTTTACGAAGGCCGTGACCGCACTCATGACGCCGCACTTGTCCAGGAGCATTTTTATTCCACAGACGCTGAAAATGTGACGCGCTGTCTCGTCTGCCATGAAGCGGTCCCTGTCGGCTACCTCCAGTTTTACCCGCTCGACCCTGCGACCAAGGAAGCCTACGGTTACGCCAAAGACACGATCGTCTACGGCATGGATCAGTTTATCGGCGAGCCGGCCTACTGGAATCGCGGGATAGGCGCTGACTTGGTACAGGCTGTAATCCGCTATGTTCACCAGTTGGGAGCAGCGGTCGTTGTCATGGACCCGCAAGAATGGAACAAACGGGCGATCCGCTGCTATGAAAAATGCGGTTTTCGCCAAAAGAAAAAGCTTCCCCGGCACGAGTGGCACGAAGGAAGCTTGCGCGATTGCCTGCTGATGGAGTGGCGCCCATCTCCCGCTGAAAACTAGAGGAGCTTGCCGACCGCAGCATCGTGTTTCTGTTCGAATAACAAGGCGTGCAGCAGCTGCTCCTCTGCCAACAGCCCCGCCCCCTGTACGTAAAAAAGGTGAGAGCGGCCACGCCGCAGCTTGTGGGATACAGCCAACACCGTCTCCTCTGGACGGACGCGGATAGCCTGTACGTTTGTTTCCTCTTGCCTGCGCCCGTACTTTTCCACCAGAAAGCGAAAAAACTGGTACGGAAAGCGGACGAATGCCTGAATGTTCATCGCCAGCAAATACAGCCCGATGATGATCAGGTTGAGCTTCAGATCAAAGCCGGACACACCGACCAGGATGCCAGCCAAAAGGGTGCTGCCCGTCATGGAGACGATCGCTGCCTGCCGATAAGACAAAAAACAGCACAGCACCCCGAGCACGATCCTCCCGCCATCCAGCGGCCAAATCGGCAGCAGATTGAACAAAGCAATCGTGGCGTTGCTGACGAGAAAAAACCGGGACCAGTCCTCCGTCCAGACACCTGTATACCAAAACAGGTACGATGCCGCCATCATCACTACATTCATGAACGGCCCGGCCAACGCTACGACAATCTCATCCATCGGGTCTGTCGCATAGCTGTTTTCTACTGTCGCCACTCCGCCAAAAGGGAGCAGCTGGACTTCATGCACTCTCCACCCCAACTCCCGAGCCATTGCCACATGTCCCAATTCGTGTATGAGCACGATCACGAACAGCGTAATTACTTCCAAAAAGTGGCCTGTCAGCACAGACACACCGATTACCGCCCAGAAGAGCAGGTGAATGCGAAAGCGTATGTCCAGCCATCCCCCTCTATTCAAACGGGATCACTTCCAGCGGATCGACGAACTCTTCCTCTGCCCTGGCCGCAAAGTACAGGTGACGCTCTTTTCCGTTCACCACCCGCGCTGTGCCGATCACTTGACCGGGTGATAGCACCTCGTCTTTTGTCACTCCGACGCTGTCCAGATTGCCGAGCCACACTTCCCGGCCTTTTGTCAGCCGGACGATCACAGTCGTGCCAAAGCCAGACTGCTCTCCGACGTACGTAACCCACCCGGCCTCCCCGATCTTCACTTGCTCCCCTAAGCCCGTATCCAATACGACCTTGGCGTTTTGCAGTTCAAACGGCTTCACGATTTTCCAGCTTGCCGGCAGCCGCCAGACAGCGACATCTTTGGCTGTGCTGGTTGCAGGAACCGCACTCGGTCCCTGCATCGCAGGCAACAAGGTGGGGATCGGTCCAAAACGCGCCTCGTACCAATCCGCTACGCCAGTGAAATTGAAATCCCGGGTCATGACCTCGCGCGCAGAGTCTTTCCAGTTGGCAGGAATCAAGGACGTCTGGAACAATAAATAGGCCGTTCCCAGCAAAAGAATGGAAGCAAACACTTGCAGCCCCCATTTTTCGTGAGAAGGCGGCTTGTTTTCCTCATCATTTTCCCTGAGGGGAAAATCGTATGGATCAGACTGCACATCAATGGGATCTTTCCAATCATCCACGTAAGGAGAGAAACTGTCTCGTGATTGTGTACGGATTCGCTCCAGTCGCTCCCGCCGTCTTTCTTTTACACGATTTGCTCCACCAAACATGTCCATCCCTCCGCAGGCCAAGCCTTTGTTCCATCTTATGACTTGTCTACCCGCTTTATGCCGTCGTCTCCTCGTGCGTTCTTCGTTGCTCTCGCGTATGGCGAAAATGCAAAAAAGACAGTCTCCCTGTTGAGAGACTGTCTCTGAATCTGTCGAAGTTTACAGTTTAGTTACGCTAGCAGCTTGTGGTCCACGGCTACCTTGAACGATTTCGAACTCAACTTTTTGACCTTCGTCCAGAGATTTGAAACCTTCAGACTGGATCGCGCTGTAGTGAACGAATACGTCGTCTCCACCTTCAACTTGGATGAAACCGTATCCTTTTTCTGCGTTAAACCATTTTACGATACCTTGTTGCATGAAACAAAACCTCCCTGAACATTACGCCCCATGAGGCGAAAGAGTGTAGCGTTAACCCCTTTTTTACAGATAAGCCTTTTGCGTCAAGGAAAAAAGTCGGACAAATTGCGATTGACCAATGGTGACGTCTCTCACAACCGTACGACTCCATAACCAATCATCCAAACCACTATAACTTGTAAAAATGGTTAACTTAGGATGATTTTATCATATACTTTCCGATTTGTCACGCATTTAGTCAAATCGCAACTTATCCTTGCGCATGCCAATATTGAGGACAACCCCGATGATCAAAAAGTTGGTGATCAACGAGCTCCCCCCGTAACTGATAAAGGGCAACGGAATCCCTGTAATCGGCATCAACTGGATCGTCATGCCGATATTCTCAAAAATCTGGAAGGTGAGCATCCCCACCACGCCCGCCACCACGTAGGAGCCGAACGGATCTTTCGCTTCCATCGCGATGCGAATCATGCGGTAAATCAAGGCGAAGAACAAAATCATCAACAGCCCTGCGCCCATGAAGCCGAGCTTTTCGGCAATGACCGTGAAAATAAAATCGCTTTCCCCGACAGGCACCCAGCCAAAGCTCGCCTGTGTCGGCGTGTTAATGCCTTTTCCGAACAGTTGGCCCGAACCAATCGAGATCAGTGCCTGCTTCAACTGAAAGCCTTTTCCCATCGGGTCCAGATCGGGGTCCATCCAAAAGACGACGCGATCCCACTGGTACGGCTTGATGATCTTGAAAAAAACATCTTGCTTGTACTCGTACAAAAGCGTCATCGCCGCAAAAAAGCTGCCGATAATGCCGCCCAAGTACAATACATGCTTCATCCGGATTCCACCGACGATCAGCATGGTAGCAAGCATCCCTGTAAAGACCATCGCTGTTCCCAGGTCAGGCTGCACCAAAATCAAAAGCAAAGGAACGCCTACGAGAGCCGCTACCGGAATCAGCTTGTAAAAATAGTAAAAACGATCCGGGTCCTCCGCCCGTTTGGACATGAAGCGGGCGACCGTCAAAATCGTAAACAGCTTCATCGGTTCTGAAGGCTGGAACAACACAGGCCCCAAGTTATACCAGCTCGTCGTGTTGTTGATCGGCGTTGTCTTAAAGACTCCGATCAGCAAAATCAGCCCCAACGTGTACAAGACGTAGGAGAAGTTGTGAAAGAGCCGATAGTCAAAAAGCAATACCCCTCCGAGCACGATAAATCCGATGACGTACCACATCACCTGTCGATGGGCCGTGTCCAATCCGGCAGCTGATCCGGAAATGCCCAAGTAACTGAAGATGCCAAGCCCGGCCAAAATCAAGATAATGGTCCAGTCAATCGATTTTAAATGTCGTTTTTCCAGGTCCATGTTTTTCCTCCTAGAAAACGTGACTCCCCTCTTTAACAGAAGGGGAGCCAAGTATACCCTATTTTAACCCAAAAAATTTGCGCATTTTCGTGAAGACCCCAGCCTTTTCCTCCAGCGGTTGCAGAGGAACGGCTTCTCCGAGCAAGCGGCGCGCCACATTGCGATACGCGATCGACGCACGCGATTCATGATTCATGACAGCAGGCTCGCCCTGATTGGCCGATTTGATGACATGATCATCATCAGGCACGACACCGATCAAGTCAATGGCAAGCAAATCCAAAATGTCTTCCACGTCAAGCATGTCGCCGTTTTTTACCATGTGAGAGCGCACGCGATTGATGACGAGCTTTGGCATCCCCACTTTTTCCCGCTCCAAAAGGCCGATAATGCGGTCCGCGTCACGGACAGCCGCCTTTTCCGGAGTTGTTACGACGATGGCCTGATCGGCTCCCGCTACTGCGTTGCGGAAACCTTGCTCGATGCCTGCCGGGCAGTCGATAATCACGTAATCAAATTCACGCTTGAGCTGCGTGATGATTTCCTCCATCTGCTCAGGCGAGACTGCCGATTTGTCCTTTGTCTGGGCAGCAGGCAGCAGGGAAAGGTTCTCGAAGCGCTTGTCCTTGATCAGCGCTTGCGGAAGTCGGCAAGCGCCTTCTGCCACGTCCACCAGATCGTAGATGATCCGGTTCTCAAGACCCATGACCACGTCGAGATTGCGCAAACCGATATCAGTATCTACCATGCACACCTTTTGGCCCAGCAATGCAAGTGCTGTTCCCAAATTCGCGGATGTGGTCGTCTTGCCCACGCCGCCTTTTCCTGAAGTTACGACTATTCCAATACCCACGTCCGTTCCTCCTCTTTCCCTCAACCCTCACGCTTGTTCGCGCCAAGATCCGGGCGTATTCGCGACAAGTAGTTCATTTTTGCTACGAGCATGGTCTCATTGTCCAGATAGGCAAACTCTGTCCCTCCGGAATGATTCGTCCATTCTTCTCCAGGCTTGCTGATCACATCGGCAATCCGCAACTGGGTAGGACTCATGACCGCAGCCGCTATAATCACCTGTGCATCGCCGGAAATACCTGCATGGGCGTAACCACGCAGATGACCTAGCACATAAATGCTTCCTGTACTGCGAACCGTTCCCCCGGGATTGACATCCCCCAATAAAAGCAAATCTCCGTCAAACTCCAATACTTGACCAGAGCGAACGGTGTTTACCTGTATGGAAAAATGGGTTTTTAGGCGTTCAGCAAAAGCTTCCTCCCGTGTGATCACGTCGGCTTCGATCGTGTGAATCACCAGGTTTCCTTTTTGCCGGATAATTTGTGTCAACTGCTCCTGTTGTTCAGGAGTGCAGTAACGTTTCCCCAATTTTATGGATACCCGTATCAGTGGCCCCGACAATATCTGTTGGTGGCTATGCTCTATTTTTTCACGCACATCGGCCAGCAGTTCGTCGAAGGAACAGGCATCATCCATAAAGAAGACGAGACCTTCTTTAGTCCCTTTGATTGTGACCTTGCTTTTCACAGTCGTCACCCGGTTTCACCTCGACCGATACCATTCGCCATACAGAAAGATTTCTCCTGCTCTGCATGAAAAATTTGCCGAATCGGGTCAAATGCTGCTGGGCGAAGGTCTCGTCCCGTTATTTATTTAGAGGAGGGCGGATTTGGAATCGGTACTCCGTTTGTCAAAACTCCCGGATTCAATTCGTTGTAAGCTTCCAGCAAACGGCGCGCGATCGGACCAGTCGCATCCGAACTGGATGTCCCGTCCCGCAAACTGTTTGGTGCGACGACGACAAACACGAGTTGCGGCTTCTCATACGGCGCAAAACCTACAACCAGCGCGTTTTCCGCACTTTTTCCGGTCTGCGCTGTACCTGATTTCGCCGCCACAGCAAACGGCAACCCGTTAAAACGCTGAACCGTACCGCCTGGCTGCGTAACCATGCGCATCCCTTCTTTTACAACCTGGATGTACTTAGGATCGATGTTGACCCGATTCAAAACTTGCGGCTCAATTTGTGCAAGCGTCTGGCCCTGTTGCTTCGGATCGGTCGTGCCTTTGCGTATTTCCTTGACCAGGTGCGGACGAACCCGGTACCCTCCATTGGCAATCGTCGAGACATATTGCCCGATCTGTATCGGTGTAAACAAATCGTACTGACCGATCATCGCGTCAGCCAAGTTCCCGTAGTACAGGTTCGGGTTTTCCCAGCCTGTCTTCTCGCCCGGCAGGTCAATGCCTGTTTTGACGCCAAGTCCGAACTGGGCATTGTAGTAATCCAGCACGGAAAATTGTTTCTCCCAGCCTTCTTTACCTTTTCTCGCCAAGCGGATCGCCATTTCGTACATGTACGTATTGTTCGAAACTTGCAAAGCGCGGCGCGCGTTGACGATACCGTGTCCGCCAGGCTTCCAGTTGCGCTTGTAAGAAGTACCGACATTCAAGCCCCCACGGTCATTAATCGGTTCGCTTGGCGTCGTCAGCCCTTCCTGCAACGCGATCATGACTGACAACGGCTTGTAAGTAGAGGCAGGAGGGTACGGTGTATAAATGAACCGATTGGACTCGTTCGGCAAAATGAGCGAGGTGTAGTTTTCGTTGAACGCCTTGCGATCGTAGTACAGGTTCAAATCGTAATCCGGGTAGCTGGCCATCGCCAAAATCTCGCCCGTATTCGGATTCATTACCAGGACGTGCGCATCCTTGAACTCTTTTGGTGTAGTAGGCCGCTTTTTAAACGCCTCTACCTCTTCTTTCAGGATCGCTTCCACCTTGCTCTGGTAGCGCCAGTCCATCGCGAGCACGAGGTCGTTGCCCGGCTCCGGCTCTCTTCCCGGCCGCATTTCCTTTTTCACCGTCTCCGAGTTTTTGTTTACGAAGACATCCATGACGCCGTCCTTGCCGCGCAAATATCTCTCATAGGAGCTTTCCAGTCCAGTGACACCAACGCGGTCAATCGCATTGTAGCCTTGCGCCTGATACTCTTTCAGGCTCTCGGGGCGAATCGCGTTGATGTAGCCGAGAAAGTGCGTTCCGAAAGCAGAGCCATCCGGGTCCCGGAAAATTTGCCGGACAGGCTCCAGCACAACGCTAATCCCAGGCAGCTCTGTACGGCGTTCTTCGATTTGAAACATCTCATTGTCTGTGATGTTTACCTTCACACGCCGCGGGATATAGCTCGCCATCTGCGGCGAGCGCATCTCCTGCAAAAGTGAGAGCTTGTGCCATTGAAATTGCCGCTGCTCCGGTTTGAGCGGAAGTTGTACATCCAGTTCAAACAGCGAGGCGTAACGCAACAGCTCCATGTCGGATTTGTCAGACAGTCCGTTGGGGGCAGGCAGTTTGCGAATTTGCGCCTTCACTTCCTTGCTGAGGGCATCGCGATCTTCCTTGTCCAACGTGAGCGTCAGCTGCATGTTGGCGCCGATCGCCATCTTCAGCAGCTCAAAATCGGAAACGTTGTCTTCCGTCAAGGCTTTCTCTGCGCTCTTGTTGTTGGCATTGAGCTTTTTGATCACGTCTTTTCGCTGCTTGTCATCAAATGGCGAACGTACGCGCAACCCTACATACAGAGCCGTCTTCACCAGCTCGAAATCGGACATGCTGTCCACCGCTTCCTGCTTGGGAACAGCTTGCAGCTTGGCAGCTACTCTGCTTTTCAACGCGTTTGTTTCCTCATTGTTAAAAGCAATCGGCAAAGTGGAGCCCAAGTCGATCGTCTTTTTGAGCAACTCTTTGTCCGTTCCCGTTTTTCCGATATCAGGAATCAGGATTTTCGCGAGTCGGTCAGCGACTTTTTCTTCATCGATGTCTTGTCCTTGCTCTTCGACGTATTGAACAGTGTAAACAGGCTTGTTGGATACGAGCACCTCGCCGTTTTTGTCCATGATTCGTCCGCGCGGAGCAGGGATTGGCAACTCGCGGATACTGAATTTTTCCAGTTCATGCCGATACTGCTCCCCTTCAACCAGTTGGACGAAAGCGAGCCGCAAAATGATCGCAGCAAAAAACAGGAAGACGATCAGAAACAAAATATTAAGACGCACGGGTATGTGCGATTTGGGTTCTTTGGTTTCTTCCACGAGTGATCCTCTCCTTTCCGGGAAATTCCCCGTCTCCATTTCAGTCCATGTGCATTTCCTTTTTGGCGAGTACCTTGTTGCATCCGTTCTTGATCGGCACGTACACAATCAGGCCAAAAACGAGATTCAACAATACACTTGGCAAAATTTGATGAGTGAGAATCCACTGCACATCGTAAGGAGCGACCGAGAACAGACGGTACAGAGAGTACAAGAGCCACTCGTGTCCAAACAAAATCAAAAAGCTTGTCACGAACACCATTCCGATGCCCCTTTGGAACAGCAAGACAATCAAGCCGGCAAAATAGCTGGCAACCATCATCGACATCGTATAAATGCCGATGACTTGTCCAAACAAAACATCCTGCAAAAATCCGAATGCCAACCCGTAGTACAGCCCTTCCCGTCTGCCGAGATACATGGAAATGAAAATACAGCATACGAGCGCGAAGCGAGGGACTGTCATCCATGACAGTCCCCATAGATCAGGTGAGAGGACCTGCATGACTGTCCCTTCCAGAACAAACAAGACCACGACACCCAGTGTCAATAAAAACCTCGCCATCTACTGTCCACCTCCGCCAGTTCCAGTGGAAGGTGTTCCCGTCGAATTGGGCGTTGCCGTTTTTCCTCCTGTCGCAGGCGCCTCTCCAGTTGGCTGCTTCGGAATCAGCTCTCCGTTTGGAGAAATGGTAAAGTCACGCTCTACCACCATCACTTCGCTCAATTGCGAAAAATCTGCGCTTGGCTGTATGTAAGCCGTTTGAGTCAGCCCGTAGTCATCCGGGACGATCCGAACAATATAGCCAAGCGGCAAATTCCGCGGAACGACTCCCCCGCGCCCGGAGGTGATGACTTGTTGCTTCGGTTCGATTTTTTTGCCCCAAGGAATTTTGCGCATGACGAGCAAGCGCTCCTGCGGGTCGTATTCCTCGATGACGCCGCTGATAGGCTCATAAATCGTTTTGCCGTCCACAACCTGCGTGGCTTGAATATCCGCTGAAATGTGATCGCGCCGCTCATAGCTTGTCAACAGTTCAACCGTAGCGGAAAAGTTGGCAACACTTTGTACACGCCCGATCATCCCTTTTGCCGTAATGACCGCCATATCTTTTTTAATGCCGCTCTTCAGTCCCAGATCGATCGTAATCACGTTGTTCCACGTATCGGGATTGCGAGCCACGACTTCCGCAAACCGGAGATTATACGAAGATTTCAGCGTATTTTTCGCTTCCAGGTCTTTGCGCAGACGTTCATTTTGCGCTTTGAGGTCGTGCAACTCTGCTGTCAAACGGGCGTATTGATCCAGTCCCGCCTTCAATGCCTTATTTTCCTCATATACACTGTACGCTTCTTCAATTTCCTGAAAAAAGCCAGAAACAGCTTGGGCAGGGCGATAAAACAAGCCCTGCACCACGCTGAACGTATCTTTGAAAAACATTTCTGGCCATGTCAGGTTATCCCGTTCACGAGAAGTGAAGCCAACGACGGAGATTAAGAGGACCAAGCCTACAAGTACAATAATTAGCCGCTTATTCCCGAAAAACGACATGCCCGAAACCTCCGTTTATTTACCCCGTTTTTGTCGGGAAGAGGTGATGCCTTGTTTCGATTTGAACAGGTGGATATTTTCCAATGCCCGACCTGTTCCGATCGCTACGCAATCCAGCGCATTTTCCGCAACGTGCACGGGCATACCTGTTTCCTTGCTGAGCAGACGATCCATGTTGCGCAGAAGCGCGCCACCACCTGTCAACACGATCCCGCGATCCATAATATCTGCCGCAAGTTCCGGCGGGCTCTTCTCCAAAGTCACCTTCACGGCTTCGATAATCGCTGCGACTGTCTCTGCCAGGGCTTCGGCAATTTCCGTGCTGCTGACAGAGAGCGTCTTAGGCAAGCCTGTTACGAGGTCGCGACCGCGAATATCGACGTTCTCCGGTTCTTCCGGTGCGATGGCGGAGCCAATCTCCAGCTTCAAGGTCTCTGCTGTGCGCTCCCCGATCATCAGGTTGTAGCGACGCTTGATGTACTGGATGATCGCCTCGTCCATCTCATCTCCAGCCACGCGGATGGAACGGGAAGTAACAATCCCGCCCAAAGAAATGATCGCTACTTCTGTCGTACCCCCCCCGATGTCGACAACCATGCTTCCGGTAGGCTCCCAAACAGGCAGATCGGCTCCGATAGCCGCTGCGAACGGTTCTTCAATCGTGTAAGCCTCGCGCGCACCAGCCTGCTTCGTCGCATCCTCAACGGCGCGCTTCTCTACAGCGGTAATGCCAGAAGGCACACAAACCATTACATTCGGGCGACGACTGAACAGGCCCTGGTTTTTTTGAGCCTGATTAATGAAATAACGCATCATCGTTGCTGTCGTGTCAAAATCTGCGATCACTCCGTCCTTCATCGGACGAACAGCCACGATGTTTCCAGGTGTACGGCCGATCATGCTTTTGGCCGCATTTCCCACCGCTTCAATAGAATTGTTGTTCGTGCGAATCGCTACTACAGAAGGTTCACGCACGACAATTCCTTTTCCCTTGACGAAAACAAGTGTATTGGCAGTGCCGAGGTCAATCCCCAAGTCACGTGTAAATCCACCAAACATAAAAAAACTCCTTCCAATAATATACAAATGACAAGCATTATTAACTCCTACAAGTACCCTTGCTCTTTTAAGCTGACGTACCTGCCATCCCCGATAATCACATGATCCAACAATGAAATCCCTACCAGTTCGCCCGCTTCACGCAATGTGTGCGTAATCGCGATATCTTCCCTGCTAGGTGTCGGATCTCCACTCGGATGGTTATGTAGGCAAATCACCGATGCGCTGCTACGACGGATCGCTTCTTTAAAGACTTCTCTAGGGTGTACGATGGAAGCGTCCAGACTGCCTACAAAAATAGTCTGCTTGCCAATCACGTGGTTCTTCGTATTTAGAAAGAGGCAGACAAAGTGCTCCTGTGTCAGATGAGCAAGCTCAGGCGACATCAGGTCAGCTACATCGCGCGGCAAACGGATGGAGGCACGGCTTATCCGCGGTATGCCCACCAAGCGGCGTCCGAGTTCAAAAGCGGCATGCAGTTCAACCGCTTTTACCTGGCCGATCCCCTTCAGTTCTCTCAGCTCAGCGTGAGAGGCTTGCGCCAATCCACGCAAGTCACCAAATTTGGCTAACAAGCGCTGCGCCAACTGATAGGCTGTCTCCCGCTCGCTGCCTGTCCTCAGCAAAATGGCAAGAAGTTCTGTATCAGACAGATGGACCGCTCCTTCGCGAAGCAGTCGTTCACGTGGACGGTCATAGTAAGGGACGTTTTTGACGTCTGTTTTGTTACAGGTATTTGCTGCCATTTTTCGCCGCCTCCAGCCTCTTTCAAATTCGTCAACGGCTGACTCTGATGAAGGTCATGGGGCGGTTGGCCGTTGTCACTTTTCAATAAAGCGAAACAACTTTACAAAATGGACATCCCGAAACGCGCAAGCAGATTGGAGGTCAAGCACAGCGGCAATCCGACTACCGTAAAGTAATCTCCGGTGATCCCCTCCACAATCGTGGCTCCGATTCCTTGAATCGCATAGGAGCCTGCCTTGTCCATCGGCTCCTTCGTTGCAATGTACGACTTGATCTCTGCTTCGCTCAACGGGCGAATCTTCACTTGGGTATGGCTATGCGCCACCTCAGAGCGTCCAATCGCTGCGTCAATCAGGGCCACTCCGCTGTAAACGGTATGTTCTCGCCCCTGAAGCATGGACAGCATGCGAAACGCGTCCGCTTCGTCTTCTGGCTTGCCCAGTATTTGTCCATCCAGAACGACAATCGTGTCGGACCCGAGAACGACGCCTTCTGTCAAGCGATCGGCCACTGCATTTGCCTTGCGCAGAGACAGTTCTTCCACTACTTCTTTTGGCGACAAGCCTGGCGCAGTCGTCTCGTCGACATCGCTCGTCATTACCGTAAACGGAATCCCCAACGCCTGCAACAGCTCTCTGCGGCGAGGCGATGATGAAGCAAGAATGAGAGTATCCTGTTTTTTCGTCGTCATTTTTCAACCTACTTTATCCGTCGATGTATCCAAAACGCGAGGGCAAGTCCCCCGATACTGGCTAGATTTAGTTTTACCTGAAAGTTCAGGTCGTACTTCAAAATTTCTAAATCTGCCGCAGGTGACCATGTGATCATCTTGCTTTTGGTCAAAAAAGGCACCCAGGGACCGAGAATTTCCCCGACGATGCTGCCAAACAGTAGACCACTTACCAGTAGAAACACGAGTGTAAGCGTTTCTTTCCCCATTCCTTTTCCCAACTCCCTTTTTAGAAGGGATTCTCTTTTTGCCAACCATAAGTTTAGCAAATGGGAAGGGGTGAAACAATCCCTGATTGCTCTTGGTAGTTACTGTATAAAAAGAAAAGGCCTCCTGCAAGAAATCTTGCGAAAGCCTGATCGCCACCTCATCGTTTCTCTCAACGCGCCAATTGTACCCAGCTCGCGTAGTTTTCCAAATAACCGAGCACGCCCGCTTGCACTTGCCACGCATACGATTCGGCGCTTTCTCCTTTTTTTCCCGCACTCGCTTCCGCCATCTTGTCGCGGGCTGCCAGTGCCTGATTGATCCCGTTTACCATTCCTTCAAAAAGCGGCTTCCACGCAGTCTGCACCTGAATCAGTCGGCTGTCCTCCAAAAATTGGCGATGCCACTCTTTCAGATCGGCTGTTTCCTGCGGAGTGGCAGACAGCTGTCCCGACGTAATGATCATTCCCGATTGCGCCGAAAGCGTCTTGGCAAGCTTCACGCCGTTGTCAAAAAACGCCTGTACCTTCTGTCCTTCTGCATCAGCAGCAGATTTGCTCACCGGAACTGCTCCCTGAAAAGCGGGAAACGCAAATTCTTTGACGTATACATCCATTCCTTTGTTTTTCAAACTGCTGGCAAAGCCCAGTACGGCGTCTCTGGTGGGGGCAGCAGCAGCGAACATATACTGTTTGCCTCCGTCTGTATCTTTGTACAGCAGGTGCGGAATCCCCGCCTTGGCCAGCGGCTCTACTGCGGATTGCTTGGAGGCGTCCGGTTGGAAGACACCTGCCTGTGCGACGAACATGCTGATTTGCGGCACCTGTAACGAAACATCGCGCTGTTCGCCAGCAGGCGCATTCTCGCCAGACGTTTTTGCACCTGTACCTGCACCTGCCTCCTCAGACGAAGCAGACGCGGCAGGCGGCTTCTGCTCCCCGCTCGAATCGCTTTCGGTGTCTTGGGCCGTCAACGTTTGCACAGTATCGCTCAACACGCTTCCATACGATTGCGAAAATTGTTCCTGCGAAAAAATGTTCAGCACCAAAAATCCGAAAAGAAGTCCGATTGCGACAGCCCCGCCCGTCGTCAAAGCCGTGCGCCAGATCGGTGCCTTGGGCCAGAACGACAGGAGCCGTTTGGCAGGCGTGTGACTGTAGCTGCCGTATGTTTCTGTTGTTTCTGTAACCTCTTCCTGCCACGGGATCTCTTCCGATGACTCGACTGCAATTGGCGTCACATCCCTGCTCGTCTCCCGCTGGGCTGCGCCTCTGAGCTGCATCATTCGTTCCCAGGCGTCGTTTTCCTTTTTCTGTGGTGGAATCACGGTTGGACCCTGAATTTTCACGCGCGGCGTGTCGTCTTTTGGCGTACGTTTTGCGCTTGCTTCCTGCTTTTGTGTCTCGCGTTTTTCGTCCCAAAACCTTCCATTCATCTTGACGGTTACATGATTTTTCTTTTCTCCGTTCACGCTCATGCCCTCCCAGCTTGCAGGCTCTTTGTACTAGCTTACGTCTGGGCGGGACGGGTTATGACTATGATCTAGCAAATCTAGCAAATTCTCTAGCAGTTTAAAATCTAGCTCTTTCCAAAAAGCGGAAAAGCTGCTCGGCAGTTACGCCTTTTTCGGGTCCCAGGTCAGCAACAGCCCGGCGTGGACAAGCCCTCCGCCAAATCCGTACAGCAAAATTTTGTCTCCCGCTTTTACCTTGCCCTCCTGAATGCCAAGCCCGAGCGCCAGCGGAATGGTAGCCGCCGATGTATTGCCGTAATAGGACAGACTGTACAACGTTTTCTCGATCGAAAAGCCGCTGCGCTCGCAAATCGATTCGATCATGCGCAGATTGGCGCTGTGCGGAATGAACCAGTCCACCTCGTCCAGCGTGATTCCCGCGCGGTCAACGACGACTTGCATGCCGACTGGCACTGTCGTGACTGCCCACTTGTACACTTCCCTGCCGTTTTGGACGATGCAGCCCCCGCCCGTCAGTTGTTTGCCATCCATGTTTGTCGACAGCCCGGAGCGGTACACGTGGATTCCGCCATCTCCTTTGGAGCCTAAATAAGCTGCATGGAAACCGGGAGCCTCCTCGTCCGCCTCCACGAGGACAGCGCCTGCACCGTCGCCAAACAGGATGCAAGTCGTCCGGTCAGTGTAATCCGTCACTTTGGTCAATGTTTCGGCAGCTACTACCAGCACTTTGCGATGCAGTCCGGAGCTGATCATGGCATTCGCTGTGTGCAGTGCATAAGTAAAGCCTGCGCACGTAGCGGCAAGATCCATGGCCCCCGCCTGGGCGATGCCAAAATGAGCCTGGATTTGGCTCGCGACGCTGGGGAACGGATAGTCCGGGGTGCTGGTCGCAACCAGAATCAGATCGACGTCCGTCAGCTCTTTTTGATAGGTGTCCGCCATATTTTGCACAGCGGCGATCGCCAAGTCGCTCGTAAATTCATCGTCTGCCGCCATTCGCCGCTCATGTATTCCGGTGCGCTGCAAAATCCACTCGTCCGAAGTCTCGACCATTTTTTCCAGATCGGCATTGCGAAGCACACGGCTTGGCACATAAGTTCCAATCGCTGTGAGACGGGATGGTACAACACTTGTGTTCATCATATCGATCATCACCTCGGTTTATTATAATCACATCATAACACTAGATATTATTATCTGGTACTAATTTTTATGTTTTTGTCCACAAAAAAAAGACCTGGCTCTTTGCGAAACCAGGTCTTTCACTGCGTATGCTTCTTATTTTTCCAGCTTTTCCGCCAACCAGTAGGCAGACTTCCAAATATCTCCCGCTCCCATGGTCAGCACCAGGTCACCTGCTTGCAATTCCTTGAACAGTTTTTCCTGCATCTGTTCCTTGGTCGGAATATATTGCGCGCGCGGATGGCTGTTGGTCCTGATTTTTTGGACGAGCACCTCGGAAGTTACCCCTTCGATTTTGGCTTCTCCGGCCGGAGAGTAGATGTCTGTGACAATTACTTCATCAGCCTGGGCAAAAGCGCGACTGAACTCATCCATGAGGAAATACGTTCTCGTGTAGCGCTGCGGCTGGAACACCGCAATGACCCGACGGCCGGATGCTTTCGCCCCATTCAGTGTCGCGATGATCTCTGTCGGATGGTGCGCATAGTCATCGACTACCAAAATGTCGCGCGCTTCCCCGATGATCTGGAACCGCCGCTTCGCCCCGCGAAAAGATGTCAAAGCTCCTGCGATCTGCTCAAACGAAAGCCCGGCGTCCAGGCAGACGATGATGGCAGCGAGCGCATTGGCGATATTGTGTTTGCCCGGTACGGTAAGCGAGAGCGTGCCGAGCAGCTTTTCCTGGTGGTACACCTGGCATGTGCTGCAGCGATCTCCGCACTCGATTGCCTCGGCACGAAACTCGGCTTGCGTTGCAAACGACGGATCAATTGCATACGTTACCACTGTACCTGCAACGGAAGGCAGCACCTCGCGCACATGCGCGTCGTCGATGCACAAAATGGCTTTGCCGCCCGGCTTGAGATGGCTCAAAAACTGGACGTACGCCTTTTTCAAGTTGTTGAAATCGCCACCGAAGTGCTCAAGGTGATCCGGTTCGATGCTGGTCACAATCTCGTACATCGGTCGGTATTCCAGAAAAGAACCGTCGCTTTCATCCGCTTCCGCAATGACAAAATCACTCGTGCCAGCCTTGGCGTTCGTGCCTGCGTTCATCAGCTCGCCGCCGATAATAAAGGTCGGATCGACGCCGCACTCTTCCAGTACATGCGAAATCATGGACGTCGTAGTCGTTTTCCCGTGCGCGCCTGCAACAGCTACGCCTGTTCGTTCATTTAAAATCTGGGCAAGCATTTGGGAGCGGTGCATGACCGGAATCCCCAGCGCTTCCGCAGCGACTACCTCCGGATTATCCGGGGATATGCTGGTAGAGTAAACAATACTGTCTGCTCCCTCTACATGGGCAGCATTGTGGCCAATATGAACGACCGCCCCTCTCGCTTCCAGCTTCTTCGCCAAATCGTTCATGGCGACATCGGAGCCGGTTACCTTGTATCCAAGGTCGATCAAGACGCGGGCAATGGCACTCATGCCATATCCGCCGATGCCCACAAAGTGGACGTGCCTAGCCTGATCCACCCTATTCACCTGCCTCTTCTACTGTAGTGGGAAAGAATGCGCGCACTTGGGCGATGAAGTAGAGCGAACCGCAGACGACCAGCCAGTCATCCGCTTTCGCTGATTGCTTCTCCCGCATCCAAGAAAGGAGAAACGTTTGCCAGTCCGGGACGGCTTCGAGGTTTTCCTCTGCCCATCCGCCTTGCAAAAACGCCTCGCGCAGCGTGCTTGCATCTGCTGCACGCGGAAAGTCAAATTCCGTTACGTATAAGGATTGGATTCGCTCCTTGAGGGGAGCGAGTGCTTTCGCCATCTCGGATAGCGGTTTATCAGCCAAGCCGGAAAAGAGCAGGTGCAGACCCGCATCGTTCGGCAAAAGCCGCTCCAGACTTTTGGCCAGCGCTTCCATTCCCTCCTGATTGTGCGCCCCGTCCAAAATCACAAGCGGTCTTGGCGAGACGACTTCTAGACGACCAGGCCAGCGTGTTTGTTGCAAGCCACGCGATATTTCTTCTTCTTCCAGCAAGAACGAAAAATAGTTGCGCAAGACATCAATGGTCATCAGAGCAATCGCTGCATTCGTCGTCTGGTGAATGCCGTTCATCGTCAAACGATAGATAGATTCATCGCGCCGATGGATGCTGCCGTAGCGGAAACGCTGCTGTCCCAGCTCTTCTTCTACCTGTTCGGCAAAAAAATGCTCGTGCAGGCTGTACAGCGTGCTTCGCGTCTCGCGAGCCCGCTCCTTGAACACAGCGAGAATTTCCTCTCGTGTCTCGCCAGTGATAACAGGCACGCCCGGCTTGATGATGCCAGCTTTTTCACGGGCGATGTCCTGCAGCGTATCGCCCAAAACTTGTGTATGATCCATGCCGATATTCGTGATGACAGAAACGAGCGGCAGGACGACATTGGTCGAATCGAGCCGACCGCCAAGCCCTGTTTCCCATACGACGACAGCTGGTCTCGCCACTCTCGAAAAATAGAGAATGGCGATCAGCGTAATGACTTCAAATTCGGTAGGCGAGCCAAAGTCCGTCTCCTGCTCGCAGCGCTCGCTCAAGACTTTCACTTCATTCACCAGCGAGAGCAGATCAGCCTCGCTGATCATGCTCCCGTTGTAGCGAATGCGCTCGCGGAAATCTAGCAAATACGGCGAAGTGAACGTCCCGACACTGTAACCCGCCTCCATCAGCATTTGCGTCAGGAATGCGCATGTCGAGCCTTTTCCGTTGGTGCCTGCCACATGAATAAACGGGATTCTCCGTTCCGGATGACCCAGTTGCTCAAGTACCCACTGCATTCTCTCAAGCCCCGGCCGCTGGCCGAAGCGAAGCAGTCCATGCAGCCAGTCGAGCGCTTCTTTGTATTCAACAAATGATGCTTCTGCATGCATACTACAATGCTCCATTCTCAAAAATATGCGTTGGTACGGCGGATCATTCGCCTTTCAGTTCGGCAAGTCGCGCAATGACCTTATCGCGCTTCTCCATGTAGTCGGCCATCTTCGCCTTTTCCTCTTCCACTACTTTTTCCGGCGCTTTCGCCATGAAGCCAGCGTTGTTCAGCTTTTTCTCGATTCGCTCCACTTCACCGTTCAAGGTAGCCACCTCTTTGTCGAGACGCTTCAGCTCCTGCTCGATGTCAATCAGCCCAGCCAGCGGCAAGAACAGCTCTGCTCCTGTCACAACCGCAGACATTGCCTTCTCCGGCGTCGCCAGGTCCTGACTGATCGTCAATGTCTCCGGGTTGCAGAAACGCGCGATATACTCCTCGCCGCGAGCCAGACGCTCTGCCGAGATCGCATCGCTCGGCTTGATCATCAGCTCGATTTTCTTGGACATCGGCACGTTTACTTCCGCACGGATGTTGCGCACGCTGCGGATAATTTCCATCAGCAAGTTCATTTCGCCCTCTGCCTCAGCGAAAATCCACTGCTCATTGACCGCAGGCCAAGGAGCTACGGTAATGCTCTCGCCTTGGTGCGGCAACGCCTGCCAAATTTCCTCAGTGATGAATGGCATGAACGGGTGCAGCAGTTTGAGTGTTTGATCCAGCACGGTAACGAGTACCGATTGGGTCGTTTTCTTCGCTGCTTCGTCGTTTCCGTAGAGCGGCAGCTTCGCCATCTCGATGTACCAGTCGCACAGGTCATCCCAGATGAAGTTGTACAGCACGCGGCCCGCTTCGCCAAACTCAAATGCGTCGGACAGGCGCGTCACATCAGTAATCGTCGCTTGCAGACGGGAGAGAATCCACTTGTCTGGCGTCGACAGCTCGCCGCTGAGATCAATATCGTCGTAAGTGAATCCGGTCAAGTTCATCAGGGCAAAACGCGAGGCGTTCCAAATCTTGTTCGCGAAGTTGCGGTTTGCCTCCACCTTTTCCCAGTAAAAGCGCTGGTCGTTCCCTGGCGAGTTTCCTGTTGCCAGTGTGAAACGCAGAGCGTCCGCGCCGTATTTTTCGATCACTTCCATCGGATCGACACCGTTTCCGAGCGACTTGGACATTTTGCGGCCTTCGGAGTCGCGGATAATGCCGTGAATCAGCACAGATTCAAACGGACTTTTTCCGGTAAATTCAAGACCGGAGAACATCATGCGCGCTACCCAGAAGAAAATGATGTCATATCCGGTAACCAGTACATTGGTCGGGTAGAAATACTTCATGTCCTCGGATTCTTCCGGCCAGCCGAGCGTGGAGAACGGCCACAGACCTGACGAGAACCACGTATCGAGAACGTCGTTGTCTTGCTCCAGCTTGTGGCTGTGGCAGCTCGGACATTCGCTTACATCGTCACGAGATACGACGGTTTCTCCGCAATCTGCGCAATACCAGGCAGGAATGCGGTGACCCCACCAGAGCTGGCGGGAAATGCACCAGTCGCGGATGTTTTCGATCCAGCGCAAGTAGTTCGTTTTGAAGCGCTCCGGAACGAACTTGACGCTTTCTTCGCTGTTGGAGTTGGCAAGCGCCAGGTCAGCCAATGGCTGCATTTTTACAAACCACTGGGTAGACAGGTACGGTTCCACGACAGCATCGCTGCGCTCACTGTGACCTACCTGGTGAATGTGCTCCTCTACCTTGAACATTACGCCTTGCTCTGTCAAATCTTTAATGATTTGCTTGCGGCACGCAAAACGGTCCAGACCTTTGTAAATGCCTGCCTGTTCGTTCATCGTTCCGGTTTCGTCCATGACGACGATTTGCGGCAACTGATGGCGAAGTCCCAGTTCAAAGTCGTTCGGATCGTGCGCAGGCGTGATTTTTACCGCGCCGGAACCGAACTCGGGATCGACATACGTGTCTGCTACGATCGGGATTTCCCGGCCGACAATCGGCAAAATGACCATTTTTCCGATCAAATGCTTGTAGCGCTCGTCTTCCGGATGGACAGCGACTGCCGTATCACCGAGCATCGTTTCCGGACGAGTGGTCGCTACTTCGATGTAGCCAGTACCGTCAGCCAGCGGATAACGCATGTGGTGAAGCGCGCCTTTTACTTCTTTGTAAATAACTTCGATATCGGACAGAGCCGTACGGGCAGCCGGGTCCCAGTTGATGATGCGGTTGCCGCGGTAGATCAGCCCTTTTTCGTACAGGCGGACGAATACTTCGCGCACCGCTTTGGACAAGCCTTCATCCATCGTGAAACGCTCGCGGGAGTAATCCAGGGCAAGACCGAGCTTTTCCCACTGTTCGCGAATGTGCGAAGCGTAAATATGCTTCCATTCCCATACTTTTTCGATGAACTTGTCACGGCCGAGGTCGTGGCGGGAGATTCCTTCTTCGCGCAAAGTCGCTTCTACACGGGCTTGTGTGGCGATCCCTGCGTGGTCCATCCCTGGCAAAAACAGCGTGCTGTACCCTTGCATCCGTTTGGCGCGCGTGATGATATCTTGAAGCGTCGTATCAAGCGCGTGGCCCAAATGCAGCTTGCCTGTTACGTTCGGAGGCGGGATGACGATCGTGAACGGACGCTTCGCCGGGTCGCGTTCCGCCTTGAAAAACTGCTTTTCGATCCAGTACGGATACCATTTGCTCTCTGCTGCCTTCGGATCGTAGTTCTTCGGCAGCAATTGGTCGATGTCGGTTGTTGGCTGATTTGACATAGTTAGGTCCTCCTCTAGAAAAAATAAAAAAACCCTTCATCCAAAGGACGAAAGGATTTCATTTCGCGGTACCACCTTTGTTAACAGACGACAGGCAAAACTGCCCATCGCAAGTTCCCTCAAACAAGATAACGGCTGCGAACCGCTTTCGGCTAGACACATCGTGTTCACCAAAAACAACTCCCGGGCGACCTTCAGTCCATTGTCTCCTTAGAGAATCTTCCAGCAACTGATTCTCCTCTCTGTAAAAGGGCTCCTGACCTACTCTTCCCGATCATCATTGATACGATATGTAGTTGTGGGATCATTGCCTTTGCTTATTATATACAATCACGCTGTTTGGCGTCAAACCCGGTTTCGCCTACTTTTCCGACCGTAATGCCCAGCGCCTCGGTAAAGCCCAGTACACTTAAAATGTCCAAAATTTCTTCCCGGACATTGACAATCTCTACCTGTTTGCCAGAGGCAAGCAATTCTTTCGTTGTGAAATACAGACTGCCAATACCGGAAGAATCTACAAAGGATACACCATGAAAATCGACAGTCACGGAATGGTTTCGCCCTCCGTATTGCTGGAGCAGTTCACCCACTCGATCTCCCACCGCCATGTCCAGCTCTCCAGCGAAAAACAGCGTCGCCTGTCCGTTCGTCTCTGTTGCTCGGTAGTCCATGCTCAAACTCCTCTCAATAGGTATCGGTACACCTGATTCTTTTCTCTCTCTCATGTTACCCGGTTCACTCCACTTGCAAACATTTGGTATTTTCCCCAATGTTCATCAGCTTGGCAACGCACTCTCCAAAATAAGCTTGGTCCCTTGTGCTGTGCTGCTCAAATAAATGCGATCGCAGTATTGCAGCATGACATGAAAGCCCGCACCGAGGGAATTTCGCGTCGAAAATCCTTGCTGCAGCGTCGCTCGCGGCAAGTCCTCCAGCAAAATCCCCTGCCCCTGGTCGTGAATGACAACCCGGCAAAGCCCCAGATCGTTTGCTATGTACAAAGTAATCGTTCCACCGCTTCCATGCTTGAGTGTATTCGAAGCCGCTTCGTTAACCGCCACCAAAAATTGCAGCAATCGGTTGGCAACAAGCCCCAACGGCTCAAGAGCACGCTTGAACGCTCGCCTGAGCAAAGCCAGATCGCCTGGCTCCTTGATGTCCATCGCCAGCGATTTCCGGCCCTCCCGCAGCAAAAAAAACAGCTCTTCGTCGCTTAGCAGCAGCAGCTTTCCGGCGGTAACCACCCCTAAAATATCGCGGTAAATCTCCCATTCGCGCCGCTTTCTCATCCGTTCTTCCGCGATAGCTGCCGTGACATCGATCAGGGCAATCCCACAGGTACGGTCCGGGAGATCGGAAACATACATCTCGAATACTTTTTTCCCGTCGCCGCTGACGATCTGCTCCCGCAGCGATTCGCCTGCACCACGAACAGCCGCTTCGTTGATCAGACGCTGCATCTGTGTCTCGACATCCGGATCTGCCCGACTCGATCCAAGCGGGCGGATGTTTCCGTCATCAAAAAGGTAGAGGAAGATCGATTCGATTTGCCGCAGGATCGACAGCTTTTGCAGCTCCTGTTTAATCAGCCGTCCTCGCTCGTCGTCGCGATCTTTCCAATTAGTTAATACGTCTGTAGGGTCCAATTCGCCACGCAAATGCCAGGTGTGAAATTCTTCCAGAAGCAATCGCTCCAGAACTTCTTCTTTGCGCAAAACCTTCTCGATATCAACGACATAGTAAGGAACACCGTTGATTCCCTGTAGCCCGCTGCCGATAATGCGAAAATCGAAAGCGAGCTCGACCTCCATGCGTCCATGCAATTGTTTGGACGGACTAAGCAGGCCGATAGCTGTCCGGCTGACTGCTATCAATTGCGCTTGACTTGTTTCCATTGTCGCAAGCTCCGTCACTTTTACCTTGCGCGGCGGCAGCACTTTTTGAGCGGACCCGCCAGAACGGAGCTCCAGAAGACAGTTGCGACAAGAGGGATTGTCCGGACACTGTTCACACAGAATCACCGTTCATCCTCCTATTCACGGGCGCTTCAGCTCGGGTACTCCCAACAGTACAGGAGTTTCCTTTCCTCTATGTCCGGCAGAAGAGCCGGACTGAAACTGCAAAATCAAAACGGATATGTCATCGGTTTGCTGGCCTTGGCGCATCATCGCCCACAGGTACGATTCCACACGCTCAATCGTCTCTTCACTGCCCGGCTCGTGCTCGTCCAAAAGAACAGCAAGTTCTTCGAGCAAACCGTGAGAGCTTCGCAGCACATCTTTTCTTCCCGTATCCAATAATCCATCTGTGTATAGTAGTAGTATACCCTCTTCTTTCAAGGGTACTTCCTCAAGCTGATAGGTGCTATCCGCCAAAAGCCCTAGTCCTACGCCCCCGTTGCAGCGCAGAACCGCTTTTTTCGTCGCCGACAAATAGAGCGGCTGCGGATGGCCTGCCCTGGCAAGCAAAATTTTGTGCTGGACAGAGTCGTAGACGGCGACCAGCATGGTAATGTACGAGCGCGTTTTGGCCAAATCAGTATACAGCAGCTGATTCAACCGCTGCAAAATGTCGTCCGGCGACGCATTGTTTTGCAGCACCGCCCTTACGGCAATGCGAATGCCTGTCGCCCAAATGCTCGCAGGCAGACCGTGCCCGGATACGTCCGCTACAATAAAACAAGTGTAGCGTTCATCAATCGGGACAAAATCAATGTAATCTCCGCCTACGTAAGTGACCGGAACAAAAACGGTTCTGGCGCGCAATCCGTCCACCCGCCATTCCTCTTTCGGAATCAGCATGGACTGGATTCTGCGAGCCAAGCCCATCTCCAGCTCAAGCTCTTTCAGCTCTGACGACTGGTGCTCATGCAGGCAGCGCAAGATCAATCCCCGCACGGTCACGAGCAGCAGTTGGAAAAACGATTGCTCCAGCTCTTTTGTTTCCATATCGTACTCGTTGCATACAGTCTGAGCCAACAGCCTGACATAGCGGGGTGTCTTGGCGGTGTCCCACTGCTCCGAGACGACAATCCGCTCCTCGACGAAGTGCGCAGCGCCACGGTCGTCGCGTCTGCCCCGCTCCATGTGAAAATAAACATCCCCGTGCTCGGACTCCCAACTGATGCCAATGTAAGCAAGTGTTTTGATTTGATGAAACCAGACATCTACAAGCTCAGTCGTTATGCGGTGAATGCTATCGTAATGGACGTCGCTCACGCTGATTTTGTTGCTCGCAATCAGCAATTCCTCGTAATTTTGCTTGAGTTCCTCAACGAGAGACAGCTGATTGTTCATCCACTTCGTATGGGCGAGTTGCTGGGTAAGCCTCGATTCCAGAGAGCTGACCGACGATAGCGTCTCCGACATGAGATGCTGGTTGTCCCTATTGTTTAAGTATGTCCGAACGCTCGTATAGCCAACAGCTATAGCCAACCCTACTTTAGCATAAAACGGCATTTCCGGCAGCGCAAGCAAGGAAGCGGTGATGACCAGAAGAATCACCTGCACGATGCCTGTGTGCTGCCTTGTGCTCATTTGCCAGTCCATTAAAAGCTGGGCACCCTTGATTTGCGTTTTCGCGCGCAGCGGTCTGTGCGTCAAAAGCAAAAAGAGCAAGGAAACGATGCCCGCCAGATAAGTCCCTGAACAAAACGGCACCCCTAGCCCGTGACCGATCCAGGCGAAAGCAAGAACGAGCAAACTGCCAAGTCCCCAGGCAATCAGTCCGATCCCTTGCAAAAAAGAAATGTCAAACCATCTATGCGGTTGCCGCTGCAAGCCGCACGATAAGAAAATCAAATACACACCTATACCTATCCCTGACAAGTAGAGTGCTATTTTCCAGATCATTCGCTCACCTTTACACGTTCGTCCTAGCCTTCCTGCCCTATACGTTCCCGTTTCCTCCCATTCTCAAACCCATATGTTCAAATATACGTAAACAAGAAAGAAATCTCGTTTTTTCGCTGCGGAAATCTAGGCACTGACCCAGCCCACCTCGCATATGCTGAAATGAGGTGATAACGATGATGAATTTTCGCTGGAAGTACAACCCTACCTACCTGCGAATCAAATATGGATGCAAGCAAGTGTTGATTCCCTTGATGATTTTTCAGTTCATCCGCACCGTCCTGTTTCCCACCTCGTTTGACGTGATCCTTCTCGGCCTGCTCGCCCTTTTGTACGTGGCGATCGTGCTGGAGTGGCTGTAAATGCAAAAAGCAACGCCCCACCTTTGTGAGACGTTGCTCGTCAAAAAGCTTGCTGGACCCAACGATGCAACCGCATCAGACGGTCCATATCTTTTTCCAGGCGCTTCACCGCGTACAGCTCACTCCAATCTTTGCGATTGTGGTAATAGACGTCGATGTCCCTCATGATTCGTTCCGGGTACGACAGGAACGCTGCCAACAGCTCGATTTCTTCCGGTCGCAAGGGAAAAATGGCTGCGTAGCGATGGTACAGCTGGGAGGCGCCTGCTTCATCCCCCGCCAGTTGGAAATACGTCCGGTAAAACAGGGTGAGGTCGCGCACAGGCGTGTCAAAGCTGGCTCGATCAAAATTGAGCAGCTTTCCCTTCCCCGAGCGATCCGGCACGATATGCGCGGGGTGCGGATAGCCGTGAATCAGCGACAGGCGAAAATGCGCATGTGTCTCATGCCGTTCTTTCCAGTCGGTCAAAAGGTCGGTGGCTGTCTGGCTCATCTCTGTCACAAACGCTTTGTTTGCCAAAAAGACGAGGTCGAACGGAGAAGGATACTGCCGCCCTCCCGCCACTTCCGCCGCCTTTTCCATCTGGCCTTGCCAATACTGCCAGCGATTCAGCAGCGAGTCGATCAGCGGCTCTACCTGTCGCGGATCGTCGAAGCGATAGTTTTGCGTCAGATGATGAAGCTCGGCCAGCCGCTCGATGGCTGGAGTTGCCCACGCCAGCGGCTGCTCTGTCCACTCCTCGCTCCCCGGCTGCCAGGGCGTCACATAGTACACCGCATCCCCCAGCACAATAAACGGGTCATCGAATTTCGTATACGTAAAAGGAACCGCTCCATCCCAGCCTCGCTGCTGCAGCTGGCGCAGCATGTCGCTTACGAAAACGAGCCGCTTGGCAGACACGTTCGCCCGCTTGCAGACGTAAGAGCCGTAGGGAGTCGTCGCCTTGAATACGTTTGGTTCTTTTAGAAGATCGATGCTCTGCGCGTACATATCGTACTCTTGAAACAACGGATAAACATCGTCATATCGGCTCATCTACTCCCTCCCTCCTCGTCTGCTCAGCCCGGTACGCAATGTGCTGAAGCAACTGGTCTACCGACTCTTGAATGCGCAGCGCCTGCTCGATCGCTTTTACCGATGCTTCTTCCCTGTTCGCAATCCGTCTGGTGTAGGCTTCCATGCTTTTGTACACTTCGCGAGGACGAGCCATAAAAGCGAGCATGACGGTGTAATCTCCGTAGGTGAGCGGCTTGACCTCCTCGTATCCGTCGAGAAAAGCGTCAATTTGCCCCAGATCTTTATGCGTCAAGTAATGATCCCGCAGAAAACTCGCCACGTCTCTTTGCTGAACGGACAAGGCTGGCCGGAAAAAGCCCCTCAGGTACAGCTCGCCTTTCACCATGCCCCAATTGTCCCGCAGCAGCTCCCGATGCGACACACTGACGGTTTCCGGCGTAATACTCGGATGAGTGAGCATGGCCGAAGAGCGCTCCATTCGCTGAAGCATCGGCTGCATCAACTCTGCTACCCATCTTTTTTCTCCCGGCTCGCGTCCGTGCTTGTTCCGAAACGCTTCTGCGAACGCCTTGGCCTTCGTCCATTTGGCATCTGCACCGATTTGCTCTTGCTTCAAGTAATCGATCCCCGACAAGATGGGACTTTCCTGCTGAGACAAGTGCATCATGCCAATGACTCGGCCACACCTGTAAGCCCATTCCGTCCCAGGCTCGCACGCTTCGATGTGCCGGGCGTGGTCGGTCATGGTGACGCCACGCTTGCCTACAACCAGAAACGGCTTGGTCTCTCGCGTACGTATGAACCTTTCCACTACGCGAAACCCCTGACGAGCCAATCGCTCGCGCCAGGCAAACGACCAGCGCATCACATCCACACGCGGCCAGACGTGGAGTTCCTTGGGGCCCCGGTTAGTCTCCAGTAAATAGCAGTCATCGAGCGGCGTGATTCGAATCACGCGCGCCCGATAATGCTGGCAAACTTCGGAGAGATCGATCTTATCCACGGTCCCCCACTCCTTTATTGCGGGATGTACAAAATTTGTCCCGCGACAACCTGTTCGGAAGCGAGCCTGTTCACTTCCACGATTTTGGACACTGGCAACGAATAGCGCTGGGAAATATGCTCCAGCGTCTCGTCATGCTGAATGATGCACATCTTCAACTGACTTGTGCTCTCTTCCTTGCGCCGCACGAACGAGGTGAGATTATGCATCGCCTCCATCGTCCCGGGACTCGCCCCCACTGAAGAGCCGTGGCGGGAGGTGCTGGACGAGGACTCCGCTTCGCTGGCTTGCGCTTCCTGTTTGGCGCGACTGGCTTGCGAAAAGATGGTGGTGATGTTGACATTGGCCTTCTCTTCGCGGGAAGCCTTGCCGGAAATGGCTACTTTCAGCTCTGTCTCTTCCACCACTTCTGGCTGCGCAATTACTGGCTCTGCTTCCTCTTCCTCGAGGTCGGCATGCACTTCTTGTACGGCATTCGCATCGTAGGCAGACTCGTCAGGCTCACTCGCTACCGGAGCGTAATCAATCTCGTTCTGTTCGTGGATGGCAAGCACAGGTTCATCCGCGTCATGCTGTTTTCTCTCCTGCTCGCGGGCCTGAACATCCTGATAGGCAAGCGCATCGTACGCAGGGGAGTCGTACTGAGCCTCAGCCTGACCGTGCGTTTCGTAAGCGGCAGGATCGGCCATCCACGCTTTTTGCGGCTCACTTTGCGCCACCTCCTGCACCTCGCCATAATGTTCCTGCACTTCCCCGTATTGCGACGGGATATCCTCAGGATCGCTGTAGGCAATCGCGGGAGCGTCGAAAACGGACGGCGATTCAGTCGAGTCATAAGAAGCTGGCAATGCCTGCCGTTCCAGTTCTGCTTCGAGCGCACTCAGCTTTTCCTCGATTTCGTCCAGAGAGGCAGGTGAAGCGTACTCCTGATACGATTCGTCCGTCGCATGGGCGTATTCCCAGGCTCTCGCTTCCTCTGCAGCCGGTTCCTGATCGGCTGACGCTGGCTGGGCAGCCTGTTGTTCGCCCAAAAGAATCCCCATGATTTTCAAATCTGCATCAATCAGCATTTGATGCGGAGATTCCAGCTTGTAATCAAAGCTGTCTACAATCGCGTAAATGTCGCCAATTTCCGCAATCCGGTCCAACGGAATCGTAATGTTCAACGGGATGCGATGGCCGATTTGCTCCTCCCAGCCGTACTGCACCTCTTCCGACGCTTCCTGACGAAACGGCGGAAAAGTTACTGCCTCAACCAGAGTTTCCGTTCCGCCGCTGTTCGCTTCTGCGGCCTCCCTGATCGGCTCGTATTTTCCTACCAATTGCAAGCAACCCGTGATCGAGACATACGAATCGTTTTCCAGAACCTCGACATCAGGCACCAGTTCCAGCTCTTGCAATTCGCCGATTCCGGCTCTATCGGATGAGAGGAAAATGGTCTCCTTGATGGCAAACGAAAGCAGCCCATCCTGTAACGCCATTCGTGCTCCTCCTTTTCGAAAACTTGGGCTCCGCCAAGCTTTTTTTTGGGCGATGCCTTTGATGCGCCAAGGTCGATACGAGTTGTACAGGCATCCGATCGACCGAGTGCAGGACATTTCCCTATACTATATGGACAGGACGAGCCGTTTAGCACCGAAAAAAGGAAAAACCGGGGTTAGCTCCCCGGTTGCACAGATGCGATCCATTCCAATATGGCTTTTTTTCCTTGGGCAATACAATCCGGCACACCTACACCGTCGTAGGATGCCCCTGCCACCATGACCCCCGGCAGGCTGGCTTTCAGCTTTTGTTTCACGTCCCGCACCCACGCCTGATGTCCGACTACATATGGAATCGCGTTTTGCAGACGGGTGACACTGTAAAACTCCGGCTCTTGACGGATGGTCATGATCTTGCGCAAATCGCGCAGCACAACTTCCAGAATCTCTTCGTCGGTCATCTGCATAAAGGCTTGCTCTGTCGCTCGCCCGACGAAGCTTCTCAAGAGCGCCTTGTTGTTCGGCACCATGTGCGGCCATTTCCGATGCGCCCACGTACACGCCGTAATCGTCGCACCGGAGTGGCGCGGCACGATGAAGCCTGTCCCTTCCATCCCCAGCTCGATCCCGCTCTCCGGAAAAGCCATGGCAATCGTCGCTACCATGTGCGGCTTGGCGTTCTCCAGTGCCGCAACATTGGCAAAAGGCCGCAGCAAAGGCTCCGAGACAGCGTGGGGTACGGTGAACAAAACGGCGTCCGTCTCAAGCAGCTGACCGTTTGTCAAAGCGAGCGCATACTTGCCGTCTGGCCGTTTTTCCAGCTTGGTGACCCCTGTGCCTTTCAGCAACACTTCACTAGGCAAGCTTTTTTCAATGCCTTCCACCAACGATTGCAATCCGTTCGCAAGCGTCAGGAAAATGCCTTTTGGCTTGCCAGGTGCTTTCGACTGCGGGCGCGAATGCTTCATCGCGAGAATCAGGCTGCGGTGCTGCTTTTCCATTTGCGCGAACTGCGGAAAGCTCGCCAGCAAGCTGAGGTGGTCGAGATCCCCGGAGTAGACGCCTGACAGAAGCGGAGAAATGAGGTTGTCGATCACTTCATCCCCCAGCCTGCGCCGGAAAAATTCGCCTACGGAAATATCCGCATCGCCTTTGGAGGCAGGCAAAATCAAGTCGGCTGCTGCGCGGATTTTGCCTGGCCACGAGATCAGGTCTGTCGTCACAAACGGCATCAGCTTGGTCGGCACCCCCATCACGGCGCCTTCCGGAATCGGCTGCAAGCGATTTTTGTGCCAAATGTAAGCCTGTCCGGTGCTGTTGCGCACCAGTTCATGCGCAAGCCCCAAATCGGCTGCCAGCTCGCCTGCGCTCGTTTTCCGCTCCAAAAACGAATCCGGTCCCAGCTCGATGACAAAGCCTTCGTGCCGCCACGTCTTGATCTTTCCGCCCAGGTGATCCTGCTGTTCGAGCAGCTGATAGGAAATCGGCAGCCCTTTTGCTTCGATCTCTTTTTGCAAGTAAAAAGCAGCGGTCAATCCGGTGATGCCGCCGCCAACAATCGTTACATGATAAGATTTCTCGCTCATGTGATCAATCCCCTAGTTCGCCAGCTTTTTCCCGATCGCATCAGCCAGACAGGAAATAAACGCAGGTCTGGCGTTAGGCATCGGAGGGCGATGGTAGTGAACACCCAGCTCTTCCGTTACTGCCTTGCATTCCATATCATTGTCAAACAACACTTCGAGGTGCTCGGCTACGAACCCGACCGGACAATAGACGAACGACTGGTAGCCGTGCTCTTTGTACAAGTCTCTCGTCAAATCTTGAACGTCTGGCCCAAGCCACGGCTCTGGCGTGTTGCCCGCACTCTGCCAGCCGATAGCATAGCGGGAAATTCCGGCCTGCTCGGCAATCAGCTTGGCTGTATCCTCCAGTTGCTGCGGATAAGGATCGCCAGACTTCAAGATTTTTTCAGGGAGACTGTGGGCAGAGAAGATGACGACGGCTTGTCCGCGTTCTTCTTCCGGCATCGAGGCAAACGTACCCGCAATCGCTTTCGCCCAGTATTCAATGAAGCCCGGTTCCAAATACCAGCTCTCGATGCTCTCGATTTTCGGGCCTTGGATCGATTCGGAATGCTCCTGCGCTCTGCCGTTGTACTCTTTTACGCTGTAGCTGGAGTAATGCGGAGCGAGAACCAGACTTACCGCCTCTTCAATACCGTCTCGCTTCATCTGCTCGACAGCATCCTCGATGAACGGGGCAATATGCTTCAACCCCAAGTATCCGACAAACTCCCGATCGGGATAACGCTTGTTCAGTTCCGCAGTCAGCGCTCGCACCTGCTCGTCCGTAATATCCGCAAAACGGTTCAGCCCATCTACCGCCTCATAGCGGGCTCTCAAGTCGTCAAGCAGTTCTTGCGGCGGTTTGCGGCCGCGGCGAATGTGCGTGTAGTATGGTTCGATTTGCTCAGGGCTGCGCGGCGTTCCATACGCCATCAGCAAAAGCCCTGTTTTTGGCTTCGACATTTCCAACCCCTCCTGGTCACACGTCCCGTTTGTAGCTATGAATGAACGCGGTCAATTTTTGCAGCGTTTCTACCTTGGCGTCAGGGAATACACCGTGCCCCAGATTGAAAATGAAACCTGGCTGTTTTGTACCTTCGTCGAGAATCTCTTTCGCTTTTGCTTCGAGCTTCTCCCAAGGAGCAAGCAGCAGCGTCGGGTCGAGGTTGCCCTGGAGCGTTTTGGTCACACCCATATTGCGCGCTGTCGTGATGGAAGTGCGCCAGTCCAGACCGACGACATCCACAGGCAAGCGGTTCCAATCCAGCAAAAGATGACCCGCACCGATTCCGAAGTAGATGGTCGGCACTCCTGTTTCTTTCAGCGCTTGAAAAATCCGGGTCATGACAGGCGTTATGTACTCGCGATAATCTTCGTCGTTCAACGCGCCTACCCATGAGTCAAACACTTGAACCGCTTGCGCCCCGGCCTTGATTTGCGCCTTCAGGTACGTGATCGTCAAGTCGCCGAGCTTCTCCATCAGCGCCTGCCAAGCTGCTGGTTCCGTGTACATGAAAGCTTTGGTCTTGTGGTAATGCTTGGAAGGGCCGCCCTCGATCATGTAGCTGGCAAGGGTGAACGGCGCTCCCGCAAAACCGATCAGCGGAACAGACAACTGCTCGCGCAACAGCTTGATCGATTCCAAAATATACGGCACGTGCGTTTCCGGCTCCAGGTCGAGCAGGCGCTGCACATCCGCCAATGACTCAATCGGATTGGCAATCACCGGGCCAATTCCCGACTCGATGTTCACGTCGACACCAATCGGTTTTAGCGGGGTCATGATGTCCGCGAACAAAATGGCGGCATCTACGCCCAACTGGTCTACAGGCAGGCGTGTCACTTCTGCGCACACTTCCGGTATGTAATTCATCTCAAAAAAGGTATACTTCGCGCGAATTGCGCGGTATTCGGGCTGGTATCGTCCCGCCTGGCGCATGTACCAGACAGGGACATGCTCTGTCGCCTCCCCGCGGCATGCTTTCAAAAACGTATCGTTAAATGGTTTTGAAGTCATGAATAATCCTCTCTTTGCACAATAATCTGTCCCATCAATATGATACCACTGGGCATTCGACAAGTAATGACTCTTTTGTGTCAAAATCTTTTCGTTTCGCGCTTTCCAATCCTATCCACCATTGTTGCCAAACTTCTTCTATTGAATGCGGATATCTCCCGTAGAAGTCTTGACATACACCTTCGGCCCCGCTGTTCCGAGCGTTCCTTTCATGTAATACCTGTCTTTTTCCTCGTAGGACATCCCTTGCCAGCCAGCCTCGATCGTTCCCGTATCTGTGGAAAGTTCCAGTTGCGCCTTTTCCGGCTGCTTTTCCACTTCCATCCGCACATCGCCCGTATCGGTCCGGATTGTCGTATTTTGCGTCAACTCAGGCAAAATCAGCTTGTCGATGTCTCCTGTGGCCGTGTCGATCGTTACAGCGGCGCGGATTCCGGCAAGCTGCATATCCCCCGTGTCGGTCTGTATGTCCAGCCGCTCACCCGCGAAGCCGTTCAACTCCAAATCACCCGTGTGAGACGCGATGTCGGCTTTTCTCGCAGTCAACGCCCCGCTGGTGATATTGCCTGTGTCGGTTTTCAAGCGAATGCTCTCATACTGCTTTTCCGGCAACGTCACTTCCAGCTTCAAGTCGTCGTTGCCTATATAGAAAAGGCTCACGCGCAGCTTTTCCTGAACGTACACCACAAGCGTCCCGTCCGGCCTTACTTCGCTCGTAAATTGCAGGCGATCTTTTTGCATCTCGGCAACTTCTCCGACGAGCCGCACAGTCGCTTTCTCTACTTTTGCCGGCGTAATGACCAAATCTGCGGTTCCTGTGCTCACATCCACTGCCTTGAAATCTTGCTCAATCGTTTGCTGCTGCTCGACTTTTTTTAGCGAGAAGGCGAAATATTCTTGCTTGGAAAACAGCCAAACAAGCCCGCACACCCCGATGATAAACAGCAGAAAGCTGATGCCGAACAGCTTTTTTCCCCAATTTTTCATCTTATTTCCCCCTGATCATCTGCACGTTAAATTGCAGATACTTTAGGAACATGCTGTAAATCCACTTGGTGAAGCGCAGCAAGCCTACCGTGAGCATTCCTCCCAGTCCGACCGATACAAGGCTGCCAAACAAGAGCAAGAGCCGTTCCTGCGACGGTTCGGGATACCCGTATTCCATCAAAATGCCAAACGGTGCCACCAGAAGCGAGAAGGAGACGGCATAGCAGGCGATCAGCACGCCGATCAAGCCAAAAAACGGCCCGAGGACAAACAGCAGATTGAAAAAGCCCAGACTGATCGTGGCGAGAATGGCTCTGGACATATTGCTTACCGATGCGTTGGACTGCGCCTGATCAATCCGGTAGCCGGCCAAAAGCTCTCTGGCAATCGTTTTTGGGCTGCCCAGGCTTTCCGCAATTTCATGCTCACTTTTTCCTTGCTTGATCCCGATCAAAAAATGTTCGGTATAATCAGCCAGGATGTCCAGACGCTCTTTGTCAGGCAAATCGCCAAGCAACGCGCCCAGCTCATCCATAAACTCACGTCTTGTCATACCCCAGTCCCTCCTCTATCATTTCGTTGACCCCGCGGTTGAATATGCGCCACTCCAGCACGAGATCATTCATGTAGCGTCTTCCCTGCTCGGTCAGCCGATAATATTTTCGTGGCGGCCCTTCTTGCGATTCTGTCAGATAGGTTTCAAAAAAGCCTTCCAGGGTCAATCGGCGCAGCAAAGGGTAGACGGTCCCTTCCGCAATATGAAACTTCTCGGAGATGCTCGCGACCAGTTCATATCCGTATCTGTCGCGTTTGGCGGTCAACACGAGAACACACAGCTCCAGGACACCTTTTTTAAACTGTACGTTCATTGTCCATCACCCATGTCAAAGCTTACCAAATTGCTACTGTATATTGCAAGGTACTTTATGATAGAAAAGACAGGGAAGTGAACATCTTCCCTGTCTGATCCGTCACAACCTTTATTTTACTTCGACAATACGTCCTTCTACTTTCGGATTGACCACTTTGCGCTTCATCAATCCTTCTTCCACGATGCTGTACATGGACAAGCCTGTGTTGAAGAACGGCTTTTTAAAGGACTCGTAGCCATCGCCGCCAGCTGCCAGGAAGTCGATGGTCGCTACTTTGTAAGTTTTGGTCAGGTCAAGCGGCTTGTCGCCTACCTTCACTTCCAGGACGCGCTCGCCAACCGGTTTTGTCGGGTTGTAAGTAAAGCTCATGCCGCTGATTTGCGGGAAGCGTCCTGCTCCTGTGCCCACTTGGCTCACGCCGTTTTCCAGCGCCTGCTTCAGCTCTTCTCCCGTCACTTCCACAACAGACAGTGTGTTGTTTTCAAACGGGAGCAGCGTGTACAGGTTTTTCTTTGTAATGTCTCCAGCCGGAAGCTGTGTACGGATACCGCCGCCGTTTGCCAGCGCTACATCCGCTTCATGTCCTTTGATCGACTTCGTGCGCTCCAGCATGATATCGGTAATCAGGTTACCTACGTTGGTTTCCTTCGCGCGTACGAGCGTGCGGTCGCCGTCCAGTGGAACCTCGGATTTTGCAATGACCACATTCATGACGGAATCAATTTTCTTCACAATTTCCTGAACCATTTTGTCAACTTCCGGATCGGCAACGACAGTTTCATCGTATTCTTTCAAGCCGCCGCTGAATGCAACCAGCTCTTTGCCCAGGTAGTACAGGTCAGCGCGTCCCAAAGACTTGCCGTATTCCCAGTCCTGAACGATGTATGTGCCGTTGACCAGCTCAGGCTCTTTCAGTGGCGTATGGGAGTGGCCGCCGACGATCAGGTCGATGCCAGGAACGTTTTTCGCGATTTCGCGGTCCACATCTACCCCGATATGGGAGACGACGATGACGTGATCGACTTCTTTTTTCAGTTGCGGCACAACTGCTTTTGCCACTTCAACCGGGTTCTTGAAGGTCAGACCCTTCACGTTGTCAGGGTGAGTCAAAACAGGAGTATCTTCAGCCACAAAGCCGACAAACGCGAATTTTTTGCCGCCGATTTCAGCCTTGAAGGTTGGCAGCAACAGCTCTTTGCCATCCGCTTTGAACACGTTCGCGGAAATGACCGGATGTTCCAGCATGTCGCGCAGTTTCAGCAATTGCTCGTAGCCGAAGTCAAACTCGTGGTTGCCCGCTGCCATCACATTGTAGTCGAGGCTGTTCAGGATTGGAACGACGGATTCGCCCTTGAACTGGTTGACGAATACGGTTCCTTGGAACGTATCACCTGCATCCAGCAAAAGGAAGTTGTTGTTTTCCGCACGCCATTCTTTCAGCAAGGTAGCGATTTTAGCGAAGCCAAATTCTTTTTGGCTTTTGTCTTCCTGAATGTGTCCGTGCGTATCGTTTGTGTGAGCGATGGTTACGTGTGTCGTCGCAGCGTCACCCAACGCCTGGAAAAACTCTCCGCGCGTCACGTTCGCCTTGTTTCCGAAAGTGACTTTGTAGCCCAGCTTTTCAGCCATTTGCGTCAGTTTTGCAGAAGTGACCACTTGAGTCGGATTTTTGAAGTCGTCCTGGGATACTGCCCCTTGGCCTTTTGCCCAGTCCAGGTAAGGAGTTGCCCAGTGCGCGCCTTTTGCTGCCGCACCGATTTGAGCGCCTTTGAGTTTGGAGAATACAACGGTTGCCTCAGCGAGCGTTACGGTACGATCCAGAGCCAGGTCGCCGTTTTGCCCTGCTGTTACGATCGCTTTTTTCACCATCCAGTCCACGTGTTTGACAGGATGCAGTGGAGCTGCGAGTGCGGAGGACGACAGCAACGATGCGAAGACAACCGATGCAAACGCCATCATGGTAATGCGACGTGCTTTTTTCATAGGAAATTCCCCTCTCATCTATGTATGCAAAAAGATAGGATAACGCTTCCATTATAGCAAAATTTGCTAGGCTGATGGTGCAGATTTGCTGTTTTTTCCGACAAAATCGGCTATGGCTTCTGACAGTTGCTCCGGCGCTTCCAGCATCCCCATGTGTCCGGCATCAGGCAACAACCTATGAACCACATGACTTCGTTCCACAGTGAACGTTTTTTCTACCGGAATGATCTGGTCTTTTGCCCCTGCAACCAAAAGCACAGGCAGCGCTGTCTCTTGCAAAACGCGATTGCGGTCCGGGCGATCTCGCATCGCATAAAGCGTTTGAATCGCGCCAACCGGACTGGTGGCGAACCCGATGTCTTTTGCGGTTTGGACCTCTTGCGTGAGTGAAGCGACGTGATCAGGTGCAAACAGCTTGGGCACAAGCGCTTTGATAAACGGCTCCATCCCGTTTTCGCGAATGCTGTCGGCTCCTTTGTTGCGATTCGCCTTGGCCGCTTCGTCATCCGGGAACGGCGTGGAGTGAATCAGCCCGAAGCTTGCCAGCTTGTCCGCGTGCTTTTCAGCAAAAGCGAGTGTCACATAGCCGCCGAGCGAATGGCCGAACAGATGGAATTTCGCAAGCCCTGCTGCTTCCGCCCAAAGCGCGATGTCCTCGGCAAACCGTTCCATGGAATAAGGCTCGTCCGGAGCAGCGCTGTGGCCGTGTCCCCGCAAATCAACAGCCAATACACGGTGAGTGCGGGACAACAACGGGATCAGCTTGTCCCAGTAGCGCGAGCTGCCGCAGAAGCCGTGCAAGAGAACGACCGCTTCCCCTATGCCCTCCTCTACATAGGCGAGCTTGACTCCGTTTGTCAGTTGAATTTCTTTTCGCATGTGCATCGCTCCTTGGTGATTGGTTCAGCCTGCCCGCGTGCCAGTTGCCAGCGCTGACTGCAACGCTTGAAAAAACAGCCTCCTCCAGGCCATCTGTTCAACTTCATTTACTAGATGGGTCAAGCACTCCAACGCTACCCGAAATGCTTGGAAATCCGCTTCAATGCCTTTTTCAAATGCTTGCGACGGCACAGCAGCACTTTTTCGATAAACCGTTTTTCTGCCCGGGTCAACAAGCCCTTCGGTACTCGGCGAATCGCTTTTTTGAGCTTTCCTTTGGGCAAGGACTGGATTTTCTTGACCATTTTTTCCAGTTGCTTGCGGTTGTCGCGGGTAAAGCGCTTCAGCCCTTTGGGAATGCGCTGTTTTTTCTTTTCGCCGGAATGCAGGCAAAACTTGTAGGCTTTTTTGCAGGAAAACTTTTTCCTGGCGCGGCGCAGATTCCATTTAGTAGGATTACCAAACAAGGAAATCCCATGATCGATTCCGTACCATTTGTACTTCTTCCACGACTTTTTCTTGTGCAGAATCAGGTTGCGGTTGGAGCGATCCGGGTTGAGAATCCAGGCGTCAAAAGCGACGAGCCGCGCCAGCTTTTTGGCCCCTTTGATGTGCTTGTGCGGTTTTTTCAGCCATTGCTTTTTGACTTTTTTCCAGTGGATCACCTTGCTGCCTTTGCCCTTGATGGAAATAATTCCACGCTTGATCCGGCCGTTTGGCCCGCGCACATGGGCTTGCATCACTTTTGCGACAGGCACCCCGAGGCTTTTCGCCAAATGCGCGGCGATGTACTCGTTTGCTACGAGAATGCGGTAATTTTTGCGATGATGCCGATATACCGTCGATTTGAAGTATCCCTTGCGTCCTTTGCGGCTTTTGACCTTCCAGATCAGTCGGCCGTACCGTTTACGCAGGCGCTTCCGATAACGCCATCTCAATCTCACCACCTGTACACCTCTTCCCTGTTTTTTAACAGTATACGAATTTGGGTGCAGAATGGTGAAATCAAAAGGAACATCACCTCGCCAAAAAGCAAAAAGAGGTGTTGTTCCCTTGTCGCTTAGCGGAGCGGAATGAAAATTTCGTACGTATTCTCCGCTCTTTGCCGGGGATGCACGGAAGGAATGAAGCGCTGGTCGTACCGTTCCATGCGCAAAGCTTGCGGATCGACCTGGTGGCCGTGTGCGTCAAGCCAGCCAAACAACTGACGGTACGTGTCCTGCACCGTCTCCATCGGTCCTGCATGGGTGAAGCGGGCGTACGTTCTGGCTGGCAGCGTGAACCCGACCATGCCAGGAGGAATTTTTTCAAAGCCTTCTACCTCTACCACGATATACTCGGTATACATTTGGTACGTCTGGTTCTCGTCACTGATGTCATAGCGCACGTTGGGCTGCACCATAAGCGGAATCTCCTTTTGTCGCTGCAAAAACGTTTCCCACAGCTTGGGCATGTGCTCGATCAACATGGAAAACGAGCCGGAAAAGCTGAGTCCTACCACGTGTTTTTCTGGCACCTGTACAATTGTTCCTTCCATGACTCCACCTCGCTCTTTTTTGCTCCCCTCGTATTCTCATCCGTTATGGCAATATCCTGCTTCTTCCAGCCGATCTTTACAAAAAAACTAAAAAACACCTCCTGCGCAGTTACAGAAGGTGTCGCTCTCTTGTTTATTCAGCTTCCAGCGCCTTTTTCATAGCGCGGTAGCTCGCTTCAATCGTCCGTTCAATGTCCTCTTCCGTATGTGCCAAGGAAACGAACATCCCTTCAAACTGGGACGGCGGGATCATGACGCCTTCTTCCAGCAAATAGCTGAAGTAAGCCGAGAAGCGGTCCAAATCAGCTGTTTTCGCCGTCTCGTAGTTGATGACTGGCGTATCGGTAAAGAACAGGCATACCATGGAGCCAACCCGGTTGAGCGTGTGCGGGATACCCAGCTTGCGAGCATTTTCTGCCAGTCCCTCACCCAGTCGCACAGACAGCTTTTCCAAATACTCGTAAGCACCTGGCTTGCTCAGCTCTTGCAAGGTAGTCAAGCCTGCCGCCATCGCCAGCGGGTTGCCGGACAGCGTTCCCGCCTGATAGATCGGTCCTGCCGGGGCAATCTGCTGCATGATTTCCCGTTTGCCGCCGTACGCTCCCACCGGAAGACCGCCGCCGATGACTTTGCCCATCGTGGTCAGGTCAGGCGTGATGCCGTACAGTTGTTGAGCGCCGCCAAGCGCTACACGGAAGCCTGTCATGACTTCATCGAAAATGAGCAACGCGCCGTATTGCTTGGTGATTTCACGCAGCCCCTCCAAAAAACCGGGCTGTGGCGGCACTACGCCCATGTTGCCTCCGATTGGCTCGACAATGACCGCAGCCAGATCGTCGCCAAAATGCTCGAAAGCGAGCTTGACGCTGTCCAAATCGTTGTATGGCACTGTGATTGTATTCACAGCGGTTCCTTCTGGCACGCCCGGACTATCCGGCAAACCGAGCGTCGCTACGCCAGAACCGGCTTTGATCAGCAGACTGTCGGCATGGCCGTGGTAACAGCCTTCGAACTTCATGATTTTGTTGCGCTTCGTGTAGCCGCGGGCGAGACGCAGAGCGCTCATCGTCGCTTCTGTGCCCGAGTTGACCATGCGCACAACTTCCACGGATGGAACCAGCTCACATACGAGCTTCGCCATCTCGGTTTCGCGCTCTGTCGGAGCACCGAAGCTGGTTCCGAGCGCAGCGACTTCCGTAATCGCCGCCAGCACGCGCGGATGCGCATGACCGAGAATCAGCGGTCCCCACGAGCCGATATAGTCGATGTAGCTGTTGCCGTCCACATCAAAAATGCGGGAGCCTTCCCCTTTTTCAATGTAGACAGGATTGCCGCCCACACTCTTGAACGCCCGCACCGGGCTGTTCACTCCACCAGGTATGTAATGCTGTGCTTCTGCAAACAACTGAGTCGATTTTTCTCTCATCATCTTTTGCTCACCTCGCCAGCCATTTTGCTACATCTTTGGCATGATACGTAATAATCAAGTCTGCGCCAGCCCGTTTGAAGCCAAGCAGCGCCTCCATTACGATGCGCTCTTCATCAATCCAGCCGTTGAGGGCTGCCGCTTTGACCATGGAGTATTCGGCACTCACGTTGTAGGCGACGATCGGCAGGTTGAAGTTCTCGCGCAGGCGCAGCACCATGTCCATGAAAGCCAGACCTGGCTTCACGATCAAAAAGTCTGCCCCTTCTTTTACATCAGAAGCCGCTTCTCGCAGTCCTTCCCGTGCGTTTGCCGCGTCCATCTGGTAGCTTTTGCGATCGCCGAATTGCGGTGTCGAACCAGCGGCATCGCGGAATGGGCCGTAGAAGGCGGAAGCGTATTTCACTGCGTAGGACATGATCGGAATATGGGAAAAGCCTGCTTCATCCAAAGCTTCGCGGATCGCAACGACAAATCCGTCCATCATGTTGGACGGAGCGATGATGTCAGCGCCCGCTTTTGCCTGGGAGACCGCTGTTTTTGCCAAAAGTTCAAGCGTCTCGTCGTTGACGACTTCGCCATTGTGAATGACGCCGCAATGACCGTGGTCCGTGTACTCACACAGGCACGTATCGGCAATCACGATCATTTCCGGGTGGGCTTCCTTGATCTGACGGATGGCTTGCTGCGTAACCGCATCGTCGTTGTACGCCTCTGTCCCGCAAGCGTCTTTGTGCTCCGGCACCCCGAACATCAGCACGGACTGGATTCCCAGCGCCACAATCTCTTTCATTTCTTCCGCCAAAACATCCAGAGAGAACTGGTACACGCCTGGCATCGAAGCAATTTCATTTTTGATGCCGGTTCCTTCCACGACAAACAGAGGATAAATCAGATCTTCCAGGTGAATGTGATTTTCTCGTACCAGATTGCGCATAGCCGCGCTTTGGCGCAGACGGCGATGACGGTCAAATGTAAGTGCCATGTCAATTCCCTCCCAGATTCTCTAGTAAAGCTTCTAACAGTCCATCCACCGTGTACTCGCTCGCGACCACGTCGACAACAAGCCCGTTCTGTCTGGCTGTATCAGCTGTGATCGGACCGATGCAGGCGATCCGCACCTGATCGAGCCAGCCTGGGGTCGCATAAGGCGACATCGCCTGGATGAAGTGAGTCACGGTAGACGAGCTGGTAAACAAGATGACATCAATGCGGCCTTGCTGCAACTCTTTTGCCGCTTCCGGCGCAAGCGATGCGTCGATGACCGTATGATAAACGTCCACCTCTGTCACCGCAAGCCCTCGTTCTTGCAATTCGGCTGGCAGCGCTTTGCGGGCAATGTCCGCTCGCGGCAGCAAAACACGCTGGCCAGGACGCAGCTGTTCGTGCAAACTGGCGAGCAATCCCTCGGCTACGTAGTCGGAAGGAATCACGGCAACCTCAAGACCGTGGCTGGTCAGAGCCTGAGCCGTCTTGGGACCGACTGCGGCAATCCTCCCTGCGAATGCTTGAAGACCGACTTCCAGCTGCTGCATCCGATCCAGAAAAAAACGCACGCCATTGACACTCGTAAAAATGACCCACTCATAGCTGGACAACTCGGCGATGGCTTCATCCAGCCTCGCATTGTCCGCAGGCGGGATCATTTTCAGAAGCGGAAAGGCATAAGCCTCTCCGCCCAAATGTTCGATTTTGTCCACCAGTTCCTGAACCTGGCTTTTGGCGCGCGTCACCATGATCTGCTTGCCTGTCAGCGGCCCGCGCGATCCGACGGCTGTCATTCCTGGTTCTCCCGCAAAACTTGTGCGAGCACCTCGCCCGCTCCTTGCGCGAGCAGCGCTTCCGCCACCTGAACGCCGAGCGCCAGCGCATCCGTGCCTGTCGCCGTGTTTTTGAACAGCTGTTTTCCATCCGGCGAGCCAACCATGCCTGTCAAAGTGATCTGCTTCGCCTCATCCACGGTCGCATACGCCCCGATCGGAACTTGACAGCCGCCTTGCAGCTTGTGCAGGAAGCTGCGCTCGGCTGTAACAGCCAGACGCGTAGGCTCATCATCAAGCTGTTTCAACAGGGCCAGCGTCTCTTCATCATCTGCGCGGCATTCGATGGCAAGCGCACCCTGTCCGACAGCGGGCAGGCTGATTTCCACGGGCAAATATTGCGAAATGTTTCCCGCATACTGGACGCGCTCCAGACCCGCTGCCGCCAAAATGATCGCATCAAAGTTGCCTTCTTCCAGCTTGCGGATGCGCGTATCAATGTTTCCACGCAGCGACTCGATCTGAATGTCCGGGCGATGCGCGAGAATTTGCGCACTGCGGCGCAGACTGCTGGTTCCGACCAGCGCCCCCTCCCGCAGCTCATCAAGCGTTTTTCCATCCAGGGAAAGCAGGACGTCCCGCGGGTCAACGCGCTTCGGAATCGCCCCGATCACGAGTCCTTCCGGCAATTCGGCTGGCATGTCCTTCAAGCTGTGCACCGCCAAATCCGTTTCCTTGTCGTACAAAGACTGTTCGATTTCTTTGACGAACAAGCCTTTTCCGCCCACCTTGGACAGAGTAACATCGAGAATCCGGTCGCCTTTTGTCACAATCTCATGCAGTTCAAAATCAGCTTCCGGCGCAATTTCCTGCAGTTTCGCTACAACCCACTTCGTCTGGGTGAGCGCCAGCTTGCTGCGCCGCGTACCCACTTTCCATTTTCCCATGACAGCCTCCTTGATGAACAGCCGCTACCACCAGCTGTGAAATGTAGATGTCGTGATTCCTAAGAAATTGATGAGCAAAAGCAAAAACGCCAAGACGTTCCATTGCGCCATCCTGCGCATTTGCATCGTATCGCGAAATCGCTTGTACAGCCAGAACGAATAGCTGGCCAAGACGAGCAAAGAGAGAACGACTTTGGAATCCAGCAAAAATTTCTCCGGCAGTACCATTTTTCCCCAAATGATCCCCAGCACAATCGAGAGCAGCAGCATCGGCACACCGAGCATATTCATCCGGTAAGCGTAGCCCTCCAATTGATCGAGACTGGGCAATCTGCGCAAAAGCGGAGTCCAGCGGCGCTCCTTGAGCATCTTATGCTGCAACAGGTACATCGCTGAAAAGATCATCGACAGAGAGAAAGCTCCGTAGCTGAACATCGCCAGCGTCACATGTGTCAACAGAAGCTCAGAGGTCAGCACACTGGATACAGCGACGATGGGCGTCTCTGGCAAAAACATCGACATGACCAGGACGACAAATCCGATGATATTTGTAAAAAAAACCAGTAAATCAATGCGAAAAAAATAGTGAATGGCAAGCGACAGACTTACCAGCACCCATGAGTAAAAAAACAGCGTCTCAAACAGTGTAATGACAGGAAAATAAGCTTTCATCACCGTTTGCGACACAAAAAAAGCGGTTTGCAAGGCCCAAACGACAATAAGCAACCCGAAAGCCAAACGATTGACTTTCCGGTTGCTTTGCAAGAAGTCGTTAAAATAGAAGAGAACACTTGCAGCGTAGAGAAAGATCGTCAGGTCGTAGATCCATCTCACCTCGGCCATGCACTCTCTCCCCTCTTTCCCTATCGGTTTCTATCGATGGCAGTATCGTTTTTGCAAAGAAGGTTGTTAGTCCGGCAGGCGGGAAGCCAATACCTTTTCACGAGCTGCTGGTTGTTTTGTTTTATCGTCTGCCCAGATCGCCTCCTGCTCTTTGCGTTCCAGGATTTCTTCCAGAGCAAACATCTTGGTGAAAATGTCCAGCACTTCTTCTCCGGATTTGGTAGCTGCCATCTCCTTCAGACGGACAACCGGATCATGCATTAGCTGATTGACGATCCCTTTTGTCGTCTTGCGGATGATGTGCATCTCGCGCTCCGTCAAGTTTGGCAGCTTGTTTTCAATCTTGCGCATCGCTTCGCCTTGAATGGTGAGCGTTTTTTCACGCAGGGCAGCGATCAGCGGCGCTACTCCGAGCGTCTGGTACCAGGCGGTAAACGCCATGATTTCCTCTTCGATCATAGCCTCCAGTCGCTCCGCTTCCCGCGAGCGCTCTGCGACGTTGCTTGCGACGATGCCTTCCAGATCGTCGATATCGTACAAAAAGACGTTATCCAGATCGTGCAGATCAGGGTTCAGGTCACGGGGAACCGCAATATCCACCATGAACAGCGGGCGGTGCTTCCGCTGCTTCATGATCGGCGCCAAATCTTGCTTGCCGAGGACGTACCCGGTCGCTCCCGTCGAGCTGATGACGATGTCTGCGGTGAGCAGCGCCTCAGGCAACTGCTCCATCGTACAGGAATCCCCTTTGAATTTTTCCGCCAAAAGCTGCGCTCTCTCCAGGGTGCGGTTTGCTACCGTGACGCGTTCGGAACCGTTGGCGTGCAAATGTTTGGCAGTCAGCTCGCTCATTTTGCCCGCTCCGACAATCAGGACGGACTTCCCGGCGAAAGAGCCGAATATTTTTTTGCCCAGTTCAACCGCCGCATAGCTGACCGAAACGGCGTTTTGTCCGATAGCCGTCTCCGTATGGGCACGCTTCGCGAACGTAATCGCTTGCTTGAACAGCGTGTTGAACACGGTTCCCGTCGTTTTCTGCTCTTGCGCCATCAAAAAGGCATCGCGCACCTGACCGAGAATTTGCGTCTCTCCCATCACCATCGAATCAAGACCAGCAGACACTCTAAACAGATGGTCGATTGCCTGTTCGTTCTCTTTTATATAGAGGTGATCCTTGAATCGTTCTTTTTCCACACCGAACCATTCCGCCAAAAAACGACGCGAATAGTCCCGGCCGATATTCGCCTGATCGCAAACGACGTAAATTTCCGTACGGTTGCATGTCCCCAAGATGACACATTCTGCAATACTCTTCGTCTGGGAGAGAAGATGAAGAGCGCGCACAGTCCCATCATCGCTGAATGTAAACTTTTCGCGAACTTCGACAGGTGCCGTTTTATAATTTAAGCCCAGCAAAAGAATATCCATAATGTCCTCCCAGAATGACATACTTGCATACGCCATATGTAAAATGCACTATTATTATAACATTATGCCCGTAAACGGACATGAGTAATTGTGAAAAGTTTATTAACTGAACGCACTTTTGGGCGCTCATAGAGTCGAATCGCTAGGGTGCAAACCGCGGCAAAAAGCGACAAATGGCGCATAAATCCGCTTGAAATCCCATTGCCGATACCGTATGATGCTGGCTATACGTCTATAAATATAAAATTTCGTAAACAAGCCGGGAGGAGAGAAAAGAAGCATTGAGAAAACCATGGATGGCAGACATAACGCTGCTTCTTATCGCTTTGGTCTGGGGAACCACATTTTTAATCGTACAGCAGGCGATCGCCTCACTGCCCCCCAACACGTTCAATGCTGTGCGCTTCACAGTAGCCGCTCTGTTTTTGCTCGTCATTCTATTGATTCGCAATCGTCGCCAGCTTACCGAGTTCCGCGGTCCGATCATTCGCGCTGGCATCATTCTCGGCTTCTGGCTCTGTCTTGGCTACGCTCTGCAAACAGTCGGCCTGCTTTACACGACGCCTTCCAAAGCCGGATTTATTACAGGCTTGTCTGTCGTGCTCGTGCCGCTGTTCTCTTTTTTGCTTTTGCGCGACAGAATCAAGGTTGTCGCCGTCATTGGCGTGATTCTCGCAGCAGCAGGCTTGTATTTGCTGACCCAAAATCAGGAGTTTTCGTTCAACCTGGGTGATGCGCTCGTGTTCGGCTGTGCGATTTGCTTCGCCATGCAGATCGTTTTTACCGGAAAGTACGCGCCCCGCTTCTCGGCCTTGCCGCTCGCCATCGTTCAGTTGGGCACCGTCGCGGTCATGAGTTGGCTCTACGCTTTTTTCTTCGAAGACTGGAGCCGTGCGTTTGATCCGGCGATCTTGTTCATCCCCGAAGTGGCAATGGGCCTGATCGTCACGTCGATCTTTGCGACCGCGCTTGCCTTTTTGGCCCAGACGGCTTTGCAAAAGCAAACCAGCTCGACGCGAGTGGCACTCATTTTCGCCCTTGAGCCTGTGTTTGCCGCCCTTACTTCGTACATCTTCATTCATGAAGTATTGAACGGACGCCAGCTGACTGGCTGCTTGATGATTTTTACCGGAATGATCCTGGCAGAGCTGCCGATCGCCCAATGGCTCCAGCAAGCTCGCGAGCGAAAAGACAAAACAAAAGCAGGCCGCGAATCGGCCTGACTGAGTGGCAAAAATGACAGAAAAAAGGTTCCTTCTCCCCGCTGGAAAAGGAACCTTTTTCCATGAAATTGGCTCTGACCGCTTGCGGCCAACAAGCTCCGACACGCCTGGATCGCGCGTCAGGAGCTTTTTTTCACTTCCTGCAAAATGGCATCGACAAACAGCTGCATGACTTGCCCGCACACTTTTTGCGGCAATCGCTCCGTCCGCTTGAGCCACTGCCGCAGCCGCATCAGGTGGAAAGCCGCATGCGGCACTCGACCGCTCGTTCCGTGGTCGATCAAGGCGACAGCCGATTGCCCCACTTTTGCCCAATGGCGGTATTTTTCAATCCACGGCCGCGCTTCCTTCGCGAGCTTGTAGTTGCTCATTCCTCCCAGCAGCTGGTGGGCGGTCTGCTCCATCTCGCGGAAAAGCAAGTTCAGCTCAGAGACTGCTTTGTTCCGATCCCCCTGCAAAAACTGAAAGCGAAAGGACAGAAACGCTTCGAGCAGACGCGGCGACTCGACTTCACACAAAAACGAGCTTTGCACATTATCGGCAAACGCGAAAAAAGCATCGGCATCGGCATCACCCGCTACTTCTGCCACCGCCTGTTTCCAGGCGATGTGCGGATCGTAGCCGTACGGATCGCGCAAATACGCAGCCGTCGTCATCAACGGAATCTTGGAACACTCCGGCAGCGACATCGCATTCGCCACATAACCCGAGGCGTGTTGCCACAAGTCGGGGTCGCGATGGCGCAAAGGGCCAATGTGCAGCTCGTTTGCCATAGCCAGATCGTTCACCGGGTAGTTGTCCCAGTAAAACGGCTTGTGGCGCGTGTACTCGGCAAAGCGTACAGCATCCCCATCTGTCAAGTACGGAGAACAAACGAAGCGTCCCGTCCAGAACAAATCCATCTCTTCGGACAAATGCTGGCCGAGATGCTGGATATACGGCTCTTTGCCAATCCCGTTGTACTGGGTTGGACACACAAACAGCCTGACCGGCTCGCCCCATCCTTGCATCATCTCCCATACCCGGCTGGCCGTTTGCACGTGAGCGTCTGCCAGGTGAGCGAACTGCGCAATGTCTTGCTCATGCAGCAAGTGCATGGGAATGTCGTCAAACAACAAGGAAAAATACCGGACGCCTCTGTCGTACATCGTCCGATATTTTTGAACAAGCTGCTTGATATGGGCCGGATTCGCATATTCCATGCTAAGGCCGGGGCTTAAACAGTAGACGAACTGCATCTGGCGCTGCCTTGTGCTGTCAATCAGTTCGTCCAGCTGACGCATCGCTTCTGTCGGGTGCGACTCCATCCAGCGCTCCCGCAAAAACAGATCGTCTTTTGGCGAGTAGAAATAGGCATTGTAATCGTGCCGATGCAAAAAATCAATCATGTCCAGCCGCTCTGCATGCGTCCAGGGCGTTCCGTAGAAGCCTTCGATCACACCGCGTACGGCAAAGCAAGCCAGTTTGCTCACAAGAATGCCTCCCCTTCCCAGTTGCGGATTGGGTCTTGGACTTTTTCTCTTCCCTTACTCTGACTCGCTTGAGGTCGCTGCCGGAACCGAAGCTGCTGCTCCCGCTTCCTGTGCAGACTCGTTGCTTTCGCGCAGACGGCGCATGATTTCTCCCCACAGCTCATCTTTGCCTTGTCCTGTTTCCGAAGAAAACACGATGATCGTATCGCCGCCACGCATGTTCAAAGTCTGACGAATGATTTTTGTATGTTGCAGCCAGCGTCCACGGGCAATTTTGTCGCCCTTGGTCGCCACGATCACTGTAGGAATGCCGATCTGTTTGCACCAGTCGTACATCGCCACGTCGTCCTTGGACGGTGCGTGGCGAATGTCAACCAGCTGGATGACAAACCGCAGCTGCTCGCGGTTTTTCAGGTAGCCTTCGATCATTTTTCCCCATTGTTCCTTGATCGTCTTCGCGACCTTGGCGTAGCCGTAGCCGGGGAAATCGACGAAATAGAGCATCTGATTGACGCGGAAGTAGTTCAGCGTCTGGGTCTTGCCGGGCCGCGAGCTGATGCGGGCAAGCCCTTTGCGGTTCATCATTTTGTTGAGCAAGGAAGACTTGCCCACGTTGGAGCGGCCTACCAGCGCAATCTCGTGCAGGCCGTCCTCCGGGTATTGTTTCGGTCCGACAGCGCTGATGACGAACTCGGATGATGTTACTTTCATGCTTTGTCACCTGCTGTCGGCTGTTTGGTCAGAGCGTGGCGCAATACTTCATCCAGGTGCTCGACCGGATAAAAAGTCAGTTCTTTTCGCACGCTCTCCGGAATATCTTCAATGTCTTTCTCGTTGTCTTTTGGCAAAATAATCGTCGTCAAGCCAGCGCGATGGGCTGACATGCACTTTTCTTTCAGGCCGCCAATCGGCAGCACTTTGCCGCGGAGCGTGATTTCCCCGGTCATGCCCACTTCTTTTTTCACAGGAACCTGGGTCAGAGCCGAGACAAGCGCGGTCGCCATCGTAATCCCTGCGGATGGACCGTCTTTCGGAATCGCGCCTTCTGGAACGTGAATGTGAATGTCGTTCTTCTCATGGAAGGCCGGATCAATTCCCCACTGGTCCGCGCGCGAGCGAATGTAGCTAAACGCAGCCTGCGCCGATTCCTTCATCACATCGCCGAGTTTTCCGGTCAGGGTGAGCTTGCCTTTTCCAGGCAAAATGCTGACCTCTACGTTCAACGTATCCCCGCCTGCCTGTGTCCAGGCAAGACCTGTTACGGAGCCGATCTGGTCTTTTTGCTCTGCCAATCCGTAGCGGAAGCGCGGTTTTCCGAGCAGCGTCTCCAATGTTTTGGCCGTGACCACGACACGCTTCTTTTCTCCGCTGACGATCAGCTTCGCTGCTTTGCGGCATACATTGGCGGATTCCCGGTTCAAGTTGCGCACGCCTGCTTCACGCGTATACAGGCGGATGAGCTTCAGCATGGCATCTTCGTGCACTTGCAGCTTATCCTTGCCAAGGCCGTGCTCCTCCATCTGTTTGGGCAGCAAGTACCCGCGCATGATGTTGAGCTTTTCCAGCTCGGTGTAGCCGGAGATCGAGATGACTTCCATCCGGTCGAGAAGCGGACGCGGAATCGTATCGAGACTGTTCGCCGTCGTGATGAACATGACATTCGTCAGATCGTACGTCTCTTCAATATAGTGGTCGCTGAACTTGTCGTTCTGGTTCGGGTCCAGCACTTCGAGAAGCGCGGAAGCAGGATCTCCGCGGAAATCGGATGCCAGCTTGTCGATCTCATCGAGCAAAAAGACCGGATTGATCGTGCCAGCCTGCTTCATTCCCTGGATGATCCGCCCTGGCAGAGCACCTACATACGTGCGGCGATGACCGCGAATTTCCGCTTCATCGCGCACGCCTCCGAGCGAAATCCGCACGAAGTTGCGCTCCAGTGCGCGTGCGATCGAACGGGCGAGGGAAGTTTTCCCTACCCCCGGAGGTCCAACCAGACAGAGAATCGGCCCGCGCATGGAATTGACCAGCTTTTGCACAGCCAAATACTCCAGCACGCGTTCTTTCGGCTTTTCCAGTCCGTAGTGATCCTCGTCCAGAACTTCCTGCGCGTGATGGATATCCAGATTGTCCTCGGTCGTTTTCGTCCATGGCAGCGCCAAAAGGGTGTCGATATACGTGCGAATGACAGAGCCTTCTGCGGAAGTCGCCGGCATTTTTTCCAAGCGCTCCAGCTCTTTTTCGATTTTCGTCTTGATTCGCTCGGGAGCGTCGGACTTCTCCAACTGCGAGCGCAGCTCATCCACTTCTCCCTGACGGCCGTCCTTGTCGCCCAGTTCTTTCTGGATCGCTTTCATTTGCTCACGCAAGTAGTATTCCTTTTGCGTGCGCTCCATCTGCTTTTTCACCCGGTTGCCGATCTTGCGCTCCAGCTCCAGAACCTCGCGCTCGTTGTTCAGGATATCCAGCAAAATTTCGAGCCGCTCCTTGATGTTGACCGTCTCCAAAATTTCCTGTTTGTCCTTCATTTTCAGCGGCAAATGGGAAGCAATCACGTCAGCCAGTCGGCCTGGCTCTTCAATGTCTGTCACGGATGTCAGCGTCTCGGGAGAAACCTTTTTGGAAAGCTTGATGTATTGCTCGAAATGGTTTAACAGCGAGCGCATCAAGGCTTCTACTTCGTTTTCCTCCGTTTTTTCTTCTTGCAAGTATGTAATAGACACGACGAAATAATCTTCCTGTTGAAGATATTCCTCAATCTTCGCGCGTTGCAGCCCTTCCACCAATACACGGATTGTGCCGTTTGGCAGCTTCAGCATTTGTTTGACACGCGCAACGGTACCGATGCTGTAGATTTGCTCTGCATCTGGCTCCTCTATGTGGACTTCTTCCTGTGTTGCAAGCAAAATCTTGTTGTCGTCCACCATGGCTTGCTCCAGCGCGCGGATGGACTTTTCCCGTCCAACGTCCAGGTGGAGTACCATGGTCGGATACACAAGCAATCCTCGCAACGGGAGAAGCGGTAATTCTCGTTTACCGGAACGTTCGCCCAAGCGGATGCACCTCTCCTTGTTGATCTATCCCTCTTACCAAGAGCCTGATAACAGACAAAAACGGCTCCCAAAGCCGTTTTTTGCCCACCCGGCATATCCGAATCACCCCAAAAGCAAGCGCGAGAAAAACTGATCTTCCCGCCATTTGGGGAGCCCGTAACAGGCCGGGTAGGGCCCCGGGCTCTTTGCAAGCAGAAGCTTTTTACCATTGTAGCGCAAACACAATCCGATGTCTAATCTGCGGGCGCACGCGACTGCTACAGGGTCATTGGCGAGGAAGCCAGATCCTCCGCCGGAAGCTGGAGCGTAAAGCCGGGCGCTTCTTCCTCCTGTACAGCGACTTGCGGAACAGCCAGTTCAATGACTTGCGACACCGTTGAGACAGGAATGACCTCAATGCCTTTCATGTCGGCAAAAATGCTCTGCCAATTTTCCTCGGGGATCAACACGCGTGTGGCTCCCGCTTGTTTGGCTGCCTCTACTTTGGCGACGACTCCGCCGACAGGCTTCACTTTGCCGTGAATGCTTACCTCTCCAGTCATGGCGAGCAAATTGTCGACCGGCACTTCCGTGATCGCGGAGTAAATGGCGGTCGCGATGGTAATTCCCGCTGATGGCCCGTCGACCGGGACACCGCCCGGAAAATTGATGTGCAGATCGTAATCGTACGGGCGAACACCCATGCGGCTGAGGACGGTCAGGACGTTTTCAATCGAACCTTTTGCCATCGACTTCCTGCGGATGGTGCGACTGCGGCTGCCCATCTCCTCTTCCTCTGCCATCCCTGTCATGGCCATCCGGCCTTGTCCGGGCACAGCAGCAGGCGTAGCGGTCACTTCCAGCTCCATGACGCTGCCCATGTTCGGCCCGTAAACGGCAAGCCCGTTCACCAGACCGACTTGTGGCGTATCATGCACCTGTTTTTCAGGGCGCGGCGACTTCTGGCTGCTGTGCACGACCCACTCCACATCTTGCGCGATGATGTTTTTGCGTTCCTCTGTCAAGGCAATTCCGGCGGCGATTTGCAATGTATTGATTGCTTCGCGGCCGTTGGTGGCATACCGCTCGATGACGGACACCGCATCCTCATCAATGTTCATATGCATTTTCGGAACGGCTGTGCGCACGATGCTGCCGATTTCCGCCCCTTTCAACGGGCGAAAGAAAATTTCCAGGCAACGGGAGCGCAAAGCCGCTGGCAATTCATCCGGCAGCCGCGTCGTTGCCCCGACCAAGCGGAAATCCGCTGGCAGTCCATACTTGAATACATCATGAATATGCGAAGGAATCTGGTTGTTTTCCTCGCTGTAATAAGCGCTTTCCAGCATGACTTTGCGATCTTCGAGCACTTTCAGCAGTTTGTTCATCTGTACAGGATGCAACTCCCCGATCTCGTCAAGGAACAGCATCCCGCCATGTGCTTTCGTGACAGCACCCGGCTTCGGTTGCGGGATACCCGCCTGCCCGAGCGAACCTGCCCCCTGGTAAATCGGATCGTGAACAGAGCCGATGAGCGGGTCGGCGATGCCGCGCTCGTCAAACCGGGCGATCGTGGCGTCAATCTCGATAAACTTGGCGTCTGCATTAAAAGGCGACAGTTGGTTTTTCTTCGCTTCTTCCAGCACGACCCGGGCAGCAGCCGTTTTGCCCACTCCCGGCGGACCGTAAATGATGACGTGCTGCGGATTCGGCCCGCACAGCGCGGCTCGTAAAGCGCGCAGTCCGTCTTCTTGGCCGACGATTTCTTCCAAAGTAGCCGGACGTGTTTTTTCCGACAAAGGCTCCGTCAATGCAATCATTCTCATTTTGCGAATCGAGTCCAGATCTTTTCGCGATTCTTTTTCCGTGGAAGTTTTCGTGTTTCTCTGCGCTCGCAGCAAATTCCAGAAGTAGGTGCCGATGACAATCCCAACGACCACTTCAATGACAGCAATGACCAGTGTGGTATAGTCCATATGCAGTCCCTCCCATGCGTCCATGCAGCTTATTTACGCATATGTAAAATCTCTTCAGCGATATCAAGTAGTATTGCCCCGCATCCGTATACGTAAACCATAAACCCGCAAAGCGCACAGGATGAATACGGAAAAAACCACCCCGAAAAACGGGATGGTTTTGCTTGAAGCGTCTTTATGCCGTTTCGCCGTGCAGCTCTTGACCTTCTTTGGTCATGAGACGCGGCTTCACTTTATCGCGCACCGTTTCTTCTGTGATGACGCATTTGGTCACGTCTTCACGGGAAGGCAGCTCATACATCATATCGAGCATGATTTGCTCGATGATCGCACGCAGTCCGCGAGCCCCTGTATTGCGCTTGATTGCCTCTTTGGCAATTTGCAAGAGGGCGCCAGCGTCGAACTCCAGTTCAACACCGTCCAGGCTGAGCAGTTTTTGATACTGCTTCACCAGGGAGTTTTTCGGTTCTGTCAGGATGCGCACCAATGTTTCTTCGTCCAATGGCTCCAATGTCGCCAGAACTGGCAAACGGCCGACGAACTCTGGAATCAGACCGAATTTCAGCAAGTCTTCCGGCAGGATGTACTTCAGGTACTCGCCTGCTTTCAGATCGCCTTTGACTCCATCGCCAAAATCAGCGCCGAAGCCAATCACTTTTTTACCCAAACGGCGCTTGATGATTTGCTCTACGCCATCGAAAGCACCGCCACAGATGAACAGGATGTTCGACGTGTCGATCTGGATAAATTCTTGATGAGGATGCTTGCGTCCGCCTTGCGGTGGCACGCTGGCAACAGTTCCCTCCAAAATTTTCAGGAGAGCCTGCTGCACACCTTCACCGGAAACATCGCGTGTGATCGAAGGGTTTTCCGATTTGCGCGCAACTTTATCGATCTCATCGATGTAGATGATGCCTTTTTCGGCTTTTTCCACATCGTAGTCAGCAGCCTGGATCAGTTTGAGCAAAATGTTTTCCACGTCTTCGCCCACATAACCAGCCTCAGTCAGCGAGGTGGCATCTGCGATCGCAAACGGCACGTTCAAGATACGCGCCAGCGTTTGGGCGAGCAACGTTTTCCCGCTACCTGTAGGTCCGATCAGCAAAATGTTGGATTTTTGCAGCTCCACATCTTCGATCTTCGCTCCGGAATTAATCCGCTTGTAGTGGTTGTACACCGCTACCGACAAAGATTTCTTCGCCAGGTCCTGACCGATGACATAGTCGTCCAGGATTTTGCGGATTTCCACAGGCTTTGGAATTTCCTTCATGTCAATTTCTTCTTCCGTGCCCAGCTCTTCCTGCACAATTTCGTTGCACAGTTCGATACACTCGTCACAAATGTAAACGCCAGGACCGGCTACCAGCTTGCGCACCTGTTCCTGGGACTTGCCGCAGAAGGAGCACTTCAGTTGGCCTTTGTCGTCGTTAAACTTAAACATGCGCTTCACCTCACAACGGGTCAGTTTTTGCGTTCGATAATCGTGTCAATCAATCCATAAGCCTTGGCTTCTTCTGCACTCATGAAGTTGTCGCGATCCGTATCAAGCTCAACACGTTCGTACGGCTGGCCTGTACGCTCAGACAAAATCTGGTTCAGCTGGCGCTTCGTTTTCAAAATCCATTCGGCATGAATGCGAATGTCTTCTGCCTGTCCGCGCACGCCGCCGAGCGGCTGATGGATCATCACTTCGCTGTTTGGCAAAGCAAAGCGCTTGCCTTTTGCGCCAGCAGCCAGGAGAAATGCTCCCATGCTGGCAGCCATGCCCACACAAATCGTGGACACATCCGGCTTGATGTACTGCATGGTGTCATAGATAGCCATACCTGCTGTAACAGAACCGCCTGGAGAGTTTATGTATAGCGAAATGTCTTTGTCCGGATCTTCTGCCTGCAAAAAGAGCAGTTGCGCGACCACCAGATTGGCTACCTCGTCGTCAATCTCGGTGCCGAGCAGAATAATCCGGTCTTTCAAGAGGCGCGAGTAAATATCGTAGGAACGCTCGCCTCTGCTGGTTTGCTCGATGACCATAGGGATCAGCATTATGTATCTTTCCTCCTTTGCGGTAAAAGGGATGGCCCTTTAAGTGAGAAGGATTTTACCAAAAAGTCGATGGTGGAAAAACAAGGCACGAGTGCATCGTGCCTTGTGGTTGGTACAGCCAGTGGTCAAGAGAGCCTGACCACTAACCAATCATGCGTCTTCCTAAGCTTATGCGCTTACTTTGCTTTCTGCAACCAGGAAATCAACCGTTTTGCGAATTTGAACGTCGCGGTACAGTGCCAAGAGGTTGTCTTGAGCAGTGAAGATTTTGCGCAGCTCGTCAGCAGGACGGCCGTATACGCCAGCCAGCTTGTTCAGCTCTTCTGTTACATCTTCTTCTGTCACTTCGATTTTTTCCGCTTTGCCGATTGCTTCCAAAGTCAAGGATGTGCGAACGCGGGAAGTAGCGTCTGCACGCAGTTGGTCGCGCAGTTGGCTTTCATCCATACCGGAGAACTGGTAGTACAGCTCCAGAGTCATTCCTTGGTATTGGAGGCGTTGGCCAAACTCGTTCACCATTTGGTCCAGCTCATGCTCAACCATTACTGCTGGCAAATCGATTTCCGCGTTTTCCGCAGCTTTCAGAACCAGTTGTTCACGAACATACTGTTCTTTTTCTTGCGCGGATTTTTCTTCGAGCTTTTTCTTGGTGTCAGCTTTCAGCTCTTCCAGTGTGTCGAACTCGCTCACGTCTTTTGCGAACTCGTCGTCCAGAACTGGCAGGTTTTTGCGCTTCAGGCTGTTCAATTTCACTTGGAATACCGCTTCTTTACCAGCGAGGTTAGGAGAGTGGTACTCTTCTGGGAAGGTAACCTTGATTTCTTTTTCTTCGCCGATTGCAAGACCTACGAGTTGCTCTTCGAAACCAGCGATGAAAGTGCCGGAACCCAGTTCCAGAGAGTAGTCTTCTGCTTTTCCGCCTTCGAATGCAACACCGTCTTGGAAGCCTTCGAAATCGATAACCGCGATGTCGCCTTCTTGTGCAGCGCCTTCTTCTACGGATACCAGCTCAGCGTGACGCTCTTGCATGCGCTTCAGTTCAGCATCCACGCTCTCGTCAGTCACTGCGAAGTCTTTTTCTTCGATAGCCAGACCTTTGTAGTCGCCGAGTTTCACTTCAGGCTTAACAGTTACCGTAGCTTTGAAGATCAGGTTTTTCCCTTTTTCCATTTGCTCAACGTCTACTTCTGGACGATCTACCGGCTCGATGCCAGCTTCACGAACAGCCTGTCCGTAAGCGGTTGGAAGCAGAATATCGAGTGCGTCTTGGTACAGAGATTCTACACCAAAACGGGATTCGAACATTTTGCGAGGTACTTTTCCTTTGCGGAATCCTGGAACTTGAACCTTTTGCACAACTTTTTTAAACGCTTGATCCAATGCTGCGTCTACTTGCGAAGCATCTACTTCAACCGTCAGGACTCCCTGGTTATTCTCTACCTTTTCCCAATTTGCTGCCACGTAAACTTCCCCTCCTAAATCGAATCAACAGAACATCGCCAGCCGCGCCATGGTATCTTCGCAGGCTCGGATGATAATATTCTAGCCATTATAACCATTCTAGTATAGCATAAATCTTTTATTTTACAAGAAGCCACTCGCTTCAGCGCCGAATCGAATAGCTTCCTCCCAGCTCCCTTACCGGATTGCCCTGATAGTCGTAAAACGCAACTGCCACCTGGACCGTTTGCGGGGTGACTCCTGTCTCCTCGATGATCGCATAGGTCGGCACAGCGAAGCCGCGGGGCATCTGAAGGCTGCCAGGATTTACAAACAAAATATCCCGTTCCACGCCACAGGCCGGGACGTGCGAATGACCGAAAACGACTACATTCGCACCGACTTCCTCTGCCCGGTAGTGCAGGCGAAGCAGCGAGCTTTTTACTCCGAACAGGTGTCCGTGGGTTTGCAGGATGTGGAGATCGCGCCATTTGGTCTGTTGCTCGGTCGGAACCTCTGATGTCGCATCGCAGTTTCCTCTCACCAAAGTCATCCCGGCGAACGGCTCACGTTTGTGATCGACACAAAAATCGCCGCAGTGCAAAATTTTGTCGACAGGGTGTCTCTTGACCACTTGAGCGACTTCTCTGACCAAGCCGTGGCTGTCACTTACGACGAGGATTCCCATCGCACTCACTCTCCCGTGTTGTCTTTCTGTCAGGCTGTACGGCCCGTTATTTCAGCAGCTCCAAAAGCTTCTGCATCGCTTTCGCCCGGTGGCTGATCTGATTTTTTTCTTCCGGCAAAAGCTCTGCCATCTGTTTGTTCAGCTCAGGGATGTAGAAGACCGGATCGTAGCCAAAACCGTTTGCGCCTTTTGGCTCGCGCGCGATCATGCCTTCGCAGGCGCCTGTCGCGATGATCGGCTCTTCGCCTGGAATCACCAGCGCCAGCGTGCAGCGAAAACGCGCCGTGCGCTGCTCCATCGGCACACTGTCAAGCTCGGTCAAAAGCTTGCGCCAGTTTTGTTCGTCAGTCGCTTCCTCTCCGGCGTATCTGGCGGAGTAGACGCCTGGACGGCCATCCAGCGCGTCTACTTCCAGTCCGGAATCGTCACCGAGAGCCGGCAGATTCAAGTATGTAGAAATTTCGATTGCCTTTTTCAGGGCATTGGCTTCAAACGTCTCTCCGTCCTCCACCACTTCCGGAACGCCTTCATACTCGGCCAGGCTGATTCCTTCCCAGCCGTACTCGGCAAACAGTCGGTTAAATTCTTTTACTTTCCCTTGGTTGCGCGTCGCAAGCACGACTTTTTTCAGATCAGACATGACTTTCCTCCGCTACCGATTCTGCAAATGTCAGGGGAACATCTGAGAGCGCCTGCTTCTGGTTTTGAATCAGATTGCCGATCCCGATTTTCGCCAAGGCGATCATCTCTTGCAGTTGCTCAGGGGAAAACGGTGCGTCCTCGCCTGTGCCTTGCAGCTCGACGAATTTGCCTTTGCCTGTCATGACAACGTTCATGTCAACCGTTGCAGTCGAGTCTTCCTTGTAGTTCAAATCGAGCACGGTCTCCTCGCCGATCACGCCAACGGATGTCGCCGCCAGAAAATCGTTGAGCGGCAGTTGCTTCCATACGCCGTTCTCCACCAGCTTATGCATGGCATCGACCATCGCCACGTACGCTCCCGTAATGGAAGCTGTGCGCGTCCCTCCGTCCGCCTGAATCACGTCGCAATCCAGCCAGATTGTACGTTCTCCCATCGCTTCGAGATGCACCACCGAACGAAGCGCACGGCCGATCAGCCGCTGGATTTCCATCGTCCGTCCTCCGACTTTTCCTTTGGAAGACTCACGCGCGTTGCGGGTCGCTGTCGCTCGGGGAAGCATGGAATACTCGGCTGTGATCCAGCCCTTCCCGCCGCCACGCATGAAAGGCGGTACCCGATCCTCCAGAGTCGCCGTACAAATCACCTTCGTATCTCCGACTTCGATCAGGCATGATCCTTCTGCGTGTTTAATGTAATTGCGCGTAATCGTTACTGGGCGCAACTGGTCATGGGCACGGCCATCCACTCTCATTCCAAGTTCCTCCTAAATCGCTTTGTTACACTCCGCTCATTATACCAGAGGCACGAAACGATCTGCCACTGCCCAAACCGCTCTGGGCTATTTGCCTCAATTGGCAATTTTCCAATGACTTGCGCGACGGGATGCTTTCTTCCCCCGCGAAGCAAGAAAAAGCGCTTGCGAAAAACAGATGCCTTAAATTAGAATGACATCTAATTAGACATTTAATTAATTAGAGGATGATGAAAAATGAACTTTCTTTTCTTGTTGAAAAATCCGAACATGCGGCGACTCGTCTCGGCCAATCTGCTCAGCGGAATCGGCGACTGGTTCAACAGCGTCGCGGTTCTCAGCCTGCTTTTGCAAATAACAGGCGAAGCGCTGGCAGTCGGAATTACGCTTGCCCTGCGGACGTTGCCGCACTTGCTGTTCGGGCCGCTGGGCGGATACTTGGCGGATCGTTTTTCCCGCAAATCAGTGATGATCGTTTGCGATCTCGCTCGCGGACTCATCGCGCTCTGTTTTTTGCTCGTAGCAAGTGATGCCGACGTATGGCTCGTGTATGCGGGCACTTTTTTGCTCGTCGCGTTTTCTTCGCTCTACAATCCGTCCCGCCTGGCTATTCTCCCCGACATCGTGGACAAAAGCGGGCTTGCTTCCGCCAACGCCCTCGATCAGAGCGTCTTCGGAGTTGTGATGGCGATCGGCTCGCTTGTCGGCGGATTTTTCGTCGCGCTCTGGGGGAGCGAAGTGGCTTTTTGGTTCAATTCGCTGTCGTTTTTCGTCTCCGCTCTCCTTTTGCAGCGGTTGACTGTCGCTACTACGACCGACGGCACGACTGCACCCGCCAAGCAGCGACAAGTGGAATCGCAGGCAACAGACAGCGCTTCCTACAAAAAAGCTTGGCAACAGATCAAAGCAACTCCAGTTGTGCTCGTGATTTTGTTGCTGACAGCGCTGTGGCCGATTGGCGGCGGCTTGATCAATGTGCTGATTTCCGTCTACGCCTATCAAGTATTCGCTGCGGGGCAATGGGGCATCGGGCTTTTGTACGGGGCAATCGGGGTAGGTTTCATCGCTGGCGGGATCGTAGCCCAGCAGTTCCAGCGGCATACGCGGGCGATCGCTTCGGTCAGCTTCGCTTTCGAAGGATTTTTCGTCCTGCTGACGAGCGTGTCGCCGTCGATTTTTGTCACAGCCGCCTGCTACGCTTGCTCGACTGTAGCAGGCGGAATGGGGAATGCCAGCCTGAACACCTTGCTGATGAAGTACGTCAAACCTGATTATTTGGGCCGGGTCTTCGCTCTGGAAGCCACGCTCTCAAACGTCCTGCTCGGCCTGTCCATGCTCGCTGGCGGCTGGATTTTGACTTTTGCCGATCCGCGGATTGTCGGTTTTGCCGCTGGGGCGTTCGTCACCACTTGCTCGATTTGTCTCGGCCTTCTGATCTGGCGAGCGGCACGAACGGCCGAGATGGCTGAAACGGCTGACGACCAGCCAGCGCCATCCCGCAGCATATAGCCGTGAACTGTCGTGCAAAAGAAAAAACCACGCTCGAAAACTGGCGGGCGTGGCATTGCGTTGGTTGATTTAAAAAGCGAGCGGGTTGAGCTGCAACGGCCGGGATACCGGCTTGGTGAAATCTCCGCTGGCAAGCGGTTTGCCCTCGACGAGAAGCTGCACCTGCTTGGCTCCGGTCGAATCGGTCAAGGAAAGCACAAGGGATTGCAGCGCCTCGGGACTGGCTTCCTTGCCATCGTCGTATTTGAGAATATCGCTGCTCAAATTGACGGTGACCAAGTCTTTTTCCTGCTTCACGTCCAGTACGCGGGTCGTTCTGAGCAGCGAGCTGAATAGCTGCGAGCCTTGCTTCGGCCCTTTGATCAGCTCTTCCACTGTCGCCTTGGCGATGTCGGCTGTCTCTGGAACGAGTCGCGTGACCGGAACGTAATACGTACGGGTGTCATTCAGTTGTCCCTGGAAGTACACGGTGACCGCTGACGTGTTGCCCGGCACGGCTCCGTCTGCCAGCTCCAGATTCACCCCATGATTGCGGTCCAGCTGCGTAATCGGCGTACTTGCTGTCGGCATCTCGGTCAACGGTGTTCCGTTCACCCAGATTTGCACCGTTTTGACATTGGGAAATTCCGTCAGCGCCCGCGTCACAGCGTCGAGAATTTTTTTCTCGTCCTTTTCCTCATACGCTTTGAACTCTTTGGAAAAGTCCACCGTCGCCACGCCGTCTTTGATTACGAGTCCTTTCACTTCTGTCCCGGTTGGCAGCACAGCCGTGAACCCTCCTTGCAGCAAGCTTTCCACAGGGCCGCCTTTGACCATGTAGTTCAAGACTTGCTTGGCAGGTCCCTCCGATTTGGGAATCGTCAAGGACACGGGCACGACATAACCGTTTGCATCGAGCAAATAAACGGTCTTCTCGTTTGTCTCTTGAACCGCCTGCTCGTTTCCTTGCACCGCGACATCCGGTGACACGGTGCCATTTGGCTGATTGGCCGACACCTGTGACTGTGGCGGTGCGTCGATACTGCTCGTTTCCTGTTCCGGGCCAAAAAGACCGCAGCCCGACAAAAGCACGGCGCTTACCCCCAGGACAGCCGTCATTTTGCCTATGTGTCGCATCTTCATTTCCCCAGCCTCCTCCAGACACTTTGTACTACCATGTATACGAGCAGGGCTTGGGTTTATGCGTTGAAAGTTTGTCTGGCAAAATGGACGGCCTTCCGCCGTTTTAAGGCTGCACGGATTTTTCCAGCGTGTGGTGAATGACGTCCACCTTGCTGCCCAGCCATTCCTCCGCAATCAGCCGGAAACGCTCTGTCTCGCCGCTTGTGACAAACAGATGCTGTACTTGTTCCAGCTTCTTGCCAGCTTCCGTGGAGACGATTTGCAGCGACAGCTCACGGGCGGTTTCCTCCGCTGAGTTGATCAGCCGGACGCCATCTCCCATGACTTCCTGGATCACGGGCGCAAGCAACGGATAGTGCGTACAGCCGAGAATCAACGTATCCAGATTCTCGCCCTGCAACGACGCCAGTGATTCTTTGACGACTTGGCGTGCTTCTTCCGAGCTTGCCTGATGGCTTTCCACCAATGGCACAAACGCAGGACAAGCCTTTCCCACCACGTATAAATCCGGCTCCGCCCGCAGCAGAGCGCGCTCATACGCCTTCGTGCGAATCGTCGTCTCCGTACCGATCACTCCGACCCGTCCATTTTTCGTCACTGAAACGGCAGCACGCGCTCCCGGCTCAATCACCCCGATTACCGGCAGCGGCAAATAAGAGATCGCTTCTTCCAAAACGACAGCAGTTGCTGTATTGCAAGCAATCACCAGCGCTTTAAGCGGTGTGGTCATTACATAATCAATCATTTGAAAACTGTATGTCCGAATCTCTTCCGGGGACTTGGAGCCGTACGGGCACCGCGCGTTGTCTCCTACGTATATGATCCTTTCTTCGGGCAGTTGACGCATGATCTCTTTGGCTACAGTCAACCCTCCCACTCCTGAATCAATGACAGCAATCGCTCCATCTCTACTCATGCAAATGTGTCTCCCCTGTTGAAATGAATATAGTACAGCATACCACTCAAACATTTGTGCTACTACCATATGCTGAGTTTAATTTTCTTGTACTCCGCGAATGTCGCACCTTCTCTGGGCTGCGTTCATAATCTGTGGGAGAGATGCGCCCATGTGAGGAGGAATGTTTGTGGAGGAGCAAGCCAAGCAACTGCTGGATTGGAGTCAGTGGGGCCGTCAGTGGATCGACCATCTGCGAAAACAAAAACCAATAAACCGCGAGCTGGAACGGCATCTGCACAAATTCGAAGAGTCTTTTACGAAAATAGGAAGACAGGCTTCGCGCCTGGATAAGTTGGCTGCCGAGGAGACATTGCCGACGTTAATTGCGCGGGCCGAACAAGTTCAGGAGCAATTCCACCACTTTTTGCGACTGGCGCAACTGACCGAAGAGGAGCAGCAAGACGACGCCACCGCCGTCGTTCCCGTTCAAGAAGATTTCCCCGAAACTCAGTTGGTCCACACAGCAACTCTCGCAGAGGTCGATCCTGTCGGCGCCCCCACGCCCGTGTCGTATCCAACAGCCCGGGAACCTGTTCGCGCAACCCGCCCTGTCGCTGCCGGACGCCACACTCTGCCCCCGCTGCCATACGCGCACAACGCTCTTGAGCCATACATTGACGAACATACGATGCGCATTCACCACGAAAAGCTGCATCAAAAATATGTCGACGACCTGAACACGGCGGAGAAAAAACTGGTCGAAGCCCGGCAAAGCGGCAACTACGATCTGGTTCGCCACTGGGAACGCGAGCTTGCCTTCAATGGGGCTGGCCATTATTTGCATACCATTTTCTGGCCGTCCATGAGTCCAGAGGGCGGTGGTGCTCCTACGGGAGAGCTGGCCGAAGCGATCCAGCGGTATTTCGGGTCTTTTGGCGCATTCCAGCAGCAATTTTCCCAGGCCGCTGTCAAAGTGGAAGGCCCTGGCTGGGCGATCCTCGTCTGGTCTCCCCGGGCGCACCACCTGGAAATACTGACGGCGGAAAAACACCAAAATCTCGCCCAATGGGATGCGATTCCGCTCCTCGTTCTGGACGTCTGGGAACACGCGTACTTCCTGTCTTATCAAAACCAGCGCGACAAATACGTGGAAAACTGGTGGAACATCGTCCATTGGCCCTATGTCCAGGAGCGTTTTCAGCAAGCGCGCAAGCTGCGCTGGGAGCCGTTTTGAGCCATTTTCCCCGCAAAAAAACCCCCTGTTCTCCCAAGACGTCGGGATGAAAGGGGGTATAAGGCTTCTGGGTCCTGTTTCCTGTTCGTTACGGATTGTAAATGACGAACTCGATCTTTTTCACCTTGACCGGATTTGTGAGCGGCTTGGCGTTTTCATCGGTTTTTTGGGCGGCAATCTTGTCTACGACTTCCATCCCCTCAAACACTTGACCAAAAACGGTATGGCGGTTGTCCAGGTACGCCCGCCCGCCAATTTCCTTGTACTTGGCTTCTGCATTCAGCGGGAGCGCGGACAGATCGAGGTACTCCTGATCTACATTCGGACTTTGGACGATATAAAAATGCGTGCTGTTCGTGTTCGGTCCTGCGTTGCCCATGGACAGCGCCCCGCGGAAGTTGAACAAGTCGCGGTTGAACTCATCTGCAAAATCTTTGCCGTAAATGCTCGGCAGCTCCTTGCCATCCGGGCCAGTAAGCTCTCCCGCCTGAATCATGAAGTCGTTTATGACGCGGTGGAAAATCATGTTGTTGTAGACGCCTTTTTTGGCAAGCCCCTTGAAGTTCTCGACCGCTTTCGGAGCTTTGTCCGGGAACAGCCTCAGCTTGATCACTCCCGCATCGGTAGTCATGACGACGATTTCTTCCCCTTTGCGCGGCTTTTCAAGCTGAAACAGCTTCACGTTGGAGACGTCGATGCCTGTATCCTGCCACACCATGCCCCACGCCTGCCAGACGGCCCCGTCTTTGTTGCCGCGTTTGACGAGGCCGATCAAATCTGTTTTTTCGATTGCCTTATTGTCCGCTGTGTACCCGATATATTTAAATTTCACAATGGAACGATAGCTGTTGTAAGCGTCCTCTTTTTCCACGGTGTACAGCTTTTGCGGCACCGCTTCCACCACTTCAATCTTCTGGAACTGGGCCAACGTTTTTACATACTCCTGCATCGCATAGTAATACAGGGAGTCTTTTGCCAACAGCTTGTCCAGCTCGGCCGGATTGGTGCGATGCTTCACCAAAGCCTGGGCGAAATCCGCCACTTCCTGCTTGTCTCCACCATGCGGGCGAAATTGGTGTGTCTGGACTTCTGTTCGATAATTATGAGTGGTGCTCGCAGCTGCTTGTTGGACAGCAACCGGACTGAACAGTGGGATAGCCATACTTGCGACTACCAGGAAGGAAACAAGCTTTTTCAATAGATTCGCCCCCTAAATGTGCTTTTGAAAATATTTCCATGAAGGTAGTATAGCGTAAAGCTTGTCTGGAAGGTAGTTGTTTTTGGAATATTTCCACTTTTCATCCGCCACTCTTGCTCTCGCCGGGAGCAAGTTTTTCTGGCTGAAGCATTTGACTGCTCCTTTTGAAAGGTTCATATTTTTATTCGGACAAGTGAAAGATTGCCAAGCCTTTATTCGTCTTTACAGGGACAAGGAGGTGAAACCCTTTTGAATCAAGATACTGGCTCGCGAATCGAGCAATGGTTTCATTTATACAGCCAAGATGTCTATCGGTTTCTCGTCTATTACACCGGGCGAAAAGATATCGACGATCTGGTTCAAGAGACCTTTATTCGTGCCCTGAGAGCAGCACAGCAAACAGAGATCGAGAATCCAAAAACGTGGCTGTTTGCCATTGCGCGAAACGTAGCCATTGATGAAAAGCGCCGAGCCAAGCTGATCAACTGGCTGCCGGATGTGTTTTTGCAGCATCTCGTTTCGCGCGATAAAACACCCGAGGAGTCACTGGAGTTAAGCGAAAACAAGCGCATGCTGTACGAGCTGATCAATCAGTTGAAGCGTTCGTATCGGGACGTTTTGATCCTGCGCGGAATCAAGGGATTATCGAGCAAGGAGACGGCGGAGGTTTTGGGCTGGACGGAAGCCAAGGTCAATCTCACGTTACACAGAGCGATGAAGGCGATTCAAAACAAAATGCATGTTTCGATTGCGGAGGTGATGCACGATGCCATCACAAGATGAGCAGATCATCCTGGAGGAATTGAACCAATTCCCGAAGCAAAGCCTTTCCCGGGAACGCAGCCAGGCGATCTTGGAAGGTGTACGAAAAGAAGGAGGCAAACTGCAAAAAGTGAACAAACGAAAAGCGTATTACGGCTGGATGGCCAATGGACTGATCACCTGCGGCTTGTTGCTCGGCTTTTTCTGGCTGAAACCATTTGCTGTTCCGGCAGAAACAACGAGTCAGGCAGCTTTGACTCCTGAGGAGCAAACGTATTTTGCCGCTGCCCAAAAAGCCGTACAAGCAGCGAGCGGCATTCAGAAAACCTTTCCTTTTGACGAGATCGAAAAAGACGCGGAATACACGATTGTCCGGGCAAAAGATTACCAAGCCATCGTAACGTTCCAGCCTGGCACGACAGAAGTTCGCAGTGTTGCCGCTGAATTTGCCACAAACGAACTGATCCTGCCCTATCAAAAATATGTAGAAACGGCGCAGAACGCCTTCAAGGAGGCTTCCCAGCAGGTTGCCTTCCAGAAAAGCTGGTTTTTTAAAGGCATGGGCGAACACTATTTTTCCTTCGAGCTTGCGGGCAATCAGCACGTCCAAGTCGATTTTGCCACAAACAAAGTCGCTGGTTTCGCATTGAATTACAACCCAAAAGACGTGGATCAAAAGGCAATCTCCATCGCGCAAACAGCCTTGACGCGCCTCTCCCACGAAAAACAGTTTGCCTTTACCGAAGCCAAAAAAAGGAAAGAGACGGGCGAAGCTACTTGGCAGCTCGACAACAAACAAGCGAACTATGCGGTGACAGTCGGAGCAACGACAGGTCAAGTGTACAAGGTGGACTATGTAACAGATATGTACAAAATCAAAGCGCTGGATGAAGTCATTCCTGTTACCAAGCCGCTCATTCAAGACATTTTTGGCATGGACATCAGCCGATATACAGCGCACGGCGGCAAAGATTGGGGCGGCTATGTGCTGAGAAGCCCAGGGAAACCAAGCTTTTCCATCCACCTTTACAATTTGGACGTCGGCAATATTTACAGCATCCGCATGGAAAAATAACAAAGAAAGCTGCCGACTTGACTCGGGTCATGGTCAGCAGCTTTTTCGCATTTTACTTGCACGTATTTTTTCTGTTCGGATTTAAAATGAGCGCCTCATCGCCCAGTTCAAACAATTTGTCCAACAAGGCATCCATGCCGTGCTCCAGCTTGTAGTCCATCTCTTCTTTATACAGTGGAAGCAAGAAGTAGGCGTGAATCTGCGTTCCGTCCTTGGCAGAAATGACGCTGAGTTCCTCGGAGAGCTGGAACATAATGACGCCATTCAGTCCTGTCCCATCCGCATACGGCTCGTATTCCGCATAATTCGGAATCGTATGTCCGTAACCGAGCCACGTATTGTACTGGTGCGGAAAACGCGCCATCTGCTTCATCAGCCGGATCGGCCAGTACAGATTTTCATCCTTCAGCGACTCTTCCGTCAGCTCCCAGGAGGCTGGCAAAAATATCATCACTTCCGCCCGATCGATCACTTCCTCCATCTGCTCCTGCACTTCATCCGGAATCGTCATCGGCAAATCGCTCATCCCGTTTGTGTACAGCACCCAGAATGGCTCTTCTTCTGTCGGGCTCATGACATTGACATCAATATGGATGGTATCGGAAATGATCTCATGGAAAACGCTGCTCTCTCTCCCGGCAAAAACCGTTTGAAAGTGGTTCACGACATCGTCTACATATTTCATCGGAGCCGGCGGTTCAAAGCCAGCTTGCTGGTTGTAGGTATAAATCGCAGTGCCGTCCTTTGCTTTTTCGTCAGTTTCCACGCCGCCAAACAATTTCTTGAAAAAGTTCATGGTGGTGCCTCGCTTTCTTGGACTTTGGATTTTTTATCCTTTTATTACATCGGTTGTTTTGGATGGGGGATAGAGGTTAAAATTTGAATCGCTCTCATTCAGGACATGCTATTAGCCTATTTTTACTGATGTTTTCTCTTGTATATGAATTTCAAACTTTTCATTTGGAATAGGAAAGCTCTCGGTTGTATGCAGGATGTATATATTTGCGTCGTTTGTTGGCTCAAGCTTAATAAAGCGGGGCACTTCACCCCAAGATATTCCTTGAATCTTGGTTAACGATAGGTCTACAGCGATTCTAAGTTCCTCCCGTGTATTCGCATTTTTTAAATACAAGCGAGCTGAGCCATTTTGCTGAAACAAATTAATAAGTTCTAAACAGTACATATAGCGCTGATCTGAGGTTTGCTGGATGGAATCCGTCTCTAGTTTCTCTGTTAACCATCCGCTCGTCTCTACGTTTTTATACAAATGTGGAGTCAGTACAAGCATGGCAGTCATGATCATGAAAACCCCAATGACCTCCCACCACCTAGCTGGACTCCACTTTTTCAATAATAGAAAACTAGAAACGACTATCAATAAAATGGAGGGTATACCTAGATACACAAGTATTACTGTGGAAATTAAGTCTATACCCCGTTGAAAATTTGCAGTCGAACCCAGTACAAACCAGATAACACCTGATAAATTAACGAGTATAGTGATGACCCACATTACTTTCAACCACAGTCGCACTGGGTGTTCCCCCTCTTGTTTTTAATGGAATCTGGTAGTATCGCCTCATGGTTTGAATTAGTAACCCTAGTATGGAGCTCTTCTGAATTTACACTGGAAGTAGGTTCATTATTATAATTTGGGGTAAAGATGTTGTTTTGTTCTTCGCAAGCTGTGCAGATAACTAGGGCTACAAGGAGTATGATAACAGATGTAATCACTCTCATTTATTTTAGTCCTTCCTCTAAAAATCACTTAGTGACTTCCCTGATCGTTGATATCGAAGCGAGCGATCCAGTGCCTTGCCAGAAACTTTTTCGTCCCAAACGATCTGTTTAGAAATTCGATATGCGGCAGTAGCTGCCTTGCGTAGTATCTAGGTTAATCACAGTCTTTTTTACCCATTCGTACAGGTACACACTATAGCTTTTTGGCACCGAATTTTGTTCAAATAAGTGCGATAAGCAACTGATGATGCTACCCCTAAACATTGTGACACTCTGTGCTGAGCCACATTCTATTTCTCAATGGTATGCTCATACAATGGGAAACAAAAAAGATGACCTCTATAATTAAGTAAGAAGCCATCTCTTTAAACAATATAAACTGAGCATAATTTACACGAAATTACTGAAATACCTTCGTGAACTACTTATGAGTAGATGTACAAATCAAAGTCAAATTCTGCTTTTATTTCATGCGCAAATGCTATTATATCACTATCTAAATATATAGCAGGTGTTTGATTTTCCTCAATTTTAATAACGATACAAAATTTGATTTCGAGGTTGTTCTCTACCTGCAACTCTTTAAGATCATTTTTTTTGGGCCTTATTTTTTCAATAACATCTCTAAGTTGAATATTAACATCAAGAGACTCTTGATATCCCGTATTAATTGACCAGCAAGTCTCCTTTCTCACAGCTTTTCTATGCTTTGCTTGCTCGCCTTTATAATAGATTTCATTTGGTTTAATTTCCAATCTCTCTGCAATAAAGTCTGGGTTAAACTGGTCTCCAGTTAGAGTAAACTCTACCATTACGCTAGTCTTATTCATTCTTCCCCTCCCTAATTATCAATAAATTCCTCAGTAGGTATACCATTGCCTAACCCTCTCTTTTCAAAAAAATACTTTGACCAGTTTAAGTGTTGCTAATCCAAAAATCTTCTAAAGTCTTTATTGTCCAAGACTTAGTAGTCTGCGAGTGCTTCCAGTGCAGGCTTGTAGTTCTCAATACTCGTAACGGTATTAATGGCTTTTTCATAACTGGCAGGATCAGTAAAAGTGCCCCATCCTTCCTTAAACGTTATATTTCCCGTAGGGTCAATGAACATAATTGGATTATTCTCCACATACGTCTACCGATTCAAACTAAGCGAATTATCCACTTGCCCTTTATACGTATCCTCCATGATAAAGCGGAAGATGGAAAGAGAAACGTGACAACAGTTCTGCTGCAACCATCTTTACGGTGAAAAGAGGCCCACATTTGCTTTCTGCCTGACTAAGCAGTTCTTCCAGCAGCTTTAAGCGCTCTTTGATTTGCGCTTGCTCTGCTGTAAAATCTCGTAACAGCGCCACATAATGCTGATCTGTAATTCGCCCCAATGCATTGCTTGCGCTGAATCGTTTGCAGTTCGCTCTCCCGCTTGGTCAGCTTGTCCCGTTCCTTGAGAGCTGCCCCCCATTCTTTCTCTTGTTGCTTCTGGCTTACGTCGACCAGCATCTCCACAAAAGAGCTTTTCCTCGGCTGTCCGCGCATGGCGCTGAATGTCCGCCAATAGCATTTCATAAATATCTACATAGCTGATGTAATGGAAGATACAATATTACGAGTAGGCGTCCTTCATGGCAGCTAAAAATGCTTTGAATTGTTCGACATACGACGAAGGCTCCATGATCCTCACGTCCGTACCAAAACCGGCTAAAAAGCGAAAACCGTCCTCGTTTTGAGGAATGCTGATCGAGGCAATCAGGTATTCCGGATCAGAGGCATCCATGCATTTTCGTCCATAGCGCTCAATGAATTGTTCCTTCACGCGGGGAGAGATCCGTGCTTTAATCGCAACAAGCGGGCTTTGATAATCAAGTTCCGTTATGTGGTCCTCGCTATCGTCTCTAGGCACAAATCGGGCCTCTTCCATCCTGAACCGGTCTGTCCTGGACAGCTTGAAGGTTCGAAAAGTCTGGCGCTCCAAACAGAACCCTCTGAGATACCAGCTTCTTTCACTAAAATGAAGGCGATGCGGTTCCACCCTTCGGTGCGTGGCAATCCCCTTGCGATCCAGATAGTCGAAGGCAACCAGCCTGTTTTGTACAATGGCTTGCTGGCATTCGTTCAAGATGGGGAGGAGATCCGAGCGTCCTTCCCAATCGTAAAAGGAGAGTTGAATCATGCTATTGCGAGATGCGGTGCCGACCATGGACGCGATCTTTTGAATAGTGGCTTCCACTTCTTTGCTCACCATCAACTGCCCCAGCCCGTTCAGCGCCGTCAACACATTTTCCAGATCCGTTTGATTCAAAAGACGCTTGTCCAATTTGTACGTATTCATTATCGCATAGCCGCCATGAACCCCGTGAACCGCATAGATCGGAATGTTGGAAAGTCCCAGCGTTTCCATGTCGCGCAGAATGGTTCTTTTGCTGACGCCAAACAGGCTGGCGAAGGCTCCCGCCGACATGACCTCTTTTTGCAACAAAATCATCACAATCGAAATCAGCCGCTCCACTTTGTTCATTTAAAGCCTCCCGTTTGCCTTGCGCTCAACAATGAAATTTCTTTTTAACGCAATACGAATAAGCGACACATAAGATGTCACCTATTATAGCTTAATATGTAGCTAGAACAAGGAGGAGGTATTCATTTTATGGCGGCAGTTGTGTATATGAATTTCGATGGGGTTGCAGAGCAAGCCATTGCGTTTTATGCAGAGGCTTTGAGCGCAAGTGAAGTGAAAGCAGTGAAGTTCAAGGATATTCCTCAAGACCCGAACTACCCGTTGCCGGAAAATGAGTTGAACATGATTATGGAGTCGTCTATAGCCTTCGAAGGTGGAAAAATCATGATGTCGGATGTCCTGCCTTCGATGAAGAAGGTAACGGGGGAAGTCGTTCAAGGCAATAACATGCTGATTACGCTCGTCATGAACGACAAATCAAAACTGCAGGAATACTTCACCGCTTTGTCCGTTGGCGGCCATGTGATCATACCGTTAGGCAATATGCCTTGGTCATCGTGTTTCGGGATGCTGGTTGACAAATTCGGGGTAGCCTGGAAGTTCAACAGCGACGCGGATATTTTCCTGGACAGGGTAATTGCAGACAAGCGGTAAAATCATTCAAAAAAATGGTCTTGCTACCGAAGAGAAGACCATTTTTTATTTTCCCGCTAAGAACGGGAATCGTTTGTTTGTTCACCTTCTCCATCAATTTACAATAAATTTTTAGTTTTATATTGCTTCCCCAGAGGAATTACATCCCCTAGGTTCGTTACTCTTGTACAATGCAGCAATCATGTCTGGATTTACGAAGTCTTTTAATCCCCACCACATATACTCTAGCTTGTTGCCATTCATGACTTTGTTTACGCCGAACCGTGCACAGATCTCATAATACTGCTCTTTTCCGAGTTGACCATCACGTTCTAGCAGTTGTTTTCCCATCCAGATCATCCCGCTACGTTGAATCGTTTTCACTCGTAAATTGTCCAAACCAAAGTATTCTTCTAATGCATGTAATCTCTCATAAATCAGATGAGGACTGACTTGTTTCCTATGAACATTTCTTGTCTTGGCTGGCCTGATTACATAGCCTGTTTCAATTAATTCACTTGTTTCTTTGAGATGATCTCAATGGTGACGCCTGCAAGGCGCATTTCAATTGCTTTCATTTTAATTTCTATGGGATAACTAACTCTAGTTGCCAACACAAAAACACCTCCAAGGTTGTCCCCCTACTTACGACATGGGCGTGTTCTCTTGAAGGTGTTTTGATTTGTCTCACGTTACGGGGTCAGTCCCAGTAGTTGGTTACTCGTTTGGGGTGTTACGCTTTTTGCGTAGATTAGTCTCTATTCCCCTTGTACGTATATTTCTCTGGATTTCTTACATAGTCGCTAGTTAATACACAATTATTTGTTTCAAATGACACTGTCACTTTTCCAGTTGCGTTAATACCTAATTGAGAATAACCTCTTGGCCAGTCTAATACTCCCCCTAGATGATATTGATACTCTTCAAAACCTAGAGGCTTCCCCCAGCTTTTTGTTAACGTTAAATATTTCTCATTTTTGATTTTAATGAAATCATCTTCATTTGTTTGGTATAACGAAACCTCTATTAGACCCGATGTCACTCCTTCAAAGCTGATAGTCGCAATTCCTGATACATAGTAATCTTTTGTCTGTTGTGTTTCTATAAATGAAAGACCCCATACTTCGATTGCTATTGATTCGGGTAATTCTCTATGACCGTGGAAAAATAATGTCGCTTCTGTAAAATCTACTTGATCAAATAGCTTACCAGTAACATCAAGGACGTTTCTAATTTTACTCACCCATTTCTTAGTCAAAATGTAATTTATACAGTGTAATCTGTTTTAATGTATCTGATTTGATTGGTTGACCATTAGTTTGAAAACTAGTTCATAAACCTTCAACTGGTTTACCTTTATATAACAATCCAAAACCCGCACTACTAAGTTCTTGCTCTGATGCGTTAAATACATTCTTAAAATACTTGTTATTATAGGTACCCACAATAGTAAATGTGCCCCCTTCTTTTAAGATTCTGAATGCATCAGATGTTAACGGGTTATATTCAAAAGGGCTAACAGACACAATTGCATCAAAAGAAGCGTTCTCAAAAGGTAATTTATTTGCATCTGCAATAACGTTTACTCCTTTGCCTGCTTTTATGTCCACATTAATTGCTTCAATAATTGGGTTATTACCTAATTCTAAATTCATTAGTTTATCTGAAAGCCCTATCTCGTTGAGCGATGGTTACTGATAGTTGAATATCTCCATTCTGTCTTAAAAGGTTTTCACTGTACCGCTTTTTTTGTCTCAGGTGTAAAGCCGAGTCTTGAATTCAGTTCTCCATGATGCATAAAACAGCAGAGATGACTTCTGGTATAGAGGCGTACCGCCCGATTCATTCGACACTGGGTGTGGGTAAAAAGATGACCTTGAGGATTGCTGCCCCCAAGGTCTTTGTAATCAGTTATTCTGTTTTTAGCTTTGCTATTGCTTCATCAAGTGTTTCGTATTGAATATTATCATACTCCCAATTTAAATGACGATTAATGGCCTTTGCCACTTCATCCCAGTGACATTTTAGTTACTACCTAGATTTGCTACTCCTTTCATTACCAGTGGATATTAAAAAAGAGGACCCCTGATGAATTCAAGAGTCATCTCATAGCTGCTTAAATTTTCAACAAGCTTATTTAAAATCCTATTTATTTCTTGGGTAACAATTCATGTTGCTCGAATGAAGTTTTGAAGTATCTAGTACAGAATATTAAATATCATTTTTCCATATTTCAAAGAGATTAAACAAGAGATTAGAATCTTTACTACCTCTCATAGATTTAAGCAATTGGTTATAAACAATTGCCCTTGGATCCATTTCCATGCTTTTGAAACCCACCAATACAGGACGATTTACATAAGCGAGAGATTTAGGCTTTCCTATAAAACCCCATTTTAATTGTTTGAAATTTTTGGTAAACACTTCAGCAAAATAGATAGCAATATCCATTGCAATTGCTAACGTTTCGGTACTAGGCTTTTCTTTACCCGCTTCAATTGTTTCTCTTAACCATTCAGGAGCATTTTTTACTTCAGTTTCAATTTCTTCACTTGTTTTTATTGTTGTTTTAATTAATGGAATAAACCAAGCCCATATTAGCTTTAATGACTCTGGTGAAAAATCCAATTCTTCTTTTTTTCCCCCATTAGTATCATAATAACTCGCCAATTGGTTTATTCGATTAGAAATTTCACTAATATACCAATCAAAGTGCTGTTGAGCTTCTTTTTTATTCATTTCTTGAAAAGATTTCATTATAAAATGTGGTTCCATTAAAGAATATTTCATTATTAACAACTCCTTCTTTAGGGATGAATAGTGTACTTTATGCCATTTTGAGTAAGAAAATCCAGTAATTGTTGCGACGCTCCACTTTTACCAGTTATTTCACTTTTAAAGAAATGCCATTCTACAGAATCGACAGTACCTTTCTTCAATAACTCAACATCTTTTAATACTTGCTTTTTATTAAAAGCTGTAAGTGTTTTATAGCCTACTTTAGATTCATAGGCAATACCATCCTTTAAAACATCTACATATCTTGCCCCTAGTGAGGTTTTAAAATAAACGGGTTTAGCATTCCCACCGACTAGTTTGGCTAAATAAAGCTCCCCAGCTCTTCCACTATTGAATGCAACACTTTTAACTACTGTTTTAGCTGTAGAAACTAAAAGCCCTCGAGCTAAGCCACCTCCTACACTAACATACGTGAGCGGATCTTCCAATCCTTCTAATTCTCTGGCGCTACCGACATAATTTTCTCTTAATCCACCTACATTAGGAATTCCATTTATTCCTTCTACCGTAAATATTTCGTCATAATATTCGTAATCGATTTCCTTGCTTCCATGAACCCTTCTGATCCCCTGCTTGTCATAATAATAGTACGTACCTGGGGTACCATCCCCAACAATAGTCTCCGTATGCCCAGAAGAGTCAATGAATCGTAATGGATTATTACTTACATACGTATACCGATTCAACGAAAGCGGATTATCCACTTGCCCCTTATACGTATCCTCCGAAATAAACCTCCCCATCTTCGGATCATAGTACCGCGCCCGCAGGTAGTAAAAACCGCTCTCCTTGTCGTACATTTCCCCCGCATACGCAAACGGGTTGGGCATCGTTTCCTTGACCTTGTCCGCGAGCAGGTTGCCCCAGATGTCGTACTCATACGTATTCAGGACGTTGCCGCTTGGCCCCTTGATCTTCACGACATCGCCGTGGCTATTGTAGTAGTAAGTGCCTTCCTGGTTCGTCGTGTAGTCTTTGCGCCAGATCAGTTGGTTGCCGAAGACGTTGCGGGCTTTGACGCGGCCGTCTTGGGTTAGTTCCTCAATCACTTGTCCGTTCAGGTACACGTAGTGGGTGGTGTCGGTTACGGCTCCGGTTTGCTGTTTGGTGGCACGCAGGCCGCCCGGGTAGTACGTGTAGGTCGTGGTTCCTTTGTCGTCCTTGTATTCGGTCAGGCGGTTGAACAGGTCGTGTTTCAGTTCGTACGAGCGCGTCGAGTCTGCTGGTGCGTTGGCGTAGGCTTGGCGGTTGCCGCGGCGGTCGTAGGTGTATTGACGGGTGTTGCCCTGGATGGTCTCTTCCTTGATCCGGGACAGCTTGTCGTAGGAGAATGTGCCGTAGGTGGCTCCTCCGCGCTTTTGACTCGTGATGTTGCCAAACAGGTCGTAGCCGTTCGTTTCGCTCCAGCCGTCCGCGTGATTGATCCCGGTAATCTCCGCAAACGAGCTCATCGTTTTCTGCATCGCGTTCGGTTGGCCGGGATACGAAACGGTGTTGGTTTCGCCGTTGCTTTTGATGTCATACGTGTAGGTTGTGGTGCCGACGCTTGGGATGGTCACGCTGCTCAGGCGGTCGGCGCTGTCGTAGGCGTAATCGACCCGCATGGAAGGGGCCGAGCCGGATACCGCGCTGCGCGACGGGTAAATCAGCGCGTCGATGGCATCGTCCTGATCGGTGTGTACGAGCTGGTAGTCTTTTCCCATCATCGTTTGGTTGTTCAGGCGGCGGAACTCGTCGTAGCTGTAGCGGACGGTTTGGCCGTAGTTGTTGGTTTCCGTCAAAAGCGAGCCAGCGAGCGGATCGTAGGTGCGTTCTTCGTAGAAGCCATTGCCGGCGGACACTTTCGTCATTTCGTAAAACGGCGAGTATTGGTAATTGAACAGGACGCCGTTTTTGTCCTGGAAGGTTTTGACTGAGCCGTTTTTGTCGTAGGTGTACTGCTCGGCTTTGGTTTCCGGGTTCTTTTCGGATAGTTTCCAAGACAGCGCGTTATACGTGTACACGGCGGAGGTCGTGCCATTTTCGACGACGGTGACGAGGTTGCCGAGTCCGTCATAGCCGTATTCGTTGACGTTGTTCTCCGGGTCGCGCAGGTAAACGAGTTGGCCGTTGGCATCGTAGCGCAAGGTCCAGCGTTGCGAGGTGCTGCCGTCGGTTACTTCTTTGTCCGTGACTTTTCCGAAACGGTCTGTCTGGACATTTGTGACACGGCGCTTTCCGTCTTGTTGTGTCGTTTCCTCGGTGCTCTCTACCCGGCCGTACAGGTCGCGGTAGGTGGTGACGATGTAGCCGTTTGGTGCCACGGTTTGTTCGGTCAGGCGCGGCAAGTAGCTGCTGCCGTCGCGGTAGGCGTTGTTGCGATGGGAGCGGGTCGTTCCGAGAGCGTTCGTCGTTTGGTAAACAAAGCCGTCCCAGTCGTAGGCATAAGAGGTGCTCTTGGCCTGGTTTCCGTAGGGAATCGTGCGGCTGACCTGCAAACCGTCTGGCGTAAACTCGTTTTCCACGAGCGGGCGCGTGCCGCCGTTTTTCCCCTTTTGCTCCTGGTAGGCGATATCGCCATACGGAGTGTAGTACGTAATAACCCGCGACGAGTCTGGCAAGGTTCGTTCGACCACCCCTGGCCCTGCTGTCTTGGTGCCCGTGGCATCGCCATCGCGGTACGTGTACGAAATCGTGCGCGTTGATCCCTGGTTCCGATAGCTCTCGGAAAGGAGACGGCCCAGCGTGTCGTAGTCGTAGGTGACTTTGCCCCCGTCCGGGTACGTTTGGCTTTTGACCTGGCTTTGTTCATCGATGTCCAACGAGAAGGTCAGGACGTCGGTCTTGCCGCTTTCCAGCTCGACCCCGGCCACCGTGATTTGCGTTGGCTGCAAGCCGTAGGCGTCGTAGGCGGGAAACGTTTGCATTCTCGTCTTGCCGCCGAAGTTTTCCGTGACCGAGTAAAGCTGTTTGTTCGTGTATTCGTAGGTGCGCTCTGTCGTCTGGCTTTTGTACCCCGCCAGATTCGCTGGATACGAGTGGATCTCCGTTTCTTTTCGCAGCAAATACTGATCGTTGTACTCGTAGGACAGATTGGAGTAATACGGATCGCCGGAAGCGGCGGTGGCTTGCGTCCGCGTCGCCTTCAGTAAGGAAAAGGTCCGGAATCTCCCTTGGCTTTCCAGATCGTACGTCCATGTCGTCAAGATGCCGTCTGGCGCGAGTTGTTTGACCAGATGCCCGTACTCGTTGTATTCGTAGTACGTCTCTTGCGCGTAGTTGTTGAGTTTGGCGGCGTACGCGGCGCGCTTGGACAGAACGGGTTCTTTTAAATAGGACGAAAACACATCCGGGTCGGACACGGAGACGGGTTCCAGAAATACGTACTGGTAGGTCGGCTTCGTCTGGCGGCCGGAATAGGCATAGGTGGTATACGTTGTCGGGTTGTACGATACGGCATATTTCGCCCCCGCAATCGACGTTCCTCCCTGGCTGATTCCGGTCGTCTTCGCGCTTCGCAGCAGCGGCGTTCCGTCTGCGTTGATGCGGTAAAACAGCGAACGGGTGTAGCGGGACGGCTCCGTTTCCGTGACCTGGAACGTATCGCCATGCCGATCGGCCATGTTTTTCAGCCGGGGCAGCTGCTCTTTCGGCATTTTCCAGATTTCGTAAAAGGTGTCGTTATTCGCATAGCTTTTTTCCAAACGGTATGTGTTGGTGCCTTTTGGCGTTTGCAGAGCGTAGCTGTACGTGACCTTGTTCACCGGGTGATAGGAGATGTAGCTGAGGGCGTAACGGTCTTGGAACATGCGCACCAGTCCGTCTTTGATCGACGTCTGATCGAGTGTGTATGGCCGATACTCATACTGGATCGACAGCCCTTGCAGCGGGTAGCTGGCCTCCTGCATGAGCAAATAGTCGAGTTCCTTCCGCGTCTTTTTGTCTTCGGCCCAATATTTGGGCGACTCTTGGAGCGCTTGATCCGTCGCGACCTTGTCTAACGTGTACTTTTTGTTCAAGTTGAAATAGGCCATTCCTTTGGTGCGCGGGTTATGGTACGAGTAGCGGGCGGTGGTGTACGCGCCGTTTCCTTTGCCGCCTGGCGGGAGCACCTCCACACGAGTGAGCTGGGTGTAGATGGCCAAGCCCGATTTTTGTTCCAAATGGTAGCGGATGTGCTTGAGCACCGTCGTTTCCGACTTGTCCTTGTAGACGATCAGGTCTTGAGTCCGGTCGTTGACGCCCCTTCTTTTCAGGACCACATACCGCCCGACGCTGTCCTCGATGGAGATGAGCTCGCCGTCACTACTGACCGTGTACGTGATTTTATCGCCGTAGATGTTCGATTTGACGATCGTCCCTCTCAGCAAATCAAACTCGTAAATCCAGTTGCGGAAGGACAAGGTGTAGTTGCTGTTCAGTCGCTCCACGGAGAAGCTGGCATCTTTGTACGGGTAATTGACAAACTGGTTGTAGTGGTATTCGAGCGACGTTCCGTCTTCGAGCGTAATAAAATAACGGTTGCCCGCCGGCAGATCATAGATCCGGGTGGTGTAGATTTCTTGCCCCGGGTTGCGGGAATCGTCGCTCACGGAGGCGGAGTGCTCGCGGGAGACGATCTCCAATTTCGGCACGTTGAAGTCCCAGCCGGTCGCAAATCGTTCCGGAGAGGAATGGGCTTCGTTGCCTGTCTCGGTTTCGTTCCAGCCGGGCACGCTGATTTTGCTGCCCAGAGAATGGTAGCGGCGTTGCAGGACCACGTCCAGACCATGTTTGCCTTGCAGGTACACATCTTGCTCGACCAGATTGGCCGCCCGGTACACGTCGTCTACCGATGATTCGGTCTTGGAACGGGCGAAGTGAAACTCCTGCTCTTTTTCCGTGTACTGCGTAGGCGGCAGCGGCGTCGCTGCCTGGATGTCCATCGTTTCTGCGAGCTTGTGGATTTCCGCCATTTTCGCCGGGATAAGCGGTGTGAGCTTCTGGAGCAACTGCTGTTGGTCTGGCGTCACCGATTGATAACGGGAAAGAAGGTCTGTGTCGGTAAAAGCTTTGGCTTGCGCGCGCTCTTCTTCGGTGAGGAGCTGTTCCAGATCCGAGTAGAAATAGGCGGCAAATGTCAATAGCTCCCGGTCAAACGTGCGGTGGATTTCGCTGGCGGTGAAAGCGTCCAGTTGTGTCCAGGGCAGCTTGGCGATATCCGCTTCGGTAAAGGTGGTCGGATCGCTTTTCGCGGGTTGTTGTTCGATCGGAACAAGCTGCTCGTCCGCGATGGACTGCTGGAGTTCGTTGGCCACAGCTTCCGGTGTGGATGCGGTGTTGGTAGTGTCCTGCGCTTCCTGTGGGAGCGGCTCTTGGGATGGTTCGTTGGCCAAGGCTGCTCCTGGTGGGAGCAGGGTGATGCATAAGGCCAGGCAGAGAAGATAGATGAGTGCTTTTATGGAAAGGTGTTTCATAGGGCCTCCATCATGGGTAGTAGTCCCCCCTTGGTGAGAAGGGGGGATTGGTGTTGGTTAGGGGAACCATGTAATCGGAATTGGTTTGTAACTAGGGGTAGTTGTGCCGTTGCCAAGTTGCCCGTTCTCATTGGCTCCCCAGCCTAGAACGGTTCCATCGTTCGTCAACGCAAAAACGTGTGCTGCAAAAGTTCCCGTAAAAATCTTCTTGATGGAAGTCAGTTCTGGAATGAGGACAGGTTTTGTCTGCTCGTCTGTTGTTCCATTTCCCAGTTGACCGGAAGCATTGGCTCCCCAGACAAAAACCCGGCCCTCCAAATCAATAGCGTAACTGCTCAAGGCATTTGTCTCGATCTCAGCAATTTGGGTAAGAGATTCAATTTTTTGTGGGGTGCCACTGGGGGTCAGGTTACCATGACCGAGCTGTCCAAAATCGTTGGCTCCCCATGAATACACGGTATTGTCACTTTTGAGAGCCAAACTGTGAGTGGCTCCTGCCTTAATACTCTTGATCTCGGCCAGACCTTCGACTTTCACTGGTGTTCGATTTTTTGTGAAATTGCCCATATTGACTCCCCACATGAAGACCGTTCCATCGCGTGTCAATGCCAGTGCATACACCTCGCCAGCCGCAATCGCCGTCACATTGGACAAACCAGCTATTTGTGCAGGTACTACTTTAGGCTGTTTGTTAGCATCGCCCAATTGACCGTCCCGATTAAAGCCCCATCCCCAAACCGTTCCATCGTTTTTTAAAGCCAGGCTGAAATTGGCTCCGGCAGCAATGCCTACCATGTCAGTGAGTCCAGCTACTTGAACCGGGGTCGTTTTGGCGATCTTCGTTCCATCGCCCAATTGTCCATCATCGTTTAGGCCCCAAGACCACACGGTTCCATCCTCTTTTAAAAGGAGGGTGTGGTACTTCCCGGCCGCACTTGATTTGACCTTACTGTCGGCATGAGCCCTTTCTCCCAGTAAGCCAAATACGGTCAGTACAATGATGAAAGAGCACATTATTTTTCGGATGCTGTGGTTATTCCAGATCATTTTGTTACCCTCCCAGGTTCCTGACCGATGATTTTAATCGGGCTATTCCGATTTTGCATGGTTCCATCTCCCAACTGCCCACTCTCGTTTTGTCCGGTCGCCCAGAAGCTTCCGTCATCTGTCATGATCAGCGTGTAATTCATTCCTGCCGAGATGTACTGAACACTTCTTGGAATCCCTTTGACTTGCACAGGAATGGTCAGTTGTTGATCGTAATAACGAATGACAACGCTCGCTTTCCCTCCCATTTCGCCGGATGTCATGACTCCATGCTGATCGACTTGGAGAATCTCTGGCTGGCTGCTTTCATATACGACTTGATCGGTAACATCTTGCGCATGGCCGTTTGCATACGTGGCTGTCACCTTTAATGGCTTACTCTCGTACGCATTCATTTCTACGAGATTCGCCGTTGTCTCCAGTTGTGTAACGACGACATCCACCATAACCGGAACAGGTGTCGTCTGATTTTGCATCGTTCCATTCCCTAGCTGCCCGTGCTCATTTTGTCCGGTTGCCCAAAGGCTTCCATCCGCTCGCAAAATCTGTGTATATGCCATTCCGGCAGACAAACTTTGCAATTGGACGCCAGGGTCACTCACTTTCACCGCCACGCTCCGCTGCTTGCCGGAAAATGCTGCGGTAAGCGTTGCCGTTCCTGCTTTTTTAGCTGTCAGCAAACCGCCCGTACTTACGGATGCGATGGACGGGTCATCGACAGTGTACTGAGCCTTGTCGGTCATGTCGGACTCTGTTCCATCTGCGTGTACAGCCTTGACTGCGAGCTGCTTCGTCGCATGTTCCAGCAAGGTAATGGCCTCTGGAACGATCTTGATGTCCACTACCGCGTTCTCCGCCGTGACGACAACGGGTACGTTGACGCTCACGCCTTCATACGTCACAGTGAGGCTCGTACTTCCGGCCTTGACAGCGGTGACGAACCCGTCAGGCTGGACGGTTGCGATGGATGAATCTTGCGACAAGTACGTAACTTGCTTGGATACGTCTGCCGTTTTGCCGTCTTGGTAGGTGGCCGTTACTTGCAAGGTTTGCGTTTTGCCTACCAAAAGATCCAGTTTGGCAGGGGTTACGGTCAGACTCTGCACTGGCTCCTGAGCTTCTGTGACCTGTACAGGCACAGAGACGGTTTTGCCGCCAAACGTAATCGTAATCGTCGTGGAGCCTACTGCCACTCCCGTAATCAATCCAGTCGCTGAAACCGTGGCAATCGCGGGTTGGGCGATTTGGTAGGTGGCTTGGCTGGTCACATCGGTCACCTTGTTATCGCTATACGTTGCTTTGACTTCCAGTTGCTGGGTTGCATCCTTTTTCATGCTGACGGACTCTGGACGAACGGCGAGCGTCTGCAAGCTGACGACACTTCCCGTGACCGGAACCGAGATGCTCTTTCCGCCATATTGGACCGTAATTTGCGCCGTGCCTTCCGCCAGTGCTGTAACTACACCGCTGCTACTTACGGAAGCAATCGTGGCGTTGCTACTGGTGTACGTGGCCTTTTGGGAAACATTTTCTTCCTTGCCGTCTTTATAGGTTGCCGTCACTTGCAGGGTCTGTGCTTTTCCTACCAAAAGCTCCAGTTTGGCAGGCGTTACAGTCAGGCTCTGCACCGGCTCTTGGGCTTCTGTGACCTGTACAGGCATAGAGACGGTTTTACCGCCAAAAGATACGGTCATCGTCGTAGAGCCAACGGCTGCTCCTGTTATCAACCCAGTTGCTGAAACTGTGGCAATCGCGGGTTGGGCGACTTGGTACGAAGCTTGACTGGTCACATCGGTCACCTTGTTATCGCTATACGTTGCTTTGACTTCCAGTTGCTGGGTTGCACCCTTTTTCATGCTGACGGACTCCGGACGAACCGAGATCGTCTGCAAGCTGACGACCGTTCCTGTCACTGTGACGGGAACGGAAAGGGTCTTCGCTCCGTAGGTGACCTGGATGGTTGTCGTTCCGGCGGCAGTTGCCACCACGCCTCCCATGCCATCGACCGAGGCAATCGCAGGGTTGCCGCTGGTGTATTGGGCTTTGGCCGAAACGTTTTCCTCGACTCCGTTGGAATACTGCGCGTAGATGCTCAGTTGTCCCTTGTTTCCGGCTGCCAGCGAAAGCTGCGCGGGACTGGCTTTCAGCCCCAGCAAGTAAGCTCCCTGCACCGTTACTTGAGCAGAAGCGCTTTTGCCGTTATAGGAAGCGGTAATCGTCGCGGTTCCCGGGGCGATCCCGGTCACGACGCCCTGGCTGCTCACCTGCGCCACGGATGGGCTGGAGGAAGAAAAGCTGGCGACGCTGTTGATGTCTTTGCTGCTGCCATCGGTGTAGTAGGCGGTGGCGTACACGCGCTGGATTTGTCCTTCTGCCAGGGTCGTTTGCGCCGGGCTCAGGCTGATGGACGACAAAGAGATCGCCGGAGCGCTTACGGTAATCGTGAGTGTCTTCGTTTGTCCGCCGTAGTACAGCCGTGCCTGGGTGGTCCCGCCGTTGACGGCGTAGACACGCCCGTTGCTGATGTACGCCACGGATGGATTTTCCACGATGACCGTCACTTGTGAGGTGACGTCCACCTGACTGCCATTTTCCAGCGTCGCGGTTACCTGGATGGACACCGAGCCGCCGGAGGACACATCCACTTTGTCCGAATCGAGCTTTAATGCGGTTGCCTTTGGCTGAGGCGAGACGGCTTGCTTGACGCTTTTGAGCAAGTTTCCGTTCTCATCGTGGGTGAAGGTGACGCTGTTGGCGCCGTTTTCCTTGATCGCCGTGATCCGGTTGTTGGCATCGTAGACGTATTCATACAGCGTGCCTCCTGCCAGTGGGGCAAAGACGGTAAATGACAGGCTAAGCGCAGTGGTGTCGTTGTTGGTCAGCCGGACGGTGTAGCTGCCGGATGCCAGCTCGTACACGGCCTCGGCCTCGCTTGGCTTTTGCTTCGGACTGACGAGCGTGCCGTTGGACAGCACAGCGACCGTCGGGTATTTGTTGCTTGGATTTTTCAGCTGGACCACGGTGCGGTAGGTTCCAGGAATCAGCGCATTCATGGACAGCTCGACCGATTGCCCGGCCGGAATCGTGAGTTCCTTGGCCTGGTTGAACACAATCGCTTCTCCGCTCGCCTTGGCCAGGAGCGTCGCGTACAAGGAGCTGCGGGACTGGACGGACAGATAGTACGTTTTGCCTGCGACCAATGCCGCGCTGACACTCCCGTTTTCACCGGAAGCGATTTGGTCCGGCGTTTGCAGAGACGCGCTGCGGAACACCGCGATTTTCCCTGAGGCGAGGGAACTGGAATCGTTGGTCAACGTAAACTGGTACGTGCCGCTCGTCTTGGCGGTGAGCTTGAAATATTTCGCCTGCTCCGCCGGGTAGTACATGCGAATCGGGCTGTTTTCCTGCAACAGCGTGAAGTTTTCCTCCGCAGGCAGCGTCTCCACGGAAATCGAAGCCGGGTAGCTGCTGATTCCAGATGGGCTGTAGGCCCACAGCATGATCGTATAGGCGCGGCCTGGCTGTAGGCCGGAGAACGTGTAGCTGGTGACGTTCCCTACATCTCGCGCCAGAGGATGGTTATCCAGGCGGATCTGGTAGGTGCTGGCTCCGGGGCTCGGGTTCCAGTACACCGTGATGGCGTTCTTGGTCGGCTCGGTCTTGACAATGACCGGCGCTCCCGGTTTCCGTTCGACGACCAGGACTCCGCTGTAAGAAGCGACATGTTTGCTTGCGCTGCGTACCTCCGTATTCGTATACGTACCTTCACCCAGCTCCTGGCCCAGCCAGCTCATACTCCAATAACCAGCTGAACCAGTCGTGGTCGTCGTTTTCCTGGCATACGTCGCCGGGTAAATCGTTCCTGTGAGCGTATCTCCTGCCTGCAAGCGGCTGTACGTACCATCCAGGGTAAAGGTTTCCTTCAAGTCGATAATGCGCTTCTCTTTAGGGGTGTAGACCGCCAGATAAGGGAGGTGATCCACCAGACGAGCCGAGTAGACTTGCGGCTCCGACCAGGCTCCGCGGTTATCTTGGGCCTGCGCGGTCCAATAGATGGTCCGAAACAGCATGTCTTTGGTGATGGGAAATTGGTAGCGACTCGAGGTTCGCTTGGCCTGATTATCCTCGGGGAGGTTCTCCATTGTCTCTCCCACCTCATTCCCACCCGGCGTCCAGCCGACCCGAAGTTTCCGTGCCACCAGCTTGTCTGTAGCATCCTTTTCCACAATCGAGTAGGTGATAAGTCCGGTGTTTCCTGAGTAAATGACATCAAATTCCGTGCTCTCCATGATGGGCGCCGTATTGCCGTACAAAATCTTGAAATTCCGCTTGATCGTGGAGCCTTCCACGTACGACGGCACACCGCTAATGTTCAAAACGGTACGCAGCCGCGCTTCCACCGTAGCGTTTTTCGTAATCATGGATGTGTCCATCTCATACGAACGGGTTTTGGCAGACAGCTTCTCCTTGATCGTCGGCGTGAGTTGTCCCGATTGCGTAATATAAATCGTCAATTCCTGACTCGTTATTTTGTCCCCATACACACTGAATGGATAGTCTGGCGAGTAATCCCAGGTGAATACGATGCGATCTCCCAAATGAAACTCGGCGTTGTTCGCGGGGCTCTTCCAGGTTGCCTCGATATAGACCGGGTCTTTTTCCTTGGCCTGTGCGCGCATATCCAAGGTGAAGTCCACCTGCTGCACGGGAGACAGGTCCTGCTTCTGATCGGTGGCCCAGACTTTCAGGGAGTATACGTCGTCTGGCTTCAGGTCTTGCACCGGAGCGTGGTACAAAAAGGCGGAGGCGTTTTCTGACGCCAAGAACGAAGCGATCTGGTGCACTTCCCCTTCGTCGATTTGATACCAGAGGCTGACGCGATCCCCCAGATTCGGGTCCATGACCCAACCGGAAAGGGGAATGACATCCTGTCCGTTCACCTGATCGATGACTTTTCCCGTAACGGGGGTGGTGAGGTACACACGCGGCGCGGCGTTATCCGGGATGTTCGTGGAGAGATAGTCAATCTCCGGGGTCCATTTGAATGAATCCCCCACCTCGGTTTCTTTTGCCTGCGCCTGGAAATACAGCTTGTCTCCCGCCTCGACTTCCAGCTCTTGCGCTAGCTCCACCCCAATCTGATCGTTGAACGCAATGGACTGCCAGCCTGCCGACGGCCAGATTTGGGTATCGTTTTTCAAAAGGCGGAGGTTAACGCCGTCTCCTTCGTTTCCTTCGAGCATGGACGCCCAGCCGCCGACGTGAATCTTCCCGGAACGCGGCGCTTCCCAGCGAATGACCGGATCGGAGCCGCCGATGTGCATCCACGTATTCCCGATGATCGTCTCGCCTTGCGGGCTTTTCCACTGCTCGCTTTCCTGGTTCCACACCAGTTCGGTGTAGCGCTCTTCCTTGGCCTCCAGGTAGGACCAGTTGTGTTTGCCCTGTTCCTTGGAAAATTGCAGCCAGTAGCGATTTTCTTCGGTGATCGCCTCGACAATCGTTACGGTTCTCTCCAGGTTGGTTTGTTTTCCGTCTTTTTCGGTAACCCGAACGGTCAGCTTGTGCGTTCCCTTTGGCTGCTCCTCTGCACGCAGCCCGTAGGAAAAGCCTGGCTTCGCGCCTTGGCTGCCCGGGTACGTGCGCAGCACATCAGGGCGCTCGGTGCCGTACAGCGCCTCGCCCAAAACGGTTTCGTCCAGCAGCACCTCGATTTTGTCCAACTCGCCCTCAGGGAGGAACCAACCCGTGACGAGGTAGTTTCCGCTGATGACTTCGTTGTCTGACGGTGTGTCGATTTCTCCGCCGTGGCTCGGTCCGTCTCCTTGGACCTGCACCGGATACGTCTGCACGATTCCGGCATACGATACGCGCAACTGCGTGCTGCCTGGCAACAGGCCCGTGATCAAGCCAGTCGACGCCTCGATTTTGGCGAGGGCCGGGTTCTCAAACGCGTACGTCGCTTCGGCGGTGACGTCTTTGAAGCTGTTGTCACGATGGGTGGCGGTCAGTTGGAAGGTCACCGTTTTGTCTTTTTCCAATGCGATCTGGGTGAGATTGGCGGTCAGTTTGGCAACGGGACCAATGACCACGTCTCTTTCCAGCACCAGGCTTTCCTGTCCCGCCTGATTGGTGGCGCGGATGGTCAGCTTGTGCGTGCCTTCGGCGAACGGAAGCGTGTCCCATTGGTAGCGGAACCCGGCGTTTGCCTGGCGGTAATGCGGATACATCGCCGCAATATCCGGGCGAGGCTCGCCGTATTCGGCGGTGCCCACAGCTTGTCCATCCACGAGCACCTCGACTTTGGCGATGCCAGACGGATCGAGCAGCCAGCCTTGGACGGTGGTCACGCCACCGATGACAGCGCGGTCAAATGGCAGCTCTAATTGCCCTTTTGGCTGCGTGGACCCGGCTTCTGTCTCTGTTACGGTGATCGGGATGGTAACGGATTGCCCGCCGTAGCTTGCGACTACGTTGGTCTGGCCGACTTGCAGCCCCGTTACCACACCGAGAGGGCTGATGTGGATGATTTCGGCTTTTTCTGCCGTGTACTGTGCTTCTCCTGTGATCTCTTTGGTCGTTTGCTCCGTCAGTAGCGCGGAGATCGTCAGCTTTTGGCTGGAATCTTTCGGCAAGGTGACGGTTGGCTCTTGTGGCTGCAAACGAAGGATCGGGGGTTGTTTTCCAATGACGAAGCGTTTTTCTGGCAACGGATGCGACTTGCCTTCCGGGTCAATGGCCACCACGGCAACGGTATGCTCCCCGGCTGACAGGTCGGATCCCTCCAGCGTCAGGCTGAAACCGGCGTGGCTGTTTGCATAATCCGGGTACAGCAAGGCGATATCCGGGCGAGCGATGCCTGCTTTTGCTTCGCCTTTCTTCGTTCCGTCTACGAGAACGTCGTAACGCGTAATAGGAGTCGCTGCTAAAAACCATCCGGCGATCGTGCTTGTGCCCTCGATGACAGCTCCCTGGACGGGCGTCTCCAATTCGCCCATTGCGGACAGTGGTCCGGCTTCCGTGACTGTGACGGGGATCGAGAGGCTCTGCTGTCCGTAGGTAATGGTCAAGTTTGCCGTGCCAGGTGTAATGGCGGTGACGAGGCCATCTGTGTTTACTTTCGCTACTAACGCGTTATCCACCATATAGCGAGCTAACTTAGTGACGTCATGCTCACTCTGATCTTCCAAGATCGCCTTGATCACGAGTAGATGCGTTTTTCCCTCTGCGAGGCTCAGTTCAGTGCGGTCTGCCCGCAAGCTTTTCGCTGGCAAAAGCGGAACGACGTGGATCTTTCTTTCCCCAAGCATCGTCTGCGTCCCGTCTTGGCCCGTTCCGCGTACGGAAAGCGTATGCGTTCCTTCCTGGAGCTTGCTTGTATCGAGATCGAATTGATAGCCGATATCGTGATTCGGCGAGGAGACATCTGTGATCTCTACCTCTGGACGGGGTATGCCGTAGGCGGCTTCTCCTTGGAGAGCACCGTCTACCAGCACTTCCACCTTGGCGACTCCGCCCGAGTGGAAATACCAGCCCGTAATCGGGTACACGCCGCTAATGGTCGCGTTGTCCGGTGGGGTATCGATTCCGCCTTGGATGAAGCCTGCCGCTTCCCGCACCGTTACGGGAACGGTCAGCACATGCTCCTGGTAGTGGACGGTGATGGTCGTTTGTCCGGCTTCTAATCCCGTGACCATTCCGCTTGGCGAAATACTGGCCACATGCGGATGGTCTGCGGCATAGGTCGCTCCTGCGGTCACGTCTTTTGTCTCTTGATCGGAAAGGACAGCCGAAATGCGTAGCTGTTGCGTTTTCCCGCGAGCCACTTCTACTTTTTCAGGCGCAGCCGAGATGCTTGTCGTTGGCTGTTCTTGTTCAACTAGGATAGCTCGCTCCGCCAGCACATGTTCCGTGCCGTCGTTGCTGACAGCCGTTACTTTCAACACATGCGCCCCTTCTTGCCCAGCGCTTGTCTGGAAAAGGAACTGAAAACCTGCCGCCGGATTGCGGTAGTCCGGGTAAGCTGTTTCGATGTCGCGACGGGCAAGCCCGTACTGCGCATCCCCCAGCCGCGTTCCGTCCAGTTGCACCTCGATCTTCGCCACTCCGGCCGGGTCCAAGTACCAGCCTTCCACCAGCACTTGACCCGCTACGGTGGCGTTGTTTGCCGGGCGCTCCACTTCCCCGCGCGCAGGGAGCGGCGTTTCTTCCTTGACTTGAACCTGTACCGGGATGACCAGCGTCTTGGCTTCGTAGGTGACGGTAAGGTTTGTGCTGCCAACTCCAACCGCTTGCACGACTCCCGTCTCACTCACGGTAGCAACTCCCGGGTCAGAGGAAACATAGGTCGCCTGCTGCGTCACGTCTTGGACCGAGCGATCCTCCAAAATGACGGATATCTTCAACGGGTGGCTATTGCCAGGAGCCAGCTCCAGCTTTTGGACATCCGCCTGCAAGCCCTCCGGCAACGGCGTTTCGCCGACATAAAAGGCTCGGCCCGCGATGGTCGTTTTCTCGCCAGCCGTATTCTCAATCACAACGGCCAGTGTATGCGCTCCGCTCGCTAGTGTTTGCGTGTCCAGTTGGAACGTAAACCCGGCGTTTGGATTGCCATACGCCGGATATTTCGCCGCGATATCCGGGCGTGGCTGACCGTACTGCGCTTCTCCTGCTTCGGCTCCATCGACTAACACATGAATGCTCGCCACTCCCGCAGGGTCAAGATACCACCCTTTTCCATTCAACAGGCCGCTCGTCCATTCGCCATTTTCCGGACTGTCCAGCCCTGCCAGTGGACGCAGCGGTTCCGGCGGGGTCACCGTAACGGAAATCTCGAAGTGATGTCCCTCCAACTCTCCGGTTACTTTGGTTTCACCCGGCCCGACAGCACTCACAAGTCCTGCTGCCCTTACCTTGGCAATGGCCTCATCCTGCACGGCATAGCTGACCCGCTTGGTCACGTCTTGTTCCGAGCCATCTGTGCGCTTGGCTGTGACTTTGAGCGGCTGGCTTTCCCCCTGTGCCAGCTTGAGTTCTGAAACAGAAGGCAAAAGCGCTTCGATTTCCGCAGAAGCTTCCCCTTGCCCTAGCGCTTTCTCCAAATGCACCAGCCCTTTGCCATAAAAACGGGACTCGCCCAGTGGCTTGGCGCTTTTCGTCAACAGATCGCGCAGCTCAGTGCTAGAAATGTTTCCTTTCGCCGACCAAATCACGGCCGCCGCCCCCGCTACGTGCGGAGCAGCGAGCGAAGTGCCGGACCTCGTCTGAAAATCTCCACCAGGCGCGGTACTGCGGATATCCACCCCTGGCGCCATGAGGTCCAGCTCTTTTCCGACACTGGAAAAATCGGCGCGCTGATCTTCCTGGTCAACCGCACCGACCGAAATCGTTTCCGCATACTGGGCTGGGAACAGCTCGGTTTCTTCGCCCAAGCCCCGGTTGCCCGCCGCCGCAATGACCAGAATGCCGTGCTCGTTCGCCCGTTTGATCTGGTCGTGCAAGGCGCGGCTGTTTACATAACCGCCCGCGCTGATCGAGAGGATGTTCATCCGGTTTTGAATCGCCCATTCGATCCCCTGGATCATGCTGGAGTAGGTCCCGTGGCCTTTTTTGTCCAACACTTTAATCGCGTACAATTCCGCTTCCGGCGCGACGCCGACGATACCAAAATCGTTATCCTGGGCGGCGATGACTCCCGCTACAGCCGTACCGTGGCCGTGCTGGTCGCCAAAATCGTCCTCCCCTTCGATGTAGGACACACCGCCCTTGATCTCCAAGTCTGGATGGGCAGAAATCCCGGTATCCAATACCCCGATTTTGATGCGTTGTCCTTTGTACTGCTGGCTGTGTGCAGCGGCGGCACCGATATGCTCGACGCCCCACGGCACTTGCTGGCTTTGGCTCGGCGAGAGACTTGCTTCCGCCAGCTCGGTTTCGCTGTCTTCTTCGATGTAGGCGACATTTTCGTCTTCCAGCATCGCTTGTTTCTCGCTTTCGGTCAGTTCGGCGACCACGATTTGTCCGGTGAGTGGCTCCACCGATGACCGCTGAATCGCCCGGACCTTGGCGCGTTCCTGTTTCTTGAAGCCGATCAGGTACGTCTTGCTGTCCGCACTCGCCGCCGCATGCGCGGGAACGAGCTGCAAAAGCAGGAGCGACACCAGGAGGAACGCTTGGAACATACTGAATAAACGGATGAAGGCCTGGTTCATTCACGTGACTCCTTATCTGGATTGATTTGTTGGTTGCGGCTGTGTCATTTGCCCAATGAAAATGGTACCTCTCCCTCCTGTCAACAGTTTGCAAAGGTATGAAATTCACAGCAAAAATAGTAAAATATTCCTGTTGCATTCAGGCGAATTATATTAAATTTCAAAACATGGTTCAACAGGAATTTACTTGAAATTTGCATTTTCGACACCATTGGCAATTTTTCAACATTTGCGGTAAAGTCAAATGAACAGGATTTTCTCTGAAAATGTCGATTTGCACCTACTGCCGGCTTGGCTGGCAAAAGACTGACTCGAAAAAGGACGTGCTTCTACTGTGAACAATTGGTTTGCCATCATCCTGGTCCTAGCAATCACCTGTAGCCTCGTACTCGGGGTGACCTCCGAGACGCTTGCCTTGCTGCCTTATATCAATCAGAGCTTTCTGCTCGGGCTGATTTTGCTGATGGTCGGCTGTGCTGCCGTCGTTACCCGTTCCGGCTTCTTCACCGTTTTCATGCGCGGCTTCAAGCAGCTCAAAGGCTTCTTTTTTCGCAAGCCGCGCATGATGGAGAACGATCTCGTGCAAGGAGACGATCCCGTTTTTGCGCAAAAAAAACAATCCGTCATCAAGGTGGCGACTTCCCTCTTTCTCGCCTCCGGGACCGGATTGATTGTGTTTTCGCTGGTGCTTACTTGTTTCTACTATTTATAAGCAACGATTTGCCGATGGCCAGGAATACATCGGATTCATAGATCGTCGGCAACTGCTCTTGCGGCGAAATACTGTCAAAGCGTTCGCCTGCCGGCTTCAGCCAAGGAAAGCCCTCTGCTTCCTTCGCTTTGTAAAGCTGCTCGGGTGAATTGGGAATCAAGATGTGCTTGTCGCCTTCTCCCTCATAACTGCTATTCAAAAAGAGCAGGTACTCCCCTTGCTCCAGCTGTTGATACTCGGGGGCGACGAGACTGGCCATCTCGTGGATATCCCCTGGGGCGTACCCAATGATCCGGTAAACCTCAACCGTATCCCCAGCCTTGATATTTTGCTCGGTCTGGTTGTCGTACAGCTTTTCTACCTCGACGTCGTACACATGAAATACGAGCTCGGCCAATTGCTCTTGTCTCGGTTCCTTGGAAATCTTTCCTTTGAGAATTACATTGGAAAAACCGACCAACTCGCTGGTGGAGTTGTACACTTTTGACAATGAATAACCGGAAGAATCCGCCAAAGATGCTTCCTGCCTTTTTATAAAAGCGAGTGTCAAGCCAAGCCCAACAGCCAGTAATACTAGAATGGCAGTCATCGTTCTCTTTTTCACCGTCGCACGCCCTTTCCGAACAACCTTTCCCCACACTCTCGCAAACACCTCATCCAAACCTCAACTCCTAATATATGTAAAAACACAACTGCTTGTAAATGACGAGACATCGCGGAAGGAAGGCTTGGACATTCACGGATTGCAAGGGATTGACCAAGGGATTAGGCAAAGGATCGCGCCAGAACCGGGCAGACTCGAACATCGCTCCTTTATCTATCACCTGCCGCCACCGCCATCTAACGCAAAAAGACGCCTGGAAAAAGGCGTCTTTTGTTTCCGTACCTATGCTTCTAGCAAATGACAGGCGACCCAGTGTCCTCGCTCTGCCTCCAGCCACTTCGGCTCTTCTTCGGCGCAGCGCGCAGTGGCGAGCGGGCAGCGCGTCCGGAAGCCGCAGCCGCTTGGCTTGTTCGCCGGGCTTGGCAAATCGCCCTGAAGCACGATTCGCTCGCGCTTGACAGTCGGGTCGGGAACAGGCACAGACGAGAGCAGTGCCTGCGTATACGGATGCAACGGACGGGCGTACAAATCATTGCTGGCAGCCAGCTCAACCATTTTGCCCAAGTACATCACGCCGATGCGATTGGAAATGTGTTTGACCATGGACAGGTCGTGGGCGATGAACAAATACGTAAGACCGCGATCGTGCTGCAAATCTTCCAGCAGATTGACGACCTGCGCCTGAATCGAGACGTCCAGGGCGGAAATCGGCTCGTCGGCAATGATGAATTGCGGTTCGACAGCGAGGGCGCGGGCGATGCCGATCCGCTGCCGCTGGCCTCCGCTGAACTCGTGCGGGAAACGCTGGGCGTGGTCTTTATGCAGACCGACCAGTTGCAACAGCTCGGCGACCCGCTCCCGGCGCGATCCTCTGCTGAGTCCGTGAATGTCCAAGCCTTCCGCGATGATGTCCTCTACCGTCATGCGCGGATTGAGGCTGGCCTGCGGGTCCTGGAAAATCATCTGGACATCCCGATTGAACTGGCCCACTTCTTTTCCGCGCAACTGGTGGACGTTCTTCCCTTTGAACAGCACCTCGCCAGCCGTATTCTCATACAGCCGGATAATCGTGCGGCCCAGCGTGGATTTGCCGCAGCCGCTCTCGCCTACCAGTCCGAGCGTCTCGCCTTTTTGAATCGTAAAAGTCACCCCATCCACAGCTTTCAGATCAAAACCGGGACCCATGGAGAAATGCTTTTTCAAATCGCGTACATCAACCAACGCTTCTGTCATACTCCCTGCCTCCCTGCTGCAACCAATTCATCGATGCGCGGCGCTCTTGGATCGTGCAGCCAGCAAGCCGCCTCGTGGCCCGCTCCGAAGTCGTTTTTGGCTGGCATTTGCTGATCGCATATTTCCATGGCAAAATCACAACGCGCCGCAAACGGGCAGCCTTTTGGCGGTTGGAACAAGTCCGGCGGCGTGCCGTCGATCGGTACGAGCCGCTGCTTCTCGCCCTCATCGAGACGAGGCAGCGAGCGCATCAATCCCCACGTGTACGGATGGCGCGGGTTGGCAAACACATCCTCGACCGTTCCTGTCTCGACAACCATGCCTGCATACATGACGACCATCCGATGGGCGATTTCCGCCACGACACCGAGGTCGTGCGTAATGATGACAACCGAAAGCTCCTGCTCTGCTTGCAGCCGCTTCAGCAAATCGAGAATTTGCGCCTGAATCGTTACGTCCAAAGCTGTCGTCGGCTCATCGGCGATCACGAGCCGCGGCTGGCAGGCAAGGGCAATCGCGATGACGACGCGCTGGCGCATCCCGCCGCTGAACTGGTGGGGGTATTGATCGATCCGCTTTTCCGGGTCTGGTATGCCGACCAGCCGGAGCATCTCGATGGCACGCTGGCGCGCCTCTTCACGCGTCACTTTTTGACTGCGCACAAATCCTTCTACGATTTGCGTTCCGACCTTCATCGTCGGGTTGAGCGCGGTCATCGGGTCCTGGAACACCATCCCGATCTGCGTTCCGCGAATGCCGAGCAGTTCCTTTTTGGAAAGCCCGCTGATGTCCTGCCCGTCAAACACGATCTTTCCCCCGACGATTTTGCCAGGCGGGTTGGGGATCAGCCCCATGATCGCCTGCGCGGTGACGCTTTTGCCGCAGCCGCTCTCCCCTACAATCGCGACCGTCTCGCCCTTGTCCACGTGAAAGGAGACGCCGCGCACCGCTTGCACTTCGCCACCGTAGGTCTTGAAGTTGACACGCAGCTCGTCGATTGCTAACAAATGCTGATTTTTCGTCATTTTCTCCCTCTCCCCCATCAGTCGCGCAGGCGCGGGTCAAGCGCATCCTGCAAACCGTCTCCAAATACGTTAAAAGCGAACATCGTCAGCGAGATCATGAGCGCCGGGAAAAACAGCCGCCACCAGTCTCCGGTCAAAATAACGCCAAGAGCGTCGTTCGTCATCGTTCCCCAGCTCGCCACAGGCGCTTGCACGCCGAGTCCGAGAAAGCTCAGGAACGACTCGGCAAAAATCGCGGACGGAATCGTAAACGTCAAATTGACAATAATGACGCCGAATGTATTCGGGATCAGATGTTTGAGCAAAATCCGGTTGAATTTGGCTCCCAGCACTTGCGCAGCCAAAATGAACTCCTGGTTTTTCAACTGCAAAATTTGTCCGCGCACCAGCCGCGCCATGCCGACCCAGCCCGTAGCGGACAGCGCAATAATAATCGTCAATATGCCCGGCTCCATGACGACCATCAGCAAGATCACGACCAGCAAGTACGGCAAGCCGTACAGCACTTCAATCACGCGCATGATAATCGTATCGATCCGATCCCCCCGCTTGCCGCGCCCTGCCATGTAGCCAGCGATGCCGCCGACGGTTACGCCGATCACCAAATCGATGAGCGCCGCCACCACCCCGATGGTCAACGAGATTCTTGCGCCGTACCACGTTCTGGCAAACATGTCCCGGCCAAGCTCGTCAGTTCCAAACCAGTGCTCGGACGACACTTCCTGATTTTTCGTCAACAAGCTCTGATCCGAGTAACTGTAAGGCACGAGGTTCGGTCCGATAATCGCCATCGCGACCAGTGCCGTGATGATGAACAAACCGAGCATCGCCAGCTTGTTTTTTGCCAACTTGCGAATCACTTGCTGCCCATTGCTCAGGCTCGGCCGGGAAATGACGTTGGCCTGCCCTTTTTTGGACAGCGGCTGAAATAACGGGTCTACTCTATGTTCCATCGCCACAGGCTATCTCTCCTTGTTGGTCAGCTTGATTCTCGGGTCGATCAGCGTATACGCGATATCGATCAGGAAAATGGTCACGATCAAAATGGCGCTGTAAAAAATCGTCGTACCCAAAATAACGGGATAATCACGGTTGAAAATACCGTCCACGAAATATTTGCCGATGCCGGGAATCGCGAAAATTTTCTCGACGACAAACGTTCCCGTGATCAGCGAGGCGATCAATGGACCGAGAAACGTCACGACAGGCAAAATCGCGTTGCGAATGCCGTGGCGCAACACGACCAAAAACATCGGAATGCCTTTTGCCTCGGCCGTGCGAATGTAGTTTTGATTCATCACTTCAATCATGCTGGCCCGCATATACCGCGTGATGATGGCGACCGGACCGAAGGCGAGAGCGAGTGACGGCAGCACTGTGTGCATCCATGTACCCCACGTCGCCACCGGAAAAATCGACACCTTGATCGCAAAAAAGTTGATCAGCAACGGAGCCATAATGAAGCTCGGAATCGCTACCCCGAGAACGGCGAGCGCCATCGCGACATAGTCCAGCCATTTATTGCGGTTGAGCGCTGCCACGATACCAAACGTGATCCCGAACACCAGGGCGATCGCAATTGCTTGCGCCCCCAGCCAGGCGGACGCGCCGAAGCCGTCGGAAATCATGTCGTTGACGCCGCGCGAGTCTGATTTGATGGACGGGCCGAGGTCGAGCAGCAACAAATTTTTCAAGTAGAGCACGTACTGGACGGGCAGCGGTTGATCGAGGTTGTACTTGGCCCGCAAGTTGTTCAAAATTTGCTCCGGCAGCTGATCCGACTCGGAGGCGAACGGATTTCCCGGAATGGCATGCATCAAGGAAAAAGTCAGCGTCACGATGATCCACAGCGTGACGATCATCATCAAAACGCGTTTCACCAGGTAGTTTGACATGAAGTTCCTCCTCGTTTATTTGGCCAGCTCGTAGATGGCGTGGGCGTAAATCGCCATCGCCCGCAGCAGGTCGTCGATTTCCACATATTCGTCCACCAGGTGCGCCGTCGATTCCTTGCCTGGAAAAAGCGGCCCGTAAGCGACTCCGTACGGCATGATTTTGGCGTAGGTCGCACCGCCGGATGACAGCAGGGCAGTCGGCTCGCCCGTATGCTCCTCGTACACCTTGGACAACGTCTGAATGACAGGATGATCGGCCGGAACGTAATGCGACTTCGACGTGCGCAGACTGGCGATTGTCCAGCCCAGCTCCGCCACGCGCGCCCTCAGCTTTTCCACGTACTCCTCACAGGAAATCGTCGCAGGATAGCGGATGTTCAGCCGAACGCTTCCCCCGTCCGTTTCGCTGTAGCGCAAAATTCCCGCATTGACAGTCAGCTTGCCGGATACTTCGTCCTCGCAAGCCAGATGAAGCTCATGTCCGTAATAATCTTCGTGAATAATATCTGACAAGAGCGAAAGAAACGAAGATGCGGAACCTTCAAACGATTTTTCCCGCAAAAAACAGGAAAGCATCGTTCCCGCATTCACGCCCTCGTGTGGAGCCATTCCGTGTGCGGGCTTGCCCGCCAGGGTGAATGCCAGCTTGTCTGAATCGACTTGCTCGATCCGCCCGCTCGTTCCCATTGCCTGCAAAAAGGCATCCCACTCGGCAGCGAGCTGCGCGAAGTCGAACTTCGCTTTCGCTTGTGCGCCCAGCTCGACAACCGCTTCCGCCTTGTCCGGCACACTGTTGCCCTGATCGCCGGAAACAAAGGAAAGCAACGTCCAGCCCCGGTCTGCGCCCGCGCTCCGCTGTGTCGGAGCGATCGTCAGCGTCGGGTTGATCTGGCCTTTTTCCGCATGAATCATCGGAAAAGCCGAATCTGGCGAAAAGCCGACAGGCGGCACCCGGTCATGCTCGGCAAAATGCTTCATGCACAGCCAGCCGCTTTCTTCATCAGTTCCGATGATCAAACGCACCTTTTTGGAGAGAGCAAGCCCGGAGTCTCTCACCAGCCTGAGCGCATAGTAGGCAGCAAGAGCCGGTCCCTTGTCGTCGAGCGCTCCTCTGGCATACATGCGCCCATCGCGAATCGTCGGCTCAAAAGGAGGCGTCGTCCAGCCTTCTCCGACCGTCACGACGTCGATGTGGACGAGCACCCCGATCTCTTCTTCGCCGTCGCCATACTCGATCGTTCCTGCGTAGCCGTCGAGGTTTTTCGTCGCAAACCCGTCCTGCTGTCCGCGCTCAAGCATCGCTTCCAGTGCGGTCGCGACACCTTGTCCGAACGGCTTGCCCTCTGTCGCAGTCGTCATGTCCTCGATACTGTTAATGGAAAGAAACGCCACCAGCTCGTCCACGAACGCTTCTTTTTGCAGGAGAGCTTGCTTCTTCCAATATTCGCTCATCTGTGTCCACCTGCTTTCCTCTGCGCAAGGAATCTCAGAAACGCTTCTCCCTTCGCAGAAATATGACTTCCTTGTCTGCCTTTTCCCACATGGATCAGTTCATCTTGCTGCATCAGTTTCAAACGGTAACGCAGCTGCTGCGACGAAATCGCCACATCGCGCTCGCCAAGCTGTTCCATCAAGGAGTAGCGACCGCCGCTCCCGGCTCCAAGCTCCTGCAAAATCGCGAAGACCTCCTCCAAAAAGCCTCGCTTGACGTATTCGCTTGCAATCGACTCAAACCGTTCTTCCTGCCCGTCTGATACAAGCGGCATTTCCGGTGCCTCGTTCCAAAACGGCAACTGATACACGTACGCCTCTTCCTCTGCGACGTGCGCCAAATACTCGATGACGTTTTCCAGCTCGCGGATATTCCCCGGCCAATCGTAGTTCATCAGCGCCTTCATCGCCTCGCTGGTCAAGGTAAAAGGCGGACGCCGCAAATCGAGCGAGTATTTTTTCACGAATTGCTGCGCGAGCCACGGGATGTCCTCCCGGCGTTTGCGAAGTGGCGGCAGGTGAATCGGCAAGATGTTCAGCCGATAGTACAGATCAGCGCGAAAAGAGCCTTCTGTCACCATCTTTTGCAAATCCTGATTGGTGGCAGCGACCACGCGGATGTCCGTCGGAATGACCTTGTTGCCCCCTACCCGCATGATTTGCCGCTCCTGCAACACCCGGAGCAACCGATTTTGAATCGCGCCACTGGCGTCGCCAATCTCGTCGAGAAAAATCGTTCCTTTGTGGGCAAGCTCGAACCAGCCGATGTGGCCGCCTTTTCGCGCCCCTGTAAACGCCCCTTCCTCGTAACCAAAAAGCTCGCTCTCCAACAGCGATTCGGAGATAGCCGCGAAGTTGACGCCGACAAACGGCTCTCGCCTGCGCGGGGAGGCATTGTGGATAGCCTGGGCGAGCAATTCCTTCCCTGTTCCTGTCTCGCCTAACAAAAGCACCGTCGAATTGCTTCTGGCCATTTTCTTGGCAATCTGGATCACTTTTTGCACAGAAGGACTTTCTCCGTAGATATCATCAAAATGGTATTTGGCAACCAGCCCCTTGCTGTACAGGCGCATGCGGTAGTCGTGCTCCAGCTTTTCGATCTCCGCCGCCTTGCGGAACAACAGCAAGCTTCCGAGAAAGCTGCCCTCCATGACAATGTGCATCTTGCGGAAAAAGTAGGTTTTGTTCGCCCAATCTACCAAAACGTCCTCATTCTCTTCACACTGCCGGATCAACTCGTAAAAGTCCGGCGGAAGACAGTCGGCTGCACGCTCTCCGACCACTTGCCTGCCCTCCAGATGCAACGATTCGATTGCCTTTTGATTGACGAAGCGAATCCATTCCTTCTCATCAAACGCAATGATCGCATCCTCGATCCGGTTGACGATGGCTTCCAAGTATTTGCTCAAAAGGTGCGCGTGCTGAATCTCGTTGTTCAGCTCTTTCGTGACGTAAATCAACGATTGCATCGCTCTCGCCGTCACCTTTTGGAAATTTCCACTGCCAAAATGCGAGTAGATCGCCATCCAGGTCGATAAATCAATGACGCGGTAACCGATGTCGACTACTTTGCGAATGCCGGGCGGAACATGTTCAGGCTCGCCAGGCGTAACTGCAATTTCAATATCGGACGGATAGTCCGCTCCGGGATAGTACGGATACAACTCAAAATCCATGCCGGACGCCCGCAGCAAATCAACGTTTTCCTCTGCGGTTTCTTTGGTATCGCTTACCAAAAGCACTTTGACGCCTTTCGGAATCTCCAGCATGCCGCGCAAATTGTGATACGGCAGCATCCGCTTGGCGACGAGAATGCTCGCATCGCCAGGCAAATACGGCTCGACAAGCGAGACGATGCTTTTCGTGGACAAAACCACCAGCGCCCCCGGCGTAATCGGTCGAAACGGAAGCTGGTCCACTCGGATCGCTTCCACGTGAATGTCTTCAGATATCCCCAGTTCGTGGCATTGACTGACCACGGATTGCAAAAATTCGTCCATTCTCGCGATGAACGTAATTGTTTTTTTCGGCATGGACACTCGCTCCAGATGTAGTGTGAAGACAAGAGCACAAAGCTGCCCTTGCGCTCTTGTCTTCGTCTATTCTACTATTTCTTCCCGATCTCTACCCATTTGTAGTCGAGAGTTCCGACCGGATGGCGAATGATGCCCTTGATGTTTGGCTGATCCATGAACACTTTGGTGCTGAAGTAGATCGGCACCAGCGGCATGTCTTCCATAAAGATTTTTTCTGCATCGTGCATCAGCTTGAAGCGCTCGGTTTCGTTTGCGGTGTTGCGAATTTTTTCGACCAGCGCGTCGTACTCTTTGTTGCTGTAATTGATGCGGTTGCCCGGGTGATCGGTGACGAACAGCTCCAGATAGTTGACCGGATCGCCGTAGTCAGCCGGGATGGTGGAACGGGAGAATTGCAGCTTGCGGCCGCGCTGTTCTTCCAGGAACACTTTCCATTCCTTGTTCTCCAGCTTCACGTCTACCCCGAGGTTTTTCTTGTACATCTCTTGCAAAACTTGCGCGATCGCTTTGTGAGCGTCACTTGTGTTGTACGTCATGGTTACAGGAGGCAAGGTTGTCCAGCCTTCCTCTTCCATTCCTTTTTTCAGCAAAGCTTTTGCCTGCTCGATGTCGTTGTCTTTGATGAAGTCTCCGCCCTTCTCGCGGAAGTCGCCGCCTTCCGGTTCCGGGAAGCCGAATGGCACGTGCGCCAGTGCAGGAGCCTGCTTGCCTTGTACCACGTTGTCGATCAGCGTTTGGCGGTCGATCGCCAGCGCAAACGCTTTGCGGATGTTGGCGTTCGTAAACGGAGGCATCTGCGTGTTCATCCGGTAGTAGTAAATCGCCGCTTCGGATTCGACTTTGGCCTCTCCGGAGTCGATCAGCTTTTTCTTCAAGTCGTTCGGTACGGTCTGGATCATGTCCAGTTGTGCGGTGGAGTACATTTGATACTGTGTATTTTCGTCGTTGACCATCACCCAGTCGATTCCGGCAAATTTGACGGAGTCGCGATCCCAGTAGCCATCGTTTTTCACGAGTTTGACAGATTGGTCATGCACCCAGTCTTCCATTTTGAAAGGACCGTTTGTGACGATGCTCGACGCATTTTCTGCCCACTTCGGATTGCTTTCCACCACTTTTTTATTCACGGGGAAGAACGTAGGCTGCGTGATGATGTGCAGGAAAAAGCCTGCTGGCGCCTTGAGATGTACTTCCAGCGTCTTTTCATCGACCGCTTTTACCTTCACGCCGTCTGCGGTGCCGGTTCCTTTGTTGAACTCCTCTGCTCCATCGATGTAGTAGGCGAGGAAAGCGGACGGGAACGCGTTGTTCGGATCGACGATGCGCTTGAAAGCAAATTCAAAGTCTTGCGCCGTTACCGGATCGCCATTGGACCACTTGCTGTCGCGCAGCGTAAAGGTGTACGTTTTTCCATCCTCGCTCACCGACCATTTTTCCGCCATGGCAGGCTGCGGCTTGTGGTCTTTGTCGAGACGGGCCAAACCTTCCATCGTCGCATTCAGCACCTCATTGGACGTGCTGTCAAAGCCTTTTGGCGGATCGAGGGACGGTGGCTCGGTCTTCAGGTTGAGCTTCAGTCTTGCTGCCGGATCTGCTTGTCCACCAGAGTCGCCTGCTGGCTGTCCGGCTGGTGTTCCCTCGCCTTGCTTCGTCGGAGCAGCCGACTGGCTACATCCCGTCACGGCCAAAACCGCGACCAGGGCGGCAGTGCTGAGCAGCTTCCATCCTTTGTGCAACTTCATTTTTTTGTGACCCCCTTCTTCTTTTGAAAAAATCTTTATAGATAAACGGCAACGAAAGGTAGCTGCCGCTTATACCCCCAGTGACACGCTCGTTTGCGTCAGCAAAAACGGCGTTTCGATCCGGCCTACGACGCTATTGCTCATGTTGGTGATCGGCGGATTTGTGTATTGTGCCAACACTTCCAGCGGGCCGTCTGTACCGATCCCGAGTTGGCGCAGCACCTCGTTTACGACCGGATTGATGGCGCGTGGCCCGCCGTCCTCGATCTTCACTGCGATACCCAGCCCTGTTTTTCTGTCACCCAGACAGTAGACAGACTCAGCGCCCGCCTTGCCCACGATGCGCCCGGCAAAAGCATTCATCAGATCGGTGCAGTAGCGATTTTCGCCCCCGACCATTTCCGGATGAGCCGTCATCGCTTCTGTAATTCTCTCTACCGCTTTGCGGCGCTCCGGCTTCGCGATCACTTCCGGGCGAACGAGCTTGGCAAAAGCCCAGGCGAAGTTCGCGAGCGGCAGTTGATGAACAGGCACTCCGCAACCGTCTGTTCCCAGGTTGATCTTCTCTTTTGGATAGCCTGTAATGTCTTCCACGACATCGAGAATCCGCTGCTGCACCGGATGCTCTGGCAGGTGATAGGTGGCGACCTCTTCTCCCATGTACGTCGCGGTTGCAATCATGCCCGAATGCTTACCGGAGCAGTTGGAAAATACGGGTGTAAGCGGTTTCCCCTGACGGATCAGCTCTTTGTAGCTCTCCTCGTGACGCGGCACGTGCGTCCCGCATTGCAAGGTCGCTTCCGGTTGACCCGCACGTTCCAGCATCGAAAGCGCGCGCGTGCGATGGCGCGGCTCCCCGCTATGGGATGCGCAGCAAAGCGACAGATCGGCAGGCTCAAATCCGTAATGATCAGCGGCGCCTGTCTCCACGACCGGAATCGCCTGCAACGGCTTCATGCTTGAACGGGCATAGGTCATTCGGTGTGGATCTCCGAATGCATACAGCAAAGTTCCGGAAGCATCCACAACGGCGATATGACCAAGGTGCGAGCTTTCCACCTGTTCTCCCCGGTATACGTTGGCAACTACATTCATAGCAAAGTCTCCTTTTGACGCGATAGTTGAAATGTTTGTACTTTTCTCAAAAGCAAGTTGCGTGCCAACCACTGGCAAGGCAGGGTTAAAACCGAATTTTCTGCAAGTTTATCGCTGTAGCGAGTGAAAAAGCGGGGAGCAGCAGAGGGTAACTGGTTGTTATACAAGGCTTAATAGGTTGTTTTTAATCATCAATAGGTTAACTCGTTTTTGCCCAAACAAAAAAACACCCCTTTTCTTTTTCGCTTCCAGAAATAGGGTGTCACTAATCGTTTTCTCGCTGCTGTTTCGCTACTCTTTTGCCACGCGCTGCATATCGGCTTCCACCATCATGTGAATCAGCTCGACCAGCTTTGTCTTCGGCGTCCAGCCCAGCCCTCGCTTCGCCTTTTCCGGATTTCCCAGCAAGACGTCCACTTCTGCGGGGCGGTACAGCTTCGGATCAATTACCAAGTAATCCTGATAATTCAAGCCGACGTAGTCAAAGGCGATTTTGCACATGTCCTCGACGGTTGACGTTTTTCCGGTCGCAATGACAAAGTCATCCGGCTTCTCCTGCTGGAGCATGAGCCACATCGCCTCCACGAAGTCGCCTGCGAAGCCCCAGTCCCGTTTGGCCGCTATATTGCCGAGCCGCAGCTCTTTTTGTTTGTTCGCGGCGATTCTGGCCACAGCGTCGGTTACTTTTCGGGTGACAAATTCAAGCCCGCGCAACGGCGATTCATGGTTGAACAAAATGCCGTTGCAGCTATACATCTGGAAGCTTTCCCGGTAGTTTTTCGTCATCCAGTAGCCGAACAGCTTGGATACCGCATACGGACTGCGCGGATAAAACGGGGTTTGCTCCGATTGCTGCGGCTCCTGGATCAGTCCGTACAGCTCGCTTGAGGAAGCTTGATACATTTTGATCGCGGGATTCGTCTCGCGAATGGCCTCCAGCACATGCAAAACACCCATCCCGGTCGATTGCGCCGTCAAGACGGGCTGCTCCCACGATGAGCCGACAAAGCTTTGCGCCGCCAAATGATACAGCTCATCCGGCTTCACGCTTTTGAGCGCCCTGGTCAAAGACGACAAATCCAAAATATCGCCGTCCTTGTACTCGATTTCATCGGCAATGCCCAAATATTCCAGCCGCCAACGATCGACGGTGCTGCGGCGCGGCACAAGTCCTGCCACGCGATAGCCTTTGTCCAGCAAAAACTTCGCCAAATACGCACCGTCCTGCCCGGTTATTCCTGTAAGGAAAGCTGTTTTCATGCGTCACCTCTCCCCTGGCCTGATCCAATCCCAATCGTTAAAAGCATATGCCACCCTGCGCGCATTCGTTCAAAAACAGGGCTGGACACTTGCAGCAACTTCGTTTTTCGCATGTGCCTCCGCCCTGTCTCTTGCGAATGATCTTTTGCTCCTCCCTCACTTCCCGCCCTTTTCCTTAATACGCTAGGAAAGAGGCAAGACTTTTTTGACGGGAAGTGAGGTTTGGCATGCAGATGGATTGGCACAAGCATTATACGCGCTGGAAGCAATACACAGACCTGGACCCGCAGCTTCAGCGCCACCTGGAGCAACTGGAAGGCGACGGGCAAAAGCTGGAAGACTGCTTTTACAAGCCGATTGCCTTCGGTACAGGTGGCATGCGCGGGGTCATGGAACCGGGAATCAACCGGATTAACCTTTATACGATTCGCAAGGCTGCCGCAGGGCTGGCCCTGCATTTGCTGGAGCAACATTCGGCTGCGGCCCAGCTTGCGGTCGTCATCGCCTACGACTCGCGCAACGATTCGTACACCTTTGCACTGGAAACGGCAAAAGTTCTCGGTTATTACGGCGTTTCCGCATGTTTGTTCGAGAATTTGTGTCCGACGCCGCTCTTGTCTTTTGCCGTTCGGCATCTGGGAGCTGCCGCAGGCGTCGTCATCACGGCGAGCCACAACCCGCCAGAGTACAACGGCTTCAAAATATACGGATCAGACGGAGGACAAATTCCGCCGCAAGCTGCCGACCGGATTTTTGCCCAAATGGAACAAGCCGGAGATGAGCTGCAAATCGGAACGCGTGAAGTGAATGAGCTGTTGGACAGCGGTCTGTTGCGAATGTTGGGCGACGAAGTATTTACCGCCTATATGGCCTGCCAAAAACAGCTTCGCTCCCCTGCCGCTTCCGCCATCGTCGCTGCCCACCAGCCGCGCATCGTCTTTTCTCCGCTGCACGGCACGACGCTTGTACCGATTGCGCAAGGACTGCAATCGCTAGGCTTTGAGCAGGTAAAGGTCGTTCAGGAGCAGGCGGAGCCAGATCCTTTGTTTTCTACCGTCTCCACCCCCAATCCGGAAGAGCCGGAAAGCTTTCGATTTGCCTTGAAGCACGCTCGCAAAAAAGGCGCCGACTTGATCATCTGTACAGACCCGGATGGAGACAGGCTCGGGGTAGCCATCAGGACGGGCCCTAACCAGCATGTCATCTTGAACGGAAATCAGGCGGGCGTCTTGCTTTTGGACTATATTTTGACGCAAGAAAAGCTTGCCGGAACGCTCCCGGCCCACGCTGCCGTCGTGAAAACGATCGTCACCTCGGAAATGGTTCGCGCGATCGCCGCTGACTACGGTGTGGCTACAATCGACACCTTGACCGGATTCAAGTACATCGGGGAAAAAATCGAGGAATTTGCGCAAAGCGGAGCGCATCACTTTTTGTTTGGACTGGAAGAAAGCTGCGGGTATTTGCGCGGTGATTTCGTCCGGGACAAAGACGCCGTCCAGGCCGCTTTTTTGCTGGCGGACGCCTGCGCGTTCCAGCTGTCGCAAGGCTCAAGCCTCCACCAGCGTTTGCAGGAGCTGTACGCCAAGCACGGCACTTTCCGGGAAGAGCTGATCTCGATTACGTATCCGGGAAAAGACGGCATGCAAACCATGACAGCGATCCTCGCTGCCTTGCGCGACAGACCGCTGACAACTGTCGCGGGCGATGCGGTGACCTCCATCGAGGACTACTTGACTGGCGAACGTCGGCTGCAAGCGACAAACGAGTCACAGCCTTTGGCGCTGCCAGCAAGCGATGTCTTGAAGTTCATCATGGGCGACCATGCCTGGTTTTGCATCCGTCCATCCGGTACGGAACCGAAGATGAAGCTGTATTTTGGGGTCAGGGACGTCTCGGAAAGTGCAGCCTTGACTGCCCTTGCCAACATGAAAAAATCGGTGCTCGACTATTTGCAGCAGCTGTTGCCCGCCTAGATTTCCAGGTAGGGGCCATTTCCACGCGGGTGGCCCCCGCCATCAGGGCCGTAGCTTGGCGGATGGTACGCCTCTTGTGGAGTTCGCTCCGCAAAGCGTGCCAGACCCAACAGCTCCCGGCGGACAAAGAAGGCGTTGACTCCACGCGAATCGGTGCCGATCAGCGCATAGCCGAGCTTTTTCCCAAGTTCGGCAAGCGATGTCAGGCTCGCTCCGAAATAGGTTGTTCCGTTCCATGCAAAGGAAGGATCGTACGCTACGACCATCTTTTGCGGTGGCGGAAAAGAAGCGTTGTATTCGATGATCACCACTCGCGGCTTGTAGGCAGCCAGCGCTTGCCAGACCCAATAGTCGATCCCGTCCAGATCGATCGAGAGCAAATCAAACTGTGCCGGAACGCGAAATTGGGCAAACAACGAGGCGATATTTTCTCTGGTAATGAACGCCTGATGGGTGGCAACCTGAGGGAGCGCGGCATAGGTCTGCTGCAAATAAATGTATTTGAGCGGGTGTCCCTCGATCAACACCCCCGACCATTGGTGCGCGTACGCCAAGTTTCGAGACAGGCACTCCACGCCCCCCTCGACTCCAAATTCAACAAAAAATCGATTCGTTGTCCCGATCCGCGCAAACAACTCCTCGATCATGCCATCTTCACCATTTTGCGAGAAAACACGCTTTTCATAGAGATTGATGGAGTCCATTCGGTTCATCGCCCCTCCTTCTTTCGTTCTCTTTTCTCCATCGTATTTGCCGTATGCGCGAAAGGCGTAGTCATCTGCTCCCCTTTGGCGAGAAAAAGGCGTGCCGCACTTTCCCTGTACATAAAAAGACATTCGCCGTGCCAGTATCCGCATGTTCTTACTATATATAAAGCAACTGCTTTCTTTTTTTGGAAACGGTTTTGCCTGCTGCTGCAAAAAAACATCACGAGCAAGGGGGGAAGCCTCTTGAAAGTTTTGATTACAGGCATTACCGGGTTTGCCGGCAGCCATTTGGCAGAATATCTGCTCTCGCGCGGCGATGTCGAAATCTATGGAACTTACCGGGCTCGCAGCCGAATGGACCATATCGCCCACATCGCGGATCAGCTTCATCTCGTGGAATGCGAACTGCAAGACCCCGCAGCCGTCGCCCAAATGATTGCCCGAATCAAGCCGGCACATATTTACCATCTCGCTGCCCAAAGCTTTGTCCCCGCTTCGTGGACTTCGCCCGCCGACACGATGATGAACAATATCGTCAGCCAGCTGCACATTTTCGAAGCGGTCCGGGCAGCTGATATTCCGTGCAAAATACAGGTGGCATGCTCCAGCGAGGAATACGGCCTCGTCTACCCTGACGAACTGCCAGTGCGGGAGACAAACCCGCTGCGGCCGCAGAGTCCTTATGCCGTGAGCAAAATCGCCCAAGATTTTCTCGGCTACCAGTATTATCAAAGCTACGGACTTTCCATTGTTCGCACGCGTACTTTTAACCATACAGGGCCGCGGCGGGGAGAGCGCTTTGCCACCTCCAATTTCGCCAAACAAATTGCCCAAATCGAGCTTGGCTTGCAGCCTCCGCACGTCCATGTCGGAAACTTGCAAGCGCGACGTGACTTTACAGATGTGCGCGATGTCGTCAAAGCGTATTGGCTCGCGCTGGAGCGGGGAGTGCCCGGGAGCGTCTACAACATCTCTTCGGGGAACACGCGAACGATCGAAGAAGTATTGCATACCCTCCTGTCCTTCACTTCCGCGCCTGTGCAGATTCTCGTCGATCCCAAGCGGCTGCGCCCCTCCGACGTAGCGGTACTGCTCGGCGACGCCAGCGCTTTTTGCACGCAAACGGGCTGGCAGCCGGAAATTCCTTTTCACCAGACGATGCACGACTTACTTCAATATTGGCGAGACACTTTGCAAGCACAAGCCGGGGAAAAGGAGGGCAGTTGATGGGATCGCAAAACTTGCCGCTAGTCAGTATCATTACGCCTTCCTTCAATCAGGCCGCCTTTATCAGGCAAACGATCGAGAGTGTGCGCAGCCAGGACTATCCGAACATCGAACACATCGTCGTCGACGGCGGTTCCACAGACGGGACTTTGGAGATTTTGCAGGAATACGCCCATGAAAAACAGCGCTTCCGCTTCGTTTCCGAGCCTGACCGGGGCCAGTCGCACGCCATCAACAAAGGCTTGGCACTGGCAAAAGGCCAGATCATCGGCTGGCTGAACTCGGATGACAAGTATTTGAATGGCGCTGTCGGCAAAGCCATCTCTGCGCTGCAAACCAACCCGCAGTGGTCGATGGTGTACGGGAACGCCCTGCACATCAACGCCGAGGACAAGATTACCAGCGTCTACCCGACAAAGCCGTTTTCCCGTCAGGCCCTGTTTCTGTTTTGCATCATTTGCCAACCGACTGCCTTCATCCGCAAAGAAGTCTTTCAAGCTGTCGGCGGTGTGGACGAAAACTTGCACTATTGCATGGACTACGACTTGTGGATGCGCCTGTCCAAAACGCATCAGGTCGGCTACATTCACGATTTTCTCGCTGCCTCCCGCCTGCATGCAGCCTGCAAGTCCGTCGCGCTGGAGGTCGATCTCGGACTGCCGGAAATATTGCTGGCCAGCGTCCGGCACTTCGGCACCGTCGCCAATCACTGGCTGTATCATTTTCTTACGCACTATCCGAACAAAGGCGTGTTCTGGTATCTCGATCTGTTCAAAAGTCATCGGGTCTTCGGAAATACTCCCCTGCTCGTGGACAGCAATCGCCATGCTTCCTTCTGGGTCCCGCCGCGCTACCGGATGCATCTGTACGTCGATCCGGCCCAGCCGATGCATGCTCTGGTCATCAAAGGCATCAATACGTTATTCAACCAGCCTGTTCACGTCCACGTCATGGTCGATCAAGTGCCGACCGCTCATCACGTCATTCCGGCCGGTCACTTTGAAACGAGCATCGTATTCCCAGTTACTACGCCGAATGCCGTCGTCGAGCTGGTGTGCAGCAGGCAGCAAATTTTGCCGGAAACAGAAATGGCGGCAAGCATCGGCACGGTCAGCTTCCAGGTGCAAAACGCGATGCCGCTCTCTGCCCAGGAATACCAGTTTTACTTGGAATACAAAAAAAATCCTCGGGATGTCGCCAACTGGTTGTTGAAAAACAGGCAGCCAGTCCCTTCGCTGTGACCACATTCGCGTAAAGGAAGGTGTTGCTTTCATGAATCTGTCGGACAAACGAATCGTCGTTACCGGCGGAGCAGGTTTCCTGGGAAAGCATGTGCTCAGCCAGCTGCAAGCCCAGCAATGCCAGCATGTGTTCGTCCCGAGAAGCCGCGACTTTGATCTGCGCAAAGAAAACGACATCGTCTTGATGCTGCATACTTACGCACCGGACATCATTATCCACCTCGCCGCCGTCGTAGGGGGCATCGGCGCCAATCAGAAAAATCCCGGCAAATTTTTTTACGACAACCTGATCATGGGCACGCAGTTGATCGAGCAAGCGAGACTGTTTGGCGTGAAAAAGTTTGTCGCCATCGGAACGATTTGCTCTTATCCCAAGTTCGCACCCGTCCCTTTTCTGGAAGAAGACCTGTGGAACGGCTACCCGGAAGAGACGAACGCTCCGTACGGTTTGGCGAAAAAAATGATGCTGGTGCAGTCTCAGGCGTATCGTGAGCAGTACGGCTTCAATTCGATTTTCTTGCTGCCCGTCAACCTGTACGGCCCTCACGACAACTTCGATCTCGAATCTTCCCACGTCATCCCGGCGATCATCCGCAAATGCCTGGAGGCCAAAGCCGCCAAACAGGACGAGATCGTTCTCTGGGGCACCGGGAACGTCACCCGCGAATTTATTTATGTACAGGACGCTGCCCGCGCCATTGTGCTGGCGACCGAGAAATACGATTCCTCCGATCCGGTCAATATCGGCTCCGGTGAAGAAATGACCATTGCCGAGCTGGCCAGTACGATTCAAAAGCTGTGCGGGTACGAAGGACGGATTGTCTGGGACGCCAGCAAGCCTGACGGACAGCCGCGCCGCAAGCTGGCAACAGACAAAGCGAGGGACGCTTTTGGCTTTACGGCAACCACTCCGCTTCTCGCAGGCTTGCAGCAAACGATTGACTGGTATCGCCAGCACAGACGCGATGACGAGGTGAAGGCTCCGTGAAAATCGGTGTAAATCTGCTCGCCTGTATCCCTGGAAAAATCGGCGGCATGGAACAGTACGTGCGGAATTTGCTGGCGTACTCGATTCAAAACAAGGACAACGACCAATGGTTCCTGTTTTTGACCAAGACGAATTACCACACCTTTCCCAACCATCCGAAAATCCAAAAAGTGATGATGCACGAGCACATAGACGCGCACAAGCAGTTCCACGCATGGATTCGCGCGCTTGCGCTCGATCTGTGGTTCTGCCCGCTCCTGGTGCTGAATCCGATCGATGCTCCCATCCCGAGCGTGATCAACATCCCGGACATTCAGCATGAATTTTACCCGCAGTTTTTTGACGAGAACTCGCTGCAATGGCGCAAGGCGACTTACCAATCGTCCGCGCTGAAGACAAACGCCGTCTTGACGTTGTCCGAGTATTCCCGGGAGAGCATCATTACCAAGTTCGGGATTCCGAAGCATCGCGTACATGCGATCCATCTCGATTCTGCCCATGAATTTACGCTCCCGTACAACGAATCCGTCAATCAGCGGGTGCGGCAAAAATATCGGCTGCCCGCTCATTACGGCTATTATCCTGCGAATACGTGGTGGCACAAAAATCACGTTTCGCTCTTGCAGGCGCTCGCTTATTTGCGCGATGCACACCAGTTGAAAATTCATATGGTGTTCACCGGAGCCCCCCAGGAAGCACACAACCAGGTTCTGGCGACGATCCGTGAGCACCAGTTGTCCGATCAAATTACGTGGCTGGACTACATTCCGCAGGAAGAGATGCCGTATTTGTTTCGCAACGCCAACTTTCTCTGCTTCCCGTCCTTGTTCGAAGGCTTCGGGATTCCGCTGGTGGAAGCGATGCGAACCGAGCTGCCGATCATTTGCTCCAACAACGGCAGCATCCCGGAAATCGTCGGAGACGCTGCGCTTACTTTCGATCCGACTTCCCCGGAAGACATCGCCCGCAAAATGGTCGAGGTGCAAAACCAGTCTGTGCGCTCGGACCTCATCGCCAAAGGATTGCGGCAAGCGGCACAGTTTTCCTGGTCCAAATGCGCCAGGGAAACGCTCGCGGTTCTGCATCAGGTCGCAGGAAAATAACCGAAAGAGGAAAGGAGCATGCTCATGTCACGCATGGACGAAATCAGGCGGGTTTGGCAACAGGAGTTGCGCATTCCGTTTCCGCTCACCGCTCAGGAAGCGTGGGATTTTTGGCTGCTGGAATCGCCGCCTTACGAGGTGAAAACGACGGCTGTCGCCCAATACGGAAAAAAGCACCAAATCAACACGCTGATTGAAACCGGCACGTATCGCGGTTACATGGTGGATACCCAGAAGGCTGTTTTTCAACGAATTTATTCGATCGAGCTTGACCTTGCACTGTACACGGCAGCCAAAACGCATTTCGCCGCCGACGCCCATGTATCCATCTTGCACGGCGACAGCGGCACAGTGCTTCCCCAACTGCTCGCATCGATTGACGAACCTTGCCTGTTCTGGCTGGACGGACACTACATCCCGCTGTCAACCGAGTCTGCAAAAGGCAATCTCGATACGCCAATTTTGGCCGAACTGGCCGCCATCTTGTCCCATCCCGTGCCGAATCACGTCATCCTGATTGACGACGCCCGCTGCTTCATCGGCTCCAATCCGCTGTTAAAAGACTATCCGACCATCGCCGAGCTGAAACAGTACGTGGCTACCCTGCGGCCCGATCTGCACTTCGAAGTGAAGGACGACATCATCCGCATTCATCCGCCGATTGCCCACGATCCGAAAAAGACGGTCACCTTCCGTCTGCCTTTTGACGAAAAATCGTTTTTGGTCCACGGCAGCAGTTCAGACCAGAGCGTCCTGTACTACATCGAAATGGCAAACGGCCTCTACGAGGAGTACGTGCTTAACGTGCTGAAGCGGGTCGTGAAGCCAGATTCCATCTGTCTCGACATCGGGGCGAACCTCGGAACGATTTCGCTTGCGCTCAGTCATCTCGCACCGCAGGGCAAGGTGTACGCGTTTGAGCCATCTTCCGTCAACCTCGCCTTTTTGCATCAGACTTTGCAGGATAATGGGATCGGCAATGTAGAGCCTGTTCCGCTCGGCGTATTCGACCGCAACGGCATCATCGAGTTTTGCGAGGTCGATCGCGGCGGCGGCTGGTCGTTCATCGCCAGCGAAGCGACTTCTGCTGCTACCAACACGATTTCGTGCACGCGTCTGGACGACTGGGTCGCTGCTCATAACCTGTCCCGGATCGACTTGATCAAGCTCGACGTGGAAGGCTCGGAGATTCAGGTGCTGCAAGGCGGGCAGGAAACATTCAAAGCCTTCGATCCCGATCTGGTGATCGAATTTAATCCCGACAACCTGCGCGGCTATTTCGGCAAGGACCCCAACGAGCTGTTCCTGCGGCTGTTCGCGCTGTACAAAAAAATCTACTTGATTAAACGGGAAGGCGGGCTGCTCCCGATCCACTCCTATCCCCAACTGTTGGAGGCCATCAGGCCGTTTCACGGCGATTTGTTTTGCACGAACAAAACGGCTCTGCTGTAATCCACGCCAGCCTCGTCATCCGCAACAAAAAAATGCCCGGCTGCGCCGTCCCGAACGAAGGGAACGCAGCCGGGCTGTTTTGTTGTTCGTTCGCTGTTTTTGTGTTAATCCGCGGCTTCCTTTTGCAAGATCAGCTTCAATCCTTGCTCCAGGGAAACGCGCGCTTGCCAGCCGAGTGCGCCGAGTTTGCCCGTATCGGCTTGCGAGCACATCAGCTCCCCCTCTCGCTGGGCGAATGCTCCGAATTGCAGCACCGCCGTCGAGCGAGTCAGCGAATGAATTTTTTCGACCAATTCACGTACCGCCGTCGCTTTGCCCGTTCCCACCTGAAACTCGGCGTATTCGGCTGGCAAGGACGACTTTTCCCGCAGCAAAAGCAAGTACGCTGCCACGACATCCTCTACATATACAAAGTCGCGCTTCTGCTCCCCGGAAGTGAGCGCGAGCTGTGCCCCATCCCGAAGACACTGGCTGATTACGTACGGGATGAATTTGTCAGACTGGTCGAACGGCCCGTATACGTGCTCCAGCCGCATGTTGGCAAACGTCAGCCCGTACTTTTTGGCTATGTACGCCCCCCATTCCGCAAACTGCTTTTTCGTCAGGTGATAGCCTGCCAAATGCGGCGCTCCTTGTGCAAGGGAATCGCGGGAAAACGTATCCGTATTCACAAACAGCCTGGTGCCCTGCTCACAACAAAGCTGGAGGAGCCGAAGCGGGAACAAGACGTTGGCTTCCAGCAGTCCCACGTCTGACTCCCCTCTCCGGCCGTAAGCGGTTGCGGCATGAATGACGACATCAAAAGGCCCTTGCTCGGCAAAGAGCCGGTACACGCTCGCTTCCTCATCTGCATCGTACGCGATCATCTCGCTGGCGATGTCCGCAAGCCTTGCGCAATCGGACGAGCTGCGTTTGACGATGACCAGCCGATGCGAAGCTTGCACCAATGCCCGCGCCAGATGGCTGCCGAGAAATCCGGTCGCTCCCGTAAGCAAAATGTTCATGCTCTGCTACCTCCACTCCGCCTTTCCGCTTTTCCACAGCGACTCCAGGTAATTTTTGTCGCGCATCGTGTCCATCGGCTGCCAGAACCCGCTGTGCCGATAGGCTGCGAGCTTGCCGCTTTGCGCCAGTCGTTCCAGCGGCGCTTGCTCAAAAACAGTCGCATCATCGCCCAGATAGGAAAACACCTCTGGCTGCAACACGAAAAATCCGGCATTGATCCAACCGCCATCGCCGCTCGGCTTTTCCTGGAAGCCTTTCACCTGGCCGTCTGCTTCCAGATCGAGCGCGCCAAACCTTCCTGGCGGCTGCACGGCCGTAATCGTCGCCAGCTTGCCGTGCGACTGATGGAACGCAACGAGAGCGGCAATATCGATATTTCCCACCCCGTCTCCATACGTAAGCATGAACGGCTCCTCGCCGACGAATGGCTGGATTCGCTTGATCCTGCCGCCTGTCATCGTATCCTTGCCCGTATCGATCAGCGTCACCTTCCACGGGTCCTGGCAGCGATTGTGTAAAATCATCTCGTTCCCGCGGCGAAAGTCAAACGTGACATCCGACTGGTGCAAAAAGTAGTGGGCGAAATATTCCTTGATCATGTAGCCTTTGTAGCCGAGGCAAATAATGAAATCGTTGTACCCGTACTTGGAGTAGATGGACATGATATGGCAAATGATCGGCTTTTCCCCGATCTCAATCAGGGGCTTCGGCCTAAGCTGCGATTCTTCTCCGATCCGCGTTCCGTATCCGCCAGCCAAGATAACGACTTTCATGAAGCCCCCTCCTTTCCGTATTGATCGATGTGCGCAAAACAGACTTGCCGCATGTCGGCTTGTTGCTGGTAGGCTCTTGTCCACTCCACGATGCGATCCAATGCCTGCTCGATCGTCCAGTGCGGACGCCAGCCCAGCTTTTCCCGCGCTTGCGAGCTGTCGAGTCTGAGGTACGTCGTCTCGTGAAAAGAAGCTCGCTCGTCAACCTCGTAAGTCGCCTGCTTCCCCCATTTTTGGCACAGACGCGCAGCCAGCCATTCCACGCTTTTGGCGTCGTTGGCATCCGGCCCGAAATTCCAGCTACACGAGTAGCGTGGACTATCCCCATACAACCTTTGCGCCAGCAGCAAATACCCGTGCAGCGACTCCAAAACGTGCTGCCAAGGGCGAACCGCTTGCGGATGGCGAAGCTGCATCGGCTGGTCAGCGAGCAAACTCTGCAGCAGATCAGGAATCAACCGCCCGGGTGTGAAATCGCCGCCACCGATGACGTTGCCTGCGCGTGCTGTTGCAAGTCCGATCGGAGGCAAGTCTTGGGCCTGCCCGTTCTGCTGAAAAAAAGCGGCGCGGTAACAGGCGGTCACCATTTCAGCGCACGCCTTGCTATTGGAATACGGGTCGTGCCCGCCCAGCGTGTCCACCTCCCGATACCCCCAGGGCCACTCCTTGTTTTCGTAGCATTTGTCTGTCGTGACATTGACCAGCGCGCGGATGGGAATACCTGCATTTCTCGCCAGGCGAACGGCTTCCAGCAAATAAACCGTTCCCATGACGTTCGTCTCATAAGTGGCGACAGGTTCCTGATAGGACAGGCCAACCAGAGGCTGTGCCGCCATATGGATGACGATATCCGGTTTTGCTTGCAAAAGCGCCGTTTGCAGCTGCTGACTGTCGCGAATGTCGCCTGACACGGAGTCGATCAAGGAATCGATGCGGCACAGCTCAAACAGGCTGGGATGGGTCGGCGGAGCCAGCGCATATCCGGTCACCTGCGCCCCCAAGCGATGCAGCAACAGGCACATCCACGAGCCTTTGAAGCCCGTATGTCCTGTCAGGAACACTCTTTTTCCTTGCCAAAAGGCAGCGTCTGGTCGCATCATCATTCACTGACCATTTCCACGATGTCATTCCAGTCCATGCCCAGCCGGACGATGTCCTCTTCGACCAGCTTGCTGCCCATCTGCACCTCGATAATGTCGAGGTCGCTGATCGCTTTGATCGCATGCTTGGCTCCGACAGGAATTTCCACCACATCGCCAGGCTTGACGATCATCAAGCGATCATTCAGGACAAACTCCCCTTCTCCCTCCACTATCATCCACACCTCGCTGCGAAAGTGGTGGTATTGATAGCTCAAATTTTTTCCGGCATGGAGGTGGAGCTGCTTGGTCAACACCTCGACCTTTTCATTCATTTTCTGAAACTGCAAGACGTGGTACCAGCCCCAGCGCCGCTCCTCGAACATCGGCCGCTGCGACCAATCGCTTGCAATATCCTTGACCTTGTGGCTTTTGTCCTTCGCTGCGACCAGGATGCCATCCGGGCTGGCGGCGACGACGAGGTCGGATACGCCAATTGCGACGATCGGCAAATCCAGTTCATTAATGACATGCGTATTCGTGCTTTCCTCCAGATGCACGCGCCCCACTGAGCTGTCGCTCATTTCCTCGGTCAGCGTGTTCCATGTGCCAAGGTCCTTCCAATCGCCTGCGTACGGCACAACGACGACATGCTTGGCTTTTTCGACAACCTCGTAATCAAAACTGATTTTCGGCAATGCCGTATAGCGCGCAACCAGCTGATCGTAGTCCGTCGGCAGTTGTTTCTTTTGCAGCTCTTGCAGCATATAGCCCAGGCGAAACGCAAATACGCCGCAATTCCACAGGGCGCCTTGCGCAATCAGCTGGGAAGCTGTTTCCACAGAAGGCTTTTCTGTAAAGCGCGCGACCTGCAAAAAGCTGCCAGACTCGTTGTCGGCTTGCACCGGAATGACGTATCCATACTTGGTGGAAGGGTACGTCGGCTTCACTCCCATCAAGGCGAGGTCGGCCCCTGACTGCTGTATGACCGTTTCCAGTCCTTTCAACTTTTGAAAAAAGTGATCCTCCACAAAAGAGTCGACAGGCATCACAGTCACGACCTCGTCTGGCCCCAGTTGTTTGACGCTGTGCAAATAACTGGCGATCAGCGCGATGGCGGGAAACGTATCCCTTTTTTGCGGCTCCAGAATCAGCGGCACATCCGGTCCCAGCTGGCTGTATATGAGATCTACCTGCGATTGACTCGTTGAGATATAAGCCATGTCCTCAAACTGATTGGCAGCAAGCTGCCTCCATACCCGCTGAACCATGGATTCCGGTTCGCTTTCCCCATTGCGAATCAGCTTCAAAAACTGCTTGGAGCGAACATCGTTGGAGAGCGGCCACAATCTTTTGCCCGAACCGCCCGATAGCAACACCAGTTTCATCCAGGCCACCTCTGTCCGTTAAACTTCATGCATGAATCATCATATGAAAAGCTGGTAGAGGGTGACTGTTTGGTACGCGAAAATGGTCGATTCTCCCGCCTTTTGGAAAACCGACAATCACTAGCCTAGTAGACAAATACCCCGACGCGATTCGCCGGGGCATGAGCTTCAGTTCTGTATGGTCCATTGGGACGATGCATAGTCGTAATAATGAACGCCGGGTTGCCTGGGGATATGGGGGAGCCAGAAATCTTTCATGTAGCTTTTGGCCGTAAGCCCCTGGAAATGCAACGAATTTAGCCGCTTGAGGGCACCGCTGGCCTGATCCTTGCAGTAGAGCTGTCCGTCGATGGCGTACACTTTTTTCTTGCCCGAAAGACTCTCTGCCCACCGCGGGCGGTTAATATTTTCGTCAAAGAAGCTGTCGCCGAACGTTCCATGCGTATGCGCCTGGCCGGAGTAAGAACGGAAATAAAGCAGGCACAGCACCATGTCCGACACCAGCGGAACCCCTTCGATCACCTGGTCAAGCTCGATCGTTTTTTGCACGAGCAGCCGAAACATCTGCGGATTCACAAAGTATTGCATCGTCAAATTGCAGAAACGATCCAGCGTATCCAAGCCTACGAAACTTGTCCACGCAAACTCCATGGAAAACGCCCGGTATTCCGGCTTGTTGACCTGGGTGTAGAGCATCACGTCCGAATCGAGGTAAAAGCAGCCTTGTATCCGGTTTTTGCGCATGAAGTCGCGGAGAATAAACCAGCGCTGAAAGCAGAACAAATTATATTCGTAGCTCATGACATGCATGTGCTGATACACCTTGGCGAACACCTGCGCTGTCTGCATATACGAATCCATCATGACATGCATGGCGCCGGACGAGGCGTATTTCCGGTTAGCCTCCCTGCCGAGCAAGTAAACGGGAGAGCGGGGATTGCTCATCTTGGCTTGCCGCAAACTGTAGGCTAAATAATCCTCATCGTCCCTGTGCATGAAAATGATAGGCAAGGTCATTGGCGCACCCTCCTGTACGTTCCTTTTCCTCCACCGTATGCTTTTCGGATCGTGCCGGAAACGGCCACTGCTTGTACCGGACGCCTAAATCCGCCGCCATGCGCCTGAGAATGGGGGATTACACCCGTTTCCCGACATCTGCGGCGTTCATATCGTAATGTAGCATGATCGCATTTTGCCTAGACACTGATTCTTCTGAAGGAGGGACATGAGTGGGAGGAACATGGACAGACAGTGAAATTTTGGCGGAGATTGCCAAGCGCACCTGGTACCATAAAATTCAGTTGCGTCCCGGGATCGCAACTCCTGGCCTGAAAATTTTGGAGCCACTTTGGGACAGTACGCGCAAATCCAGAGCGCACATCAATTACGCAGGGAAACGGGTGCTGGACATTGCCAGCTTCGACGGAATGTGGGCGTTTGAAGCAGAAAAGCTCGGAGCCTCGCTCGTCGTCGCCACCGACTGCATGCAGCCGCTGTACTCCAACTTTGAACTGTGCAAAGACATTCTCGAAAGCAAGGTTCTTCCGCTGTATAACATTTCTCCGTACAACTTGTGGGAAGGTTTGAAAGTGCTGCTGATGGACGATTTCTCCGCTCCGTTGCCGTTCCCGCAGCAAATTCGCCACAACCTGTTCGATATCGTTCAGCATACCGGACTGCTCTACCACGTCCGCGATCCTTTGTGGACGCTGTCGCAAGCGCGCAGTGTGATCAAGACTGGCGGACATCTGCTGTTGGAGACGGCTTGCATCCTCGACGACAACGAATCAAGAATGATCTTCAACGGCCCTCCGGGAAATATGAACAGAATCTACCACGATATAACGACCTACTGGGTGCCTTCGATCAGATGCTTGCGGGAGATGCTCGCCAGCACGCTTTTCGAAGTATTGCCGCAAAGCATCACAACCGTCAACTCCGGGACCAAAAACGACTACCCGATCGGCCGCGTCACGATGGTTGCGCGGGCCATCAGCGGGCGGGAAACAGCTGCCGATTCGTACGCGGAACTGCTGCGCATTTACCGCAACCCGGGTCTGGTGCCGGACTATTTGTAAGGTAAGCACAATCTCGCCATGTGCGTCTATCAAGGTGTGCGCTCCCTCCTGCAAGCGAGGGCGCCACACCTTTTTGCTATGGGAATCTGTCAAAATAAGAAACGTATCCCGATGCCAAATCCGGTTCTTGTACATATGGTATTGCAGGCGTGCCATTTCTTTTTGCGCTGACTTTTTGAAAAGGAGTGACAGAAATGTCTAGCGGGCAGCTGCCTCTCGTCAGTATCGTAACCCCCTCCTTCAACCAGGCCAGATTCATTCGCGAAACGATCAACAGCGTGCTGCTCCAGGACTACCCGAACCTGGAAATGCTCGTGATCGACGGCGGTTCGACGGATGGAACACTCGCCATTTTGCAGGAATACGCCAGTGCGGACAGCCGCTTCCGATATATTTCCGAACCGGACAACGGACAATCCCATGCGCTCAACAAAGGTTTTGCCATGGCGCAAGGAACCATCATCGGCTGGCTCAACTCGGACGACACCTATCTTCCCGGAGCGATTCGCAAGGCTGTCCACGCTTTATTGCAGCATCCGGCTTGGGGAATGGTTCATGGAAAATGTCAGGTCATCAATGAACATAGCCAGGCAGTCAATACGTTTCCCTCCTCGCACGCCGATGCCAAACAGCTTTACTACACGTGCTGCATCTGCCAGCCCGCCGCGTTTATTCGCCGCAATGTCATCACCCACATGAAGGGCGTGGACGAAAAGCTGAACTTTTGCATGGACTACGAGCTTTGGATGCGCATCGCCAAATTTCATCAAATTGGCTTTGTTCCGGAGTTTTTCGCCAATGCCCGCATCCACGCCACCTGCAAATCGACGACGCAGTGGCATTCGGTCGGAATCCCGGAAGTGTTCAAATCGCTCGCCAAGCACTATTCGAGCATCCCGAGCGGCTGGATCTCGCACGTCTCGCAATATCGGGGGATGGGCGTAATTGACTTGCTGAAAATATTCAAGTCGTTTCCTTCCAACTCCACACATGTCACCAGCACGAACCGCTTCCCGGACACATGGGCGCCTCCCGTCTTGCGCACGATCATTCAGTCTGACCCTGACAAGCCGGCACATATTTTGCTGATCAAAGGCAAAATTCCCGGTGCGCCAGCGAAGCTGCCCAAACCTTTTCAACTGACCGCTCTCGTCAACGGAGCTCGGGCCAAGTCTTTCACCGTCGAAAAGTCGCAGTTCGCCCTGGAAATCCCGCTCGACCCGCGAACAAACGTGCATCGCGTAGACATCGCTTCTTCCTTGACGGCCCCGGCGACCGTCCCGCATCTGCAAAACAAGCTGGTCGGAGGTTATCAGGCCGAGGAAGTGATCCCGCTGTCTCATGATGAATTTGTTGTGTATCAAGCTTTTTCGCGAGCCTAAAGACCCTGCGCATGCTTCACATGTACAGCCTCGTCTCCAGAACAGCCGCCGCCCCTGCAATCGCCAGCAGCAACAAGATGGGATAGGCGGCTGGTACATACGCGTAGACCGCCACTGTCGCCACAGCTACCCAAATGCCCGTGCACCAGTGGCAACTGAGCAATTCGCCAAAAAAGCGGCGGATTTTTCCCCCTTTAAAACGATACTGCCGGTTCATTTGTCCGGTCGCGTCTGCCTCGTACACGACGGTAAAAAACGGGTTGCGAAGAAACGACGTGATCTCGTCATACACAATCAAATGGGTGAGGCGAAAGCTGGCCAGCACGAGAATGACCAGGTCAATCCACGAGATGCCAAACATCGAATTTTCCCTCTTTCCAATATTTTGTGGTTTCTTTCCCCAAACAATATCGGGTACCATTGGAGGGCGACAAACCAGAGAAAGGCGTGATGACATGAATCGCAACATTTCGAAGATTGCAGCTATCCTTTCCCTGTCCGTCACCTTCACCATGATCGGACAACCTGCATTTGCAAAAACAACATTTACCCCTCTGAAAAAGGGGATGAATAATGCACGCGTGCTCGAAGTGGAGAAAATGCTCGATGCCCTGCATTTTGACCACAAGCTGAAAGTAGACAAGCTCTATACCGTCGACACCGTGTACAACGTCAAGCAATTCCAGAAAAAGTACAAGCTCAAGCAAACGGGAATTGTGAACAAAGCGACTTACGACAAGCTGAACAAAGTGTACAAGGCGCAAAAGACAAAACCGGCTCCCAAACCGGAGACGCCAAGCAAGCCTGCCGAACCAGCTGTCACCCTGAAGCTCGGCTCTACAGGTGAGCGCGTCAAAGATTTGCAAGCCATGCTCGCCAACCTCGGCTACAAGGTGACTGCGACAGGCACTTATGATGACTCTACCCGTTTTGCCGTCATGCTGTTTCAATCCCGCAACAAGCAGACTTTGACCGGGGAAGCCGACGCGAAAACGTACAAGGCGATTGAAGAGCAGTACAAGAACAACAAGAACAATCCGAAGCCAACTCCGACACCAACGCCAACCCCGACACCGCCTGTGACGCCAACACAGCCGGAAAAACCGCAAAACCCGGGCACTGGCACGACCGTTCCTTTGCCAGCCGATTTGACTGCTGACGAAAAGGAAATGGTCCAGTTGGTCAATCAGGAGCGCACGAGCCGCGGACTCGCGCCGTACCAGGTCGATATGCAACTGGTCAAAGTAGCGCGAGTCAAAGCCCAGGAGATGGTGACCAAAGGCTACTTCAGCCACACTTCTCCGACGTACGGTTCGCCTTTCCAGATGATGGACACCTTTGGTATCAATTATATGGCGGCAGCTGAAAACATTGCCCAAAATCCGTCGGTAAGCGGTGCCCATCAAATGTTCATGAACTCTTCGGGCCACAAGACCAACATCCTCAGCCCTACGTATGACTATGTGGGAATCGCTGTAGTCAATGGCGGCCCTTACGGAAAAACGTTCGTCCAAATGTTTTTGAAAAAGTAAGCTCGCTGAATGTAAAAGCCATCATTTCGCTATCGAAATGGTGGCTTTTTTTGCCTGTGCCTAGAACGAAACAGCAATCCGGTTGTTCGCCGAAAAATGCACGGATTGGTCATTGCAGAGAACGACTCCTTCTACAACGATCGCCTTGCCCGAATCCTGCTTCAAAAAAGACACCTGGAAATTTTGAAAAGCTTCCGCTGACTGCGGCGGGATCGCGACAGGCTGGATCGGAGCAATCCAGTATTCGCCGCGCTCCATCGCTTGGGTAAACCAGTCGTCATCAAGATACCGCCAGCCTTTCAAGCCGTTGCTGCCTTGCACAGCCAATGTCTCGACCAGCCGCGGCGGCAAAATTTGCCCGCCCATCTTGATCGAATCGGCTGGGCTTACCCGCAGGCAAACGATCGGATTGTACAGCACCTCTGTTCCCGTGTTTTTGACTTGCAGAGTGCCTATTAGCAAATACGGTTTTTCATTGGAGTCTGAGTGAATCAATGTGTAGTCAAAAAACACTTCTGCGGCTGTGCGCGCTTCTACAGCCTGTTCCTGTTCCTCTGTTTGTTCGGGAGCTGCTTCTTCTATATGGAGGACGGCTGCGTGCGGTTCCTGTGGTTGCTCTCGCTCCTGCGATGCGACTACCTCTTCTGCCAGGTGTGCAGCAGCTTCCTGCTCTTGCTGAACCACTTGCTCTGCCTGCGGCTGTTCCGCCTTTTGCAGGCTGGCTACTGCTGTCTGTTCCTCCTGAACGTCTGGCACTGCCTGTGCGGTCATGACTGGCGCCTCTGCTTGCTCCTCGCCAGCTTCGCTCTCGATTTGCTCGCAATCGTGCTCATCTGCCTGGTCAAGCAGCTCCTCCACTTCTGCAAGCAATTCCTCATCGTCGCTTGTGCTTGTGGTCAGCTGACTTTGCTCGGACGACCAGACGCTGGAGTAGAACAGCTTCAATATGTTCGGGGGAAGGTAAGCAAGCGGCTGAATGTGCAAGCCGTTTTGAAAATATTCCAAAATGCCCGAAGCGAGATAGAAGGCTATTTTTTCGCCGTAAGCTTTTCTTTTGTACACTTCCGTGTGAATCGGAATTTGCAACTGGATATGCACGATTCCGCCCGCTTGTTTGGGCGCTTTGCTCGCTTTTTGCTGGCACGCTATCCCCGTCTGCTTCAGTTCTTGCTGCAAGCAGCGGATCAGCTCTCTCTGCCGCTCATTTTCGTGCGGATATAAAACCAGCCGCGGCTTTTCCAGCAAGCGCAGTTCCTTCATGCTGAAGCGGATCGCAACGTCGGTATTTTTCGCCAGGCTGAGGTTGTTTTTCGTCAGCACCACTTCCATTCCATAATCAGAAACGAAGCGCTGGACTTTCCCCAGCACATCCCACTCGTAGGCAGTTTCCGTCGTTTGGCCGCCTGTAAAAAGAACGCACACTTTCCCTTTCAGGCCCGAATCGAGATCGATCCGCTTCTGTTTCGGGTCCCATTTCAATTGAAATCCGTTTTGCTTGCAAAACAATCGAAAAGCAGGCAGAGCCGCATACGGCATGGTCCCGCCACGCTGCCCGCTGTAATATACCTCGACGTCCATCCTTTTCACTCCTCACGACACGATCTAGACTCTCCGCGATATTGTATGAATGCCTAGTGCCAAGAGTGAGCAAATTTGGCAGCGGGCGTTCCCTCCCCTGACGTGCGGCATACCATGGCTACTAGAAAGGAGTGGTCATATGTCCGTCGAGCAACCGCCATTGGTCTCTATTATCATCCCTGTCAAAAACGAAGGAGACAATGTGCGCACAACGATTACTTCTCTCGTCAATGCGAGAACCAATATGACCTATGAAGTCATCGTGGTCGACGATGCTTCTACTGATAATGGCTGTCATTTTTTGCGCAATCAGGAAAACCCGTCAAACATCAAGCTGATCACGACAGAAGGGATCGGAGCAGCCGCCGCGAGAAATTTGGGCGTCGATCACGCGCAGGGCAGGTTTTTGATCTTTTGCGATGCGCACCTCGCTTTTGAAAATTTCTGGATCGATCGCATGCTGGAGCTGATCCTCACCAAAAAAGCGGACGGCGTCGCACCGGGGATCGCCTCCATGACAGAGCCGCACAAAATCGGCTACGGCCAAAAGCTCGATCAAAAGCTGGGCGTCGTCTGGTATCCGAATCCGCAGCGGCCTGCTCCGATTGCGATTTTGCCAGGGGGCTGCTTTATTGTTACGCGGGAAGCTTTCATGAAGGTGGGCGGATTCGATCGCGGATTCCGCGTGTGGGGCTTTGAAGACATCGAGTTTTCCATCAAAATGTGGCTGTTCGGCTTCACCTGCTTTGTCCACCCTTCCGTGAAAATTCGTCATCTGTTCAGGCAAACTCATCCTTATACAGTGGTGCATGAGCACATCTACTACAATATGCTGCGGATGGCGTACAGCCATTTTAGCGAACAGCGGATTGAAGCCACGAAGAAGCTCATCGTGTACGCAAATGCCAGCGAAATCGAAGACGACGTGCTGACCTCTGGAGCAGCTGCCCAGCGCATCCGCTACCTCGCCCAGAGAAAACGCGATGACAACTGGTTTTTCCAACAATTTCAAATCCCGTTTTAATCCGTCTTTCACCTAAAAAATGGGCATTCGTTGACAAGCAAATTTCCCCTTGCCCACATAGTATGTAACTGCAAAGCAAATCCCCTAGGAAAGGAAGGATTCTTACGGTGAAACATCCTGTGAAGCCCATTATGGGTCGCCAGCTCCCTACACCAACACCGACCGCTACTCCTCCTACTCCGAACAACCTTCAGGAAGAGTGCATTCGCGTTCAAAAGGTGTACGACTGGGTCGTTCTTGCTAACAGCTACCGGAACAAGATTGCCCTTCCCGACGATTGTCGAGCACTTGTGGACGCAGCTATTCGTGCAGGGCAAGATATTTCCATCTCGTGCGTAGAGCCTGTATCTCCTGGCCCTAGCTGCAGCGTCGTCAGCATTCGCCGCGAAAACATCACAGTCAACGGCACAACCGTCCGCGTAGGTGTTGTCCGCTTCGTGTTCAGCGCCACTGTTATCGTGCGCGTTTTCGCAGACGGAACGCCACTCTGCGAGTTCACGACAACGGTACAGTTCGATCAGGAGGTCGTACTGTGCTTGCCTGAACCGCTTGACGAAGACAACATCGTTTGCCGAATCAGCGCCCTGGAATGCAGCCCTACCGGCAACGTACTCCTCGGCGGCATGGTTCAGCTGGATGTCATTGTGTGCGTGGAAATCCAGGTAGAAGCGGAAGTCAAACTCGAAGTGCTCGCCAAATTCTGCTCGCCGCGTCCTAACAACATTCCTGTACCGTCGCCAACGCCTTCTTTCCGTTGCCCGCCGATCACATTCCCGCCACAATGCCCGCCAATCTTCCCAGTTCGCAACTGCGATTGCCAGGCGTCCGTAAACGCACTGATCCCGAACGTATCGATCAGCATCGGTATCCCACTCGAAGTCGCAGTCGGTACAGTCCAGCTCATCGCCGATATCTGCCCAAGCTGCGATCCATCCAGCAGCTCGTTCACCTTTAATTTCTTCGATACAGTCTTGACTGACCTGTTGGGCGACCAAAGCTTCAGCTTCTCGCCTACCTCGATCAGTTCGCCTACGTGCATTACCGTGCTGCCAGGTCTGGATCTGATCACTGGTCTGGTCGTATCCGGTACCGGCGTGAGAACCTTCACAGCAACCGGAGCGCAAGAGTTCATGACCTACTCCTTGACTCTGGCCGAAACAGCACTCGGTCTGCCAGACGTGATCATCCTGACACTGACAGATGCAAACGGCATCCTCGTCTTCTCTGCCAACCTCACCATCGTTCCCGACGAGCAATTGCTGGTGCGCGATTGCGTCACATTCGGAGACATCGTCATCACCACGCCGTAAGCTTCCTGCTTCCTGCAAACCATATTGGTGTTTCCACCGGGAGAAGACTTTGTCTTCTCCTTTTTTCGTTTCTTTTGCCGCCAGATTGGCCGCATCGGGATACATGCACCAAATGCCGACCATTACATATGTCTATAGAGGATAACCTTACGCAAAAAAGGAGGACAACACTGTGCTTAAAAAAAGAACCTCCAGCACAAGCAAGCCAAAAGCAGGGAACGAGAAGTTCCTTTTGCTGAAAAAACAGGCGTACTACTACGAGGACAAAGCTAACCAACTGGGCATGAGAGTGATGGAGCTTGAGGAAAAGATAGAAGCAACCAGCCTGGAAAACCAGGAATACCGGGCACAGCTGGAGGAACTGCACCAGACCCTCGCCGATCTGGACCAAAAAGCAAATGAATGGCAGCAGTACACGGATCAGTCGCAGAAGCTGCTCAGCGATCTGGAAGCGAAACTGGACCACTACCAGAACCTTCTCCAGCAGCGCGAAAAAGCCATTTCGGTCTACAAAGATCGGGAGGGCAAGCTGAAGCGAACGGTAGATGAGCTGCGGAGCGAGCTGCACGAGCATGAAACATCCCCCAAGCTCGCGGAAGCCATTTCCAAGCATGAGGCCATGGAAGCCACTTTGCGGGAGCGTATCGAACTATTGCAGCGCAGGCTGGATCACTTTGAGAAAAAGGAAGCGGAGTGGGAGCAAAGCCTGGCGAAGCTGAAATCATATGAGTCCGCCAGCGAGCACGCACAGCAGCAGCTGGAGGAAGCGAGACGAAAAGAAGCAGAACTGGCACAGCTGATCGCCTCGTCGGAGCAGGTCAACACCCAGTTGCATGAGCAGCAGCAACAACAGCGTGACAAGATCGAGGAGCTGCTTGCAGAACGCCAGCAGTTGCTCGAAACGATTACCCATTTGGAGCAGCAGGAAAATTCCTGGAAACGAGCGCTTGAGCATATGCACGACGAATACGAAAGCGCCCAGCTCGTGGAACAGGAGCAGCTTTCCCAGCTGGAGCATTTGCAAGAGCAGCTGGAAGCATCCCAGCAAGACCTGCACACCAAGCGCCAACAGCTGGAATCGACAAACCAGAATCTGGAAACAACTTCCCTGCAACTCCAGGAAACGACTCAACTTTTGCAAGACACGTCCGCACAGCTGACAAACGCGTCCCAGCAACTGGAAGCTGCACGCGATCTGGAAGCGCAGCTTTTGCTCAAACAGCAGCACTTAGATGAAACCGCACGGCAACTGCACGAGACAACCGTACAATTGCAAAACGCCTCGGCCCAGCTGGAAGCTACCTCCCAGCAGCTTGACGCGGCCCGCGCTCTGGAGCAGGAGTTGATCGAGAAGCAGCAACAGCTGGAAGCTGCCCTTGTTCAGCGGGAACAGCAGGAGCTTTCGTTGCAGCAAGCCCTGGAGAAAAAAGACGCTGAGCTGATCGCGGCTCATCACGATTATTTGGCGTTAATTGAAAGGCACGATCAGACGCTGCAACAGCTGGGCACAACGGCACAGCAACTCGACGAAACAAATCAGCAACTGGAAGACACCACAGCCCGGCTGCACAGCACAACTTCCCAACTCGACGCCGCCTCCCAGCAGCTGGATCACACTGCGCAACAGCTTGACGAGACTTCCCGGCAACTGGATCAAACTACACAACAGCTTGACACCGCTTCCCGCCAGCTCGATGCCGCTCGCGAACACGAGACGCAGCTTCTCGCCCAACAGCAACAGCTCGAAGCAGCCGTCACGCATTGGAAGCAACAAAAGATCGTGTGGACCGAGGCGCTTGAGCAAAAAGACGCTGAGGTGCAAGCTGCGCTCCACCTGTCCCACGAGTGGAATGCGAAGCACGACCAGGTGGTTCAACAGCTTGACGCGACCTCTCAACATCTCGATGCCAAGGCTGAGCAGCTTGACGCCGCTTTACAGCAACTTGACGTGACTACGCAGCAACTCGACACTACTTCGCAGCAGCTTGACACCACCTCCGCTCAGCTCGGCGAAGCGAACCAACTTTTGGCGGAAACGGCGGCTCAGCTGCAAAACACGACTTCCCTGCTCGATGCCAAGTCCGAGCAGCTTGACGACGCTTTGCAGCAACTTGACGTGACTACTCAGCAGCTCGACACGACTGCGCAGCAGCTTGACACCACCTCCGCCCAACTCGGCGAAGCGAACCAGCTTTTGGCGGAAACGGCGGCTCAACTGCACAGCACGACTTCCCTGCTCGACGCCAAATCCGAGCAGCTTGACGACGCTTTACAGCAACTTGACGTGACCACGAAGCAGCTCGACACGACTGCGCAGCAGCTTGACACCACCTCCGCCCAACTCGACGAAGCGAACCAGCTTTTGGCGGAAACGGCGGCTCAACTGCACAGCACGACTTCCCTGCTCGATGCCAAGTCCGAGCAGCTTGACGACGCTTTGCAGCAACTTGACGTGACCACGAAGCAACTCGACACGACTGCGCAGCAGCTTGACGCCACCTCCGCCCAACTCGGCGAAGCGAACCAGCTTTTGGCGGAAACGGCGGCTCAACTGCAAACCACGACTTCCCTACTCGATGCCAAATCCGAGCAGCTCGACGACGCTTTACAGCAACTTGACGTGACTTCATTGCAACTCGACACCACTTCCGCCAAGCTCGGCGAAGCAAACCGACTGCTGGAGGAAACAACCGCTCAGCTGCAAACCACGACTTCCCTGCTCGATGCCAAGTCGGAGCAGTTGGACGCCACTTCACAGCAACTTGACGCGACTGCGCAGCAGCTTGACGCCACTTCCCGACAGCTTGAAAGCGCCCTTGCCTCCAAGGCGCAGCTGGTTGCGAGGCAGGAGCAGCTTCAGGCAAGCATCGCGAACTGGGAGCAGCAGGAAGTTTTCTGGCAGCAAGCTTTGGAACAAAAAACAGCCGAGCTGCATAGCGCTCATCAGGACTACCTCGAACTGAGCGGAAAACACGAGCAAGCGCTTCAGCAGTTGAACACAGCTTCCCAGCAGCTTGACGAAGCACAGCAACAGTTGGCAGATACTCAAGCCGAACTGCAAAACACCCGCTCCCAACTGGACGCATCTTCCCAACAACTCGGCGAAACACAGCAACAACTGGAAAGCACAGCCGCCCAGCTGCAAGACACCACAGAGCAACTCCAAGCCGCTCGCGAGCAGGCAGCGCAGATGACAGCGAAGCAACAACAACTCGAAGCAAGCATTGCCCAGTGGGAGCAACAAGAGCGACTGTGGCAACAAGCTTTGGAACAAAAAAATACCGAACTGCAAGACGCCCACCGCGACTATCTCGAATTGGGCGAAAAGCACACCCAGACGCTTCAGCAGCTTAACAGTTCTGCGCAACAACTCGCCGAGGCGACCAAACAACTGGACGAAACAAAAACCCAACTGCAAAGCACAACTTCCCTGTTCGACGTTACTTCCCAGCAACTCCATGCCGCTCGCGAGCAGGAAGTACAGCTGCTGACCAAGCAGCAACAGCTGGAAGCAGCGATCGCCCGATTGGAGCAACAGGAGCAGCAGTTGAAGCAAGAATTGGAACAAAAGAGCAGCGAACTGCAAACGAGTCGCCAATCGTATGAGCAATTGAACGACAAGCACCTTTCGCTCGTTCAGCAGCTAAACACCGCTTCCCAACAACTGGAAGCAACGAAAGAACTGGAAGCGCGCCTGACAGCAAAACAACAGCAGCTCGACGACGCGCAAAAACAGCTAACCGAAGCAAACGCAAACTTGTCCGCGATCCAAAAGCAGCTGCGGGCCGCCGAAGACAAGCTGACTTTGCAACAGACGGATGAAAGCAGCTGGAACAAACGCCTGGAAGACACGATTCACTCCTTCAAGCAACAGCTCAAAGAAAAAGAAAAACAACTGGAGCAAATCACTACCCAGGAGCTTGTCTTGAAAAAGACAGTCGCCGGACTAAAACAGTTGGTCAAGGAGCATCAGGAGAAAGAGGAGAAGTACAGACAAGCCATAAAAGATTTCAGCCAAAAAGAAGCGCGGGCAAACAAGACGTTGAGCCAACTGCCGCACAGCACTTCTTCGTCCATGAACGGCAACGCAAACAACAACATCCCTGCTTCCAGCCCAATCTCGTTCAAGATGCCGCCGCATACGCAGCAAGGAAACACATTCAACCCGTTCAAGTGACCAGTTGCAATGTGCGATCGCCGTTACCACTCGACAGCTCGCTGAATAAAACATAGTACAGTACAGAAAGGGAGGGAAATCCATGACACCAGATCAACTCCGCGCACTTTACAATCAGCGTCAGCAACGCCCTGTTCGCCAAGGCATGCGTCCGCTGGGGATGCCGCCATCGCCACTGCCAAAATCCGGGCCTGTGCACAACGTGAAACCCTTTGTCCAATCCAAAACAACCGGAGGATGCTGCGGCAGACGTTGGCAAGGCTAATACAACCGAAACACCCTTTTCCATGACCCGATCTGTGTGGGACGAAATGGTTCGACATTGCCAAGAAGAAAAACCGTATGAGGCATGCGGATTGCTTTCCGGAAGGGGCAACAGCGCCCAGACCATTTGGCGGATGGAAAACGTCCTGAAACGCCCCGATGCTTTTGCCATGAGCACACGGCAAATTCAGAAGGTGCTAAATAAAATGGCCATGCGCGGCGAGAATCTGGTCGGGATTTACCATTCCCATCCAACCGCTCCGCCCGTTCCATCCACCGAGGACATCGCTTACGCCCACTACACGGAAGCCGCTTACCTCATCGTTTCCTTATCTTCGCCCCAACCTGCACTCGGTTGTTATCGCATTTGGGGGGCCAGAGCTTTTCCACGCCCCTTCCGCCTTGAATAAACACAGTTCACCCACAGAGGAAAAACAGCCAGAACGCCGGGTCATCTCCCCCGCTGTTCTGGCTGTTCCTTTTTGGCGACCAGCAAGCATTCGCGCTGCTCCCAACTGACAAAATCATCCTCCCACAAAACTTGACACCGTTCTTCCTCGATGCTGATGACGACACCTTTGGCTCCATCCTTCACAAATACGACCAGATCGCCCACTTGGATCACCGGAGATCGCCCGCCCATTATCCGAGTCTGAAAATGATTCCGTGGCCGCCCTTCGGATATTCCCACCGGATGTTTTCGTGCGGACAGCCGATGCGACAGCTCCCGCACTCGTGACAGCCCTCGTAGCCCACATGCATCCGCACTTCTTCCCATTTGTAAACCTCCGCCGGACAGAAGATCGTACAGAGCTTATCCGGGCATTGCGACGCGCACACATCCGCGCTCAATACGTGCAGGTGCGATTGCGTATCTGCCTTGAAGCGAACGAGATACTGCTTCTCTTCGATCGATTGCCCTTTGGGTATTTGCGTCATCACTTCATCACCCTCCATGCATTCATCAGATCGCGCGCCATTTTCCACTTGTCCTTGGCGCTGCCCAGATCGCTCCATATTTTTTTCTGCTTGTTCCACTTCGAGCTTCCGTCCACCGTGAACATTTGGCTGGCTGCCTTGTTCATCAGCGGGATGTACTGCTCAAAATATTGCGGGAACTTTTCAAAATGGTGCGTAGCATCCTTGTACTTTTTCAAATCCTGACCGACAAAGCTGTTCAACAGGCTGTCGCGGTACGGCATGAGCATTTTTTCCGAGAAGTCGTTCGCCTCTCTTGCCTGCATAATCGTCTCGGCAGCCATTACCCCCGAAGCCATCGCCATGTTCGAGCCTTCCCGGTGAATCGCGTTGACGAGCTGTGCCGCGTCTCCCACGACGATGACGCCGTTTCCGACGACTTTTGGCATCGAGCGATAGCCGCCTTCCGGGATCAGGTGCGCCAAATACTCCTGCTGCTCGCAGCCTTGTATATAGGGGCGGATCATCGGATGGTTCTTGACGTAATCCAGCAGCTCATACGGCTTGAGCTTATGCTTGATCAGCCCGGACAGCATCGTGCCCACGCCGATGTTCAGGCTGTCCTTGTTCGTATAGAGCCAGGCTGTGCCCAGTATTCCCTTGGTCGAGTCTCCAAAAATCTCGATCGTACAGCCGTGATCGCCCTCCAGATTAAAGCGGTCCTCGATGATTTTGCGATCCAGCTTCAATACTTCCATCACAGCCAGCGCAACCTCGTCAGGGCGAAACTCCTTGTGGAAGCCGAGCGATTTTGCCAACAACGAATTGACCCCGTCAGCGAGGACGACCACATCGGCGTAAACATCGCCGTCCGGTCGGTCAGTCTTGATCCCGACGACCTTGCCGTCCTCGACAATACAGGATAACGCCACTGTCTCATTCAGCAAAAGCGCGCCTTCCTGCACCGCTTTATCGGCAAACCACTGGTCGAACTTGGCTCTGAGCACCGTGAAGTTGTTGTACGGCTCCTGCGCCCATTCCATGCCTTTGTAGCTGAAATTGAGCGCCGATTCTTTATCGAGCATCATAAAGCGCTGCTCCACGATCGGCCGCTCGACCGGAGCCTCCTTGTAAAAGCCCGGGATGATATCCTCCATCGTCTTGCGATACAACACCCCGCCCATCACATTTTTGGAGCCGGGATATTCGCCTCTTTCCATCAACAGCACACTGACACCAGCCTTCGCCAGCGTGTAAGCACAGGCTGTTCCGGCCGGACCTGCCCCGACGACAATCACGTCAAATTTTTCAGCCATACGTAACCTCCCTGTCCGGCTCCTTTTGGAACGCTTTCATCAGCAATGGCACGATCTCAAAAGCGTCGCCCACAATGCCGTAGTGACACGCCTGGAAGATCAGGGCATTCGGGTCTTTGTTGATCGCGATGATCAGCCCGGAATTGCGCATGCCGACCAGATGCTGGATCGCCCCGGAAATGCCGATGGCAAAGTAAATTTTCGGCGTAACCGTAACCCCTGTCTGTCCCACCTGATGCGCGTGATCGACCCAGCCCGCTTCGACGGCATCCCTGCTCGCCCCAACTGTCGCTCCGATCGATTCCGCGAAACGGTGGATGAGCTGAAACCCTTCCTTGCTGCCCAGCCCTTTCCCGCCAGCTACGATGACATCGGCTTCATCCAGCCTGACCTTTTCTCTCGTTTCCCGCACGATTTTCAACACTTTGGTGCGAATGTCTTCCTCTGCAAGCTTGATGCTCTCCTTGATGACTTCGCCCGTCCGCATCTGATCCGCTTCCAGTGCTTTCATGACTTTCGGGCGCACCGTCGCCATTTGCGGCCGATGCTTTTTGCATAAAATCGTCGCCATAATGTTCCCGCCAAAAGCAGGTCGGCTCGCTTCCAGCAGTCCTGTCTCCGCATTGACATCCAGCATCGTCGTGTCAGCGGTCAGCCCCGTCTGCAAGTCGGTAGCTACCGCGCTCGCCAAGTCTTTTCCTGTCGTGGTCGCCCCGTACAAAATGATCTCCGGCTTGTGCTTCTCCACACACTCGATGACAGCGCGCATGTACGACTCCGTGCGGTAGTCGGCAAAAATGCGCTGATCGTAGACGTACACCTGATCCGCCCCGTACGGAAAAGCCGTTTGCGCCAGCTCCTCCACGCCATCTCCGATTAAAAGTCCCGCCAGCGGCACGCCGCGTTTGTCCGCCATTTGCCGCCCTGCTCCCAAAAGCTCCAGCGATACGGGCGCAATCTGTCCATCCCGCGCCTCCAGATAGACCCAGATGCCGCGATACTCCTCCAGATTCATGACTGTCCCTCCTTCACACGAAACAATCCCTGTTTCTCCCGGAGGATGTCCATCAAGCGCTCCACTTGCTCTGTCGCTGTTCCCTCCAGCATTTCTCCGCCCTTCGGCTTTTCCGGCGGCCATACTTTCGCGACGATAGTCGGCGAGCCTTTCAATCCAAGCAAAGTCCGGTCAATATCGCCGAGATCGTTCACGGACCAGACAACCGGATTGTACCTGGCCGCCCGCAGCATGTTGGGCAGAGGAGAATACGGCACCTCGTTGATTTCCTTCTCCACGGAAAAAAGACAAGGCAGCGTCGACTGGACAACCTCATGACCGTCTTCCAGCTTGCGGTGAACGATGGCATAGCCTTGTTCCTTGTTCACTTCCACTACCTTTTTCACATTGGTCAGCGGGGGAATATCCAGCCGTCTGGCAACTCCCGGCCCGACCTGTCCCGTATCTCCGTCAATCGTCATCTTGCCGCAGATGACGAGGTCAACCGGATGCTCCTCAGCGATTTTTTCAATCGCCTTCGTGATCGCATAGCTCGTCGCCAGCGTGTCTGCTCCGGCAAATGCGCGGTCCGTCACCAAATAGCCCGCGTCTGCGCCGATCTCGATGCATTTGCGAATCGCTTTTACGGCTGGCGGCGGCCCCATCGTCACCACAGAAACCACGCCGCCATAACGCTGTTTCAGACGGACGGCTTCCTCTACTGCATGCGCGTCATACGGGTTGAGGATCGCAGGCGCACTGGCGCGATCCATCGTGTTTGTCTTCGGATTCATCTTGATGATCTTCGTATCCGGTACTTGCTTGATACAGGCAACGATGTGCAGCATGAACAATCCCCCCTTGCTGCCTGGCGCGGGTTTTTCTGTCGGCCTGTGCAAAGGTTGTCTTTCTTTCGCGCGATTTCCTGCGGGCAGCTTGTCGTTCGTTGTTATAACCTATTGCACCAGAGGCAGGCTTAGACCAGTAAACAGCCGGAATTGCCTTTGCACGGGGGAAAATCCGTTGTCTGCCGCCCCCTCGCGGACGTGAGCATTCGCCTGGAAGCAGGTGTCGCTTATCGGAAAGACGAGCGATCCGAGATCGCGCATTCGTTTCTGGACATGTTTTTCCGTCTGTTTGTCTACGGCATGCAAAAAGACGCCCGCTGCCAACTCGTGGCTTGCGGGCGTCTTGCTCTTTGCTTCTTACTTTTTCACAGACAGCTCAACGGTTCCTTCGGTAAACTTCTTGGATACCCGTTTCAGCTTGATTTGCAGTCCGATCTCAGGAAGGATTTTACCGATTTCCGGCACTTCCGACATCGTGTAGTCGTCGCCGTCGTCGAATGTCGTTACTCCAGCGAGCGGCTCATAATCCATCGTGCCGTAAATGTAATCGAGATCCATGCCAGATGTTTTGTTCGGGCTGAATGCCGCATCGTTCACCTGGTAGCGGGAGTCTGCGATCGCGTCTTTGTTTCCTTCGTCGTTGTTCCAGTAGCGCACTTCTTGATGCGCGTCGACTACGCCGAGCATGCCGTAGCCTGGATGCTGGCTTGTGTTGTTGTCCTGCGTTTTGCCGTAACGGCCGTCGTAGTACCAAATCACCATACCTGGATCGTAAGTGAAGAACGTATCGTTGCGACGGAAATACTTCAATCCAGCGTCTACGCCTTCGTGAGAACGCAGCTCGATCAGGTAGTACGTGTCGTACATTTTGCCTTTTCCATCAAAGTGCTGGAAGCCGTCCAGCTGGAACTTCGGTTCGCCTTCTGCGTCATCCTCGAAAATAACCTGTCCGTCTCCTTCAACTTCAAAGTTGTCGAGATAGAAGCCAGCCATAGCCAGGCCGCCATCTGTCTTGTAGTTGAACTCAACGCGAATTTTCTTGCCGGCAAAATCGTTCAGGCTGATTTTTTCGTGATCCCAGCCTTTCGTTACATCGTCGAACACTTCTACTTCTTTGCTTTCCCCGGTATTTTCATCAATCACATTGACGTACAGGAAGTCGTAGTCGGTTTCAATCGCTCTCCAAGAATCAAAGCTCATGGAAGCCGAGCTTACTCCGCTCAAGTCAATGACGTCCGAAACCATTTTGGTATCGAGATTGTCACCCTCGTCAGAGAAGTAGGAGTAGTCCCCATCTTTTGGCTGAATCGGTGGCTCTTTTTCTACTTGCGGCATGTTGAGCTTGATGACTTTTCCGCCCATTTCCAGGCTGGAAGCGTCAACCAGGCTGACTGTCTTTTTCTTGTTTTCCAAATCTTTGTAGTCAAGCACGCGTGGCGAGATCCATTTGCCGCCGTACATTTGTTGCAGCATCATTTTAGACCAAGGGTCCATTCCGGTCGGTTGCGTTTGGAAAATTTGGCCGGTATGGCTTCCGGACGACATCAAGGACCAAGCCCCTACTGGGGAATCGTGCCCTTGCTTGCTTGTGTCATACAAGTCTGGCAAGCCGAGGTTGTGCCCGTACTCGTGAGCGAATACGCCTGGCGCGCCGTCTTCTGGCTGGATCATGTAGTCAAAAGCTTTCAGGCTGGTGCCTGGAATTTCCACCGGCTTTTTCAAAGTCCAGCGATGCGACCAGATTGCGTCTGCATCTTCCCCTGTTTCCTCCCCGATCCCTGCGTGAACAAGCATCAGGTTGTCCAACATGCCATCCGGCTCCATCAAATCCCCGTCGCCATCCAAATCGTACGGGTCGCGTTGGTCGTACTCGTCTTCTTTGCCTGCGATTGCCTCTCCTACTGCGTCAAGCGTTTCCACGACCAAGTCGCGCGGAGCGGAATCGCTGCCGCCGGAGTTGTTTTCGCCATAATACTTGTAGCTTTTCTCAGCCATTTGCCACGGAGTGACTACCCCGTCTACCGTCCAGCTTCGGCCGGATTGCAAGTAGTAGTATTCCGCCATGGTCGTCATGCTGGTGCCTTCTGGCGTCTCGTATCCTTTTTGATTGAACAGCATTTCCTTGTAGTGCTTTTCGTTGAAATCCGCTGTCCAGAGCGTATCGTTCATTTTAGGCAGTTCGTTGTGTTCGCGATCGGAAAACTCAACGAGCGCGATCACGATATTGTCTGTATGTACTCTTTTCGAAGCGCGCAATTCTTCTTCATCTTCAATCTCCGTAACTCGTTGCGCTGCATCCGACAAAGCCGCCAGCTGGGATTTCGTCGCCTTTTTCCCGAAGGAAGAGGATTCGTCTACGCCATGCGGCACTTTCTTGTCTTTGAGGTAATCCTCCAAAGCTTCATTGATTTCATCCTGATCGGCATCCTCATCAATGATCCCTTGCTCAATCAAGCCTTTGACCAGCCGGTCGATGTTGACCGTGGACAAGTCCACCTCCAGGCTATGCTTGTCCTCCTTCGATTTCGCCAACCCCGTAGCGGGTACCGCCGCAAATGCGGTTAGCACGAGCGATGATGAAAATAAAATGGATAATAGCTTCTTGCTTTTCTTCACTGCCGTTCACCCTCTTTTTCTATCTATTTTTTTGCCGGACTATGATAGAAACCCCCAGTTCCGACTATTCACAATTATTACATGTTTTTTGGTTATAGCCAAAAAAATTCTTTCGACAGAAAATCCTTCATGATCAAAATCATTTTTTCACCTAAGCAATCTGACCCACTTTGACAAATCTTTATTTTTTTTGATTTTTATGCAGATTCTTGTCCATTTGGCTGAAAAAAAGACCACTTCACTTATATGTCTACTGCCAAAAGACGCAGGAAAAAATTGTCGTATTTTGTCTAAATAAGTCGAAATATAATTGCATTTTCCTTACCTGTTACCTTGCATATCACGTTTCCTTTTTGAAAAAAACGCAAAAAGCCATCTCGCACAGATGGCTTTTCCCTCGATACCTTGATGCGTAATAGGCCGGAAAATATCACTTGATCGGCAAGGTCACGGTGAATCTCGTAACGCCATGCTCTGACACGATCTCGATGTTCCCCGCATGTTTGCTGACTACTGCTTGCACGATCGGCAGGCCCGCTCCCCTTGCACATGATTGCGTGGCTGGCTTGGTCGTATATCCTACCGTGAAAATTTGCGCGCGCTGCTCTGGCGATATTTCCGTCCCTGTATTTTCTACTTCAAAAATGTACTGCTTGTCTTCCCGGCGACAAGCAATCCGGATTCGCTTTTCGCCCTCCGCCGTTTCCGCGGCATCGATCGCATTGTCGATCAGATTGGACAATATTTTCACCAAATCGATAGACGGAATGCTCTCGAAAGGATCGGGACATTCGGCAAATTGCATGACAATCTGCTTCGACTTGGCCTGCTCCCATTTCGTGTGGAACAAAACCATCAACGCCGGGTTGGCGATCCGCACCGTAAGATCGAGCAGCTTCGTCTCCTTGAGCAGCGATTGAATGTAATCGCGTGCCTTGTCAAAATAGCCGCACTCGATCAAACCGTACAAAACTTGCATATGGTTGACAAAGTCGTGGCGAATCGAACGAATCGAGCTGATGACGGAGCGCAGCTCATCCTGATAATGCTCCTCTGTCTCGCCAACGGCTGCTTTAAGCTCCCGGCGATACCAGCGCTGCAACCCGAGGATCAGCACGATCAGCACGACGACGAACAGCCCGTGAAAAACAAAGACAGGCGTGCTGTTTCGAACGACCTCTTCGCCAATCCCTTCCACCATCGCCATGTCTGTGTCGACGCCAACGATGCCTAGCAGCCGGCCGTCTTTTCCGACCAGCGGCGCACCGGCCGACATGTAAACGCCGTAAACAGGGTCGCGGATGATGTCGGAATAGTAGGATTGACCCGTGCGAATTTTGGCAATCTGCTCTGCCGTCACATAGCAAGGATCGCCAATTTGAAAAGGAAGCGTCCGATCAGGCGGATAGGCCACGACCATGACTTTGCCGCCGTTTCCATCCTCGTTGATTTGCATAATGTACGAGTAAAGAATCCCGAATTGCTCTCGCGCCTGACTAAGTTGGGTACGAATCGACTCATAAGCCGGGTTGTCCTTGGCAGGATGCTGCAAAAATTGCTCATAGGCGGCAATATCGATTCGCTGCGCCACCATCGCCGCCGTCTTCATGCTCTGATTGGCAATCGAAAGGCGGACCGACTGCATCGTATTGTAATAAGAGCCTGCGATGCTAAGACAGGTCATCGTCAAAAACAGGACGCCTGACATCAGCACACAAATCCAGACTCTGCGATTTTTTGTAAAGGATGTTACCATTTTCTCCTCTGCCGTTCTCTCATTGACGTGTCACTCCCTTATCCATTCTAGTCGATTTGTTTCAAAGCTGTCCACCTGCGCTCCCCTCTTGACAGACATACTTTCGCACAACATAGATTGCAAACTATTTTGACTTCTTTTTATAATAAGGAGACTGCGAATTACCAATCTGTTTCCACCGTGAAAAGGAGTGGGTCCGATGCAAGACAAAATGTTTGCCCGTTTACAGGAAATTTACCCGGAGCTGGTTTCATTCAGACGCGATCTGCATATGTACCCTGAGCTTTCCTTTAAAGAAGAAAACACGGCAAAGAAAGTAGCGGACAAGCTCGCTTCCTTTGGCATCGAAGTAAAAACCGGAGTAGGCGGCCTGGGCGTCGTCGGCTACCTCAAGGGTGGAAAACCGGGAAAGACGGTCGCTTTGCGCGCCGATTTTGACGCTTTGCCGATTCAGGATGAAAAAGAGGTTGAGTATAAATCGCGGATTCCCGGCGTGATGCACGCATGCGGCCACGACATTCACACGGCCGGCTTGCTCGGTGTCGCCCAAGTTTTGAGCGAGTTCCGCGATGAGCTGCCAGGTACGGTCGTGTTTCTTCATCAGTTTGCCGAAGAGCTGCCGCCTGGCGGAGCGAAATCCATGGTCGAAGCAGGCTGCCTGGAAGGCGTCGATGTCGTCTACGGTGCCCACGTCGCTTCTGATTTGCCAGTTGGCGTCGTCGGCATTGCAAAAGGATACGTCACAGCCGCTGCTGACAGCTTTGAAATTGTTTTGTACGGAAAAGGCGGGCATGGCGCTTCCCCGCACACTTCCATTGACCCGATCGTCCTCGGCAGCCAGATTGTGATGAACCTGCAACAAGTGGCGAGCCGCCAGATAGACCCGCTCAAGCAAGTCGTGCTGTCCGTCTGCTCGTTTAACGGTGGCGGCGAAGCGTACAACGTCATTCCCGACCAGGTGCGCCTGAAAGGAACCGTCCGCACGTACGACGAAGAAGTGCGCGTAGCGGTTGAGCAATCCATGCGCCGCATCGTGGAAGCGAGCTGCCATGCTGTCGGCGCGACTTGCGAAATCAAGTACGAACGCGGCTATCCGGCTACATGGAACGATGAAGTGGAAACGCCGCTCGTGGAAGCAGAAGCGAAACGTCTTTTTGGCGAAGAGCGCGTCATCCAAATGCCACCGATCATGGGGGGAGAAGACTTCGCCTACTACGCGCAGGAACGTCCAGCTACTTTCTTCATGACCGGCGGACGCAATCCGGAGCTTTTGGCAACCTATCCGCACCATCATCCCAAGTTCGATGTGGATGAGCGTTCCATGATTCAAACGGGGCAACTGTTCATCGGAGCACTGCTCGCGTACCAGGCTCGTCATCAAGAATAATCCGCTCTACAAAAAAAGGCAGGGACTTCAGGCTCCCTGCCTTTTCCTATTGGCTATACTTCATGGCGGATGATCCATTCCAGGCGTCTGCTTTGCATGCCAGGCGGAATCGTTTTCAGCAACCAATTGCGCACAGCGATTGCCAACGGATTTTCCCACTGGGTAACATAGCCCATCAGACGCGAGCCGCGCACGATCGCATGTGCCCGCTTTTTCCGCTGCTTCTCGTAGTGGACGAGAGCGGCTGGAATATCCACGTCGGCAGGCGCAAGACAACGTGCCAGCACAAGCGCGTCCTCCAGCCCTTGCCCTGCTCCCTGCCCCAGATTCGGCAGCATCGGATGTGCGGCATCGCCCAAAAGGCTGACCCTTCCCGTACCCCACCGTTTCAACGGCAGTCGATCGTAAATGTCGTGCCGCAAAATCGCTTCCTCCGGCGTAGCGGCGATGACGGCGCGGACAGGCTCGTACCAGTTTTCCAGGCGGCGCAACGCCGCGAGCTTTCGTCCGATCGGCGGATCTTTTTCGCCTTCCGGGGCATTGATGGCAGCGAACCAGTGTATCCGGTTGTGACCGATATGGGAAAAACCGAACCGCGCTCCACTCCCCCACGCTTCAAAGCCGCCGCCCGTTTCCAGCGGATAGCGCGCATCTTCATACCGGGCGATTCCGCGAATGGCCGTATAGCCGGAGTAGCGCATCTTTTCCGCGCCAAACAACAGCTTGCGCACGCTGGAGTGAATCCCGTCCGCACCGATGAGGACGTCTGCTTCCGCTGTCGTGCCATCGGCAAAAGACGCTTGGACCCGCTCCGCTTCCTGCGAAAAAGCGGTCAGCTTTTTGCCCAGAACCAGCTCTTGCTCGTCCACCCTTTCGCGCAGAGCTTGTTGCAAGTCTGCGCGGTGCACAAGGTAGCTGTCCGCCCCGCAGCGCTCGGCTTGACGTGCGACAGGCAGCTCGACCAGCACGTTTCCTTGCCAATCGCAAATGCTCGCCTTGCGGACGGGTGAACCAAGCTCCCGGATGCGTTGGCCCGCTCCCAGCTTGTCCAGTGCCTTCATCGCATTGGCAGCCAGCACGATGCCTGCCCCGATACCTTTTTGCTCCCTGGCTTGCTCATACAGCCTGACCTGCCAACCTGCCTGTTTCAAGGCAATCGCCGCCGACATTCCAGCCAACCCGGCCCCGATGATCATCGCTTTTCTGTCTTTGTGCTTGCCGTTGGTCATGACTTTTTCTCCCGTCAGTAAGACTTTTCCAAATCATAACATGGCAAGCGACCAGGGCATACGAAAAAGCCGCTTTTCCATCGAAAAGCAGCTCTCGCTTGTCGCCTGTCTCCTAGAACAAGTTCATGCTCAAGTAACGTTCACCCGTATCCGGCGCAATGCAGACCACCCGTTTGCCTGTGCCCAGTCTTTTGGCAATCGTGATCGCAGCAAACACAGAAGCTCCTGACGACGGGCCGACCAAAATGCCTTCCCACGCGGCGAGCTTGCGCATGCTGTCCAAAGCTTCTTCGTCGGCGATCTGGATGATCTCGTCGTAAATGTCCGTATTCAAAATGCGCGGAATAAACCCAGGACTTGTGCCGACCAGCTTGTGCGGCCCCGGCTTGCCACCCGACAAAACAGGCGAGCCTTTTGGCTCCACGACGGCGATGTACAACCCGGGAACCTCTTCGCGCAGCACCTCGCCCGTCCCTGTAATCGTCCCGCCTGTACCCGCCGTCGCGACAAAAGCATCGAGCTGTCCTTTTGTCTGGGCCAAAATTTCCCGGGCTGTCGTGATGCGATGAATGTCCGGATTCGCCGCATTTTCAAACTGCTGCGGAATGAAGCTGCCCGGGATTTCCTGCTGCAACTCCTTCGCTCTGGCAATCGCGCCGGGCATCCGCTGTTCACTCGGCGTCAGCACGACTTCTGCCCCGTATGCTTTCAAAATGTTGATCCGCTCTTTCGACATGTTATCAGGCATGACCAAAATCGCCTTGTAGCCTTTGGCTGCCGCGTTCATCGCCAAACCGATTCCCGTGTTGCCGCTCGTCGGCTCGATAATCGTATCCCCGGGCTTGATCAGCCCCTCCTGCTCCGCTCTGGCAATCAGATTGTAAGCAGCGCGGTCTTTGACGCTCCCGGACGGATTGAACTTTTCCAGTTTGACCCACACCTCTGCCGCTCCCTCGGGAACCATCCGGTTCAGGCGAACGCAAGGCGTATTTCCAATCAGCTCGGTGATATTTTGGTAGACGTTCATAAAAACCTCCCGGACAAAGCCAACTGGCTGGTGTATACGAATAAGCATAATACAATTAAACCGATCTGAAAACAGCAAAAAAGCCCGTTCCCTGGTGCACAGCCGCACCGAGACAACGGGACTTGATCTGTTTGCGCGCTTTAGAAGCCGTACTTGGCCTTGGTCTGTTGCAGCACGTTTGCCGCCTGCTGATAGAGCTTGTTCGCAGCAGTCTTGCCGCCGCCATGCTCTTTTTCCAGCGCAGCCAGCCGCTGCTTCGCCTGATCGATTGCGTCGGTGCCTGCCTTGATCGCCGCCTGCAACGCTTTTTCGCGATTAGCCGCGTCCGGAGCATTCGCCTTGATCTCTTCCCAAACCGTCTGCGTGTCCTTAATATCCGTTTCCAGGACGGCAATCAGGTCTTGCATGCTTTGCTTCTTCTGGGCGATTGTGCTGTCCATCGCATCCATCCCGTCGACCAGCACCTTCATGCTGCCGAGCGTCCCGGCCATGACGTCATACTCCATTTTGCTCAAACTAGGCTGCTTGGAGTAGGTAGTCAGCTCGTCCAACAACCCTTGCAGCTCAGCCGCCTGGTCTTTGGAAAATTGAATCTCGTCTGCGAACTGGATTTCCTGCAAATATTGCGCGCTCTCCTGCAAGTCAGCCGCGAGCTTTTCCGTCCGCACGACTTTGTTCGCAAAAGCCACCCGCGCCTCTTCCTTGGCTCGCTGCTCCGCCAACACTTTTTTCTTCTGCTCCGCTTCCAGCTCGACGCTTTTCGTCCAGGCGGCAAGCTTGTCGCTGTAAGCCTGGTTTGTGCTGGCAACAAGCTTGGTTTCCTGTGGCTCTCCCTGTGCGAGTGAACCTGTAATCAAAAGGCCGTCCGCACTCAGCTTGGCCTGAAGCGGCCCAGCCGACTCAGCCGTCTTATCCGCAGATGCGGACTTCGGCTGAAGCGTCAGCGCATCGCCTTCCCGCGTCCCTGTAAAAAGGCTTGTCTCTGTTTGCAAGCGAGGAACCGTATCCTCGACTAGCAGCTTGGACAACGTGATTTCGACGTTGAGTTGCTCCTGTTCCGGCGTCACCTTGGCGTACACCATCCGGCTCTGGTCTGCGTACAAATAGCCTTCTGCCAGCGCGATCGGCATAAGCGCGCGATAGCCCCAAAAGCCCAAAGCGCAGACGACCAGCAACGCTATTATCCCTACGATCCGTTTGTTTTTCCCCTGCATACCGCGACCCCTCATCCGCTTTTTCTGTTTCTTTTGACCCGCTTTTACCAGTACGTACCACTATTTCATCATACATGAATCATGACCCTCAGCCATATGAGTCGAAAGGCCAAATCCATGAAAGCTTTCCGAGCTTGAATTTGAACTATTGCAGCTTGCCGCGCTATACTACAAGTATATCACCAGAGGAGGCCAGGTTGAAATTGGAAACGAACTATGTCCAAAAGCAAGTCGTCTTGCAACCATGGAAAGCCAACCTGTTTGCTTGTGTTTGCCTTCTCCTGTTTGTTCCGGCCGCTTTGCTTTTCTATCAAAAGGCGGTGACGTTCTCGGTATCTCTCAGCGATATCGGGCTGTTTTTTGTAGTCGTTTTCGGCGGAATCATCGTCCATGAAGCTGTGCACGGAGTCGGCTTCATGCTCAGCCGCCAGGTTGCTACATCCGATATCCGCTTCGGGGTAATGTGGCGCAAGCTTGTTGTTTACGCCTGCTGCCTGAAGCCGATCTCTGTGGGCAGCTATCGGCTTGCTGTCGCCCTGCCGGCTTTGCTGCTCGGTGTGTTGCCCTTTTTCCTGGCCTACTTTTTCCAATCGCTGTTTTGGTACGTGTGGAGCATCGTCATGCTGATCGGCAGCTTTGGCGACTTCTACATCTTGTGGACGCTCCGTTCTTTTTCCAAACAGACACGCATTGCCGACTCGCCAGACAGCATCGGTTACGTAGCTTACCTGCCCGAATCAAAAGCGTGATTTCATCTGCCATGCCAAAAAGCCGACGTCCATGCGGAACCGTCGGCTTTTTTATGCGGCTTGTCAACTCGTTTTGTTTGCTACACCTATACCGCTACCTGTTTGCGTGCGGCAGGGAAATACAGCCCGGCTGCGCCAAGCACGCCCGCCTCTGCTCCCATCGTGGTGAACTGGAACGTCGCCTGGCTCGCCATCCGGGAAATGCAGCGCTGGCGAATCACCCGCTCTGCTTCCTCCAGCAAAATTCGGCCGTTTTTCATGACGCCTCCGCCGAACACGATCACCTGCGGATTGAACAGATGAATCAGGTTGGTCAGGCCGACACCGAGGTAGTAGCCTGCCTGCTTCATCAAGCTGATGCTAAGCGGATCGCCGCTCTCTGCCTGCTCGCCGATCTCCTTGGCCGTTATGCGCCCGAGCTCGCCCTCGCAGACGGTTCGCAGGGAGCTTTCCGCGCCAGCTTGCAGCTGTTCCTGCGCCATTTTTGCCAGCGCCAGTCCCGACACGTAGTTTTCCAGGCATCCTCTGTTCCCGCAAGCGCACAGCGGCCCTTCCGGATCGAGCGAGATGTGGCCGAACTCGCCTGCACTGTCGCCAATGCCTGTAATCAGCCGCCCTCCGCTGATGATCCCGGCGCCCACTCCCGTGCTTACCGTGACGTAGATGAGATCATCGGTGCCGCTGGCGCTGCCGAAGGCCCACTCGGCAACGGCTGCCGAATTGGCGTCGTTGATCAGCTGCACCGGAACGCCGAACCGTTGACCGAGCTTGTCGCCGATCGCCACATCGCTCCAGTTCAAATTGCTTGCAAAAATGACCATTTGCCGATTTGTATCAATGATTCCGGCTGTAGCAATTCCAATTCCGCGTATTTGCGAGATGCCGACACCGCTGTCCGCGAGCACGGACGAGACGAGATCGCCAATTCGCGAAATGACAATCTCAGCCGCGTCCTCTTTTTGTGTCGGAGCGTTCGCTTGGCTTAGGATGCTGCCATTCTGGTCGACAATCGCGGCGATGACTTTCGTGCCTCCCAGGTCAATCCCGATGGCATATGGTTTCTCTTGGGTCATCGTGTGACTCACATCCTCGCTGTCTGTTCTCTATTTGAAAATAGCGTCGAGCGCCTCGGAGGTCGAAGCGACCAACTGCTCTGGCTTGTAGGCATACGGCGAGATTTCCGGGATGATGTAGCCGCTGTACCCGATCTCGCGCAGCGCCTCTGCCACGCGCGCCCACGGAATGTCGCCAGCCAAAAGCGGCACAAATCCGGTAATGTTGCCCGTCGTCGTCTTGAAATCTTTGACGTGAATCGCCCGGATCCTTTTGCCGAGGATGCGAATCCACTGCTCGGGAAAACCGAATTGCAGCACATTGCCGACATCGAAGTAAGCGCCCACCCACGGGCTGTTCACTTCATCAATCAACCTGGCCATTTCCAGCGGGCTGAGCAAAAATTTGTTCCAGACGTTTTCAATCCCGATATGCACTTGCTTGGCTTCCGCCGTTTTCGCCAGTCGTGTGAGCGCTTCGCGTGCCCGCTCATACGCCGTGTCGTACGATACTTCCGGTGTCACCAGCCCTGGCACGACCAGAACCGTACGTGCTCCAAAAACGCTTGCTGCCTCAATCATTTTCTCGACGACCTGGATGCCTTTTTCCCGCACTTCCGCGTCGTTATGAGTAAGCGGGTACTTCCAGAGGAGCGCCGTCGAGACACTCGGCAGCTCCAATCCATACTCGCGAGCCAGTTGCGCCAGCTTCGCCAGCTCGCCCTCCGTCATTTCCAGATGCAAGGGAGCGTCTCCCTCGTCGAGATTCAACTCGACGCCTTTGTACCCGTACTCTTTTGCTTGCTGAAAAATATGTTCTGCGCGGCTTTCTCTCGGAAAGCACCAGGCGTTGATTCCTTTTTGAAAAGACATGCTGCTCACTCCTTCTTAATCGTGCGAAATGGTGACAGGTGCACCGGACTGCGCAGACTCGTTTGCGGCCAATGTCACTGCCAGCGTCTTTTTCGCAGAGGCGTATGGCGACAAGATCAGGCTCGTATCTCCGGTTTCAATCGCCGTCACAAAAGCGCGATCCTGTTCCCGGTACATATCTACTGTCGCCTCAAATGTGCGCGTACCAGCCTCGTCCGTGATCGTCAGTTGTCTGCCGTCGATCAGCACACGGAAATGTTTCCCCAAAATTTCTACACCTGTCCGGTGATCCGCCTGGATAAAGCACGTATCCAGATGGCCGAGCGCCCCTGTGGTAAAAGCCATGCTGACCGCAGACACATCCGGGATGTCGATGCCTTCAATGTCTTGCGAGACGAGCAAAGACATCTGCGCGTATACTTTTTCCACGTCACCCGCCAAAAAGCGCATCATGTCGAGTGTATGCGTCGCCTGCTCGACCAGTTGGCCGCCCGATTTGCCCATTTGCCGCCACCACGGAGTTTCCACGAATTTGGTCAAATAATGGCCGCGCACCAGGGCGATCTGCTTGTCAGCCAAATACTCGCGGGCTTGCTGCACGATATCCAGATAGCGCAGGCAATAGCCTGTCGAGGTAATAATCCCTGCTTTTTCCATCGCCGCCTGTTTCTTCGCGACTATGTGCATATCGAGGCCAATCGGCTTTTCCACGAACAGGTGAATCCCTTTTGCTGCCGCCTGCTCCTCGATTTCTTCGTGGGCAAAAGGCGGGACGCAGACAAACAGCGCATCCAGCTTTTCGTGCGTGAGCAGCTCCTGCCAGGAGGTGTAGCCGGAAGCACCGATCCGCTCGGCCGTGGACATTGCTGCTTCCCGATTCACATCGCAGACAGCGGTAACTTTCACTCGTTCGTCAGCGAGCAAGCCTTGCAGGTGATGCTGGCCGATCCCGCCGACGCCGATCATTCCGATCTTCATACTCATGTTGATCCACCGTCCCCGTTAGCGAATGACCACCGGTTGCTTCGATTCGGCCGACTGGTAGGCAGCAAGCGCTACTTCGACCGCGCGCATGCCGTCTTCTCCTGTTACGGATGGCGCTTTTTTCTCGCGGACGCTGGCAACAAAGTCGCTCACCAGCTGGCTGTCCATGTCGTCGCCCCAGTTGACCCATTTCAATCCTTTGTCATTGCTGTACACATCGAGCTTTTGCGAAAAGGCATCGAGCGAGATAGTGCCTTCCGTGCCGATGATTTCCATCGTAACGTCGCCCCAGACCGGGAACGTCTTGTTGCGCGACCAGCTGCAATCCAGCGTGGCGAATACGCCATTTTCAAATTCCATCGTCAAAATGCCGCAGTCGTCAATCGGGGTAGGCGAAAACTTGCTGTCTACTTCTGCGTACACCTCGCGCACTTCCACACCCATGAACCAGCGCATCAAGTCAACGACATGCACCGTATGATCGATAACAGCGCCGCCGCCGGACTTGGCAGGATCGACGAACCAGCCGCCCGGATTTTGCCCGCGATTCGTGCCGCGGATCGCCATGATGCGGCCAACCTTGCCTTGCTCTACCAGCTGTTTTGCCCGCACAACCGCAGGGTGGAAGCGAACAGGGAACGCCGTTTGCAAAATGACGCCTTGCTCGCGGCAAATCTCAATCATTTCCTGGGCCGCCGCCAGCGTGGTCGCAAGCGGCTTTTCGCACAAAATGTGCTTGCCTGCTTTCGCGGCTGCTACTGTATGCTCATGATGCTTGGCATTTTCCGAAGTGATGATGACGGCATCGACGTCAGCTGCCAAAAGCTCGCGATAATCGTGGTAAAACGGTACGCCCCACTTTTCTGCCGCTTCCTTGCCACGTGCTTCATCCTCGTCGGCTACACCGACCAATTGTACGCCCGCAAGCTTCCCGATCGCATTCGCGTAGCTGTATGCGTGCATATGTGCGACACTGATGATTCCCAGTTTCATATGTGGTCCCCTCCTACACTAGCGTTACGGGTTTGCCCGTTTCGATTGACTCAAGCGCAGCTCGCGCGATTTCCACTGCTTTCACGGCATCCTCGACCGTCACGCGCGGCTGGAGATCGTTTTCGATGCAATCGATGAAATGCTTCAGCTCGCGGAAGTACGGATTTTCACGCAGCGGACTCTCCGGCACAGCCACTCCGCCCATTCCTGCCTGTTTCGCGCGATTTACGGCGATCAGCGGCTTCTCTTTTGCACTGTCATACTGAATGATTCCTTCGCTTCCCGCCAGCTCCATTTTCATCGAGAAGCCTTCATGCGCCCAAGACCCTTCCACATGAGCAATCATCCCGCTTTTGAACCGAAGCGTCACCAGCGCGTAGTCGATGCGGGCGAAGCCGCGTCCAAGCAAGCTTTTCGCATAGACGCGCTCCACGTCGCCGAAGCACCAGCGCAAAAAGTCGAAGTCGTGGATGATCATGTCCAGCACAAGACCGCCGCTGTTTTTGTAATCCGCATACCAGTCGTTCCACGCCGTCGGGAAAATACCGCCACGGAACGTCCGCGCCACGCCGACATTGCCGATCGTGCCATCGTTCACCAGTTGACGGGACTTCTCGTACTCAGGGAAAAAGCGCAGCACATGGCCGACGAACAGCTTGACGTTTTTCTCGCTGCAATAGTCAACGATCGATTGCGCCTCTTCCTTGCTGCGTGCCAGCGGCTTTTCGCAAATGACGTGCTTGCCTGCGTCCGCAGCTTTTTGCACATACGTTTTATGCAGGTAAGTCGGCAGACACACGTCAATGATATCTACCCGCTCCAGCTTCTCCATGGCTTCATCGTAGCTCGCAAACCATTGCGTATTCGTTTCGGCTGCCAGCTCGCGGCCGCGCTCTCCGCGCAAGTCGACAATGCCGACCAGCTCGACGTTTTTCATGGCAGCGTAAGATTTTGCGTGAACAGTTCCCATCGTACCTGCTCCGATTACCAGAACATGATGCATAGTGGTTTTTCACTCCTTCAGGGGAAAATGGCTATTTGGACCCGGTTAGGGTAATACCCTCGACAAAATGCTTCTGCAAGAAAATAAAGACGATAATCATCGGCCAGATGGCGAGAACAGAACCAGCCATCAAAATCGGATAGTTCGTCATGTTCGTATGTTCTCCTGTCAAATAGGCCAATCCTGCCGACAGCGTCATTTTATCCGGCGTGCTGTTGACGATCAGCGGCCACATCAGATCATTCCACGACCAGAGGGCGACGAAGATGGCCAAAGCGATCAAACCGGGCTTCGCCAGAGGAAGCATAATGCGCCAGTAGATTTGGAAGTGATTGCAGCCGTCGAGCTTTGCCGCCTCTTCCAGCTCTTTCGGCAATGACATGAAAAACTGGCGCAACAAAAAAGTTCCGAAAGCACTGAACAGTCCTGGCACGATCAACGCGGTGAGCGTGTTCAGCCAGCCAAGCTCCTTCATGATGAGAAACTGCGGGAGCAAAAACACTTGTCCCGGCACCATCAGGACGGACAAAAAGACGATGAACAAGGCGTTGCGCCCCGGAAACTCGATGCGGGCAAACGCGTATGCCGCAAGCGAGCAAAGGAATACTTGCCCGACGACTTTCACGACTGTGGTCAAAATCGTGTTCCAGTAAAAGTCGTAGAAAGGCAGCATTTCGAAAATGTGCGTGTAGTTTTCCCATTGCAGGGACGTCGGCCAAATGACTGGCGGCACCTGCGTCGATTCACCCAGCGTTTTGAGCGAAGTCAGGATCATCCAGACAAACGGCGCGACCATTACTAGAGCGCCTAGTATCAGCAGCAGATGAATCAAAAGATTTTTGCCAACCCGATTACGTCCTGTTTGGACACTCATCGATCATTCCTCCTGTCCAGTCATGCTCGCTTAATCGTAATGGACCCATTTTTTCTGCATTTTCATTTGAATCGCGGTAACAATCAGGATCAGCACCAAAAGCACGACTGCTACTGCTGCTGCATAACCGCCATTGCCTGATTCGAAGCCGTTCGTGAAGAACAAGTACGCCACCGTCTGCGTCGATTCAGCCGCCGGATTGCCCAGCTTGCCGATCATCAAGTAGATCAGGTCGAATACTTGGAACGCGCCAATCAGCGAAGTGATGCTCACGAAAAAAATCGATGGCGTCAACAGCGGCAATGTAATCGTAAAAAACATCCGCACAGGTCCGGCTCCGTCGATTTCCGCCGCTTCGTAATAGCTGCGCGGAATCCCCTGCAAGCCCGCCAGGAAAATCACCATGTTGTAGCCGATCGAACTCCAGACGGCAACGATGATGACAGCGTACAGAGCGATGTCAGGGTCGGAAATCCAGCGCGGTCCCTGTATCCCCACTGTCCCTAACAAGTAGTTGATCAAGCCGTAATCGGCATTGTACAGCCATCTCCACACCATCGCCACGGCAGCCGCCATCGTTACGACTGGCAAAAAGTACAAGGTACGGTAAAACGAGATGCCTTTGATTTTCTGGTTGAGCAAGACGGCGATTAATATGGAGATAGCGATACTGGCTGGAACTGCAAGAACCGTATAAATAAGCGTGTTTTTCAGTGCGATCCACAGGTTCGGGTCTTGGAACAGCAGGACATAGTTGTCCACGCCCGTCCATTTGTACTTGCCGAAGCCTCCCCATTTGGTGAAGCTGAGATAAATAGTCTGCACGACTGGCCATATGTAGAACAAACCCAGACCGAGCAACGTCGGCGCAATCATGAGATACGCCCACAACCAGTCGCTTCGTTTCATGCGATTCAATGGCTTTGCTGGTTTTGGCCGGGCAGCGGCATGCACTTCTGGCTGAAGTTGGCTGCTCATCGCAATATTCCCCCCTGACAATAAGCTCGTAACAGGGGATGGCTCCGTCCTCGACACGAAGCCATCCGTGAAAAGAAACCCCTACTCTTGCGCCAGCAACTCGTTCATTTTTTGCGCAAGTTCTTTCGCTGCATCTTCTACGCTCATTTGACCTGCCCATGCTTTGGTCATGTAATCGGTCTCCAGCTTCGCCCATTTCGCGGTATCTTTGGAGATCGGGTACGCTTTTGCGTTAGCTGCCTGATCAATAAAAATTTTCAGATTAAAGTTAGGCATCGATTTCACCCAAGTATCTTGTGTACCGTTGAACGCCGGGATTGCCGCTCCCTTGCTTGCCTGGATCTCCGCCGCTTCCTTGGAGCCCAGGTACTTGACGAACTCCCACGCTTCTTTCGGGTGCTTCGTGTTCGCCGCGATCACATTGCCCAAACCGTGGATAACGCTCGTGTTTTCCTTGCCTTTAGGAAGGTAGGCCACGTCCACTTTGTCTTTGGTGTACTCGTTGCCATTGAATGCGCTTGCCATCCAAGACCCGGAGTAAACCATCGCCACTTTCCCGGATTCGAAAAGTTGCGTCGATTCAGTCTCCGACATTTGCGCCGCAGACGGCGACACTTTGTCATTGATCATGTCTACCCACAGCTTCAAGCCTTCGATCGTTTCCGGTTTGTCAAAGCCCGACGACTTTCTGTCTTCGGAAATGACGGAGCCGCCAGCTTGGAAAATCGTGTTGTAGTAATTGTCTTGTCCGTATGGCGCTGCCGCGATTCCCCAGATGCCTTTTTTCTCGTCCGTCAGCTTTTTCGCTGCTTCCTTCAGCTTGTTCCAATCCCATGTTTCGTCCGGATACGGCACTTTGGCGTCATCAAACAGCTTCTTGTTGTACCAGAGCCCGATAGTGTCAAAATCTTTTGGCAATGCAAACGTTTTTCCGTCGTATGTGTAGAGATCAACCAGCGCTTTTGGATAATTTCCAAGGTCGACGCCGTCTGCCTTGATCTGTTCATCGAGCGGCAGCAGCACGTCGTTTGCCGCATACTTGATGATCCGCGGGCCGTTGATCCAGAAAACGTCCGGCAAAGTTCCGCCAGTCGCAGCCGCTTCCATCTTCGTCCAATACTGTTTGTTCGGTGTCAGCTCGATCTTGATGTCAACATTCGGGTTCGCTTCATGGAATTTCTTTGCAATTTCCTCCATGGCCGGCATCTGGTTTTTATCCCAGAGGGCGTAAGTAAGCGTTACCTTTTCTCCGGTTGCGGCGCCTGATTTTTGTCCATCTGACGGTGTGGCACTTTGTCCGCCACCGGAACATCCTGCTACCGCTACCAACAATGCGGCCATTGCCAACGAAACCAACTTCTTCATCTGAAGTCCCTCCTCGACATACGTTCTCCTCTTTTTTTACCCCCAACTCAGTTGAAACGACTGCGTCTTGACCTCCACGGCTCCCCCCTTTCACCGTACGATGCAATCTTTCTTTTTCCAATGCTAAAACAAAGTATTCAAAAAGGAACTACAGGCTGAAATGAAAGACGTCCTGTAGCAGTACGGCAGCGGCTGCCTTGACTTCAAAGTCCGCTCCCAGCATTGTCGGACGGAATTCCAGCCCGTCTACCATAATGCCCATTGCCTGTTCGCGCACCTGCTTTTCGATGCGCTCAAACAACACTTGATTGTCGCGCATCATTTCCCCGCCCAAAATGATCAGGCTCGGGTTGAACAGATTGACCAGGTTGACGATGCCGATGGACAAGTACGCAGCGATTTCTTCTACGATGTCCTCGCACACCTGATCCTTTTGCTGCAAGGCACGGCGGAACACTTCAAACGTAATTTGCGTCATGTCTCCACCCGCCAGCTCCAGGACCAGCGTCTCTTTGCCGCGGGCAATCGCAGACAGCAATCCGGTGTAGATCGCCGGCCAGGCGACGTAGTTTTCCAGACAGCCGACGTTGCCGCAATCACAGCGCATGCCGCTGCGGTCTACAGTCGTGTGCCCGAACTCGCCAGCTCCCCCGCGGCTTCCCCGGAAAATGGAACCGTTTACAACAAGACCTGAACCTACCCCTTCGCCCACTGTTACGAACAGCAGGTTGTCGGCTTCGATCCCTACCCCGAAATTTTTCTCTGCCAAGGCAATCGCGTTGGCGTCGTTGTCGAGCCACGTACTCATGCCGAAACGCTGCTCAGCCAGCTCCTTCAACGGAACATCCGTCAATCGCAGCTTGGAATTGAAGCGAATCACCCCGCTCGCTGCGTCGACAATCCCCGGAGCGATAATGGAGATGCCCAAGCAACGCTCTGTGTCCGCTGCCTGTGTCAAAAAGTCTGCAATCGAGTCCAGTACATACTGCACCATCCGATCGCTGACAAGACCAGGACCGACCGGATATACTTGCTTGCGCTTGGTCGCCGCCTCCAGATTCATTTCCGCGATGGTGATCGCCGTGTTCGTGATGGAGACGCCAATCAAAAATTTTCCATCGGGGCAAAAGCGCACCATGATCGGCTTTCTGCCGCCTTTTGATTCTCCTGTTCCATCCTCCGCTACCACGCCGTCACGAATCAGCTCGTTGACTGCCGACGTGACCGTAGTCGGGCTGATGCCTTGCTTTTTGGCAATGTCACTGCGCGAGATGGGCCCATGCTGGCGGATTGTATCGAGTATAATAAAGCGATTTAGTTCTTGAATCAGTTTGAGGTCTCCGGTCCTGCGCATTTTATAAGCTCATCCTTTGTTTTTCCAATGACTTTATAAAGTGATCATAGCAGACCCTTCCAGCTTGTGTCAATTTGGATTTTTCAGTTTTTTGCACTTTTTCTGGACGGCTTCCTTTCTTTGCCATATAGCTCTTTCTTTTTGTAAAATGAAGCTGATACTGATACGGCTTGGCTCCACTTCACTTTACGCGAAAATGGGGGTACCGTTCATGAGAGATAACCTGCTGCCTCGGGAAATGAAGAGTTGCCTGGGTCCGTTTTATATCTGCTGCTTTTTATCCAAGCTGACCTCTCGCAGGTTCCCGTTGATCGAAGACAAGAAAAGCGAGTATCAAAAACGGTACAGAGAGAGCAATTGCCTGTAGTGCGGGCTGCATGCACGAACATCGAGTGATATCCCAATTTTTGGTATACTCATAAAAGCGCTATAATGAAAAAGCAGGTGATTGCATTGGTTAGCATCGGTGACTCTTCTTTTTTCATGCTTCTGCCCCTGTTGGTAATCGTGCTCCTGAACGTGCTGAACATCGTGATCAGTATTTGGGGCTATCGCGATTCGCGGCGCAGAGGCAACAGCAAGGAATTTTCCATCATCGTCCTGGTAGCGTTGTTATTTTTCCCGATTATCGGGCTGATTGTGTACCTGATTATTCGCAAAGACGAACCATAGAGGGGGAAGCTGCTCATGACGGCGACTGTGTGGACGCCTTACGAGGATTGGCGGGGGCATCCTGCTGACTTCCGGGTCAAGTATCGCTTTTATTCGGAAGCAGAGAGCGGGAGAAAGCTGCCGCCTGTTCAAGGCTATCGAAGCGATTTTTCTTATGCCGGCGACAATGAAAAAATCGAGCTGTTCGCGCTATCCACCCTGAGTTTGAGACGCCGGACGGGGATGTCATCCGCGATCTGACTGCTCCAGTCCCGGCAGAAGGAACGGCCCGCATGTGGATTTTGTTCCCGCAGATGCGCCAAACCGTCCATATCCATCGCATCAAGCCAGGGATTGTCGGGTATTTCATGGAGGGTGCGCGAAAAGTAGCTGTAGCGGAAGTGATTGAGATTGTCGGGTTGCATGAAAATCCTGGGGAAGATCAGGAAAAGAAATGAGGTTTCTTCTCTCTCGATGCAAGGAGATGAGTGCCTTTTTCTAAAGGCTCGTTCTGTCTCCGCTGCCCTGGCCAGCCCAGTCTGTCCAAGTTTGCTAACTTTCGCTAGACGACACTGAATGTTCGCTTCGTTATGCTAAATTCGCCCGTTGTAAAACGATCTCTTATCCGTTGATGGAACGCCGTGTGCGTTGAAAGTCGCCCGCACGGCGTAGGCTCGAACGAAATCCCTCCAAAATAACCGGAGGGAACAAGGCGAGAATAGCGATACCAGCCCAGCGATTGGCACGATCGCGGAGAATAGTACCCTCCCGCGATACATCATCCACTTCAACAAAGCGCTCGACGATGACACCATCGCTGAAACAGACCCGAAAAAAGTCATAGCTTTCTTTGGCATGAAGAGCACAGTGTGGAATCCTTCCGCTTTTGTTACCTCATTGGCATGGGATACGACAGATCCTGACCATCCGATCCTGATTATGAACACTAAATTAAGCAATAACCCAGGTCCAGGGAAATACGTAAATTTTGTCAATGGAGCGGCAAAGGATCGGCATGGCAATGTCATTACGCGCACTACACCTTAATAGCGAATCCATCAACAATCTTCGGATTTCTCCGGGGATCTTTTTTTATATTTGGTGGCGACCACCGACTGCTTTCAAGGTTAGCGTTTTTTTACCAGCAAACTTGTTTCTACCATGTTTCGAGCGCTAATTTATTTTTACACTCGTTCAAAATATTGTAAATTAATTCCATGATTCGACAGTATCTCCTAAGGTAAAGGCAAAGAACGTGCTTTAAAATGGTAAATGTTGGAATTAACATCACAACCGTTGACTTCCACTTGATGATATTGTCCAAACGCCATCTACTATGATCAAGAAAGGTGATGTTCATGTTTAAGAAATCTTTGCTCCTCCTGACATTAAGCTCCGTTGTCGCCGTACCGGCTCTCGCTGCGCAAGCCCATGGAGCAACGCCATCTCCCCAGGCAAAAACGACCGCTTACGCATCCGCTTTCAGCAAAGAAGACGGGAAAACGAAGCAGTCTCCTTCCAAAGTGTCCGCTAAAGCAATCGCAAACAAAGCATACGGCGAAGAGCATTGGGTGACCATTAGCTCGCCCATTCCAAGCGGTTGGGTCATCGTCAGAAATCAAGGAAACATGAATCTGATCAGAGACCTGAACAATGCACCCGCTAATGCCCAACTATGGGTATTGGGAGGCTCCCCGATCCCGACTGGATGGATCGTGACGAGATACCAGGAAAATACCAAATACATCCAAAATGTCAATAACGCGGCTTATGGCGCTCAACACTGGGTGTTGATTAGCTCGCCTATTCCAACCGGATGGATCGTCACCAGAAACAACGGAAATACGAATTACATCGAGAACGTCAATAATGCTCCTTTTGGCACCGAACGCTGGGTACTGCTTAGCTCGCCTATTCCAGCCGGATGGGTCATCACAAGAACTAACGGAAATACGCGCTACATTAAAAATATTGCGAGCGCTCCGATTGGCTATGAGCAATGGGTACTGCTAGGTTCGCCTCTCCCAAGCGGATGGATCATTGTTCGCTCGCAAGGATCAAACAATCTGATCAAGCGTGTTAGCTAAAACAGAACACGGAACAGCCGCATGCATGGGCAATAGACACATGACATGCAGCCAATGGACAAGCTGGCGTCGGACGTGCATTCGACATCAGCTTGTTTCTTTTTGGCTCACTTCGCTGCCCTCTGAGCATCTTCTTTCCATATCACTTTTTCATCATCCCGCTGCCAGAGCAAGTTCGTTATAGGAAAAGGAAAAGTCATTTTGCCCAGTTGTTGAAATACTTTTTCCAACTCTTCCGCCTCAAATACTCTCTCTTTCTTTTGCTCAACCGATTTTCATATTTCTTCTGTTCGGATCAGGCAATATAAACAGATGCTGTTCATAGAACGTTTTTTTGTCCATAAAGTATTTATTAGAAGCATCAAACTAACACGTCTGGTATGGCTTCGGATACATTTGCTGAAAACACTGCAACTCCAACTAATGAATCGCAGCGAACTGCGAATCAATTTTAAGGAGGAAATAAGCTATGAACAAACAACTGCAAGCTGACAAAAGAAAGCAAGAAAAAGCACTTGTAATTGGAGCCGGCATTGCAGGCTTGCTAGCCGCCCGCGTTCTTTCCGATCATTTTGCGGAAGTCATGGTTGTAGAAAAAGATGAGCTGCCAGAAAAGCCATCTACTCGTCCTGGTACCCCACAGGATTTTCATCCTCATCGTGTGCTGCCGCGTGGGGATTTGATTATGAACCGCTTCTTCCCGGGATATATCGATGATTTATTGAATCTCGGTGCATGTAACGTGCAAAATAGCAAAATGACCCGATTTACTGCATATGGAAAACTTGAATTGGTTAGCAGCCAAAAAAATGCATCTAGCAGTCGGGCCTTGTTGGAATGGGCGATCCGCCAGCGTGTGCAAAAGATTCCCAATATACGCTTTGTAACGAAACAAGTAGTGACAGGACTGCTTGCTTCGGAAGATCACAGGCAAGTTGTCGGTGTTCGCCTTCACGCACGAAAGGAACGGAACAAGGAGCGAACCGTTGCCGCTCATCTGGTAGTGGATACATGCGGCCGTCAATCGAAGCTCAATAAATGGCTGGAAGCGCTGGGATATGCTGTTCCAGAGCCTGAGCGCTTAAAAGTCCGTTTTGGGTACAGTACCCGACATTACCGAGTCCCTGCCCATCTTACAGAAAAATTGTCGGCTAGTTCAGAAGGAGATCCTGCTAACAACAAGGGTGCGGTGGGGCTGCTGTATATTGAGGATAACATAGCGCAGGCATTGTTGTTTCGTGCGGGAGGGAAACAATATCCCCCAACAGCCCCAGAAGAATATGAAAAAGAGCTGTACTCCTTGTCTACTCCCATGTTGAAGGAGTTAATCAAAGAGTTGGAGCCAGTCGGCGCTCCCCGTGGCTTTCGGGCAGAAGAATCGACGCGGCAGCATTATGAGCAAATGGAAAATTGGCCCTCGGGACTGCTGGTGTTGGGAGATGCATTTTGCAACTTTGACCCTATTTATGGGCAAGGCATGACGGTAGCTGCGATTGAAGCCGAAATGTTGGACATCAGTTTACAGAAAGGCGATCTGCTTCAACCTGACTTCGAGCGCAAGGTGCTGCAACGGATGCAACAAGCCATTGAACCTGCCTGGTGGTTGAGTGCGATTGCCGATTTACGTTGGAACGGGGTGGAGCATGTAGGCGCTATCCCCTTAAAAGGGGTGGCATTTGCTCAGAAATACTTTGATCTATACCTCAAAACGGCCGTGAAGCAGGCCATGGAGAATCATGACCTTTCCATGTTCCAGCAATATATGATGATGAACGCATTAGTCCTTCCCCCTCAGGAAATCATTAATCAGCGCACGCTAACTATGCTGCTAACCGGAGATGAATCTCGCGAAGAAACACAACTTTTAGCGGAACTGGGAGAACACGATGCGACACATCTGCAAGAGAGGATCAATGAGTTGATTCCTTCCTTTACTTTAGCATTTGATCAAAAGGTACCAAGTCTGTTCGCTTCCGACTCCCATCATTGATAACAGTAACAGATACTGCTAGGCTACTCGGCTTCGTGCCGGATTTTTCAGATGTTTGAATCCACTGCCCGCTCTCTTGGCAACCAGCATGTTGGCATTGCTCCCGCCATATTTATGGGAAGTCACAGGCACAGAGTTGAACATCGGCCCGCGCCATTCCCGCACAACAGGCAACTCTTCAAAGCCACGCTGGTTCGCACCACGGAGAGTGGGCGGAATCAATCCGTGTTTCGTGCTCAGCAGGCCAGTGCTCCTGCTTGTAAAATGCGCCCCAAAAATAAAAAACCCTCCCTTCCGACCATGGGAAGAAAAGGGAGGCTGGGTGGACTGGGTTCAAATCTCTAGTTCACCAAGTCGAACGAGTTCGACTACTGCCTGAGATCGACCTTTGACACCTAATTTTTGCATGACATTACTGATGTGATTGCGCACAGTCTTTTCGCTGATGAAGAGTTGTCCGGCAATCTCTTTGGTTGTCTTATCTTGGACCAAGAGTTCAAACACTTCTCTTTCGCGATTCGTTAACAACGGCTTGGTTTGGTCGCTACCCTTCAATCGTGCCACCCCTCCTTGTGGGCTCTACAGGAACAAGGTTGAGGGATTACAGAGTCACCTTATCCTATGATGGGGGGTGGGTGATGGTGCCGGAATTTCAAGGATTTTAGGCTTTTGCCTTACATCCTATTCACAAAATGGGCAATGGGTTCCGAACACCACACAAGAAACATCTCCAGCCATCCCCGCCACTTCCGAAAAAATCATGTTGGTCGGCAGTCTGCCGGTTGTCTCTTTGACCAAACAGGCTTGCGTACTTGCCCGCTTGGGGAGGCTGGCGCCGGAACCCAAAGGCCAACACCGCCCCCGACACTTCAGTCTATTCACATAGCATGTGTGCTGCTCCCTTCTTTCCCCCTCCTTTTTCCGCGTTCTTCGCAAGCTTGTTCCAGCAGGGCGCACAGCCACACCAAAAACCCCGATCCATCACGACCGGGGCCATCAACTCCATCATCTTTACGGTTAAATAAACGGCGTGCGATGATACGTCTGTTCGAACTTCTCGCGCAATCCCTTCGCCAACAGCGTGAACGAACCGATTGCGATCACGAAAGCAACCAGCGGCGTCAGGAAAATCCAGGTGTAATTGCTGTAAACAAACCCCCGGTACGCTCCGAGCAGCCCTGCCCACTCATGCGTGATCGAGTGGAAAAGGACGGGGTCCATCGTCATTTTCGTCCCGCCGACAAACAGGTCAAACATCCCCAAAAGTCCCATCAAGGTCATGATGGCGACCATTTCTGTCACCAAAATAATAATGATCTGCTCTTTCAAGTGCGGGAGAATATGCCGGAAAATGATTTGCTCGCGTCCCGCTCCCAACGAGGTAGCCGCCAGGACGTATTGCGATTCCTTGATCTGTTCTGTCTTTTGACGAATGGAAGAAGCCACAGAAGGCGCTCCCAGCACTCCGACAAGCACGATGAAAAACAGGACAAGCGTCGATGTCGGCGTCAATGGATTGATATTGATGCCTTTGAGCAAAAAGTAGACGGGGATGAAGATCGGCATGTAGCTCCAGGCGTTTTCGATGGCGAGCCACCAGCGCTGCGGCTTGTCCTGAATGCCGATATACAGTCCGAGAAACGTCCCGATCAACAGGCGCACAGCAGCCACCGCCAGCGTGACAAAAACAGTATAAGGAGCGCCGTGCAACAACAGTGTGAGCAGATCGTATCCCCATTTGTCCGTTCCCAGCCAGTGAGCCTCAGACGGCGGCAATGGCGGTGCGATGATGATGGTTTTGCCGTTTACGACCTCGTTGCGCAGCTTTTCCTGATAGTCCAGCTCATAGGGAGCCATATACGGCCCGAGCACACCGAGGATCAGGAGCAGCACCACGAGGATGCTCCCCGTCCACAAAGACCAGTTGAATCCTTTTTGCATAGAAAAACCTCACTCGTTACGACGAAACATCGCGTTATTTGTACACGGCTACCCGTTCGAACAGGTACAGCACCGCGCGGATGAGCACATAGACCAGAATCGAGAGCAAAATGATGCCCAGCAGCCCCATGACCGCGGCATTGAACTGATAGCCCCCGTCCTTGCTGAAAATAAAGCGGGTAAGACCGACGACGTTGAGCAAATATTCCACGATGAACAAGTTTGCGACGGTAATCGCAATCGTCTTTTTCAAATCGGCCACGAGAAACGGCTTGATGTTTTTGTATACGTGGTGGGTCAGTACATGCCAAATGCCCATCCCTTTTGCAAGCGCTGTCTTAATGTAATCTTCGCCGCCGATTTGCACGTATTTCAGACTGATTACTTTCATCAGGAAAATCGTCGGCCCGATCGCGAGCAGCGTCATCGGGAACCAGTCATTGGCGGAGTCGCTGGTAGGCGACAAGGTGATGATGCGAATATTCGTCAGCTTGTAAAATCCGACTGCTGCCAAAATCGACATAAAAATCAGAATAAAATCAGGAATCGTGGCAACAAGATTCAGAACCTTTTGCAACTGGCGAACCATGCGAAAGCGCTGCAAAAACAAGCCGAATACCAGACTGGCCACCACAGCAATGCTGACGCTGGAAAACAAGAGCTTAAACGTATTCATGGCAAACGGGACGATATCCTCCGCGATGCTTCTCTCATTTTCCCCCAAGTAGTAGGTGCCGAGAGAACCACTCGCGATCTGCTGGATCAAAAAGACAGAGTGGACAACGATTTCTTCCGGTGCGAATACGATCTCTTCCTTGACCGTATATAGCATAAATGGCCCGCCACAGACGACGATGACCAGGAAGAACATCCCAAGCAGTTGTTTTACATATGACAAACACTCCTACCCCCTTACTAATTCCAACAATACACCATCTAAAAAAAATCATCTATACAATCAAAAAATATTTTATGTTTTTTTATATTTCAGACAATAGATTCGTTTCTCCTTCTAAAACAAAAAAAGACGGCCGCTGCCGCCTTTTACCGGATCACGATAATTTGAATTTCCAATCGGCCCATGTCATGCAGATCGAGAGGGGCCGTAAGCGCTGTTCCCGTCACGTCTTTCAAATCTTGATGATGCACGAACAACGGAGGCGTAATGTCGACAATCACACCGTTATTGGATAGCAAGGTGCTGGCGTTGCCTGAGATCATGTTCCCCAGCTCGGATATGGCGCTCTTCCCCAGCTCGTCCATCTCCTGCACCGGAAAACCACCCATCATGGCAGAGACAATGCGCAAAGCCAAATCCTCTTGCAGACCAAAAAACACGTCTCCTTGCAATTGCCCTGTCATCCCGATCCGAATCCAGGTGTGACCCTCCGCATTGCTCCACTCCTTCTCAGCCAATTCCCCACGCGAAATGCCTACGTTACATACCTGTTGAATCACAGAGGAGGCTGATTCAAGAAATGGATCTAGGTATTTGACTATCATTTGCGATCTCTTCCTTTCCCGGGCAATTATCTCTGCTATAGGACTATCATAATGTCGATATTTGGCAGATGCAAGACTATCACAAAAACTTCATAGGCAAAAGGTCACTTATCCGCCGAACTCCCGGAAATAATTCCCATACTTTTGCATCATGCCTTTTGGTATAGATAGCCGAGCACGTACGCAGATCCAACACTTCTACGCCTACCTCATGCCGGCTTAGCTGCCACATCGGCAAATTGAGCCGCTCAAATGCAAAAACAGTATCGCCAAATGCGAGACACTCTGCTATACAGCGCTCATCCGGATAGCTCTCGTCTGCTTCGAGCAAATGGACAGGCTCCAGTCCGAACTGCTGAAGCAGGTGCAGCCGATCCATGCATTGCGCCTTGCCGTTTTTCCCGGCAATTCGTCTGGGCGAGAGCAGTGGATACTCTTTTCTAACATATTCCCACTTGATTCCGTGATAAAACATCGAATTTGTTTCCCCCTAAAGCAGCAAGCCCGGCTGCAGCGATAATTCGCTACGCCGGGCCATCCTTACTGCTTCCTTTTGCCGATCACGTTCATTTCGGCGCGCACTTCACGTCCCAGCGAATCGGTTGCGATCACAGTCAGCTTTTGCTTCCCTTCCTCCACCCGATTCAGCACCAGGCGGAACCCTCCACGGTCATTCACATCCGCAGCAATCGGCTGCTCTTTGTACATGACTTGCACATGGACGGGACCAGCCCCTGTCACCTTGCCTTCGATCGGCAGCGTCTCGCCTTCCTGGCTCTCCACTTGTTGTTTCATCAATTGAATCGTAGGCGCGGCTGCCGTTCTCGCCCGATAGTTCAGCCGTTGCTCTCCCAAGGTGAGCACGACCGTTCCGGCGCTGGCATCCACGTATGCGTATAGCAGCAGCGAGCTTTGATTGCCTGCCCCGTCTTTTCCTTCGATCAGGACGCGGTTCTCTCCTTGCTTCATCGGCAAAACGTGCGTCAAATTTTTGTGCACAGGTATTTCCAGCTGGTCTTCCTCGAAGTTGGAAACGATCTGTCCGTTGACGCTCGCCTGCCCCTTGTACGTTTGATCGCGGTACATGAAGCGAATCGGCACGAGCATCGTTTTCGTTGCCGGGTCAAACTGAATGTCCTCGGAGCCGTCGTTTTGCAGCTGCAGCATCGGCGGGCTTGTATCGACGATGACGCGCTGCGTGAACTGCCTTGTATTGCCGTACATGTCAGCAGCGCTGTAGACGACGTAGTTCAATCCTTCTTGCAGTCTCAGGATCGTTTCGAACGAACCGTCTGCCTCCAGCTTCACAGGTGTTTTGTTGATGGATAAACGAACTCGGTCGAGCAGCTCCTCGCCTGCTACCTTCCCGCGCAAGGCGACATCCGGCTGCTTCGATATTTTCAAATAGCTGAACAGGTCATCCGGAAATTCTACGAACGGCGGCACCGTATCGCTCTTGCCGTTTACATTCGCCACACCGATGTTTCCGGCGTAGTCAAAGGCCACTACGCTGATTTTTTTCTCCGGCTGGTTGACCAGCGTACTCGTAATTTTCGGGGAGTACGGCCCGCCTACTTTCTTGCCGTTCACGTACAGTAAATAGCCTTGCACATCTTTGTCCCGGCTGCTCCACTGCACTTTGTTGCCGGAGACAGACGCGGTTACGACAGGCGGTTTCGTGTCTACGCGAATCGGCAGTGTCATCGTCTGCCAATTCGTTTGCCGGCCGTCGATCTTTGCCTTGATCAAAAACTGGTACGCGCCGTCTGGTGCTTGCACATAGCTGCCTTTTTGCGGGGAAAAGATTTTGCCATCCCAGCTCCACGCTTCCCGTTCCGTGTAGTAATAAGGCGTTCCCAGCTTGGACTGGTCGTACTTGCTGATTTTTTCATCGCGCACAAGTGTCCGTACCGGCTTGCCTGACTGGTCGATGACCTCCACGATCACTTGACGGGCGTTGCGCAAAAACGTAATCGAAGGAGCGGCGATATCGTAGTGTCCATCTCCGTTTGGCGAAAACGCAATCTGGTTCGGATCAATCTGTGCCGTGCCGTCATCTTTGGCACCCGTCACGCCCAAATAATCGCGGTAACGCCATTTGTCATTGCGTTTATCGTGGAACCAGGTTGTTTTGACGCCCGTGCGCTTTTCCTGGCTGCCAGCCTCCCACACGGGCTGATCCATGATCCGCGGTTCATCCCAGTCCCCGAAAAAGCCGAAATACGGCACGCGCAAGACAGGCAACGCTTTCTCCTCCGGCAAAAAGGCGATGAACCCTTCCGCAAACTGGTTGCGCGATGCTGTCTGAGGAATCGCCAGCGTCACTTTGACCTCTGCTCGCTTCCCTGGCTCCACGGTTACCTTTTGTGCGGAAAAACGCAGCTGTGCCCCTTCCAGAGCGGTTTCCGTAAGCATATTCAGGCCATCCTTGCGCAAATCGGTCATGACGCCGTACTCATCTTGAATCTGATACGTCAGCGGCTTTTTCCCAAACTTGTTATCGACAAACAGCGAAAATGTCGTCGTCTGACCGATCTCTCCGAGCGAGACGCCTGCTTTTCCTTTCGCGTCTACGACTACCGCCGGAGTCTGGATCGCCTTGGCGATTTGCATCAAGCCCGCTCCTTGCACGCGCGGGCTGTACGGAACCTTTTTCACCTTGGCCTTGTCAGATGCAGCCACGCTCCCTCGCGGATCGAGCACCGGCTCGGCCGTGTTCATCGCCGCTGCTTTCAACGTTTCCACCAAAGCTCGTCCTTGCAGGTTGCGCCCTTGCTTTTGATACGCTTGCTTGAGCAGCGCCATCCCGCCCGCCACGTGCGGCGTCGCCATCGAGGTTCCGCTTTTCACGGCGTACTCCGAATCGCGCACAAGCGACAAAATGCCTCCGCCCGGTGCCGCAATCTCCGGCTTGAATTGCAGATCGGGAGTCGGTCCCCAGGAGGAGAAGCCGGAAATCGTTCCGCCATCCGGGTACGGCATCGGATTTTGCGCGTATTCGCCATTGAAGGTGACCGTTACTTTTTTGCCTTTTTTCACTGCCTGCGCCAGCTGCTCCCCCATCTGTTTGAGCACAGCGACGGCAGGAATTTGCTTCAAATGCTCCGCGCTTATAATCAGCGGCCCTGATTCATTGTTGTAAATGATCGCGCCGACAGCACCCGCCGCTTTCGCCAGGCGCAGCTTTTCGTCAAAAGAAATGTCGCCGCGCTCCAGCAGCACGATTTTTTCCTTGACCGAGACGTTGTAGTCTTCTTTTTTGCCTTTGCCCATGTAGACGAGCGGATACGGCTTCAGGAGAGACACGACCGGATTGAGCGCGGCCCCGCTCTCCACGTGCCCCGGCAAGTATACGACTCGTTCCAGCCCTGATACACCCTGGACGGAAAAGCTGTTGCCCGCAAGTGTCGTCGCGTTGACAGAAGCAACGGAAAACGCGTCCGGACTGAGCCCGGGAGAACCGATCATCGCCACGTCCGGGTTTTGCGCCCGAACTTTGTCACTGCCAAAATAAGAGTCATTCCCCGCAGCAGCCACGACGATCACGCCATTGTCGACGGCTTTTTTCACGGCCATCTGCTCGACGTTTGACTCATCCACGTATCCGGCAGAGGAGCCGAGACTGAGGTTGATGACGTCCGCTTTTTTCGTGATCGAGTCGTTGATCGCAAACAGGATGGACTCACTGAGGCCAGGCACTTCCCCCTGATAGTTGGAAAAGACTTTCTGGCTCATGATTTGCGCTTCCGGTGCAACTCCTTTGATTTTCCCGTTGGCGGCGATGATCCCGGCTACGTGGATGCCGTGTTGGGACTCTGCCACATCTTCCGTCGTCTGATTGCGGTCCGCCCAGTTGAATCCTGGAATCACCTTTTGGGCCGAACCGGACTTTTGCACCGCCAACCGCTTGTCGTGCGGCGCTGGCAAGTCAGGATGGCGCGGGTTCACTCCTGTATCGATGACGGAGACGAGCATCCCTTCCCCTTTGACGCCTGCTTCCTGCCAGGCACGGCCAGCCTCGATCATCTCCAGGGTGGACACTTGCGCTTGCACAGCTTGTTCGCCCAGTGGAACCGACTCCGAGCGCTGCCACTCATTGGCGCTGCTTGCCCGCTGTCCGCTCCCTGCCGCCTCTGCTGAATGACTTGTATGTAATGGCTGCTTCATTTCCGCCAAATCCTGCATGACCACACGCGGCAGAACAGCGGAGTCGCCAGAAGCGAACACGTCTGCCTGCGTCTGATTCACGGTTGTTACCGGAAGCAAAACCAACGCTAACCCTAAGCTGATCACCTGTTTTTTCATCGTTTGCCCCCTTGTTGGAAGTACAGCCATTATGTATCAGTTTTCACTGGGAACCGCTCGGGTATTCTCGTCTTTTGCCGTAAGGTTGACAAATCAGGTGATTCGGCCTATATTTAATTACGTTAAATATTTCCTGTACGAAACTTCCTCGTTACTATATTGCTACTATGCTGTAAGGAGCTGAAATTCAGCATGTCTTCCCCCTCCCCTGAGTCAATAGATCGCCTGCAAGAGGCATTCCGCACGATTATGCGCACACTTGGGTCACAGTTGGCCGAGCCTGTGGCAGGTTTGACCGGACCGCAGTTTTATATTCTCCACCAATTGGAGCAACGCCAAAGATGCACCGTCGGAGAATTGGCCGATTCCATGAATGTCAAACCAAGCGCAATCACTGCCATGATTGATCGCCTGGACAAGCACGGGTACGTAAGCCGCGACCGCGATGAGGAAGATCGGCGCGTCGTGTACATCAGTCTTTTGGATCACGGAAAAAGCATTTTGACCAAAGCCAAGCAAAATCGGCTGGAGGCGTTGAAGCAACTGTTTGCTCATTTCACGGATGAGGAATGGGAGCAGTTCGTGTACATGTTTGAAAAACTGGCAGTTGCGGCTGTCCAGGAAGCAAGACAAAAAGGCGTGCATTCCGGGTAACCGGCGCACGCCTTTTCTTTTGGCAACAGCTTAGGAGAAGAAGAACTTCTTCACAGCATGTTTGACTGTTTCTTTGTTCATGTGAGCGATCGAAGTGGTGAGCGGGATGCCTTTTGGACAAGCTTGCACGCAGTTTTGCGAGTTACCGCAATCGCCAATACCGCCATCCTCCATCAGTGCTTCCAGACGCTCATGCTTGTTCATCATACCAGTTGGATGCTGGTTGAACAGACGAACTTGCGAGATTGCGAACGGTCCGATAAACTCGGCTTTCGAGTTCACGTTCGGGCAAGCCTCCAGGCAAACACCGCACGTCATGCATTTGGACAACTCGTACGCCCATTGGCGCTCAACTTCCGGCATGCGAGGACCTGGTCCCAGATCGTGCGTACCATCGATTGGAACCCACGCTTTTACGCGTTTCAGCGCATCGAACATGCGGCTGCGGTCAATCGACAAGTCACGTTGTACAGGGAATGTGCTCATTGGTTCCAGACGAATCGGCTGCTCCAATTTGTCTACCAGCGCCGAGCAAGCTTGGCGTGGTCTACCGTTGATCACCATCGAGCACGCACCACATACTTCTTCCAAGCAGTTCGATTCCCAGTTTACCGGAGCGGTTTTCTGGCCTTGTGCATTGACCGGATTGCGTTGAATCTCCATCAGTGCACTAATGACGTTCATACCAGGGCGGTACGGGATTCTGAACTCTTCCTTGTATGGAGTGCTGTCAGGGCTATCTTGGCGGGTAATAATCAGGTGAATCAATTTTTCTGCCATGATCAGTTTCCTCCTCTTTTAGTGCTTCTTGTCAGACGTATAGTCACGTTTCCGTGGTGCAATCAACGAAACATCGATATCTTCATAGTAAATCTCTGGCGCAGTTGTTTCCGGGTTGTACTTCGCCATGGTTGTCTTCATGAAGTTCTCGTCATCACGCTCTGGGAAGTCTGGTTTGTAGTGAGCACCGCGGCTTTCGTTACGCATGAGCGCACCGATTGTGATCGCGCGGGAGAGAACCAGCATGTTCCACAGGTGACGGGTAAAGGAAGCACCGGAGTTGCTCCATTTGTTTGTATCGTTGATGTTGATTTTTTTATAACGCTCCATCAACTCTTGAATCTTGGCATCTGTTTTTTCCAGACGGTCGTTGTAGCGAACTACCGTTACGTTGTCTGTCATCCACTCGCCAAGCTCTTTGTGGATCAGGTAAGCATTTTCTGTTCCGTCCATTTTCAGGATGCCGTCGTATTTCGCCTGCTCTTTGCTTGTGTAGCTGTCAAAGAGAGTAGAAGACAGGTCGTCCGAAGATTGGTTCAAGCCTTTGATGTACTCGATAGCTTTCGGACCGGCAACCATACCGCCGTAGATCGCGGACAACAGGGAGTTTGCACCCAAACGGTTTGCGCCGTGCTGGGAGTAATCGCACTCACCCGCTGCAAACAGACCAGGAATGTTGGTCATCTGGTTGTAATCTACCCACATACCGCCCATGGAGTAGTGAACCGCAGGGAAAATCTTCATTGGTACTTTGCGTGGGTCATCCCCAACGAATTTTTCGTAAATCTCGATAATACCGCCCAGTTTTACATCCAGCTCTTTTGGATCTTTGTGGGACAAGTCGAGGTATACCATGTTCTCGCCGTTGACACCCAGTTTCATGTCTACGCAGACAGAGAAGATTTCGCGAGTCGCGATATCGCGCGGTACCAGGTTTCCGTATGCAGGATATTTATCCTCCAGGAAGTACCAAGGTTTACCGTCTCTGTATGTCCATACACGTCCGCCTTCACCGCGCGCAGATTCAGACATCAGACGCAGTTTGTCGTCGCCAGGAATCGCTGTCGGGTGAATCTGGATCATCTCACCATTGGAGTAGATAACGCCTTGCTGGTAAGCCGCAGACGCTGCTGTACCCGTGTTGATGATCGAGTTGGTCGATTTACCAAAGATGATACCAGGTCCGCCTGTTGCCAGAATGACAGCATCTGCACGGAAGGATTGAATTTCACCGGAACGCATATTTTGCGCGGTAATCCCGCGACAGGTTCCTGTATCGTCCAAAACGGCTCCGAGGAAATCCCAATATTCGTACTTGGTTACAAGACCTTCTGCTTCATAACGGCGTACTTGCTCGTCCAAAGCGTACAGCAATTGTTGACCGGTAGTCGCGCCTGCAAACGCAGTACGGTGGTGCTTGGTTCCTCCAAAACGACGGAAGTCCAGAAGACCTTCTGCTGTACGGTTGAACATAACGCCCATACGGTCAAGCATGTAAATAATTCCAGGTGCTGCATCACACATTGCTTTTACAGGCGGTTGGTTTGCCAAGAAGTCTCCGCCGTATACTGTATCGTCAAAGTGCTCCCAAGTGGAGTCGCCTTCCCCTTTGGTATTTACCGCGCCGTTGATACCGCCCTGTGCACATACAGAGTGGGAACGTTTTACCGGAACCAGGGAGAACAGCTGGACGGGAACGCCTTTTTCTGCTGCTTTGATGGTAGCCATCAAGCCGGCCAAACCACCACCGACAATGATCAGTTTACCTTTTGCCATGATTGAGTCCCCCTATCCCTACAGAATGAAAGCCGACATCGCACGCAATCCGATGAAGGTTACAACTACGAATACGACCATAGTGAAGTATGTTGCAATTCGTTGGGAACGTGGTCCAACTGTAATTCCCCAGTGAACCAGGAACGACCAGATTCCGTTGGAGAAGTGGAAAACCGTACTGATAATCCCAATTGTGTAGAATACGATCATTGCTGGGCTGCTAAGAATGTCAGCCATCATGTCAAAATTTACGGTTACACCCATCGCTTTCGGGATACGTGTCGACCACACATGCCAAACAATGAAAATGAGGGTAATGACTCCTGTCAGGCGTTGCCACAGAAACATTTGGTTTCTGAAGTAACTGAAGTTCCCCACGTTTTGTTTTGCCTGGAATGCGATGTAGAGACCGTAAATAGCGTGGAACAGGATCGGGATGTAGATGAAAACGAATTCAACGATCAAGAGAAGTGGAACTTTTTCAATCAGACCAACAGTCTGGTTGAACGCTTCTGCTCCGTGGGTCGCTTGATAGTTGGCTGTCAAGTGAAACAGCAGGAAGAGCCCGATCGGAAACAAACCAAGAAGTGAGTGCAGCTTGTGACTGAGAAAGCTATGGCCTTTCGCCATACAATGGTCCCCCTTTCAGTGTATGTAGCGCTCTTTTATGGACCTTTCTCCCATATCCTAACCCATTGCCTACCCTATTAGACATGCCAAAAAGCCGTTAGAACCTCTCACGCCTAACTTTGTCGGAATGTGTCAAAATACGAAAAAAAGTTGGGCAAAACTTTGACCAAATCCAATTGTACTCTTGTCGACAGAGAGCGTCAAGACAATCAATAGACTAAATACATTGATAGAATAACTTTGTTCAATTTCACTATTTTTTCTATGAATCGGTCATAGAGTCCGGGCTTCTCTCATACTCTCTTACAAACAGGAGGGAAGCGCCATGAACCAAACCGATCAGCTGGCAGCACTGTTGCCGCCGCAAACGATTCCCGTAGCGGAAAGAATGAACATGCCCTACCTCGGCTACCATCTGCTACGCGAGACATTGACGAACAGCCTGCTCGGAGACAGCGAGAGTCCAATTTTGTACTGGCTGGGAAAAGACCTCGGGCGAAAAATCCCCATCCAGTCTTCCACAGGTCCGATTATGCCTTTTATTCGCCTCGGATTGGGACAGCTTGATCTTTTGGAAGAGTCTGCCGAAACCATCGTCTACAAACTCACCCATACGATCCACAACTACCAAACACCGGAACGCCTCAGCCGCTCCCTGTCGCTCGAAGCAGGCATCATTGCTGGCAGCATTGAGCAATGGAAAGGAAAAGACACCTTTGCCCGGCTGGAGGTCGAGAGTAGTTCTACGATCATGATACGCGCCCATACTCCAAAGTGATCCTTCATGCCAACCATTGGCAGCGCAATAATTGTCAGGACTGGCGTGTCTTGTCAGGTCAAAAAGATGCCCCCTCTGCCTACAGGCGAGGGAGCATTCGCTGCCTAGATTCCGTGCACCACTGCTGTCTCTTCCACATCGAGCCCGTATGCCGAGTGCAGGCTGCGGACAGCAAGCTCAGTCTGCCCGGCAGGAATGACGCAAGAAACTTTGATGTCTGAAGTTGAAACCATTTTAATAGAAATTTCTTTTTCTGCCAAAACGCGGAACATCTCGGCAGCCACTCCCGGATTGTTGACCATGCCGGAGCCTACGATGGACACTTTGGTCAGGTTTTGCTCGTAATCGACTTTTTCGAAGCCAAGCTCTGCTTTGTGGTTTTCCAACGTGTCCAATGCCTTTTTCAAGTCATCCGCAGCAACCGTGAAGGAAATATTCGTCACTGCTGCGTCATAGGAGCTTTGAATAATGATGTCGACGTTCACCTGATTGTCCGCCAGCGTATTGAACAGGCGGGAAAGAGTCCCAACCTTCGCAGGCATACCGACAACCGTGACTTTTGCTACATCCTCGTCATGCGCGACTCCACTTACTACTCTTCCTGTTTCCATGTTGGCAACCTCCTCAACGTACGTACCTTCTTCGGCAGTAAAGCTGGAGCGGACGACCAGCCGTACTTTGTATTTCTTCGCGGCCTCCACCGAGCGCGGGTGAAGAACTCCCGCTCCGAGATTCGCGAGTTCAAGCATCTCGTCGTACGAGATCGTGTCCAGCTTGCTTGCCGCTGGCACCATCCGCGGATCGGCTGTGTACACACCGGACACATCCGTGAAAATCTCGCATTTGTCTGCATTCAAGCTGGCGGCCAGCGTAACTGCCGATGTATCCGAACCACCCCGGCCGAGCGTCGTAATTTCTCCTTCGTCGCTGAGACCTTGAAAACCTGCTACGATCACAACACGTCCGCGGCTTATTTCTGCCTGGATGCGCTCAGAATCAATTTGTTTGATTCGCGCCCGGCCATGAATCGCTTCCGTCGTGATTCCAGCCTGCCAGCCTGTCAAAGAAATCGCATCGTAGCCTTTCGTGTGCAAGGCCATTGCAAGCAAGGCGATAGATACTTGCTCCCCCGTGGTCAGCAACATATCCAGCTCTCGCTCGGACGGGTAGGCGCTGATCTGTTTGGCCATATCTACCAATACGTCTGTAGATTTGCCCATCGCAGATACGACGACCACCACATCGTGCCCTTCTTCTTTGTAACTGGCAATTCGATCTGCAACTCGTAAAATTCGCTCAATGGTCCCTACAGAGGTGCCTCCGTATTTCTGCACGATCAACCCCATGCGGCTTCTCTCCCTTTTCTCATATCCAATGATTGTAGAATGTATCTTTTGCTGCCGTTTTATGAATCTCTCTATTTTTACTGGAAAAAGTCTGTATAAAAAAGGCACCGACAAGGAATAAGTACCTGCCGCTGCCTACTGTTTCGACATACCGGTTCCTCCCTCCCAATTACACGCGGTCCATGGCAGCACATGACAAGGCAAATCCCTGTCACCGCTCACATCGACACACCGTGAGATAGCTCTCCATCTGGCGCCGGTCAAGAGCCAGATGACAGTCCTGCACTTGTTCAATGCAGACCCAGCATGGAGACAAACGGGTTTTTCTCCACACTTCGGCGAATCCCCCTTTCCCGTTCCCTTCACAGATACCCGATCTCAGGGTGGTACTCATGGTTTTCGCGCCTCTACCTCACTCCATAAATGGAAGTGAGGCTAACTATTCTGTTTGAAACGCATTATATCATGGGAATCCGAGCGGTTCAATCGCTTTTTGCAAAACCGTTACGATTCCAGCTTGCGCAAATGAGTGATGATCTCTCGGGCCAGCTTGTCGCCGATCCCCAGTTCCCGGAAATCCTCCACAGTCGCTTCGCGCATTTTTTTCAGCGAGCCAAAATGGGTAAACAACAGCTTGCGCCGCTTCTCGCCGATGCCCGGAATTTCATCCAGTTGGGAGGAGAGCATCGTTTTCGTCCGTGACTGTCTGTGGAACGTGATCGCAAAACGGTGAACCTCGTCCTGAATGCGTTGCAGCAAATAAAACTCATAGCTGTCCCGCTTCAGATTCACGGGTTCTGGCGGATCGCCGTACATCAACTGCGCCGTTTTGTGCTTTTCATCCTTCGCCAAGCCGCAAACCGGAATGTACAGCCCCAATTCGTTCTCCAGGACGTCCATGGCAGCGCTGATTTGGCCTTTGCCTCCGTCGATGACGATCAAGTCCGGCAATGGCTGGTTTTCCTTCAGCAACCGCGAATAGCGTCTGCGGACAACTTCGCGCATGGACCCGTAATCGTCGGGGCCTTCGACCGTCTTGATCTTGAACTTGCGGTACTCCTTTTTGTCCGGACGACCGTCTGTAAACACGATCATCGCAGACACCGGCTCTGTTCCTTGAATGTTGGAGTTGTCGAACGCCTCGATCCGGTGGGGAACGCCAATCCCCAGCACGTGCCCCAAATTGTGCACAGCCTGAATCGTCCTCGCATCATCTTTGGACATCAGCGCGAACTTCTCCTGGAGGGCAATGCGCGCGTTTTCACAGGCCATCTCGACCAGCTCGCGCTTTTTGCTCCGCTTCGGTGTCAATACTTTGACCCCGAGCCATTCGCTAAGCAGCTCCGGCTCGCTTTCCTCCGGCAGCAAAATTTCTTTTGGCAGCGCGTTTTGCTTGTCGTAGTAAAACTGGGTGACGTACGACATGAAGTCTTCGCTTTCGCCGCCATAGTATGGAAAAGAGGTCGTCTGCCGCTCGATCATTTTGCCCTGGCGCATGTAAAAAATTTGAATGCACATCCAGCCCTTTTCTACCGCAAAGCCGATAATGTCGCGGTCTACCGTGTCGGTAAACGTGATCTTCTGCTTTTCCATCACCGCTTCAATGCTCTTGATCTGATCCCGCAGTTCCTTGGCCCGCTCGAACTCCATCGCTTCTGCCGCCTGTAGCATTTTCTCGGTCAGGCTCTGCTTCATCTGATCATGACCGCCGTCGAGGAATCGGCTAATCTCGTCAACCAGTCGCTGGTTTTCCTCTGCCGAAACCTCGTACACACAAGGAGCAAGACATTGGCCCAAATGGTAGTACAAGCAAACCTGTTTGGGCATGTTGCGGCATTTGCGCAAAGGATAGAGCCGGTCCAGCAGCTTCTTCACCTCGGAAGCATCGCCAGCGTTTGGATACGGGCCAAAATATTTGGCTTTGTCCTTCAGCACCTTGCGAGTAATCTCCAGACGAGGCTGTTCTTCATTCGTGATTTTGATGTACGGATACGTCTTGTCATCGCGCAGCATGACGTTGTAGCGGGGGTCATGCTTTTTGATCAGGTTGCACTCTAACAGCAGCGCCTCAATCGCCGAGGCTACCACAATGTACTCAAAATCGACGATCTCGCTGACCAAAAGCTGCGTCTTCCCGTTATGGCTACCCGTAAAGTAGGAGCGTACGCGGTTTTTCAGCACTTTAGCCTTTCCGACGTAAATAATTTCCCCGCTTGCATTTTTCATCAGGTAGCAGCCGGGTTTTTCTGGCAGCACAGCCAGCTTATCTTTCAACGAACGGTTCATGGCTGCTCCCTCCCTCGTTCTTTCATCTGCTATCGCTTTTTCATGACGGGCTGCTCCAGGACGTACAGCTCGTCTTCCAGTGCGCTCATCCGTTCCAGCAAAAGCTTGCGGCTATCCTGTACTCCCTGATTGTAAAAAAACGGCCCCAGTTCTTTGGAAAAGAACTCGATCATCTCTTCCGTTTCCAGATTGCCCAGGTTTTCCGAGCGTTGTTCAGCGAAAAACCGCTGTATTTTCGACACGAGATAGTCGCTTTGCTCTTTCGTCAATTTGCTTGGCATCAAATGACTTCCTTCCCTTATCATTCCTGCAATAAGAATGTACGTTCTATGCTCATAGTATCATGATTCGGCGGATTAGAAAACGTAGCTCCGGCATAATCGCAGCCCAAGCAAAAAAACTGCCGCTTCTCATTGCAGCGACAGTTTAAGCGTTTGTGAAAACGCTTTCTATTATAAGGAAGCAAAAAGACAGCATCCGTGCAGACATGAGAAAAGCGGCATTGGAGCGCCGCTTCTCATGCTGTCTGGTCGTTTATGCTTACAGGTGTTTGCCTACGGTTGCCATGAGGGCTTCTTTTGGTTGGAAGCCGATCACTTTGTCTACAGGCTGACCATCTTTGAAGACGATCAAGGTCGGGATGGACATAACGCCAAAACGGCCTGCGGAATCCGGGTTGTCGTCAACGTTTACTTTGACGATTTTGAGCTTGGAGCCCACTTCTCCGTCGATTTGCTCCAAGACTGGAGCGATCATTTTGCAAGGGCCGCACCAAGGAGCCCAGAAGTCAACCAGGACAGTACCGCCTTGCTCTACTTCCTGGGAAAAGTTTTGGTCAGTTGCATTTACGATTGCCATGGAAAGTTACCTCCTCGAAAAGTCAATTACTAAAAAAAGGGTTCAGACGCTCCTACAGTATATCATCCAAAAACAAAAATGACTACGGCGCCCCGCACTTTGTGCGCACTTCACGCTATAGTCTATCCAGAGTGCCGCTCCCTTATTGTTGACCATTCGATTTATTGACCGACTTGCTTGATACGGTTGATCTCCCGTTCATGGTCGCTCACCTTTTTGTGCATCAAACCGATGTCAGCTTCGATCAGCTTGTCTTGCCGCTCCAGACGCTCCAGGCGCTGGGTAGCATCATCGCGGAACTCGTACATCTCGTCGCGAAATGCGTACATCTCCGTTTTGAACTCATACATCTCAGCCTTGAACTCCCGCAGCTCCTGCTGCACGTCTTTGATGAGCCGATTGTTCTCCGCCACCATGTGAACCAGTTGTTGCAACAGCTCTTCACTCATGACGCTCACCTCTCCTATTCATTTATTATAACAACCGAGAACAGAATAAGGTAAGGGTTTGGAACAAAAAAAGCGCCCCGGGAGTGGGACGCTTCCATGTGTGACAATTGTTTCTTTCGCCTTACACCAACACTTTTTTGAACTCGGCAGTCAGCAGCGGGAGCACTTCGAACAGGTCGCCCACGATGCCGTAATCGGCCACTTGGAAAATAGGTGCTTCCGGGTCTTTGTTGATCGCAACGATCACTTTGGAGCTGGACATCCCGGCCAAGTGCTGGATCGCCCCGGAAATTCCGCACGCGATATACAGGTCAGGTGTGACGACTTTTCCGGTTTGCCCGATCTGCATGGAGTAGTCGCAGTAGTCGGCGTCGCAAGCGCCACGGGATGCCCCTACAGCCGCTCCCAGCACCTCAGCCAAATCGTACAGCGGCTGGAAGCCTTCCGCGCTCTTCACGCCGCGCCCGCCGGAGATGACGACTTTCGCTTCGGACAAGTCCACTTTTCCGCTCGTTTTTCGTACGACTTCTTTCACGATCGTACGCAAGTCTTTGATTTCCAGATCAACCGGAACGACAACAGCCGTTTTGGACGCGTCCGGCGTACCGATTGCGATATTGTTTGGACGGATCGTGATAAAAATTTTGCCGTCCACAAATTTGCGTTGTTGGAACGCTTTTCCGGCGTAAATCGGACGAACGAACACAGGTCCTGCTTCCAGGCTTGTTACGTCAGATACGAGGCCGTAGCCGAGCTTCGCCGCTACGCGAGGAGCAACATCGCGGCCGATTGCCGTGTGGCCCAGCACGATCGCATCAGGAGAGGCAAGCTCGATCAGCTGGACAAGTGCCTGCGCATAAGCGTCAGGTGTGTACTGAACCAGTGCCTGGTGATCCGCTGTATAAACTGTGCTCGCTCCATGCTGCGCCAATACTTGCGCATGGGAAGCAGCATCTGCCCCGAATACGCCTGCAACGATTTCGCCACCTTCGGCCAATACTTGCGCTGCGGCCAACGCTTCCAGCGACACATTGCGAAGTTGTCCGTCACGTACTTCTGTAAGTACAAGAACTTTTTTCATGGATATCCTCTCCCTCTCGCTTAGATCACTTTCGCTTCATTGCGCAACAGTTGCACCAATTCCGACGTTTGGGCCGCCAAATCGCCAGAGAGAATACGGCCAGCCTGCTTTTTCGGAGGCAGCGTCTGGTCGACAATTTGCGTCTTGGCCTGCACCGCTTCGGCTGTCAGTCCCAAATCGTCTGCACCGAGTCGATCCAACGGCTTTTTCTTCGCTTTCATGATCCCCGGGAGAGAAGGATAGCGCGGCTCGTTCAGCCCTTGCTGAGCCGTAATCAACACAGGCAAGCTGGTTTCCACCACTTCGAGATCGCCTTCCACATCGCGCTCAACACGAACGGTGGTGCCGTCCACTTCCAGCTTCACAGCAGTGGAGACGTGGTTGATTCCCAGCTCTTCCGCGAGGCGAGGTCCGCCTTGGCCTGCGCCGGAGTCAACCGCCATTTGCCCGCCGATGATGATGTCATAGCCGATTTTGTTCGCAACCGCAGCAAGCACCTTAGCGGTTGTATATTCGTCGCCAAACAAAGACTCGTCATCCACCAGGACAGCTTTGTCCGCGCCCATCGCCAAAGCGGTGCGCAAAGAGCTTTCCACACGGTCAGGACCTACGCTGATCACCGTCACTTCGCCGCCATGTTCCTCTTTGAGCTTGATTGCTTCCTCTACCGCATACTCGTCGTAAGGATTGATGATGACTTCCACGCCATCCTCGGAAATTTGCCCGTTTTGGATCACGATTTTTTCTTCTGTGTCAAACGTCTGCTTCAACACAACCACGATTTTCATCAGGATGCCTCCTCCTTAATCGTTCCTCGTACTGGTGATGCCGCTGCTGCATGTGATTACTTGTCTGCAAACTGCGGTTTGCGCTTTTCCAAAAAGGCTGCAACGCCTTCTTTCATATCTTCTGAAGCAAAAGCTTCCCCGAATTTTTTCGCTTCCTGTTCCAAGCCTTCCGCCAAACCGACTTGCACCGTATTGTGAACCGATTGCAGGGCGAGCTTGAGCGTAACAGCGCTTTTTTGCACGATCGCCTGAGTCAGCTTTTTCACTTCATCCAGCAAAATCTCCGCCGGATAAACCGCTTCCACAAGCCCGATGCGCAAAGCTTCCTCGCCGCCAATCATCTCGGAGGTGAGAATCATCTGGGTCGCTTTTCCTCTGCCGACCAGTCGCGGCAAACGCTGCGTTCCTCCGTAGCCGGGGATCAGCCCCAGGTTCAGCTCCGGCAGGCCGAGCTTTGCTTCCACGGCGGCAAAGCGTATATGGCAAGCCATCGCAAGTTCCAGTCCGCCACCCAGGCAAGCGCCGTTGATGGCGGCGATAATGGGCTTAGGGAATGTCTCCAGTCGATCGAACAACGCTTGACCACTTCTGGCCATCGCTTCCGCCTCGGCAGGGGCCAATTGGGTAAACTCTTTGATATCCGCTCCCGCAATGAAAAAGCGCCCTTCGCCAGTCAAAACAATCGCTTTGACGTCTGCGTTGTTTTCCAACTGGTCCAAAAGTTCACTCAATTCATCGAGCACCGCTTTGCCCAATGCGTTAGCTGGCGGGTTGCTGATCGTGACGGTAGCGACCCGATCAGCGATTTCCACATTCCAATGCGAATCCATTCCTCTCCCCCCAAACATCTATCCATATGAACAAACAGGCTATTTATGCTTTCTGAACGAACGCTCAGTCTTGCTGTTTCCATTGTAACAAACGTTCTCACACAAAAAAAGCTTTTCTTTCATTCTTTTCCCTTCATACCAAACAGGAAGAGGTTATGAATGGAATCAACATGAGAGACAAGGTCGTACTTGCACTGCTTCATGACCCAGGAAGTCGTCACTTCATCCAGCGTGCCGAAAATCATTTTGCGTGTCATTCTGACCTCCAGATCGGGGCGGAATACTCCTTGCTCCATCCCTTCCTGGATGACTTCCTCAATCAGATTGAAATATTGCTTCATCACTTTGCCGATGCCTTCGTTGATGAACGGATTGGCTTGGCGCAGTTCAATTTGCGTCACCTTTGCCAGCTCCTGGTCTTTCGCCAGTTGGCTCAGATGCGCATGCACGAGGACGTACAATTTTTGTTCAATCGTCGTCGCTTCCGAGATTCGCTTGCGGTTTTCGTCCACAAATTGTCCCATCTTTTCGTTGAACAAGGAAATCAGGATATCATCCTTGTTTTCAAAATAGAGGTATATGGTGCCGTCTGCTACCTTCGCCTCTTTTGCAATCTTCGATACCTGGGCGCTGTAATAGCCTTGTTTGGCGATTACCCGTACAGCAGCATCAATAATGGCTTGATACTTTTCCCCCGTTTTCTTTGCCATAATAACCTCCATCTTTACTCGCAGTGATGATAAAAAAATCCTGAAATGAATGATTATTCATTCATAAAAATAGTTTAATACACGAACCTGACGGTGTCAATCGCAAGTGCCGCGCGTCGAAGAGCAACGAATGCTTGTCCCTTTTCACCCCACAAAAACGGCCGCTTCCCTCTCAGGATGCGCACCGCTTGACCCTGTCTTTCGTCAGCTTGTTTTGATCTCTTCTTGTGTTTCCCGACGCGCTTTGTCTTCTTCTTGCAGCTGCCTGCGCAACACTTTTCCGACCATCGTTTTCGGCAGCTCTGTGCGAACTTCGTACTTGCGCGGAATTTTGTAGGCGGCAAGCTTCTGGCGGCAATGCGCTTCCAATTCTTCCTCGCTCGCCTGCTTTCCGTCCTTGAAGACGATAAACGCTTTGACTGTCTCGCCGCGATACGGGTCGGGCACGCCGATCACCGCCGCTTCCTGAATCGCCGGATGCTCGAACAGCACTTCTTCCACTTCACGCGGATAAATGTTGAAGCCGCCCGCGATGATCATGTCTTTTTTGCGGTCGACGATGTAAAAATAGCCGTTCTCGTCCATGTACCCGACGTCGCCTGTCAAGAGCCAGCCATCTTTCAGGACGGCGGCAGTGTCTTCCGGCCGGTTCCAGTAGCCGAGCATGACCTGCGGCCCTTTTACCGCCAGCTCCCCGATCTCGCCCTGTGGCAGCTCTTCTCCTGTAGCCGTGTCGATGATGCGGCAGTCGGTATCCGGCCAAGGCATGCCGATGCTGCCTGTGATGCTCTTTTCCCAGATCGGATTGGAATGCGTCACCGGCGAAGCTTCGGTCAGGCCGTAGCCTTCCACCAGCTTGCCTCCTGTCAGCTCCTCAAACTTGAGTTTGACCTCGATCGGCAACGGCGCCGAGCCGCTGACGCACGCGTCGATCGAAGACAGGTCGTGGTTTTTCAAGTCAGGGTGATTGATCAGCGCAATGTACATCGTCGGTGCCCCGGGGAACAAAGTCGGCTTGCGCTTGTCGATCATCTCGAAAATTTGTTTGACCTCGAATTTGGGCACGAGAATGATTTCGGCGGCAATACAGATTCCTTTGTTCATCACGGTCGTCATGCCGTAGACGTGAAACAGCGGGAGCACGCCCAAAATTCGCTCGCCGCCTTTTTTCAGCTTGTAAAGGACAGCCTGGCACTGGATCGCGTTGGCGATGAGGTTGGCATGAGTCAGCATCACGCCTTTTGCCACTCCGGTAGTGCCTCCCGTGTACTGGAGCAAGGCAATGTCCTTGTCCGGATCGACGGGCACCTGGACAGGTTTGACAGCGTTTTCTTTTATGACGGAAAGAAACGGTTCCACATCGGCACCGTATGTAACCTGCGGATTGTGCCCTTGTTTCTTTTGAACCAGTGGATACAGCCATTTTTTCAGCAAGGGAAGGAAATCGCCAATACTTGTAACGAAAATGCGCTTGAGTGGAGTCGATGAGCGAACCTGCGCGACGCGTTTGTACAGCAAATCCAACGTGATGATGGTCTGTGCGCCGGAATCTTCCAGTTGATGAATCAGCTCCCGCTCGGTGTAGAGCGGATTCGTCATCACCACGGTTGCTCCTGCGAACAGCACGCCATAGTAACTGATTACAGCCTGGGGGGTGTTGGGCAGCATGATCGCCACGCGTTCGCCTTTTTGCACGCCGCGCTCTACCAACGCGTTGGCGAAACGGTAGGACAGCTCCAAAAGCTCCCGGTACGATATGGTTTTTCCCATGAAGTAGATCGCATTGTTGTCTGGGTACGACGCAGCCGACTGCACGAGAAATTGCGTCAACGGAATACGGGGGTAGTCCAGTGACGGTGCAGTTTCGGACGGGTAATTGGCAATCCAAGGCTTGGCATTTGACATGGTCATTCCCTCCATCCCTTAAATGGCCTTGCCCCTCCCCTATGATCGACATTCATAATCTCTTCCTTATCGCTATTGTATTCGAAAAATAATCAATTTTCCAATTAAAAACGTCTCCTCGCAAAAAAGACGCGCCCCTGCTCATGCGGAGTGCGTCTTCCTGCGTTTGTTTTCGCTGCGTATGTCACGGGTCATGGCTGCAAGGCGGCCTGCATTTGCTTGCGGACGCGCTCCCGCTCCGCAGTCGGAACGAGATGGTACCAGCCGACGATTCCGTTGTGCCAGATTCGTTCGTCCTGCCCGACCAGCGTATCTGTCTTGATTTTGTTCGGTGTCCCATCGCTGTAGCTAAGCAACAGGGAAGCGATCTCCTGGTCAGTAAAATCGGTTTTCACGTGCTGTCCCAAAATTTCCATCAAAGTAAACGCCTTGGAGTACATCTGTGCCGATGCTCCCTTTTGCGCCAGAGCAGCCAAAATCTCCTGCTGGCGGTTAATCCTCTGGTAGTCGCTGTCCTCTTTTCCCAGGTCGCTCTTGCGATAGCGGGCGTAGTCCAGCGCCTGTTCGCCGGAAAGCACCTGCAAGCCCGGCATCAGGTCGATGTAAGTGTCGTCCGTAGGGTCGCTGTATTTCATCCGCTTTTGGACTTGAACGGAGACGCCGCCAAGCTCGTCGACAATTTTGCGGAAGCCTTCAAAGTCTACGGATACATAGCGATCGATCTTGATGTCCAAAAAGTTTTCCAGCGACTCCTTGACCAGCTTGGGGCCGCCGAAAGCCATGGCGTGATTGACTTTGTCATGGCCTTTTCCCGGCAGTTCCATGTAGCTGTCCCTCGGGATGGAAATGAGGTAGACGGATTGCTTCGCCGGATGGACAGCAGCGAGCATCATCGTGTCAGAACGGGCGCTCTCGCCGTCGCGACTGTCCACGCCGAGCAGCATGACCACGAACGGCTTCAACGGCTCGGTTCCGGTCAGCAGATCGCGGGGCGGTGGCAGCGAGGCAGTTGCTTGCTTCGCACCGCCCGTCGTCTGTCCGCCGAGTGGCGCGTACCATTTTTCGGTCATCTGTTTGTATTGATAGGCACTGTAACCGATGGCGAACAATGCCCCGGCCAACAGAAAGGAAAAGAAATGCAAAGCGATCTGTTTTTTGTATTGCTTCAAAAATGAAAAAAATGCCATGAAAAAGCCTCCCCCTTTGCAAGCACAGCCGCCACCTTCTTGCGTGCAGACACAAGTGGGGCTTGCTTTCCATTTTTAACCGGGGAGGCTTGATTTAAACATGCTCACAGTTTGCTGCGCGCGAAAAGCAGTTTGCCAGTTCTACACTCTTTCGAGGATCATCGCCATGCCCATGCCGCCACCGACGCACAGTGTAGCGAGTCCGCGCTTGAGCTGGCGGCGCTTCATTTCGTGCAGCAAAGTCACAACAATCCGACAACCGGTTGAACCGACCGGATGACCGAGCGAAATTCCGCTGCCGTTTACATTCGTGATCTCGCGCGGCAGCTCCAGAAGCTTTTCGACAGCGAGGTATTGAGCCGCGAATGCTTCGTTCACCTCGATCAGCTCCATATCGGCCATGGTCAGATTGGCTTTTGCCAAAGCCTTTTTCACAGCAGGAACAGGGCCGTACCCCATCAGATCAGGCTCCACGCCCGCTGTCGCCCACGAGACGATTCTGCCCAGCGGTTCGATTCCCAACTGCTTCGCCTTCGTTTCGCTCATGAGCACGACGGCAGAAGCTCCGTCGTTCAGCCCGGAAGCGTTGCCCGCGGTCACCGTGCCAGCTTCGCGGAAGCCCGGCTTCAGTTTGCCCAGGCTTTCCATCGTGACGCCTCTTCTCGGAAATTCGTCTTCGGTGACGATGATCTCGCCCGTGCGCTTGGCAATCGGCACACCGATGATCTCCTCGGCAAACAGCCCGTTGTCGATCGCGTGAATCGCATTGTGCTGGCTGCGCATGGCGATTTCGTCCTGCTCCTCGCGACTGATCTTGTACAGGTCAGCCAGACGTTCGGCCGTCTCTCCCATCAAAATTTGGTGGTGCGGGTCTGTCAACAGCTCCCACATGGCATCCGTCATCTCGCCGTGCATAAGTCTGCGGCCCCATCTCGCATTTTTCAGGACATACGGAGCGTTGCTCATGCTCTCGGTACCGCCTGCAATCACCACTTCATTTTCGCCCAGCAAAATTTGCGAGGCGCCGCTGGCGATCGCCTGCATGCCTGACGCGCATTGCCGCTGTACGGTAAAGCCTGTCACTTCCTTGCCTAGTCCGGCGTCAATTGCCGCCACTCTGGCGATGTTCGGTTCATCTGTGCGCTGTATGCAATTGCCCAAAATGACTTCGTCGATCTGCGATGCTTCGAGCCCTGCTCTGGCCATAACGGCACGGATCGACAGTTCAGCCAGCTTGCGAGCGCTTACATCTTTCAGTACACCCCCAAACGTGCCAATTGGCGTACGTCCGGCGGCAGCAATCACGACATGCTCCATTTTGTTTTCCCCTCCACTGATCGGTATTGTTTGTATGTTCTCACACAGTAGTTACAGAATGGTTCACAGCCGTATTTTTCAACAAAATCGTCACCCACTCCTCCGAATGCCGTTCTGCTTCGGCTTGAAAACCGGCCGCTTCAAAAGCGGACAGGACGGCTTCGCGATTCCAGTCAACGATTCCGGAGAGAATGACTTGACCATCCGCAGCGATCCGTTCGCGAATCAGCGGGAGGATCGAGACATTTTCATCTCCACCGATATTGACGAGAATCAGATCGGCTTGCGCGGGGAGCCTGGCTGCGACTTCTTGTTCGCTTGCGTCTCCGATGACCACCTGAACGGCTTCTTCCGGCAGATGATTGTTCGCTGTATTGACTTTTACCTGATACTCGCTTTGCGGGTTGATATCAATCGCCCAGACCGGATACTTCGCTCCGTTCAAGGCACTGAACAGCGACAAAATGCCCGAGCCTGCTCCGATATCAAAAACGGTTTTGCCCGTCACATCCATCTCTTGCAAAAGCAAAAGAATATCTTGCGTCGTTCCGTGGTAGCCTGTGCCAAACGCCGCACCCGGATCGATCCAGAGGACATGCTTGGCGTCCTTCAGCAATTGCGGGTCTGTCCACGTAGGAGCCACCCACCATTCACCGATTTGCACCTCGCGAAACTCCTCTTTCCACGATTCGTTTTCTTCCGCGACCTGCTCGATTTCCTTGAGGCTCACCTGACCGTCCCAGCGCGAGATGTACGCTCTGAGCCGGGAAACATGTTCTTCTTCGGAATCTTGCATGGGCTCAAACAAATAGGCAACGACAGGACCTTCGGTATTTTCCGCGTAATCATAACCGTTTTCTGTCGTCAAAATCTCGATTTGCGGCTCGACCCAGCCGAGCGTGTACGGGCTGCCCAACACTTCCGCCACAAACAAATCCTCTGTCGCTTGCTCTACCAACAAGGTGTATTTTAACCACATGCTCTCCATGATGAATCTTTCTCCTTCCAGGTTGTTGCGCTGCATGGCCATTTGGCTTGTTCGCTCCCGGGTTTGCCGTCAGCCTTTTCATCTGCTGTTGGCAAGTTAGCCAGGGAACATGGTATGATAATAGAATGGACTATTTTGCTTCAGGGAGGCTTACCATGTTTGACGAATTTTTTTACCGACGTCGAAAAAACAAAGGAATGCTCGGCGTGATGATTGCCTTGATCGTACTCGGAATCGGCATGTTCGCCATGGGTTTCCTCTACATGTTCTCATAGGGCGAGCGTTCCTGATTCGTGAAGTGTTTTCATTATACCCTATGAAAACCTGCTAGCCCAAGGTCTATCGCGAAAAGCTTTGGCACCAAGTTTTGTTCCGGGGTCGCTTTACTTCCCCTTGTTTACTCGATTATACTTGAGGATGTATTTTTCCTGTACGTTTGATATAGAAAGAAGGTTCACTCCATGTCGCGAATTCTCATCTCCGGGTACTACGGCTTCAACAATGCCGGAGACGATGTGGTCCTCTACGGCATCATCAGCTCTCTTAAGCGGGAACAACCAAATATCTCTCTCGCCGTTCTGTCGAACCAGCCTGATCGGACTGCGGAACTGTTCGGGATTGAAGCTTATGACCGCTGGAGCTTTGGAACCATCGTCCGTGAGCTTTCGCGAAGCGACATGCTAGTGATGGGCGGAGGGACGCTGATGCAGGACGTTACCAGTCCGCGCAGTGTTCTCTACTATTTGGGCATCGTCACCATCGCCAAGCTACTCCGCAAGCCCGTGGTCTTTTACGCTCAAGGGTTCGGACCCATTCTCAAACCGCTCAGTCGCCAGGTTATCAAGCGGGTAGTGAATCATGTCGATGTCATTACCGTGCGAGATTACGAATCGGGAGAAGACTTCAAAGCTTGCGGCGTCAAAAAAGCGCCGATTCACGTCACAGCTGATCCCGCCCTGACGATATCTCCCGAAGATATTTCGGATGCGCGTGGAAAAGAACTGCTCCACGGTCTGTTCGCTGATCCGGACAAGCCTTTGGTGGCGATCTCTGTGCGCGACTGGAAGCAGGAGCAAGCGTTCAAGCAAACCATCGCCAAAGCGGCGGACTGGTTTGTCTTGCGCGGCTGGAATGTCCTGTTTCTGCCGATGCACGTTCCCAGCGACTTGGCTCCGTCCAAGGAGATCATGGAACAGATGACCCAGCCAGGAGCACGTCTTCTCGATGCGCCCGTTACTTTTCACGATATCATGTCTGTTTTAAAACAGTGCGACTACGTCGTCGGCATGCGGCTCCACTCGCTTATTCTCGCTTGCATGCTGCGCATTCCTTTTATCGGCATTTCGTACGATCCGAAAATCGACCGCTTTGTCGAGCGCGCCGGGATGCCGAACGCCGGACACATTACCGAGCTCGACGAAGCACAGTTGCTTGCGCTGCTCGCGGAAAAAATCGACGGACTTGCTGCCGAGATTGATCTGGTAACGGAGCATTCCCGCGTGCTGGCAATTGAAGCGGCCAAAAGCAGCGAGCTGGTGCTCCAGGCGCTGCGCACATAAGGCTGACAGGAAAGGAGGACGAAGCCATGTCCTTTTCTTCACAAGTATTGCTTGGATTAAACCGACTATTCCCGCTCCCCGTCCATCCCTTCAATTTGGCGAATGACGGGGAAATGAGCTATACCGAGTGGCAATTTCAAAAAGGGGATCAAACGATTCAGTTTTTCCTCCCCTTCCACTCCCAGGAGCAAATGTTCACAGGCAAGACCGTGCTGGATATCGGCTGTGGCGGCGGGGGCAAGACCTGTTACTACGCCACTTTTGGCCCGAAAAAGATGATCGGCATCGACATCGTCCCGCACTATGCAGAGGAAGGCAATGCCTTTGCCAAAGAAAAAGGGCTGGCGGACGTCGTATCTTTCATGACAGGCGACGCCGCGCGAATGGACTTTGCGGACAACACCTTTGACACGATTATCATGAACGATGCGATGGAGCACGTTGGCGAGCCGGAAAAGACGCTGGAAGAATGCTTCCGCGTGCTCAAGCCGGGCGGCCATCTGTACATCAACTTTCCGCCTTACTACCATCCGTACGGCGCTCATTTGTCAGACGCCATCGGGATTCCTTGGGTGCACGCCCTCTTCTCCGAGCAAGCGCTGATCGACGCGTACAAAAAGCTGGTGCGTGACTTGCCAGACGGTTCTGACCGCATCTCGTTCCGCTTCGACAAGCGCCCGGACGGAAGCGATACGATTTCCTACATCAACCGGATGACGATCAAGCGTTTTCGCAACATCCAAAAAGGCGTGACACAGCCCGCTGTCTACGAACGCGAGATTCCGTTGCGCAACCAGCTCAAAGGCTTGGCGAACGTGCCCGGTTTCCGCGAGTTTTTCGTAAAAATGGTCGTCTGTGTGTATCAAAAAACCCCTTCCTCCTGAGTGGAGAAAGGGGTTTTTTCGTGTCAGCCTGTCCTATTGCGCTTTGGAGGACGGCTGCTTTTTGCGTATGAGATTGATAAAAGCGCGCAGCTTGCCACCACCCGGCAGCCAGTCCAGCTCCTTGTCCTCGATGAGCGGGATGAGCAGCAGCAGTCCCAGATAGACGACCAGCCCAACGCCAACTCCCCCTACCGTTTCGATTGCCCCGAGCAGGCGCACTTTTTCCTTGCCGGCGAGCAGCAGCCCGACAGCTTCGGTCGTACCCCAGGCAAGCAGCAGCATCAGGTTGGCGACCAGAAGCGGATAGATCGTATCGAAGCGCCAATGGATCGGAACCTGTACAAGCTTCGCGATGACGCGCATGTTGAGAATGCAGACAAAAGCGGTCGCGCACAGCCAGGACAAAGACAGTCCATCCATGCCGAACAAGGACGTGAAGACGAGCGTAGCCGCGACTTTGACGATCACGCCGTACAGCAGGTGGCGAGCCGGAATTTTCTCCTTGCCGATCCCTTGCAAGATGCCGTTTGTCGCCAGGAGCAGCGAGAGCGGGATCGCGCTGATGCCGAGAATCGCCATCGCCCGCGTCCCTTCCATATCCCCGTACAAGGCCAGATTGGCCCCTTCCGCCACAGCAGTAAGCCCCAGACCTGCCGGCAAGCCGATCAGCCAGGCAAAGCGCAGCGACAGCTTGGTCAAGGTCGTAACCCGCTCCGTGTCTTTTTGCCGCTTCGCTTCCGCAATCGCCGGAACGATGGACAGCGCGATCGATGAGCCGAACAGGCTGGCCATTTGCAAAAGCGGGCCGCCACGGCTGTAAATGCCAAACCACGTATCTGCCGTCAATCCGTCGACATTCCAGATGTAGCGAAAAATATTGATCGCCAAAAACGAATCCGTCAGGCTGAAAATCGGAATGACGAGGGCGCTCACGCAAATCGGCCAGGCAATGCGCCACATCGAGCCGAAAAACGCGCGGTCGTACCACCAGTCCAGACGCCCCCACTCCGCGTTCGTGAACACGGAATTTTTCCGGTTATGCAGCCACATGAGCAGCGCCAGAAAACCGAGGCTGAGGAACGTGCTGATCATCGTCCCGAAATTGACTCCGGTGATCACCGTATCCGTGTCCTCGCCCAAGCGGACAAGGTACAGGGACGCTACGAGAATGAAGATCACCCGGAGCGTCTGCTCCACAATCTGCGACAGACCGACGTACAGCATCTTTTGATGTCCGTAAAAGAAGCCGCGAATCACGGCAATCAGCGGTACGAACAGCAGAGATAGCGAGATCGCGCGAATCGGCTCGATCAGATGCGGATTTCCCATCAGCTTCGCGATCAGCGGCGAGCTGGCGTACAGCAGCGCGAACAAGACGATCCCGATTCCGCCCATCATCACCATGCTGCGGGCCAAAATTTGCCCGACAGAGCCTTGCTTGCCCTCCGCAAGCGCTTCGGCAATGACTCGTGACAACGCAACGGGCACGCCCGCCGTCGCCAGGATCAGAAAGGTCAGGTAGAGCGGATATACCTCCTGGTAAAGCCCGAGACCGTTATCCCCCACAATTTCCTGGAGAGGAATCCGGTAAAACATCCCGATTACTTTTGACAAAATTCCCGCGATGGCCAAGATCAGCGCCCCTGCGAGAAAATGACTTTTTTTCAACATTGGGTAACTCCTTTTTTGCGTCACTTTGACTTGGGAACTTGCAATCGCCATAAACCCACTCTCTATCCTACTATCAATTCCTCCATCCAGCAAACAGGTATATGGATGGAATTTGGCTGGAATACTGGTGAAAAACAGATTCCATTGACTTCTTCGAATCGTCTGATGGGAAGAGCAGGAGGAAAAGGATGGCTGTAACAGGATTTTGGATTCGCCAAGTACAGTGGCCTTTGATGGAGGTAGTAAAAGAAAACCGCACGCGTCCATACATGCAGGAGCTAAAGCTCGCCCAGCACTTGTCCAAGGACATGCTGGAATGGCGGCAGCGCGAGAAGCTTGTCAAACTGCTGGACCACGCTGTCCACAACGTCGCGGCTTACGAGCCATACCGCAGCACGTGGCGCGAGTACCGGGAAGCGCCTGAACGGTTCGTGCAAAAGCTGCCGATCCTCGACAAGACGCTTTTTCGCCGCAATGCCGAGCAATATTTGAGCAAAAACATCCGCCCTGACAAGCTGATCGCCAATCGCACAGGCGGCTCCACGGGAGAACCGACCCGCTTCTACCTCGATCGCCCCACGGTCGAGCGCTACGAAGCGGCCCGTTGGCTCGGCCTGTCCTGGCACGGCATCCGTATCGGCGATCCGTGTGTCATGCTCTGGGGATCTCCGCTGGAGTTGAATCAACAGCAGGCGCGGACGTATCGCTTCAAGGAGCGCTGGCTGAAAAATCGGCTGCTGCTCTCCGCCTACGAGCTGGATGAACGCAGGCTCGATACCCAGCTCAAGCTGATCCGCCGCTTTCGTCCCGCTTATTTGTACGGTTACGCTTCCGCCTTGTACACACTCTCGCAAATGATGCTGGCCAGAGGTGTGACGTTAGGGATTCCGCTGAAAGCTGTCGTGTCTACCGCAGAAAGTCTGCACGAGCACCAGCGCCGCGCGCTGGAGGCTGCCTTTGCCGCTCCTGTCGTCAACGAATACGGCGCACGGGATGGCGGCATTATCGCGTACCAATGCCAGGCTGGCAACATGCACGCTTTTTCTGAAAACAGCTATTTGGAAGTCGTCGACCCGCTCACACGGATTCCTGTGTTCCCCGGAGTTCCCGGCGCCTTGCTCGTCACAGACCTGCACAACACGTCCATGCCGCGATTGCGCTACCAGTTGGGCGATGTCGTCGCGCTCTCCGGAAAATCATGCCCGTGCCCTGTGTCGTTTCCGCTGTTGGAAACGATCGACGGCCGGGAAGACGACATGTTTATTTCGCAAAACGGCCAATATGTTCACGGCCACTACTTCAACCATATCGTCCGCAATCTGGACAGCTTCCGCACGTTTCAAATCGTGCAGCACGAGCCGCAGCGGCTAAGCCTCCGACTCGTGAAAGAGCCGGAACGCTTCCTGCCAGCCGACGAAGCAAGACTGCTCGCAGGGATTCGCTCGGCGCTCGGCGAGGTGAGCGTACAAGTCTCGTACGTGGAACACATCCCGCCGAGCAGCTCAGGCAAAGTTCGCTACGCCATCCGGGAATGCCCGCTTACGAGCGCCCTGCCGCCGGAGTAGAACGCTTCCGCACTTTTTGCAGCAGCTCCGATACGAGCGGTTCGCGCAGGACAGCCATCACGAGCACATAAATCAAAGCTCCGCCGCCAATTCCGATCGGCAAATACAGCCAGACGGACAAAAGCGACAGCCACGGATCGACGAGCACAATCGCGGCACCCATGATCGCGCAGGCCAAAAGTGTCTTCCCTGCGGTGGCAAGAAAGCTCGCCCGCACCGGACTGCCCACGGCTCGCCAAAGCAACAGAAACAGGAGCAGCGCCTGGCAGATGGCCGACACGGCATTTGCCAGCGCAATCCCGCCGTGTCCGAGCAACGGAATCAACAGCCAGTTGGCCAGCACGTATACGCCGATTCCGATAGCCCCGATGATGACGGGTGTCTTCGTGTTTTCCAGCGCGTAAAAGGCGCGAGTCAGCAAATCGCGGGCTGCCAGGAAATACAGCCCCAGCCCGTAAAACGGCAAGGCCCAGGCAGTCAGTGCGACAGAATGCTCGTCAAAAGCTCCCCGCTCAAAAGCGAGGCGGACGACCGGCTCTGCGTACAAGGCAAGGCCCACCGTGACAGGCACGAGCAAAATGAACAGATAGGCAAGTCCTTTTTGCAAGATTTGCTTCATCTCGGTCATCTCGCCGCGTTTGACGTGACTCGCCAACAGCGGGAACAGCGGCAAAGTAAACGCGCCTACAAAAATCGCCATCGGCATCTGCACGATCTGATTCGCATTGGCAAGCGCGGAGACTACGCCTGTCCCTACCCCTTCCGCAAAGCCTCTTTCCATAAATGTCGTCGCCTGTGCCACTACGGCGCCAATCAAAATCGGAATGACGCGCTCGCCCATCCCTTTTAACGAGGCATCCTCTCTCCAGGCAAGCGACACCCGATGCGTGTAGCCAAAGCTGCGCAAGGTAGGCAGCATCGTCAGCATCGCCGCCAAATAACCGATGCTTGTCGCAATCGCCAGGCCAACTGACCCGTAGATCGGAACGAGAATGTACATCCCGATGATGACCAAGGCTCCGTTCGCTACCGTGCCCAAAGTCGGCGTGAAAAAATGCTGGTGCGCATTGCACAAGCTCGACCACAATCCAGTCAAGCCGATAAAAATGGCGGAAGGCCACATCCACTGAAGCATCTCGGCTGTCAGTTCCAGCTTTTCCCCTGACAGGCCGAACATCGCTGCCAACTGATGGGAGAAAGCGACACCCAACAGCGCCAGCAGTGTGAATATTCCCAGAATGATCGCGAGCATTTTGTGGTACAGCTCACTGGTCGGCTCTTTCTTTTCAAGCAAACCGCGCATCGTCGGAATCAGCACGGCATTGACTGCGCCGGGTACAACCAGAAACAGCGTCAAAGGGATCGTCGCTGCGATGTTAAACGCATCTGCCTCCATCCCTGTGCCATACAAGTTGGAGACGTATACGCTGCGAAAAAATCCCAGCAGCCTTCCCACGAGCGTCAGCACGACGATCATGGAGGCAATTCTCAACAAACTCATGACCCAATTCTCCTATCCCTCGTTCAAAACAATGGTGTCCGTCGCATAGACAGCAATCGGGCACAGCCTGTTTTTCGTTCGTGAAAATTTCATAGAGCTTTTGCGAATCGCTCCAGCTCAAACACACCTGTTATCATATCTTATTTCTAGCTTTCCTACCAACCTCTTTACCGCCAGCTTGCTTGCAGGTTGCCAGATTCATTATAATGGGTAGGTTAATCCCTGCCTGTAGGAGGACTACAAACAAAATGAGAGAAACCGTTGTGAAGTGGGGAAGCCAATCAACCACGTGGTTGTATCTGCTGTTGGCCTATCCGGTAATCGACTATGTCTTGCGAAAGATTCTACCGATTCCAGTCGTTTCGTCTTTTTGGGATGAAGCGTTGCTCATCATCTTGATGGTGTTTACGTTCGGCGCTTTTTTGCAAACGAACCGGACGATGCCTGGAATCAAACATTTGCTCAGCGCCTTCTTCGTCCTCGGCCTTGCCTTGATGGTAACGGACATGGCGAACTGGGAAGCCAGCGTGGAAGGATTCCGCTCTGTCTACCAGTACATCATCGCCTTTTTGATGGGCTTTTATTTGTTGAAGTCCGTTGAAGACCTGGACAAATTTATGAAGGTTCTCGCCCTGATCGGCTTTTTGGCCGCGCTCGTCGGCGTCATGCAGGTCGCCCTCGGCGTCAAAACGCCCGAATCATGGGTACAGGAAGGCGAAGCCATTACGACTCGCGCCTTTTCGTTCGTAACCAGTCCAAACGTGTTGGGCAGCTACATGGCTTTGATCGTACCAGTAGCGGCCGGACTGTTCGTCCAGTCGAAGGGGCTGTGGAAAAAAGGGCTGTGGGCCGTCGTCACCCTGGCGACACTTGCCGCGCTGCTTTTGACCGGATCGCGTGGAGCCTGGTTTGCGCTTGCGTTTGCGATGTTCATCTGCTTCTACATATGGAACAAACGAATTGCAGGCTATCTGGTGCTTGCAGGTGTCATCGGGCTTGTCGCTCTGTTTTTCGTGCCAGAGTCCGTTCCGATGGTTGGAACGATCAAAAACCGGATTTTCACGCTGTTCACACCTGAATACTTCGAGTCGAGCAGCCAGGGAGGCCGTGTAGGCCGCTGGGGCGAAGCGTATGACAAAATGCGCATCGAGCCGCTGTTCGGGGTCGGTCTCGGCCATCACGGCGGGGCAGTAGCCTCCCGACATTTTGGCACGATTTACTCCGACAGCTATTTCTTCAAAAGCTTGGCTGAGTACGGTCTGATCGGCATCATCCTCTGGCTCGGTCTGGTCGTCTCCATGCTGAAGTACGGAGCGGGACTGATTCGCAAGCTGATCGGATCGCCGCACTTTTTCACGGTGCTTGGCCTGTTTGGCGGGTTGATTGCGGTCGCGACGCACAACCTCGTGGAAAACATTTTCGAGGTGCCGTTCATGGCCCTCTATTTCTGGCTGTTTGGCGGCTTCCTCTGCGCTTTGTACGTCGACCAAACACAAAACAAAAGGTGGTGAACCCATGCGCCGCAATCCTATTCTCTCTACAATAAGCTGGGCGCTGTACGCCATTGCCCTGTTTTTGATTTACCATCTGCTCGTCAAGCCTGCGTTCCTTGACCTGAGCTGGATCGCTTTGCTGATTTTCTTGCCGATGCTCGCGTTTTGCTACTACGTGATTCACCCGTCGGAGCGGCGACAGGTGCTTGTGTTCACCGTCGGCTTTTTGCTGCTGGACCGCGCCTTGACCCGCGTCGACGTGAAAACGACGGCTGCTCTGCTCATTGGCGGCGCTGTCGCCATCATCGTGATTGCCCTGCTCGTCAAATGGTACGGCCGTTTGAGCTGGCGCGCTGTCGCTCCGCTCGTCCTGATCGCGGTGCTGGCCAACGTCACGTTCAACCGCTATACGTTGCCGGCACTCAGCCACTTTACCGTTCAGTACGAATCAAGCCGGATGTACAACGGCGACTGGGTAGACTACTTCCCGATGACCTTGTACGACGTCGATGGCGACGGAAAAATGGAGATTGTCACCTACGGCAATGCCGAAGAACTACCGCTGCCGGAAAAGGTCGAGAAGCCGGAAACAGAAGAAGAGAAAAAAGCAATGGCGGAAAAGCTGCGCCATTTGCAGGCGGAACCTGTGTCGCTCTATGTGATGTCCTGGAAAGACGGCCAAATAGTCCGGATGAAAAACGACCAGATTCCAGCCGAAACGATGGAGCGGATCAAGGAAAACTTGCCAACAGACTACCCTGGCTTCCCGTATTACACGATGAAAGACGACAAGCTCGTTCCAAACGTGCAGAGACAGCCATACTCGGAAGCCATGATGCAAGCCGGTACGACGGCACACCGCGCTTTTGTGCTCGATCTGAACAACATCGCCAACATGCTTGAGACAAACAAAGGCAGCATGGACGTGCGCCATGAGCTGGGAAGCAAATTCAAAGACTTGCATATTACAAACGGCATGCTGACAGGCACGTACGAAGGCAAGCCATTTGGCGGCTCTACCAAAGCAACCAAGCTGCTGACCACCATGAACTTGCCGGATGGCCGTGAAGGGCTGATCGTCATTGGCGAGCATTTGAGCGTGCTGGCTGTTGAGCCGGACGGCACACTCACCGAAGCTTATCAATTGACCCGCAAGCAGGCCGAGCTTGCCACCGGAGAGTTCATTCCGGCTGACATCGACCACGACAAGGTGGACGAGCTGCTCGTAGCTGGCAGACCTTCGTACATTTTGAAACCAAAAGCGGATGGCACCTGGGACATTCTCTGGGCCAGCGACGAAAAGGACAAGAGCTTCCGCTTCTCCAACTTCGCTGCGGTCGGCACCGACCAGACGCCCGAGATCGTCGCCAAAGCGCGCAGCTGGATCAGCACGACCGATGCACGCTATCTCTCCGGCTACGACTATACGCCAGAGGGCTTGAAGGAAAACTGGCGCATTTACTTGCCGCTGATCAACGTCCAGATCGGAGATATCGACGGCGACAAGCAAAACGAGATCGTCGCTTCGCTGGAAAATTCGCATCGCATTCTCGTGTTCAAGCAGCACAACATTCCGGTATTCGCGTTGACCATCGCCCTGTTTGCCGGTCTGCTCGTATACGGGGTTGTAAGGAGGGTTCGCCATGCGTAAACGCACAAAAGCATGGGCATTGCTCGCTGCCATCTGCACGGCTTCCATGCTCGGCGGTTGCACGTACGAGTCGGGAACGAAAGCTTTTACCACCACCAACTTCGATACGAAGCCTGAGCAGACGACGACCGCGCAGACCGAATCGGCCGCAGAATGGCTGAAAACCGCTTTGGAAAAAGGAAAAACGGAAAAAGACGCGCAAGCTTTCTGGTACAAAGGATACGTGATCAACCGGATTCTCTCCCGCTCCACGACAAGCATGTTCGACGGAGCCGTCCTCACCGACAAAGGCTACAATGTCGGCACGCGCATCGCGGCACAGCCGTACACGTACTACCGGATCGGCGACAAACGCTACATCCGTTCCAACGACTACTGGGTGACTGCTCCGGACGAGCCGCTGGAATTTGACGTACTGAAAGGCTTCGAGGACTGGCTGCCTTTCATGGATCGGGCTGTGCAGCTTCCGGATGAAAAAGCGATTGGCGTCGTCTCCGTGCCGTTCCAAGTCAAAATGACTGGTGCCGAGTGGCTGGCGAAAAGTCAAAGCCCGCTGTTTGAGCCGCTGAAAAAGCTGGTCGGCGATCGCCCTGACCTCGAATACATTTTGAAAGAATCGACCATCAAAGCGACATTCTGGTTCGGCAAGGAAGACCGGCTGATTCATCAGTACGAGACGTGGATCATCCTGCCGTTGCCGGAAGCCGGGACGATGGACCAGCAAGTGAAGTTCAACCTGTACAAGTACGGCGATACAGGCGGCATCAACATCAAGGAACCGGAAGAAGTGGAGAAATACTTGCTCTACTAGAAAGCCCGGCTCCCGTCAAACGGCTAAAGGCCCATGACCACTTGCGGCCACGTCCGCTTTTAGCCAAAACAACGAAGCGTTTGGCACAGAAAAAGAGCCTGCTGCGAAGAAATTTCGCGGCAGGCTCTTTCGTTTACATTCCCGCACCACCCACTGAGCTTTTCGAGCTTGCCAGCATCAGGCTGTAGACGAAGGCAACTGCCGAGCATATGCCCATCGCCCAATAAAGCGCAGCGCCCCCGCTTTGCTGAAACAGCCAGCCGCCCAGCAGCGAACCGATGATGCCCGATATGCCGAAAAACAAAACGGCCAATACGGTTTGTCCGGTCGCTCTCCATTCTTCCGGGATGATTTTGTACAAGTATTGAATCGTCGCCGTGTAAAAAATGACGAACGTGACGCCTTGCGTCAGTTGCAGGTAGACCACCCATTCCGGCGAGGGTGCCAGTGCGCACAGCACGTAGCGAATGGCGTACAGCGCCGATGCGAGCATAATCAGCCTGATTTCGCTCCAGCGAGCCAAAATCCGCGCACTAATCGCGAAAAACGCCACTTCGCTCACCGCTGCCAAAAACCACGCCTGCCCGACATCTCCGGTCGTGCCTCCCAAGCTTTGCACGTACACGCCGAGAAAGCTGTCATTCGTCCGGTGCGGAGTTGCTGCGATCAGCACAAGGAGAAAGAACCGCTGCGTTTTCGGATAGAGAAAAAATCGCTTCAGTTCTGGCCAGGACAGCGGCTTGCTGCTCGCCGGAGCATCCTTCATCGCCAACGCGCACAAATAGGCAAGCACGCCGTAGCCGACAAACAGCCAGACAAGCTGTTCCATCCCCAAGCGATCGAGCGTCCAGCCGATGAACAAAGACGCTGTAGCGTAGCCGACTGCTCCAAATGTGCGAATGGAGCCAAAGCTTGTGCGATGCTGCTCAGCCATCCGATAGTTGAGACTCTCTGTCAAAGGATCGGTCGGCAATAGGAAAAAATACATCGCGCCTACGAGCAAAAACAACGCAAAAAACGGAGTCGCGCTAAACAACCCAATTCCTGAAACGATGGATAATCCCAGTGTGGCGAGAATGACCCGCTTGATCGTTTTCGTCCGGTCGCTGACCATCCCCCAAAATGGCTGCGACAAAATGCCGATAAAGGAGCCTGCGCCAATCAACACGCCGATTTGTGCCGGTGTAACACCGCGAAAGCTCAAATAAACAGGTAAAAACGAAATAAAAATCGACAGCAAGGAAAAGTAAAAAAAATTGTACGCCCGCAAACTAAGCAAAGATGTATTCACGTTCCACCTCGTTTTTGTCCCAGAATGAAAAATAGCCCCGCAGCCTGTTCCTGGCTCCCGGGGCATGGGGTCAACGTTATCTGGTCAGCAGCTCATTCATCAGGTCGGCCAACTGTCTTGCCTGCTCGCGGCGCTCGTACGGCTTGACTCGCTCGGCAAAGTCCGCTCCGCGCTCTGCCTCGCCTTTTGCCTGACTGCTGTTTTCCTTCCATTCCCGATACAGCTTCCAATAAGCTTCTTTGATCGCATCCTTCTGTTCCGGATCGGCTACTTGGCCGAGACGGAAATTCTCGATAATCTCCGTCGCCTCTCCCGCCTTGTTCAAGGCGAGTATCGGATTGCCGATGCCCATGTACTCGTAGAGCTTGCCCGGGATGTACGCCCCGGCATCACTCGACACATCCCCGATCAGCAAAAGGGCGTCGGCGCTTTTCATCAATCCGAGCGCTTCCTTGTGCGGCAAATTTCCCAAGACGCGCACGATGTCGCCCAGTTCGAGCGCCTCCACGCAGTCCCGGTTCTCCGAATAGCCGGGATAGTCAAACACGCCTGCAAAGCTGAGCATCAGCTCTTGCCTGTCCACCTTGCCTTCGTCGATCAGCTCGCGGATTGCTTGCAAGAGTAGCCGCGGATTGCGCTTTTGATACAAAATGCCCGCGTAGACAGCGTGGAATTTGCCGGGAGCCGCGTGACTTGGAGCAAGCCCTTGGAAATCGCCCTGATCGAAGCCGTTGTAGATCAGCTCCATCCGTTTGATTCGCTCCTGGTGCTTCTTGCGGAAGTTTTCGGCAAAAGTCGCCGTTACTGTCGTAATCGCATCCGTTTTTGCCATTACTCGCGCTTCCATCCGCTCTTCCAGACGTTCGCGCCACGGAATACCCGAAGTGTGCATGTTTTGCGTCCACGGATCGCGGAAGTCTGCCACCCATTTGCAGCCAAATTCGTCGGCAAGCTTTTCGGCAATCAGATGGTTGGTAACAGGCCCGGAGGTGGAGAAAATCATGTCGATTTTTTCCTGACGCATGATTTCCCGCCCGAGCTTGAGCGCATTGGGCAGCCAAAGAATTTGATCGTCCGGGATCAACAAGTACGGCTTGACCTTTTTCAGGACGTTCACGATCTGCTTTTTGACCTGCGCTTTCAACGATGGACGCGCGCCGGTGTTTGCCACGGCAGTCGAGCCGCTCCCGCTTGCCGCAGCAGCTTGTCCTCTGCCCGGCAACAGCTTCCACTCTTTCGCCCGATGAATGCTGACGTCAGCCGGAAGCTGGGTCAAAAGCGTTGGATCAAGCGTTGCATGGTAAGTCGGATCGACGGTAAGCACGTGCACGTTCCAGCCGAACTCCCCCAAATATTTGGCCATTTTCAGCGGCCGCGGCACCCCTCCGCCCCCGATGGGAGGAAAAATGTAGCATATGATCAAAACGTTATGCGCCTTCATGTATGTAACCGTCCTTCTCGTTTTTACGTTTTCCATCCTAAACGATACCACAAGTGCTGTCTTATTGCGAATCTATCAGCCATCTGCTATAGTGAGAATGGCTTTGGTTAAACCTTCGACAGAGGTTTTCTTACTAAGATTCGGGTGAAATTACATGAGCAAACTACGAGTCCTCCACGTGATTGGCGGGGGGGAATTTGGCGGTGCGGAACAACATATTCTCAATCTGGTCTCCACGTTTCCTGCGGAAGAAGTCGACGTTGCTGTCGTCTGCTTCTACGATTCGCTCTTTGCCAAAAAGCTGAGGGAAGCTGGCATCAACGTGATTGCGTTAAACCAGTTCGGGCGATTTGACATTCGTCTGCTACAAGCTTTGCGGCAGACTTTTCTTTCGTTTGGTCCAGCGATCATCCATACGCACGGAGTGAAGGCCAACTTTTTTTCCCGGCTTGCCGCGCTTGGCATGAATGTACCGCTATTGACTACGGTGCACAGTGCGCTGCGCTTCGACTATGCGGGCACGCTGGCGTACGCGATTGTCAGCCTGATGGAACGGAGCACGCGCCACTGGAATCGGCATTACATCGCTGTCAGCGGCGCCATTGCCGACGATTTGCGCGCGCAGGGCGTGAAAAATTCCCAGCTCAGCGTCATCTACAACGGCATGGACTTGTCTCCTTATCAGCAAGATCAGCTGCGTGAAGCGGACCGCAAACGTTTTCGCGCGGAATGGAACGTGCCTGAGGAAGCCTTTTTGTTCGGAACCGTAGCGCGATTTGTTCCGGTCAAAGGACTGCCGATCCTGCTCGACGCCTTCCATACTTTTGCACAGAACAACGGCAATGACGCTTATTTGGTCATGATCGGCGATGGCCCGGAACGTCCACTGCTGGAAGCGAAGGCGCAAGAGTTGGGCCTCGTGGATCGCGTCCGGTTCGCCGGGTTTCGTCAGGACATCCCTTCCTGCTTGCATGCGATTGATGGCTTTGTTCATTCTTCCTTGTATGAAGGGCTGGGCTACACGCTCATCGAAGCGATGGCCTCCAAGGTGCCTGTCGTCGCCAGCAATGTCGGCGGCGTGAAAGAGTTCGTCTTCCAGGAGCGCACAGGCTTGCTCGTCGAGCCAAACGATCCTGACGCTCTGTCCAAAGCGATGGAGCGAATCTGGACCGAGCCTGCACTGCGGGAGACATTGGTGCAAAACGCCCTGGAAAAAGTCGAGGCAACCTTCACCATCCAGCAGATGACCGCTGACATTTTGACGCTTTATCGCAAGCTGTTGAACAACTGAAAGCACGGATGCCCTGCACAGGCGCTTCCCGTGCTTTTTTGGCTGCAACCTGAAAGTAAAAACTGTTTGAAGAATCTGTATTCATGGTTGCCTCCAGAGGGACAATCTGGTTACATAGAACTGGGACGATTTTGAATCGCACGCGAAAGGATGAAACCAAACATGAAACTTTTTCTCTCCGTAGATATGGAAGGCATTTCCGGCATCGTAGACACCAGCTACATCAATCCTGATTCGGGTGTGAACTACCAGCGCGGCCGTCAGTTCATGACGGACGATGCGAATGCCGTCATCGAAGCGGCCCTCGCCAGCGGCGTGACGGAAATCGTCGTCGCGGACAGCCACAACACGATGAACAACATTTTGTGGGAAAAGCTGCACCCGAAAGCTCGTCTGCTCGCTGGCTCCCCTCGCGACTGCTCCATGATGCAAGGTTTGGACGCAAGCTTTGATGCCGCCATGTTCATCGGCTATCACACCCGTCAAGGGGTTCCTGGCGTGCTCAGCCACACCATGTCTGGTGTCGTCCGCAATTTGTACATCAACGGACGAGTCGTAGGCGAATTTGGCTTTAACGCTGCTGTAGCAGGCTTGTACAACGTTCCGGTCGTCATGGTGTCCGGCGACAATCTCATTGCCAAAGAAGCGGCTGAGCTGATTCCTGGCATTCATACCGCCATCGTCAAGGAAGCGGTATCGCGCACAGCTGCTATCTGTCTGTCGCGTGAAGAAGCGTCTGCTGCCTTGCAGGAGCAAACGAAGCTCGCTTTGGGCAACATCTCCTCGATTGCTCCGTTCATCAACACCACCCCGCTGGAGATGGCGATGGAATTTTCCCATGCCGGCCAAGCGGAAATGGCAGCGATTGTTCCTGGCACCCGCTACGAGACGGCGACAAATACCGTCTATTACAGCACGGAAGACCCGCAAGATTTGTACAAAACGATGCGGGCCATGCTGAACCTCGCTTCCGAAGCAGAATTTTTCTAGGAAGCGGCACTCGTCCATCAGACGCACAAAAAGGCAGGGCAATCACGCCGTGCCTTTTTTGCCTGAGCGCTGTGCTCATTTTGCGCTTAAACTTCGGCTGCGCTTTCGCTTTTGTCCTCTGGCTGTTTCGCATCCCGCTGTTGGACGCCTTGGAGCCGGGGCCAGTGGACAAAGCGTGTGGGACAGATGACACTGCCTCGCGAAAAAAGGCGAATGCCAGCACAAACGTTACGCGCACAAAAAAACAGACTCAGCAACTGAGTCTGTTTGTCGTTTTTGGCTTTTACAGCTTCCGAACGTTTGTCGCTTGAGGGCCGCGTTGACCGTTTTCCACGTCAAACTCTACTTCCTGTCCCTCATCCAAGGATTTGTACCCGTCTCCTTGAATCGCGGAGAAGTGAACGAATACGTCATCTGCCCCATCTCTCTCGATAAAACCGAAACCTTTTTCGCTGTTGAACCATTTTACTCTACCACGTTCCATTTTTGCCTCCTAGCATGTATCACTTACATGACATTGAAATATGATCTTACCTGGTTACTATTGCCATAAAAACGGGGAGTTATACGTGAAAACAGCGAAACGCAAAATCGGTTTCTCCTGTACGTGCTGACAGGAGCGATTCTCGCGTAAAAAACCTCCGCAAACGCTGCATGTGACGCTTTGCGGAGGCTTCCCTTGTGGAATGCTGTTCGCGTATTTATTTGTTAAATGCGGACAACCGTCGCTTTGCTGACCGAATCGAGCGGAATGCGGTTTTTCGTGTCAAACAGGATCGGCGAGTCAGCCATTTTTTCTGCTACCTCATCCCAGTTCACTTCGGCAAATTCTTTTTGCACCGCCGTCAAATACAGGGCATCAGCGCCGCGCACGGCTGCTTCCAGAGAGTCTGCCTTGTGCTCGTACGCAGTCGGAACAGCCGGGTCATACGAGCGAACTTCGACGCCTTTGGCGAGCAACAGCTTGATCAGGTCATGCACCGGGCTGACGCGGTCGTCGTTGGAGAAATCTTTCATCGCCAAGCCCAAGACAGCTACACGGCTTCCTGCGAGTGACTTGCCTTTTTGCTTCAACGCTTTTTCCAGCATGCCGATCAGCACTTCCGGCACAGCGTCGTTCGTGAGGCGCGCCTGCTGCAAAATCGGCAGGGACACTTCCAGCTCGCGCGCTTTCGGTTGCAGGTAGTACAGGGCGTTTGGCAGGCAGAAGCCGCCTACACCCGGTCCTGGGGTCAACAGGTTCACACGCGTGTGCGTATTGGCGACCTTGATCAGTTCAAACGTATCGATCCCGAACGCCTCGGCAAAACGGGCAAACTCCTGCACCATGGCGATATTCACGTCACGCTGGATGTTTTCGATCACTTTGGCTGTTTCCACGACGCGGATATCCGAGATAGTAATGTCCGTTTCGCTGATGACGGACAGCAGCTCTTTGCCTTTTTCGGCACTGATCTCGTTGATCCCGCCGAGCACGAGCGGCATGTGGATGAACTCTTCAAAAGCTCGTCCCTCCGCAATTCGCTCGGAGCAATACGTGAGGTAGAAATCGACGCCTGCGACCAGACCGCTCGCCTCTTCGAGAATCGGCAAAATCACTTCTTCTGTCGTTCCCGGGACGACCGTGCTTCTGATCATGATCGTATCGCCTTTTTTCAGCACGCCCCCAAGCGTTTGGGCACAGTTTTTCAACGGGCCGAGGTCCGGGTCGCCGTTATGCACTGGCAAACCGGCTGTCACGATATAATGATCGACTTCCGCAGCCGCTTCCTCGTAGGAGGTCGTAGCGCGGAACCGCTTCGCTTCTATTTGTTCTTTCAAAATTTCCGGCAAAGTCTTCCCTTGATAGGACTCCAGGTGGTGGGAGTGACCCGCATTAATTTCATCGACGACGTGAGGCAGGACGTCAATGCCGACAACGTTTGCTCCTTTCATGGCATAAGTAAGAGCAAGCGGCAAGCCGACAAACCCTAATCCCACTACAGCTACGCGTACAGGCTGAGTCATTGCGTATCTCCTCTTTCACGTTCTCTAAGGTAAGGTCCGGGTGACCAAACAGTCACGCGGCCAACTTGCAAAACTGCTTACGACAGATAGTAAATGCCCGCAGCGATAAAAAGCACGCACAATCCTATGAGGACCTTGTACAACGTCTCCAAGGCTGCTCCTCCCCATGTTTCAAATTGTAGGCTCGGCCCTGTCCAAGAGGGCATGGGACCGCACCCGATTGGGAAAAAAGTGCGGAACTCTCTGCCAAATCCTAATTATACTCTCGATTGAAATATCGTTCAACCAGGGTTTCTTTTCAAGCAGAGCCGGAACTGTCCAAAAAAACGGTCAACGGCCCGCTCACGTAAACCTGACAAGCAAGCCGATACCCTTTTTGCGCTGCGTCCCCCAGACGGTATTGCTCTGTCGCAGAAGGAGCGGGAGCAGAATCTGCGGGAATATTTGCTCTGACCATACAAGTCCGGCACTTTCCGGTGGTACAGAAAAAATCGATCGGCATCTGCGCGCGCACCAGCGCCATGAGCAAATTTTCCCCATCTGCCATGGCAATGCTGTGCTGCCTGCCATTTTCCCAGACGATCCCTGCAAACTGCTGTGGCCGTTTGTCTTCCACACCGCTTCCCTCCTTCGCTGCGTCGAAAGCACGACTGCGCTCTACCTGGACAGGCTGACTCCGATAATATAAGAAAAGCCGATGGACAGGACCATCGCAATAAAGCCGATCGCCCTGTTGTCATTGGCTATTTCCTGATCCACCTTGAACGAAGGGGTCATAAATTCAAAAATGAAGTACGCGACCAATAGCAGGCAAAATCCGAATGTGCCCCAGATCAGCGCTTGCCCCAAAGAAAGATTCGCCTGAATCGAATAGCGGAAAATGTTGGCGATCCCGAAAATTTTTCCGCCTGTTGCCATCGCGACGGCCATGTTTCCACGTTTCAGCTCTGCCCATACGTGATAACGCGTCACGAGTTCGAAGACGACCAAAAACAAAATCATCGCGAGTCCCGTAACGGTAAAGTAAGCGGCAGTTGCAAAATATGGATTGTGCATAAGGCCTGCCATGGAATCTCCTCCCGACATCTCTATTTCAGTTCGGCTATCGTAGCGCCAACGCCGCCCTCACCTTGACCGCCGAGGCGGAAGGACTTGACGTTGCGGTGGCTGCGCAAGTATTCGTGCACTCCTTTGCGCAAGACGCCTGTGCCATGCCCGTGAATGATCGATACGGAGTGCAGCCCGCCCAAAAGCGCATCGTCCAGGAATTGATCCATCTCCCGAATGGCATCCTCGACGTTATATCCGCGCAAGTCGAGGTCCATTTTGATGCTGGCTGTCCGGCGATTGACCGATGTGTACGGAGCAGCCTGCGGCTTTTGCGTGATCGAGTTTTGCACATTCATGTCATCTCGTCTGACTTTCATCTTCATGATGCCGATCTGCACGAGAAACTCGTCGTTATTCACTTTTTCCAGCACAGTTCCTTTTTGTCCGAAACTGGTGACCATGACTTCGTCGCCCACCTTGATCTGGGTGGCGCGAACGGCTCTGGCCGGCTTCTTCACTTTTTCCTTTTCCAGCTCAAGCACTGCGTTGCCGAGCCGCTTTTTCGCCTCGATCAGGCGGTGTTCCTTGATCTCGACGCCATCGTCGCGCATCTCGCGCAGTTCGCGAATGATCGTCTCCGCCTCTTCTTTGGCCAGTTGGACAGCGATCCGCGCTTCTTCTTCGGCGCGTTCCATCAGCTTGTTTTTCTCTTCGGCAAAACGGGCGCGCTCTTCATCGAGCTGGCGACGCAGTTCTTCCGCTTCGCGGCGCAAGGAGGCGGCTGCAGTTCTGTCCGCTTCTGCCGATTTGCGGTTGCGTTCAAGGGAAGCAATCATGCTTTCCACCTGGTTGTCTTCCTCGCTAATCGAGCCGCGAGCGACTTCGATGATCGCTTCCGGCAGCCCCAATCGTCTGGCAATGGCAAAAGCGTTGGACCGCCCTGGCACGCCGACGAGCAAACGGTAAGTCGGGCGCAAAGTTTGCACATCGAACTCCACGCTGGCGTTGATCACTTCCGGTCTGTCGTACGCATACGCCTTCAGCTCGCTGTAGTGGGTCGTTGCCACCATCCGCGCGCCGGAGTCAATCACATGGTCGATAATCGACATGGCGAGCGCAGCCCCTTCTGTCGGGTCTGTACCCGCTCCCAGCTCATCGAACAGCACCAGACTTTTCTCATCCATTTTTTCCAGAATGGAGATGATATTGGTCATATGGCTGGAAAAGGTGGAAAGGCTCTGCTCGATGGACTGCTCATCCCCGATATCGGCAAAGACGGAGGAGAACACCGTCATTTCGCTCTCTTCCTCTGCCGGGATATGCAGCCCCGACATCGCCATCAGCGACAACAGCCCGATCGTTTTCAACGAAACGGTTTTACCGCCCGTGTTCGGACCAGTCACGACAATCGCCTGATACTCTCCACCCAGCTCGACGTCGACAGGAACGACGACTTCTCGCGGGATCAGCGGATGCCGCGCTTTTCTCATCTGCAAATAACCGCGGTCGTTCAGTTTGGGACAGACTGCCTTCATGCTCCAGGCGAGCTGTGCCTTGGCAAACAGGAAGTCAAGCTCAGTCAGCGCATCGACATTTTCGCTCAGAGCTTCCACCGCAAAGGAAACTTGCTCGGTCAAAATGTACAAAATGCGCTCAACCTCGCGCTCTTCACGCAAGCGCAGTTCGCGCAGCTTGTTGTTCATCGACACGATTACTTCCGGCTCGATGAACAAAGTGGCACCAGACGCGGACTGGTCGTGGACAATCCCGCCAAAGACGTGGCGGTATTCCTGCTTCACCGGAATGACGAAGCGATCGCCGCGGATGGTTACGATGTTTTCCATCAACATTTTTTGATACGAGGAGGAGCGCGTCATCTGATCCAGCTTCTCACGGATGCGCGATTCCACCTGCCTGATTTCTTGGCGAACCTGACGCAGCTCGACGCTGGCACTGTCCAGCACATCGCCGTTTTCATCGATGCAGCGGCGAATTTCCATTTCCAGCTCGCGCAAGCCCTCGATGCGCTCTGCCTGTAGCTGAAGCAGCGGCAAGTCATGGTCCTGGCACATATCCAGCAAGAAATTTTTCAAGCGACGGCCAGCCATGATCGTGCTGGCAATGTCCAAAAGCTCCAGCGGGGCCAGCATCGCATTCAGCCTGGCTCGTTGGACGGAGCTTCTGATGTCGCGAATGCCTCCCAATGGGGCGCTGCCTTTCAAGCGGAGTACCGTAGCAGCTTCCTGCGTTCCTTGCTGGGCGATTTTGACCTCGTCCAGTTGAACGAACGGCGTCAGCTCTGCTGCTTTTTCTTTTCCATATGTGCAAGATGCCTTGTCAACTAACAGGGCGATAATTTTATCGTATTCCAAAGTTTTTAAGACCCGTTGTTCCACTGTATCCTCCTTATTTCATCAGCGGCGACCGTCGGACTGCGCGGATGAGTACCACGGTCTGAACCTTCAATCACTACGATTTCCTCATTATATCACGCCAGCGGTTTGAAGGATAATTTTACACGCCTCCTGCTTGGCATAGTTCCGCCTGGAAAGAGCCAGAATGAAAAAGAACCAATCCAAAAGGAGGAGTATCCATGACGATCATGCGCCATCTCGTCCGCTTTGTCGTCGCTGCCGTCGTCCTGATGTTCGTCGGATTTCTGGTTCCCGGATTTTCCGTTAGCAGCTTCTGGACAGCATTTCTTGCCGCTGTTGTAATTGCCCTGTTGGGCTGGGTTGTGGAAGCCATGTTCGGAGACCGCATTTCCCCGTACAACCGCGGAATCATCGGCTTTCTAGTCAGTGCAGTCGTGATCTATCTGACTCAGTTCATCGTTTCCGGTTTCCATGTCACGGTCATCGGAGCGCTTTTGGCTTCTCTTGTGATCGGGATCATCGACCTGTTCATTCCGATCAAGACTCACATGGACATGCGCAATGGCGATGCCGGAAACCGCCAGGAAACGTAAGAGAGCTTTTCGTGAAAAGAGCCAACCCGTTATACGCGGGCTGGCTCTTTTTCAGCTTGTTCCGTCATCTATGGCACTTGCGGCAGACTGGCGATGAATCATACCAGCCAGGTAGCCCGCGCCGAAACCGTTGTCGATATTGACGACCGCTACGCCGTTGGCACAGGAGTTGAGCATGGTCAAAAGCGCCGAGACACCGCCAAAGCTGGCCCCGTATCCGACGCTGGTGGGCACGGCGATGACCGGCTTGTCGACGAGTCCAGCCACTACGCTGGCGAGCGCTCCCTCCATCCCTGCGACACAGACGATGACGCTTGCCGACCTGATTTCCTCCAGACGCTGGAACAAGCGATGGATGCCCGCGACGCCGACATCGACGATAACCCGGGCTTCGCTGCCAAAGCAGCGCGCGGTCCAGGCCGCTTCCTGCGCCACCTGCCAGTCCGACGTTCCGGCTGCCACGACGGCAACGTAGCCGTCCCGTTGCGGCACCAGCGGCTCGTGTGTGGACAACAGCAAGCGCGCTTCTGCGATGTACTGGACATCCGGCCAACTCTCCCGAACTGCGCGTGCCTGCTGCTCACTCACCCGGGTAACCAAAACAAGCTTTTGATGCTCGCGCAGCTTTTCCATGATTCCGAGCAGCTGGCTTGCGCTTTTCCCCTCCCCGTAGACGACTTCCGGGAAGCCTGTTCGCTCCGAGCGAGCCAGATCGAGCGTCGCATAGTCCAGGCGGCTGATGCCGCGAAGCTGCTCTTCGCCTTGCTCCACGCTGAACTTTCCAGCGGCTACCTTTTGCAAAATGTTTTTGAGATCATCCATGCTTGGCCTTCACTTCCGTTTCCAGTACAGCGTTCATGCTCCCGGTCTGATATCCGAACAAATCGAGGGTGACGTACGAAAAGCCGATTTCCTGCAACGCTTGGTGGATGTCGGCATGGTGGGCAAGCAGCCGCTCAAACTCTTGCGGACTGACTTCGATTCGCGCAATCGTGTCGTGGTGCCGGACTCTGACCTGGTGAAAGCCGAGGCTGAGCAAAAACCCTTCCGCCCGATCCACCTGGTCGATTTTTTCCAGCGTAATCGAGGAGCCGTAGGGAATCCTGGAAGAGAGACAGGCAAAAGACGGCTTGTTCCACGTAGACAGTCCCATTTCTTTGGAGAGCGCGCGGATGTCTTCCTTATAAAATCCGGCTTCCTGAAGCGGGCTGCGCACCCCTCGCTGGGCTGCGGCTATACGGCCCGGGCGGTAATCGCCGCGATCGTCCATGTTCGCTCCGTCGCAAATGACGGCTTTCCACTCGTTTGCCTCCGCCAGCTTGCCGAGGTGCTCGTACAGGCCGTCTTTGCAATAAAAACAACGATTGGGCGGATTGGACACAAAATTCGGATTTTCCATTTCGCGAATTTCCGTCGTGACAAACCGTGCGCCAAGCTTGGCGGCCAGAAACTTCGCCGCTTCAAACTCGCGCGTGGGAAACGTCTCCGAAGCCGCCGTCACGGCAATCGCCTGCTCGCCTAGCTCCTCAATCGCTCTCGCCAACAGAAAAGTGCTGTCCACTCCCCCGGAAAACGCCACCAGAACCGTTCCCATCTCGCGCAGGACAGCTCCCAGCCTGTCGTTCTTTTCCGCCAGCGTCCACCCTTCGCTGCCTGTTGCCATACGTTTATCCATCTCCACAAGCTGCCCCTCCTTTGTGTCCAAGCTTTTGCCGCACAATGCGAAAAGAGAGGCCGCAGCCCCTCTTTCCCTTAATCTATCGGCTTTTCATTTGCATCTTCCTGAAGGATCTTCAGCAGTTCTTCGTACTCTTGACGCAAGCGGAAGTATTCATCCGCGATGTTCACCGCAGAGAGTACGGCAATTTTAGCCGTGTCCAATCGATGGTTGCCGTTCGCGATTTCGTTCATCTTGTCATCAACGAAACCGGCCACCATGCGTATGTGATTGACACTTGCCTTGCCACTGAGCCGGTATTGTTGGCCGAAGATATCCACCGTCAAACGATTTTTCCCATCACCTTGCACGAGGGGTTCCTCCCTACTGCGACCTTTGCTCTACTGTATCCTTTTTAGGTTACTGAAAATGTCAGAGTTCGTCAAGCCATGTTACATGCGCAGTTCGGCACCCGTCTTGTTTTTCAGCGCTTCGACAACAGCCGTTGTCACTTGCTGAATCTCTTCATCTTGCAGCGTGCGTTCCGCGTTACGGAACACGAGGGCAAACGCCATGCTCTTCTTGTCCTGCGCAATCCGCTCGCCAGTGTACACGTCAAACAGTGTCAATGATTCCAGCAGATCGCCCGCCGCTTCGCGAATCGTCGCTTCCAGCGCTCCTGCTGGCACACTGCGATCGACAACCAGCGCCAGATCGCGCGTCACAGCCGGGAACTTCGGCAGTTGGCTGTAGTGGCCCGCATCTGCTGCTGCCTCAATCAGCTCGGCTACATCGAACTGGAACACGTATGTCTCAGACAAGTCGTACGCTTTTTCCGTACCTGGATGCACTTGCCCCAGATAGCCGAGGCGCTTGTCATTGACCCATACTTCCGCTGTGCGGCCCGGGTGCATGCCAGCAATGTCCGCCGCTGCCTTGTACTCGGCTGTGCGGATTCCCAGACGAGCCAGGAGCGAATCGACGATCCCTTTGACCTGATAAAAGTCTACAGGCTGTTTCGCGCCCATCCAGTTTTGCGACAGCAACTGCCCTGTCAGCGCACCTGCCACATACAGGCGCTCCTCTGGAAGCTGCGTCAGCTCTTCTTCCGCAGACAAGAACACGCGGCCAAGTTCAAAGATGGCGACGTCGTGATTTTGGCGATTTTTATTGTACGCCACTGTCTCCAAAAGGCTTGGAACGAGGCTTGTGCGTAGCGTGCTGTGCTCCTCGCTCATCGGCATCAGCAAGGATACCGGATTGACTTTATGCTGGTGGAGTCCTGCTACTGCCTCTACGCGATCCGGGTGCACGAGCGCATAAGAGATCGCTTCGTTCAATCCGGTTCCGATCAGGTGGTGGCGGATCGTCCGGCGCAGTTTTTGCTCATTGGTCAGCTGGCCTTGCGTAGTCGTGCCAGTCGGCAAGCTGGTCGGGATGTTGTCGTAGCCGTACAGGCGAGCCACTTCTTCCACCAAATCCTCAGGTAGCGTAATGTCGCCACGGCGGGTTGGGACTGTTACCGTCCAGTTGTCTTCTGCCACGGCAAACGGGAATTGCAGACGCTCGAAAATCGGGGAGACGTCTGCGGCCGACAAGCTCGTTCCGAGATGCTGGTTGATTTTGGCGAGAGTCACCGAAACAACCGCTGGTTTCGCTTCGCTCACGACAGCGGAACGGATGCCTTTGGATACGGTTGCGCCAGACAGTTGCTGGATCAGGGCAGCAGCTCGCTCCCCGGCTTCCTGCACGCGCGCCTGGTCGACTCCTTTTTCCCAACGGACGCAGCCTTCTGTGCGCATGCCCAGCGTACGAGCGGTGCGGCGTACAGTCTGCGGAGTGAACCAAGCGGCTTCGAGGATGATTTCACTCGTTTCATTCGTGATCTCGGAGTTGGCTCCGCCCATCACCCCTGCGATCGCCAAGCCTTTTGCCGGGTCGGTGATCAGCAAAGTTTGCGCATCCAGCTCGCGCTCTTGATCATCGAGCGTAACCAGCTTCTCCCCTTCTTCCGCCAGGCGAACGACAATCGTACGATCCTGGACTTGTGTCGCATCAAACGCATGCAGCGGCTGTCCGTATTCGAGCAAAACGTAGTTGGTTACGTCCACGACGTTGTTGATCGGACGAACGCCCGCTGCCATCAGGCGGTTTTTCATCCATTGCGGAGAAGTGGCGATCTTCGCGTTGGTGAAGTGGCGGCCATGGTACTGATAGCATTCGTTTTCGGCTGCGATCGACACTTGCAGCGGGTTGTCTCCGCCATTTTCCGTCAGCTCGATCTGCGGCAGTACCACTTCTTTGCCCAAAATAGCGGCTACTTCGTAAGCAACACCGAGCATGCTCAGGCAGTCGGAGCGGTTTGGCGTCAAGCCAAGCTCCAGCACGTAGTCGTCCAGACCGAGGTAAGAGATCGCATCCATGCCGATTTCCGCATCCTCAGGCAGCACCATGATGCCTTCTTGCTGATCTTTTGCCAGCAGCTTGTCGTTTAGGCCCAGCTCTTTTGCCGAGCAGATCATGCCTTGCGATTCCACGCCGCGCAGCTTGGAGCGCTTGATGTTCAGACCGCCAGGCAATTTCGCGCCAATCAGGGCCACGAGCACCTTTTGTCCTTTGTCTACGTTTGGAGCGCCGCAGACGATTTGCAAATCTTCTCCTTGCCCTGCATCGACGACGCATACGTTCAGGCGGTCAGCGTCAGGGTGCTTGCTGCGTTCTTTTACATAGCCGATGACGACACCAGAAACACCCGCGTTGCGGGATTCTACCGCATCTACTTCAATCCCGCTGCGAGTCAGCTTTTCAGCCAGCTCGTGGGGCGTCATTCCACTCAGATCGACGTACTCGGATAACCATTGGTATGATACCTTCATCTTTGCCTCTCCTCTCTAGCCTCGGTTGAACTGACGCAAGAAACGCACGTCGTTGGTATAGAAATGGCGGATGTCCTCCACCCCGTATTTGAGCATAGCGATTCGCTCTACACCCATTCCAAACGCAAATCCGCTGACTTCCTCCGGATTGTACCCTGCCATTTCCAGCACGCGCGGATGCACCATGCCAGAACCCAAAATCTCGATCCAGCCTGTCTGTTTGCACACCCGGCAACCGTGGCCGCCGCAGTTGAAGCATTGCAAGTCTACCTCTGCGCTCGGCTCCGTGAACGGGAAGAAGCTTGGGCGCAGACGAATTTGCTGATCGGCGCCGAACATTTGGCGGGCAAAGGTCAAAAGGATTCCTTTCAGGTCGCTCATTCCGATGCCTTTATCGACAACCAGTCCCTCGATTTGCGTGAATTGGTGGGAATGGGTCGCGTCGTCGTCATCGCGGCGATACACTTTTCCGGGACAGATGATTTTCACCGGAGTTTTGCCTTCTTTTTTCAGCATCGTGCGCGCCTGCACCGGAGAAGTATGGGTGCGCATCAAAATCTCGTCGGTCACGTAAAACGTATCCTGCATGTCGCGAGCCGGATGACCTTTTGGCAGGTTGAGCATCTCGAAGTTGAAATGATCCAGCTCGACCTCAGGACCTTCAGCTACTTCAAAGCCCAGTCCGACGAAAATGTCTTCGATCTCCTCGATGATGCGGGAGAGCGGGTGCATCGTTCCGGCAGGCACCGGACGTCCTGGCAAAGTCACGTCGACCGTCTGCGAGGACAGCTTCGCATTCAGTGCCGCCTCTTCAATCGCTTGCTGCTTGCCGGAAAAAGCAGCCTCCAGCGCTTCTCTCACTTCATTCACGAGTTGCCCTACCACCGGGCGCTCTTCAGGAGACAGGCTGCCCATGCCGCGCAGAAGCTCTGTCAGCTCGCCCTTTTTCCCCAGGTATTTGACGCGCAAATCCTGAAGTTGTGCAGCTTCCGTCACCTGGCTGATTTGCCCCAGTGCGGACTCCTTCATTTCTTGCAACCGAGTTTGCACTTCGAATCGCTCCTTTTTTCTGTTGATAAAAAAAGAAAAACCCGCCCCAAAAAGGGACGAGTTACTTTTTTCTCGCGGTACCACCCTTGTTAGACAGATTGCTCGCTTGTGACAAAACCGTGACATTATCACTAACTGCGAGCAAGACTTCTGCCTCACTTCAGTTCATTGCTAACGGGAATGACCCGGCTGCTCCTACTGCGCCAATGCGGTTCAGAGTGCGGCTACGGAGTGAATTCGGCAGCTATCGTGCTAAAGATGCTCGCAGTCTGTGGCACCTTCTCCCTGAAAAACAGATAGGACCTGCGTACTAGTCTCCGTCATCGCTTTGCGTTATAATCAAGATGTAGGAAAATTATAGCGCAACAAGAGCTAACTTTCAATTCTACAAATGTTACATACTCACTTGCTTGCCCTAGATCGATTTTCGCGAATCTGAAAGGGGACTTTTGACATGATCGATAAGGTTTCGGCCCTCTATGATAAAACCAATGTCTGTCGGCACTGCGAAGCAGCCTTCTCCACCAAGCGAGTCAGAAGCGGAACTCTTACCATGATTCACCGCGACAGCGACTTCTATACCACTTTCAAGGAGCAGTCCTTGAATCCGATATTGTACACCGTAAATGTATGCCCGACATGCGGCTTTGCTTTTACCGACCAGTTCACAACCAAGCTTGCTCCATGGCAAAAGCAGGCGGTCGCTGAGCATATCTCTTCGAAGTGGCAAACAAAAGACTTCGGCTCGATTCGCAAGGTGCCGGAAGCGATTGTCAGCTACAAGCTGGCGATTTACGCCGCTGAGTTGACAGACCAGCCGCATTCGGTGAAAGCCGGCCTGTACTTGCGGCTTGCCTGGCTGTACCGTTACCAGGACAACCTCCCGGAAGAGCTGCGCTTCATCGCGATGGCAGTAGACGAGTACGAAGAGTCGTACATTCACTCCGACTATACGCGCGGCGACAAGGACATGTCTGAGGTGCGCCTTCTGTACCTCATCGGCGAGCTGTACCGCCGCCTGGAAAAATTCGATCTCGCCATCAAGTATTTCGGCAAGGCACTCGCTTTCCGCAATCACACGATCGAAAGCGGCATCATTCGCATGGCGCAAGATCAATGGCAGCTGGCGCGCGAGGAATTTAAAGAGAAAAAAAGCGAGCAAAAAATCGGCTGACATGCAGCATGCAGGTATTTCAACTTTGTTGGAATGCCTTTTTTATTGGCTGCGTGAGTGAAAAAGGGCAAAAGGGCGCGGCACCCCCTGGTTCTCTCCCGCCCTTGCTTAGTCGATGGTGAGGACGATCTTCCCGCGTCCGCGTCTCGTTTCGATGGCCCGATGCGCATCGCCGGCCTGCTCCAGCGGGAAAGTGTGCCGGGTCGACGAGCCTGCCGCCATTGCAAGCCTTGTCCGGGCCGGGCTTGGCGTCGCGTTGGTAGGCAACTGCGGAGGCCCGAACTCCCCGCTGAACCTGCTGCGCATTGAGTTCCCCGTTTGCCAGCGCAATTTCCAGATTGTTGGGCACGAAAAGCGCTACCTCTCCCTCGCTGCCCGCAAATTTCGCGACTTTCTCATCAGGTACTTTGCCGAATCGGCTGAAGCTGGTTGAACTCACGGTCAAAAACAACAGGGACACTGGAGCAATGCCCAGTATCCCTGTTTTGGTTACATGTCACCGTCTTCTGTTGCGCTGTGCCTCATACACAAAAATTCCCGCCGCAACCGCGGCATTCAGCGACTCTGCTTTGCCGTACAGCGGAATGTGCACGAATTGGTCTGCGCACGCCAGCATTTCTTTAGAAACGCCTCTGCCCTCGTTGCCGATGACGAGCGCGATTTTGCCGGAATACTCCGCCTGATCGTACGCTACGCTGTCCTGTGCCAAAGAAGAGACGAGGACACGGCCGCCCTGGCGCTTCCACTCTTCTGCCGCTTGGCCCAGTTCCCGCATGAACAGCGGGAGGCGGAACATCGCTCCCATCGTGGCGCGCACGACTTTGCCGTTGTAGATGTCGACGCTGCCTTTACCGAGCACGACCCCGTCGACTCCAGCCGCTTCTGCCGTCCGCAAAATCGTGCCCAGATTGCCCGGGTCCTGGATTTCGTCGAGGAACAACAGCAGCGTGTCGTCCTGGTCGGACAGCTTGTTCACCCATTCGTCCCATTCGTTCGCCGTCTTGTTTACTTCAGCCACAATCCCTTGCGGCGACTTCGTTTCCGACAGCTTGGCCAAAACAGCAGCAGAAGCTGCGATCACCTGCGTATCCTGGGGATGATTCGCGAGTGCCCGCTGGCAGGCCGGATCGAGATTCCGCTCCTGATCGTACAGGACTGTCACGACGTGCGCTCCGCTTTTCAGCGCCTCTTCTACCAGATGGGCGCCTTCGACGAGAAAACGCCCCTGCTCCTCCCGGCCTTTTTTATCGAGCAACTGGTGAAGTCTTTTCACCAGCGGGTTTTGAACAGAAGTGATGATTTCATATGCCATGGTTACGCCCGCTCCTCAAATGCTTTCAAATCTTTGTTGTTTCCGATCACGACAAGCACGTCTCCGTACTGAATGACTTCATCCGGGCTTGGTGCGATATTGAATTTGTCTCCGCTCTTGATCGCGATGACGTTGACCTCGTATTTTCGGCGGATATCGAGCTGTCTCAAGTTCTGGCCTACCAGTTTGGACGATACCACGACCTCTGCCACGCTGTAGTCTTCTGCCAGTTCGATAAAATCGAGGACGTTGGCGGAGATGAGGTTATGCGCTACCCGCACGCCCATGTCCCGCTCGGGGAATACGACCCGGTCGGCTCCCACCTTGTACAACACTTGTCCGTGTCGCTCGTTTTGCGCCTTGGCGACGATCTTTTTCACGCCCAGTTCCTTGAGTGTCAGGACTGTCAAAATGCTCGCCTGAATATCCACCCCGATCGCCACGACAACCACGTCGAAATTGCGAATGCCGATTTCTTTCAAAGCCCGTTCATCTGTCGAGTCAGCCGCTACCGCGTGGGTGACGTACTGAATATTTTCATTGATGCGTTCTTCGTTTTCGTCGATTCCCATCACTTCGTAATCCATTTCGTACAACGTTCTGGCCACGCTGGAACCAAACCGTCCCATCCCGATAATGGCAAATTGTTTTGACATGCTGATCTTCTCCTTCGATCCATATCCAATATGAAGCATTATAGCATTAGCAAACCGTGCTTTGCACAAGAGAGCGCCAAAGTTGCATTACTTTTTCCAGCCTTATGATTCGGCACTTTCTGATAGTACAATGAAATCCCTCGCCACAAAAGGGGGTATGGGCAATCCCGCGAAGACAAATACTAACCCATGTATTCATTTACACAAGAGAGGTGCTAGATAAGGTTATGAACATTGCCTCGCTCAATTTGCGTCAAGCGATCATGTACAAAATGCAAGGCTCCGATTCAGGAGCGGTACAAGAAACGATCACCGATGCGATCACAAGCGGCCAGGAAAAAACATTGCCTGGTCTCGGCGTCCTGTTTGAAGTGCTGTGGCAAAACAGCGACTCCTCCGCCCGCCAGGAGATGGTGGAGACGATCGCATCCCACCTGCCCGCTCAGGCAGAAAAGCCGATTTAATCCAAAAGACATCAGGCAAAAGGGAGAGACGACTTTACGTCCCTCCCTTTTTGTCGTCTGCCACAGCATGAGCACCTCTCGCCCGAAACAACTGGATGACCGCCAACAAAGTCGGAAAGAGCACGGTTGGCAAATAGCTGAAATACGTCAACTTCTGGGCATAGGCGAAAAACTCGACGATGTTTTGTGGTCCCAGCGAGACATAAAAAAGCGGGATGATGAAAACAAGGGCAGCGATGCGCTGGAATCGGATTCCCTTCTTCAGCCACAAGCGCGTCGCGTAAATCATCGTATAGTACATGTTGCCAAACGTCGTGAAGACAGAAGCCATCCAGATCGTGAGAAAAGCGGACTCCATCCGCTCCAGAAACCAGCCTGTCCGCTGCGCTGTCTTGACCATCTCCAATGTCGGCCAGATGAGGTGTTGCAGTTCTTCGTAGCCAAACACGACAATGCCCGCTGCCACTGTCAGCACGTACGACACGACTGTGAAGCTCAACCCGCCCCATGTAGCAAGCGCAATTCTCGCCCCCGGCATAGCCAATCCGAAGTAGATCATCATCAGCTCAAATCCCGTGTACATCGTAAACGTCCCGATGGCGGTTTCGGCAGTCCCTTTCCACGAGTCGATGTGCAACGGAAGCAGGTTGTACCAGCTCGCGCTATTGATCGTCACATACGGAATGATCAGGATCGGAACAAACATGATCGGAAACAACAGCTCGTTCACACGGACCAGCACCTCGAACTCGTGCATGCACAAATAGAGAACAATCATGAACAAGGTCAGCACGATTACTTCCAGCGGTGTATCCAAAAGCACGGTCGTCACGATCACTTCGCCAAACCCGCGCGCCACCATGCCCGTATTCAAAAACTGAAACAAGAGGTAGGCGAGAATCCAGGGGAAATGGAGAATTTTCCCCCATGTCTGGTGACGTTTGCCGCCAAATATAAGTGGAGCGTATTCGACAAAAGTCAAACCCGGGTACTGTTTGCTCAAGTAAATGATGGACATGAGCGGAATGACCGCAATCAATCCGCCGATCAGCGGCCCCAGCCACCCCATCTCCTGCATCTGGGTCGTTGCTGTCCGCGGCAAGGTAAGGATGCCTACACCGATCATCGAGCTGATCAGGATTGCGATTAGTTGCCATGTACTGATGCTGCCCCGTTGATTTTCCATCTTCATCGGCTCCTATTGCATTTCCATCCCTAAGCGGCGAACTTTGATCGTATAATCTACGCCAATTGGAAAATTTTTAAAATCCTTATGCCAATCGTGCTTCTCCCAGTAATCGCGGTAATGGTGTGCCCGAAGAGCAAGGCCGAGCTTCAAAATGTCACTGTTGTCTTCTTTTTGCAACTGGTAGAACAGCTTTTTCGCCCGCTCCTCCATTTCTTTTTTGATCAGCCGCTGCATGTCCTGGATAAACTTTTCCGGCGACACTTTCGTATTCGCGGTCACTTCCACGATATCGCCCTGCAGCTCACAGTAAAACATCGCCGCAAACGCTTCGTTGTTTTTGTTTCCTCCCTTGCTTTTCTCCGTAAGCTCCAGCCTGGTTTTGACAAAATGGGGGCGAAAGGTGACATAGCCGTTGTCTGTATTGGGCAACGGGATGACGACATCGCCTCCCCGGTCTTCGTTGCGCAGTTGCAAAAGCGACCACGACTGAACATCGTTCAGCGTGCCTACCATCTTGTGCTCGCGAAAGACGGCCACACCTCGCCAGCGCACTTCGGTTGCGCTTGCCTGCACGTAGTTTAGGAACGGCTGCATCGATTTGTTGGACGTTTGGTTGAAATAGTCTCCCAAAGTCTGATCCGGGATCGCGCCCATCTTCACTCCGTTCTCAATCAGATCCATGAGAAACACGACAGGGATTTGCGCCAGTTGCGGCTTGATTTTGAGCAAGGTGGCGGCTTCTCCTTTGACGACGATCGGCCACATCAGGCGGCGGATTTGCGGTTCGCGGCGGAAGCTGTCCATGATGTCGCTGATTCCTTTTTTTGCCACTTCTTCACTGACAGCGAGCACGCGGGTATGGCCCAAAAACAGCTTTTGGTTCAGCCGCAATTGCAGGTTGTTGTTGGCATCGAGAATCGTCCGCCCGGTCACGCTCATGATTTTTACCGCATCGGCATTCCCGCCGCCTCCCTGTCCGCTGCTTCCCGCGATTTTGATCGGAATCGGAATTTGCACAGTCAATCTGTACAAATCTTTTTGTCCTTCTGCCATATCGATCGCGATCGCGAGGACGGAGGTTCGCTCCTCCAGCTCTCTTCTGTCCCAGCATCCTGTCAAAAGAGAGGCGCACAAACAAACAATTGCCATTCGGAGCCACCCTTTAGCCATCTGCATTCCTCTCCTTTTGTTTTCGTCCCACACCTCGGAAGAAAAGCATAGTCAAGTAGAGGGCCGGTATTCCCAGATTGAGGATGAGGCTGTATATGCCCAAGTAGGAGCTGGCCCGAAACATTTCGACGATGTTTTGCGGCCACAGCGCGATATAGTAGAGCGGAATGAACATGATAGCCGAGATCAATCGCTGAAAGCCCAACCCTCTGTTGAACAGCTGCCGCAATCCGTATACGACGGCGTAGTAGGCGTTCGCCACTGTCGTAAACACAGCGGTAACCCACACAGCGAGAAAAGCCGATTCCAGACGTTCCAGGATCAATCCGGGCACTTGCGTCGTTTTCACCAGCTCCAGAGTCGGCCAGGCCACGCGCTGCAGCTCCTCGTAGCCGAATACGACAATGCCAGCCACGACAATCAAGGTGTAGACGAACATGCCCATCGCGATCCCGTAAAAACCTGCCCTCACCTTGCTTTGATTTTCATGCGCGTAAGCAAAAAAGATGAGCATGATCTCATAGCCGGAAAAAGAATAAATCGCCTCGTAAGCCCCCTTGATCAAGGAGGAGCCACTAGCTCGAAAAAGCGGCAGCAGATTGTTCCACTCCGCTTTTTGAAAGGAAGCAAACGCGATGAACAAAAGCGGAAACAAAATCATCGGCAGCAACAGCTCGTTGATGCGCGCGACAACCTCCAGATCGTGCAAGGAAAGAATGAATGCCAGCAAAAACATGGTAATGATAATCACTTCGAGCGGCGTATCCAGCAAAACCGATGTCACTACCACCTCGCCAAAAATTCGCGAGACGATTGCCGTCGACAAGTACATGAACCCGAGATAAAGGATGATCCAGGGGAGACTGAGCCATTTTCCCATGCGCGAGTTTTTTTTCGCTCCCCAGACAATCGTGCTGTATTCGATGAAGGTCATCCCCGGAAAATGCTGGCTGAGCTTGGCGATCATCCAGACGGAGACAAAAGCGACGATCGAACCGAACAGGGGTGACATCCATCCCGCCTCATACAAGATGGCCGAGGTGGTGCGCGGCAAGGTCAAAACCCCTACCCCAATCAGCGTGCTGGTAATCAAGGACGTCTGCTGCCACAAGGAAAACGTTTGTTGTTGGCTGCTCACGTCCTGCCTGCTCACGGTTTTTCATCCTCTCTCATTCGAATTTCATCGTGTACATGAAACATGGTGGGGCGGGTTCGCAGCAAATGGTGCGGCGCCCGGATGAACAAATCTTTCATCCCCCTCAAATTCAGCGGACTGAGCGGCGACATGTACGGCACGCCGAACGACTTGAGCGAGGACAAATGAATCAAAATGACGATCAAAAACAGCATGATCCCGTACAAGCCGAACATTCCCGCGAGAAGCATGACCGGAAAGCGCAGCATCCGGATGGCAATCGCCGCGCTGTAGCTGGGAGACGCAAATGATCCGATCGTCGTCACCGCGACAATGATGACCATGACCGGACTGACCAGCCCGGCAGACACCGCCGCCTCCCCTACTACCAGCGCTCCGACGATCCCGATTGTCGGTCCGATCGGCCCCGGCAGCCGGACGCTCGCCTCCCGCAAAATCTCGATGGCCAGCTCCATGAACAACGCCTCTACCAGCGAAGGAAACGGAACCGTCGATCTGCCCGCTGCCATGGCAATCACGAGCCGGGACGGGATCATTTCCGGGTGAAAGGCGCTAAAGGCAATGTACAGGGACGGCAGGAGCAAGGCGATCGAAATACTGATGATGCGAATAAACCGCAGCAGTGTCGCAATGTAAAATCGTTCATAGTAATCCTCCGGGCTTTGATAAAACTGGGAGAACACAGCCGGAGCAATCAAGGCAAAAGGCGTCCCGTCGACCAGGATGCCTACTTTTCCTTCCAGCAGGTTAGCCACGACCTTGTCCGGCCTCTCGGTATTTTGAATCTGGGGAAAAGGCGACCACCTGCGATCCTGGATCAACTGCTCGATGTAGCCGCTCTCCAGGATGGAATCGACATTGATTTTTTCCATGCGCGCCAGCACTTCTTGCACCATCGGCGGATGGGCGATCCCCTCGATGTACATCACATAAATATCGGTCTGCGTCCGTTGCCCGATGACCATGTGGCGCACCCGCAGGTTCGGGTCCTTCAGGCGAAACCGGATCAGCGCGGAGTTGACACAGAGCGTCTCGCAAAAGCCATCCCGCGGCCCGCGCACGACAGACTCTGTCTGCGGCTCGTCCACGCTTCGTCTGTCCCAGCCGCGCGTGTTGTTCAAGTACGCTTTGCTTTCGCCATTTCGCATGAGCACGGCTGTTCCCGACAAAACATTGCGGATGACCTGTCTCAGCCCGTCGGTGGACTCCAGCTCGTTTGACGCGGGCAGATCGACGGGAATTTGCGGGTTGGTCATATACGTGATGATAAATTCGCTAATAATGTTGCGATCGACCATCCCGTCCAGAAACACGATCGCGCAATCGGTATCCCGCTTGTCCCGGAAACGCCGGATGACCAGATCATCGCAATCGCCCAAGCCTTTCTCGATCATCATGATATTTTCATCAATCACCAATGAAAGCTCTATATCCGAAATATTTTCCATACTTCTGTCCGTATGATGATGTAGCGCCTTCTCCTGAAGGGTGTCCTTCCGCTTTTGCCACGCTTTCCAAAACTGGCTCAACGCCTTCCCCTCCTAGATTGTGGGCATGCGATATCGAGTACGGATAGTGTGCCCAAGAAAGGAAATGAAAACCCATTTTTTAAGGAAACAAGAAAAAAGGTACAGCGCCCTCGGTTTTGTGAGTGGCTGTACCTGTTCTGTATCAACGGGGCTTTTTCAGTAGTCTTAACCTTGCGAGATGCTTTTTCAACGTATATTATTTAAATACGACAAAATAAGAACATACGCTTCCATCCCGTAAACAAGCAAAAGCTAAGGGGGAACTTTTCATGGACAATCATACTGACCTTTTACTATACCAAACCGAGGACGGGAAAACGAAAATCGATGTGAAGTTGGAAAACGGAACCGTCTGGATGACGCAGAAAGCCATCGCGGAGTTATATCAAACAACGCCGCAGAACATCACACTTCATATTAAGAACATTTATGAAGAAGGAGAACTATCGTTGGAGTCAACTTGTAAGGAATACTTACAAGTTCAAATCGAAGGAAAAAGAGAAATAAAACGCAGCACCAAGCACTACAATTTGGAGTTGATCATTGCTATCGGCTACCGCGTCCGCTCGCACAGAGGTACACAGTTCAGACGTTGGGCAACAGAACGGCTAAACGAATATCTTGTCAAAGGTTTTACGATGGATGATGAGCGCTTGAAAGACATGCGCCATTTCGGGCAAGACTATTTCGACGAACTCCTTCAGCGAATTCGTGACATACGTGCATCCGAGAAAAGATTTTATCGCAAAATTACAGATATCTACGCCACTTCTGTTGACTACGATCCCAACGCCAGCATGTCCAAGGAATTTTTTGCGACTGTGCAGAACAAACTTCACTTTGCCATTCATGGACATACAGCGGCAGAGCTGATTGCCGAGCGAGCAAACGCAGAAAAAGATAATATGGGACTAACAAGTTGGAAAGGCAACAAAGTTAGGAAAAGCGATGTAACAGTAGCTAAAAATTATTTGACCGACAAAGAATTGCAGTCATTAAATCGCATTGTAACAATGTACTTGGACTATGCGGAAGACCAAGCAGAACGCCAGTCCCTCATGTACATGAAGGATTGGATTGATAAGCTAAATTCATTTTTGAAGTTTAATGAACGTGAGATTTTAACGAATGCAGGTAAAATTTCACAAGAAGTTGCGGAGAAATTGGCTACAGCGGAGTATGAGAAGTACAATCAGCATCGATTAGCGATTGATGATGAAAGCGACGATTTTGATGAGTTCGTGAAGAACAATCAATTAGATAAGCGTTAGCTTTTTTTACTGTTATGTTGCGTGTTTCCCTGAAAGATACAGAAAAAGGTACACCCCCTCATTTTTCTTGAGTGGCTGTACCTGTTCTGTATCAACGGGGCTTTTTCAGTAGTCTCCTAAAGTCGAAACCCTCTCTTTTTTGAGCCATCCGTTGCGGCTACTTTTTCGGCAATCCGTTGACCGGGTTGCCCAGAAGCGGGGTGGACAGCACGTAGATGCCGTGGTTGGAGAAAGCCCACACGAGGTTGCGATCCCACTCGACGAAAATGCTGTGCACCGGATTGGAGTGCTCGCTCTGCTCGAAGCCGCTGCCGTCGTTGCTCAAGTATTCTCCGGACATTTTTGGCACAAAGTAAGCGCCAATCGTCGGTTTGTTCGGGTCTTTCAGGTCAAAGACTTGCACGCCTGCGTTGTAAAAGGCGTACGGCATGACCGTTTGGCTAGGCGTGCCCGGCTGAATCGCCGCGTAGCCGCTGCGCTTCGGTCCGAAGCTGCCGCGACGCTGGCAGTAGTCTGTGAACGGAGCGTCGCTTGGCGGCGTAGGCCGTGGCAAGGTCATGGCGATTTTCGGTTTCAGCGGGTCGCGAACGTCGATCGCATAAATTTCCTTGTACGGCTCGTGGCAGTCTTCGCCAAGCGGGTAGCCGCTGTAATAGACCATTCCGGTCGTCTCTACTTTGGTCACATCGATATTGTCGCCTTCCGTACCGCTCACACTCATCGGCATGTCGATATGGGATACGGCTTTCATGTTGTTCGGATCGCTGATGTCCACTACCCAGAAGCCGTAGCCGCCCATCGCTGCATAGCCGTACTTGCCGCCCTGTTCAACCGGCTTCGGAATGAACAGCGGCATTCTCGCGCCCATCCAGGTCGTCTTGTTGCCTGCACGCGGGTTTTTGTTATATTCCGCTTCTTCCCCTTTGCGCTGTCCAGGCACCCACCATGTATCCAGACGTTTTGGCTTGGTCGGATCGGAGACGTCAAAGGCCAATTGTCCTGCGGAGTACAGATAGCTTTTGTACTCGGTATTGGAGAAGCTGTCGTCCGGCGCTCCGGCGATAAACAAATATTTGTCGCCGTTATACACAGGCACATCCAGACCGCCCGAGCCTTGCTGTACGGCATCGCCAGGCTTCGCCTTCGGGTCAAGCGCCGTTTCGGAGAGCAGCTTCCAATCGGTAAACAGCGGGCTGGTTACTTCATAAATCCGGAAGCCGCGCAGCATTTCGCGTTTTTTGATCGCTTCCACTTCTTCGGGATTGGTGTATTTGTTGGACAGTACACCGTAGCGCGGCACTTCGTAAACTTGCACAGCGATCAGCTTGCCGAGTTGTTTGTTGTACTTGATCGTCATCGGTCCAAACTGGTGTTCTACTTTGGTGTCAAAGTTTTTGTACGCGATGCGCTTGGCATTGCGCGGATCAGTAATATCGTACACGTTGTACATCGTCGTTTCGTAGTCGTACAAATAGCGGCGGCCATTCAAGTCAAAAGTGGCTTGCCAGCTGTGGCCCCACCCTGCCACGTACGGGTAAAATCCTTCGACTTTCATGTTTTTGATGTACTGGTTTTGATCCAAATAAGGCAAGCTTCCGTTGAACGGCTGCGGCCCTTCGTTGTCCGGCGTAGCAGTCGGGTGCTTGAACTTGCCTGTTTTGACATCGTACCCCCACGTACCAGCCGCAGGCTCCGCCGGTTCGCCAGGGAGCAGCTTGTGCTCTGCTTTTGGATACGGCGGCGGCGCATCAGGCGCATTCACATTCAGCCCGGTACGCGGAGCGGTAAAGCTGTTTGACTGAGCCTCTCCCGCAGCATTTACGGCTGTCAACGGAATGAGCGAGCCTACCGCGAGCGCAGTGGCAAGCCATGCACTGACGACTCGCTTTGTCTGCTTGTTCTTCATCGAATTTCCCCCCTACCTTTTCTCTCAACGTTTTATGAAAGTCTGGATGTTACGATGGGATGTCTTTCTTGTCGCTTGCGCCTTGCTTGCCCATGTTGACGGACGCTTCATAGGCAGCCGGGTTTGCCTTTTTCCAGATGAAGTAGGCGATCGTGATGAGCAGCAAAAGCGGGAAGCCCATAGTCAAGGTGTCCTTAAATTCCGGCTGGAACCAGGTCGAGAGTACGACGCAAGCCAGTAAAACAGCTCCGATAATCGTCAAGTACGGGAAGCCGATCATTCTCACTGGCAGTTTGCGACCGCCCATTTCCTCCCATTTGCGGCGGAAAAACAAGTGGGTGACAAAGACCATGAACCAGGCGAACATGGCACCGAAGCTGGAAAGGGAGATCATCACGACGAACGACTGGTCAGGTGCGACGATGTTGATAATCGAGGCGATGGCAATTCCGATGGTGGACAGCGCCAGCGCTTTGACCGGAACGCCTTTTTTGCTCAGCTCTCCGAGTTTGGCAGGAGCGAAGCCTGCGCGGGACAAGGAAAATACCATGCGGGTAGAAATGTACAGCTGGCTGTTCATCGCAGACAGGGCAGCCGTGAGCACGACGAAGTTCATGATGCCAGCCGCGCCCGGAATATTGATAATTTGAAATACTTTGACAAATGGACTCGCATCACTTCCGGCATTTTGCCAAGGAACGATCATCAGCATCAAAGCGAGCGTCATGATGTAGAACAGGACGAGACGAACGACTGCCGACTTCAACGCCATCGGAACCGCTTTTTCCGGTTCTTTCGCTTCTCCAGCACTGACCGCGATCATTTCAATGCTGAGATAGCTGAACAAGGAGATGAAAATGGCGATCCACATGCCCCACATGCCATTCGGGAAAAAGCCTCCGTTGTTCGTGAAGTTTTGCGGGCCGATCTCCGGGTTCGCGCTACCGCCGAATACGACATAAGCTCCGAATACGATAAACAAAATAATGGCAGCGACTTTAATCATAGAGAACCAGTATTCGACGGTACCGAACAAATTGACACTGGTAGCGTTTACATAAAGCAGAACGGCTGAGAAGATGAGAATCCAGATGATGCCTGGAACGTCAGGGAACCAGTATTTCATGTAGACAGACATCGCAGATACTTCGGTTCCTATCGCGCAGACCAGACTGAACCAGTACGCGTAGCGGACGGAAAAGCCTGCCCACGGACTCACGTAACGCTCCGCATGGGCGCCAAACGAGCCTGTCGTCGGATGAGCTACCGTCATTTCCGCGAGGCAGCCCATCAGCAGCAGCGCGATCACGGCCCCGATCAAATAGCTGACGATTACGCTCGGTCCGGCAAAGCCAATCGCCATCCCGCTTCCCAAAAACAACCCCGTACCGATTGCGCCGCCGATGGCAATCATGGCGAGCTGGCGGGTGGTTAACCCGCGCTGCAGCCCCTTTTCACGTTCCATGATGTCTTGAAATTGATTTTGATTTGCCAAGTGCACTCACTCCTTTAACCAAGCGCTTAGGCGACAACCCCGCGCTTGTTTTCGAATTTTTCGTAGCGCTTTTCTTGCATGATCGCTTTTAACACTTGCACGCTTTCCCAGACTTCGCTGTACGTCGTGTAGAAGGCAACCGGAGCCAGGCGAATGATGTTCGGCGCGCGGAAGTCCGGAATGATCCCGCCCTCTTTCAACGCCTTGCAAATTCGTACCGCTTCTTCGTGTTCCAGGCTGACGTGACCGCCGCGGCGTTCGTCCTCTGTCGGATTCGCTACGGTAAAGCCCATGCCAGCCAGCTCCACTTCCATCAAATCCATCATGTATCTCGTAAGTTTGAGCGACTTTTCGCGGAGCTTCTCGATCGGCACTTCCTGGAACATTTCCAGCGAACCGAGCAGCGGTGCGACGCTTAGCATATTTGGCGTTCCCAATTGATAGGCACCAGCCGTCTCGCAGACGTCCAGCGTATGTTCCATATCGAACTGTTTGTCTTTTTTCGAGCTGTACCAGCCTGTCAATCCCGGTACTCTGCCAAAATGCTTGCGGTTGACATACAGGCTTCCTACGCAGCCAGGGCCGCCGTTCAGGTACTTGTAGTTGCACCAGTAAGCGAAATCCACTTCCCACTTGCTGAAGTAGTGCGGGATGGCTCCTACCGAGTGGCAGCCGTCAAAGCCGATCAGGATGCCCCTCTCGTGAGCTGCTTTGGTCAGACGTTCGATATCGAGCAGTTGTCCGCTGCGGTAGAGCACAGTCGGCAAAATGACGAGTGCGACTTCCTCTGTCATCGCGCTGATAATGTCGTCTTCTTCAATGAGACGGCCGTCACGGGAAGCGATGCGAACCAGCTGTTCATCCGGATTCAAGCCGTGCAGCTTGATTTGGCTTTGCAGGGCGTAAATGTCGGTCGGGAAGTCAAGCTCTGTCGCAATGATTTTCGTTCTTTTCCCTTGCGGCTGATAAAAAGTCGCTGCCAACTGATGCAAGTTGACGGTGGTAGAACCAGTCACAATGACTTCATCCGGTTCAGCTCCGACGAGCGACGCACTCATTTCCCCCAATTTTTCTGGCAGGAAAAACCACGGATGCTGTCCTGTCGTCCAGCCGTCAATGCCAAGCTCTTTCCAAGAAAGCATGATGTCCTGCAAGCTTTTCTCTGCTCGTTTTGACATAAGTCCCAGCGAATTGCCATCCAGGTACATGGCAGGCAGCAAGTAAAACTCTTCGCGGTATTTTGCCAACTCGTCCTGGGCATCCAGCTGTTGGGCGTAGCTTTGTGTTAGTGGGATAGATGATTGAGACATGAGTGACCTCCTTGATTTTCCGTTACAGGGAACGGGATTGTTCTTTTGTGACTCCCCCCGCGCCCCAGTGGGAAGGGGGAACCTCTGTTACCAGTACACGGACTTGCTCCGGCTTCACCTGCAAGCTATCTGTGATGGCTTGAGTAACGCCCTCAATCATTTGTCTGATCTGTTCTTTGTCTCGGCCTTCCAGGATGGACACCTGTACGATTGGCATGAACATCACCTCTGTCTTTTCAACAAGCTGTAAAGCCGCTGCCTCGGTTGACTATGTTGCCGGTCTACGCCTGGCAGCCGAAGGAGACACTGCCCAAACCGTCGACCGTCACGGTAATGACGTCACCCGGTTCAAAGGCAATCGCTTCTGTGATCGCACCGGACAACACAATCTGGCCTTTTTTCAAACCAAGTCCGCGCTCGCCCAGCTTGTTGACTGCCCAGGCCATTGCCGCTGCCGGCGATCCCAGCACGGCCGCTCCGGAGCCTGTCGTCTGAATCACGCCATTTTTGCTCATGACCACACCTGTTAACGCGAGATCAAATTCGTGGGGCGATACCCATTTGCTGCCTACCAGAAAAGCGGAAGAAGAGCAATTGTCCGCCACGACATCCGGGAGGGTGAAACGGAAATTTTCATAGCGGCTGTCGATGATTTCGATAGCTGGCGCGACATAGCGCGTGGCGCGCAGCACATCTTCGGCCGTCACGGCTGTTCCCGCCAAATCTTCGCCCATGAGAAACGCGATTTCCGGCTCTGCCTTGGGATGGATGAAGCGTTGGCAGGAAAGCGGCTCCCACTCCAGCGCGAGCATCCCGTCTGTCAGGTAGCCGTAAATGGCTTCGTGCACCCCCATCATTTGCTGCTTGGCCCGGCTGGTCAATCCCAGCTTCAAGCCGATGCAGCGCTCACCATCAGCTTCCATGCGCGCAATCAGCTGCGCTTGAATCTCATAGGCAGTCTCGATGGGCAAGTCAGGGTACTTCGCCGTCAGCTTTTCCACCTCACGCCGTTCCCGTTGTGCCATAAGTAAATATTCGACCAGCTCGCTTTGCACTTCCTGCGTCACTGTCATCTGTCATCCCCCTGCCTTTTGCAACTTCGCCAGTTCAGCCGCGACATCGATGATCATGTCTTCCTGTCCGCCGACGGCTTTGCGCCTGCCTACTTCCAGCAAAATGTCGCGCGGATCGACGCCAAACCGTTTTCCCGCCCGCTCTGCGTGCAAAAGGAAGCTGGAGTAAACTCCGGCATAGCCCATCACGAGGCTGCCCTTGCGGATTTCCTGGGAGTGCGGCATGATCGGGCCAACGATCTCTTCGGCGACGTCCATCAGTTTGTACAAATCAATCCCGATGTCCATTCCCATGCGATCCAGCACCGCAATCAACACTTCCGTCTGTGCGTTGCCCGCTCCGGCTCCCAGACAGCGGAGACTGCCGTCAATCCGGGTCGCCCCTTCCTCCAGCGCAACCAAAGTGTTGGCGATCGCCACCGACAAGTTGTTATGCGCGTGAAAGCCGATTTCGATGTCCAGCGATTGGCGCAGCGCGCGAATGCGTTCCCGTACCTGATCAGGCAAAAGCGCTCCCGCCGAATCGGTCACGTATACCGCCTCGGCACCGTAGCTCTGCATCAGCTTCGCTTGCTCGACCAGCTTTTCGACCGGGGCAGAGTGGGCCATCATCAAGAAGCCGCACACTTCCATTCCCAGCTCGCGCGCGATGTGAATGTGCTGCGCAGATACATCGGCTTCCGTCACATGGGTCGCTACCCGAACCAGTCCCGCCCCGCGGTTTTGCGCTTCCTTCAGTTCATGTACCGTACCGATGCCCGGTATGAGCAACACCGCGACTTTCGCTTGCTTGCACGAAGCAACTGCCGCTTCAATCAGTTCCATCTCACCGACGAGAGAGCGTCCGTACTGGATCGTCGAACCGCCCAGACCGTCTCCGTGGCTGACTTCGATGTAAGGGACGCCTGCATCGTCCAGCCCTTTGGCGACAGCCTGCACCTGCTCGCGCGTGAACTGATGGGCAACGACGTGGCTGCCGTCGCGCAAGCAAACCTCTGTTATTTTGATTGGTTTATCGCTATTCCGTTCCAAGGCTAACCCCTCTCCCATCCAAAAGATGACGGGCGACCTCTTCTCCCACCCGCACGGCCGCGGCCGTCATGATGTCCAAATTGCCTGCGTAAGGTGGGAAATAATCTCCCGCACCTTCGACCTCCAGGAACACGGTTACGCGATTTTCTTCAAACAGCGGCTCCTGCTTCAACCGGTAGCCAGGAACGTACTGTCTCACTTGCTCGACCATTTCCGCAATCGACTGGCGAATCGCCGCCTGATCCATCTGCTTGACTTCGCAATACACCGTGTCGCGCATCAAAATGGGCGGTTCCGCAGGATTGAGGATGATGAGCGCCTTGCCTTGATCCGCTCCCCCGACTTGCTCCAGCCCTTGGCGAGTCGTCACGGTAAACTCGTCGATATTGGCACGCGTTCCCGGGCCTGCGCTTTTGCTGGCAATCGTCGCCACGATTTCCGCATAGCTGACATCGGCTACCCGGTTGATCGCATAGACGATCGGGATCGTCGCCTGACCGCCACAAGTGATCATGTTGACGTTGGCTGTTTCTTTTTCCAGCTGCTCCTGCAGATTTACCACCGGACAGACGAAGGGGCCGCGAGCTGCCGGAGTCAGGTCAATCGCTACCTTGCCCAGCTCCTTCAGCGCTTTTGCGTGACGCACGTGCGCTTTTGCCGAGGTGGCATCAAACACGATCTCCGCCATGTCAGGCTGATCTACAATCGCCTGTATCCCGTTGGCAAATACCGCATATCCCCGCTCTTTTGCCCGCTGTAAACCATCCGAGTCGGGATCAATCCCGATGACGGCTGCGATCTCGATTTCCCTGCTTCTCTCCAACTTGTACATCAGGTCGGTCCCGATGTTTCCTGAACCCAAGATGGCCGCCTTGATTTTTCTCACAGTATGTCTCCTCTCTAACGAAACGTCACGGTTACGGCACCCAATGCGCCAAAGCTGGCCGTGACGACATCTCCCTCTTGAACAGCGACAGCAGCAGACAGCGCTCCCGGCAAAATCAGTTCGCCCGCCTTCAGGCTGATGCCAAATTCATGCAGCTTGTTTGCCAGCCAGGCCACTGCGTGCGCCGGATGACCGAGCGCCGCTGCTCCTGCTCCATTTCCCACTTCAAGCTCATTTTTGTACATCGCCATTCCCACGCTGCGCAAATCCAGACCCGCCAGGCGCGTGCGCTGATCGCCGACCACGACAAGCGCCGAGGAACCGTTGTCCGCTACCGTATCGACGAGCTTGATCTTCCAGTCGGCAATCCGGCTGTCGATGATCTCCAGCGTCGGCACCACATATTCGGTCGCCATCAGCACGTCGAGATAGTTGACGTTTGGCCCCTGCAAATCCGCTCCGAGCACGAAGCCGATCTCCGCCTCCACTTTCGGAAGCAAAAGCCTGTTCACCTCGACAGTCCCGTTGTTTGACACCAGCATGTTGTCGAGCAAATGACCGTAATCCGGCTCATTCACACCGAGCATCCGCTGCATCGCCAGGCTGGTCAGCCCGACTTTTTTGCCGATGACTGCCCGACCGCTGTCGAGCTTTTTCTCCAACACCTTGAGCTGGATGCGATACGCATCGCTTGCCTCCAAGCCTGCAAAGCGTTCCGTTATCGGCGCCACTGGCTGGCAGCTTTGCTCGGCCGCCAGCAGTTCTTGCGCGATTGTCTCCACTAAGCTCCCCATCTTCTGACCACCTTTCGACTCTCCCCGCTGCCTACAGCTTCATCGTCACGGTTTTGGCTTCGGTATAAAATTCAAAGCTGTGGCGTCCGCCTTCCCGGCCGATTCCGCTCGCTTTCGATCCGCCAAAAGGCGTGCGCAGGTCGCGGACGTACCAGCAATTGATCCACAACAAGCCCGAGTTGATGCCTGCCGCGACGCGGTGCGCCCGGCGCAAGTCGTTCGTCCAGACCACCCCTGCCAGTCCGTAGATGGAATCGTTGGCGATCCGGATCGCGTCTTCTTCTGTTTTGAACGGGATGACGACCAGTACCGGGCCGAAAATCTCTTCCTGGGCCACCCGCATTTTGTTATCGACATCGTACAGGACGGTCGGCTCGTAAAAATTGCCTTTGTCCAGGCCCGCTACGCGCTTGCCGCCATGTGCCAGCTTCGCCCCTTCGGCCAAGCCAATCTGCACGTACTCATCGACGGTTTCCAGATGGCTTTTGGAGACGAGCGCGCCCATGTCTGTGTCTGGAGCCAGCGGATCGCCGACTTTGATCTTCTGCACGGCGGCCACGAACTTTTCCAAAAATTGCTCGTACACCGTCTCTTGCACCAAAAGTCTGGAGCCAGCCAGGCAAATCTCGCCCTGATTGCGGAAAATCGCTTCTACGGAGCCTTTTACCGCTTCGTCCAGGTCCGCGTCCGCAAACACGATGTTCGCCGATTTTCCGCCCAGCTCCAAAGAGACGGGAATCAGCTCGGCGGCTGCGTTTTTCATGATCGTTTTGCCTGTCGTCGTCTCGCCGACAAACGAGATGCGGCGCACATGCGGGTTGGTGGTCATGGCCGTCCCGACCGTTCCGCCTGGTCCCGTCAAAATATTCAGAACGCCAGGAGGAAGGCCAGCTTCGTTGGCGATCTCACCGAGCATGAGTGCCGACAAGGGCGTATACGACGCCGGTTTGACCACGACGGTATTGCCTGCCGCCAGCGCCGCAGAAGCTTTCCACGTCATCTGCATGAACGGCAAATTCCACGGGATGATCAGGCTGGTCACGCCTGCCGGAGCGTATTTGGCGTACGACATGAAGTTGCCTTTGTCGTAGTGCTCATGGTGGACATACTTCGCCATTTCCGCAAAGAACCGCAGGTTTTGCGCCGCTCGCGGGATATCGAAGCCAAGGCTTTCCTTGATCGGTTTGCCGACGTCGAGCGTTTCGACTGTCGCCAGCTCTTCCACGCGTTCCATCACCAGATCAGACATCCGGCACAAAATTTCCGCGCGTTCCTCGGCCGATTTTTTGCTCCACACGCCGCTCTCAAAAGCAGCCTGTGCTACTTCAATCGTCCTGTTTGTATCGTGTACGTCTGCGCAAGCCACTTCCGCCAGCTTCTCGCCCGTGGCCGGGTTGATCGTGTCAAACGTTTCGCCGGACTGCGCATCGACGTACTCGCCGTTGATAAACAGCTTGGCATTTTTCACGTGAATGCTGTTCATAGTTCCCTCCTGCCTAGTCCTCGATCTCCAGTACCATCTCGATTTCGACTGCCGTATTGTTCGGAAGCTGGGCCATGCCTACCGCAGAGCGACCGTGCTTGCCCGCCTCGCCAAAGACGGCAACCAACAGATCGGAAGCACCGTTCATCACTTTCGGCTGGTCGGTAAACTCTTCCGTCGAATTGACAAATCCCAATATTTTGACGACTCTTTTCACTTTTCCCAGATCGCCAAGCTCCGCCTTGACCGCCGCAAGCACGTTCAGCATGGACTGACGGGCTGCCAGGTAGCCTTCCTCGACGGTCAAGTCTCTTCCCAGCTTGCCTTTGTACTGATCCACTCCCTGTCCTGCCGTAAACAACAGATTGCCTGTGCGGACGCAAGCTACGTAGTTGCCCACTGGCGTACGGAGCTGCGGAAGCGAAAGCTGCAAGGCAGCAAGATTTTCCTCCGGTGTCTTTGTCTGTTCTCCCACTCCTACCTCTCCTCTCACACTTTCAAAAATCTCAATGCATTGCCGCCGAGCATGGCGACTTTTTGTTCTTCTGTCAGCCCTGGCGTCTCGTCGATGACTTTGCCCGGCGGAAGCTCGCGCAGCAAGAACGGATAGTCGGTGCCCATGACGATTTTTTCGTGGCCGAACCTTTCGATCAAAAGCCGGATATTCAACGGCTCGTAGTTCAGCGAGTCGAAGTAAAAGTTTTGTGTGTAATGACTCGGCGGACGCTCCGTCACGCGCAGGTGCGGCCACACGTTCCAGCCTTGGTCGAGACGCGGCAGGATGTACGGAAAAGAACCGCCGCCGTGCGCAAAGCAGACGCGCAAATTCGGGAATTTCTCGATGACTCCGCCGCCGACCAGACTCGCTGCGGCAAGCGCGGTTTCGCTCGGCATTCCGACGGTGTACATGAAGTTGTGGCGCGGCATCCGCTCCCGGCCCAACGTCTCCCACGGGTGGACAAACAGCGGCACGTCCCACTTCTCGCACATCTCAAAAAACGGCAGGAAGGCTGGATCGTCGAGGTTTTGCCCGTTGATGTTCGAACCGATCTCGATCCCTTTCAGCCCTAGTTGATGAATGCAGCGATCCATCTCGCGAATCGAGCTTTCCACATCTTGCAAAGGAACGGTTCCGAGTCCGATGAACCTGTCGGGATATTGACGCACTGTATCGGCGATAAAGTCGTTTTGCAGGCGGGCCATCGCTTCTGCCGCCTCGCTCGGCGCCCAATAGGAAAAGGTGACGGGAATCGGCGAGAGCACTTGCATGTCCACGCCTTCCGCGATCATGTCCGCGATCCGCTTTTGCGGGTCCCAGCACTGATCGGTAATCTCCCGAAACAGCTTTCCGCCGACCATGATGTTCGCTCCGCACGAGCATGTCGGCTGCAGGGTCGGCCAACGCTCTCCGCCGTATTTTTGCGAAAAGTCAGGTAAATCTGCCGGGATGATGTGCGTGTGAAAATCTATTCTGGCTGCCATTCCTTCACTTCCTCCGACGCTACATGACCGCAGTTTTTGCATGTGCGCAAATCTTCGCTACCGTTGAAAGTGTGGATCGCTTCTTTCACCTGTTTTTCGATATCTGTCAGCTGCACGCGGGTGCGGTGCATCTCCTGGTCGCACTTCTCGCAAAACCAGACGAAATCTTCCAGCTCGCCTTCATCCCGGTTGCGCTCGATGACCAACCCGATCGTGTCTGCTACACGGTGCGGGGAATGCGGAACATTCGCTGGCAACAGGAACATTTCTCCCTCGCGTACCGTGATGACCTCGCGCTTGCCTTCGGCGTTGATGATTTCCACGTAGCAGTCGCCCTTCAGCTGATAAAAAATTTCCTCGGACGGATCGACGTGGAAGTCGCGGCGTTTGTTTGGCCCGCCCAGCACCATCATCATCAGTTCGGCGTCCTTCCAGACGACTTTGTTGTTGACAGGCGGTTTCAGGCTGTCTTTATTCTCATCGATGAACTTCCAAATATTTATTGGTTTTGTGATAGTGCTCATATCGGACACGCTCCTTTTCGTATTTGAAAAATGATTCTCTCACCAATTGCAGGAGGTTTGAGTATGGTTGGCGAATGGTTCTCAGATAGACTTCTCTTTGTGGTGTTTTCGGCTGGCCGCTTGAAAACTGCTCCAACAAGGGGGAAGTCTCTTTTTGTTGCCCATCAGCCTCGATACCCAAACCGTCTGGAAACCGCCAGCGCAGCTTGCTTGACTTCGTGAATGAACGTCGCCATTTTGTCGTCGGAGAAGCGATGTTTGGGACCGGCGCAGCTTATGGAGGCGATCACTTTCCCTTCATGGTTGAAAATCGGCGCTGCCACGCATTTCAGGCCGATCTCGATCTCTTCGTCGTCGATGGCGTACCCTTGCTCGCGAATTTTGCCCAGCTCTTGCTTGATCGCGTCCGGATCAGTCAGCGTAAACGGCGTGAATGCCGTCATCTCCGCTTCTTGCAAAATGCGATCCACGGTCGCCTCATCCAAGTAAGCGAACAGCGCTTTCCCTACCCCTGTGCAATACATGGGAGCGCGCTTCCCCAGCATGGAGTACATCCGCAGGGCAGCAGGCCCTTCCACTTTTTCCACGTACACCACTTCGTCCTTGTCGAGCACGACCAGGTGAACCGTCTCTTGCAATTTCGCGACCAACTCTTGAATGATCGGGTAGGCGAGATTGCGCAGCTCCATGCCGCTGCCCACCAGGTTCCCCAGCTCGAACAGACGCAGTCCGAGCTTGTACTTTTGATCGGTCGGCTTTTGCTCCAGGTACCCTCTGTGCTCCAAGGTTTTGATCAAGCCGTGAACCGTGCTCTTCGAGAGTTGCAGCCGATCACTGATCTCCTTGACGCTCAGCTCCTGCTGCGCGAGGGAAAACAGCTCCAAAATATCGATGGCTCGATCCACAGATTGGATAAACTTTTCGCTCATGATCCCTCCTGTTCGTTCGATATTATCGAACGCCATTCGATAATGTTGACTACATTTCTTATTATAGGCTCGATTTCCCAAATGCGCAATATACAATTTAGAGTTTTCTGTCATTTATGCGTTTTCATTATGGGAAAACAAAAAAAGAACCTCGCGTCATTCGTTGCACACGAGGTTCTTGCCTTATTGTCTGCCGATCCAGACGACCAGCGCGATTTGCAATAGACAAAACAGTGGGACAAAAAACAGGAAGGAGGCATGCCGGGTTTTGTGGCGGTGCAACAGCATCCCCGCCAGTGCCCCCGGTCCTCCTCCGAGAAAAGCGACGAGCAGAAGGCTGGCCTCGGGAATCCGCCAGCTTTTCCTTTTTGCCAGACGCTTGTCCGTGTACATCAGAAACCAGGCGTAGCCGTTCACAATCAGAGCGCCCGCTGCCGTGACAAACGGCTCGAAGCTGAAATACCCTCCGAGCACCAGCAGCCAGGCGAGCGCAAGCACCAGATTGCGATTGCGCCTGTGCGTTGCCACTTGTTCCAGTCTCATCGCTTATTCTCCTTTGGCCCGATACGCGCGATTGCTGATGATGAGCTTGCGCACGATCAACCAGGCGGCCAGTCCCACCACGACGACCAGCAACGCGTAAAACCCGTACTGGCGAATCATCCCGATAATCGCCTCTACGTTGTTTCCGAATACATAGCCGAGAAAGTAAAAAGCAATCGTCCAGACAAGTCCGATCGGATACGACAGCAAGGCATAGCGGCGGTACGTCATGCCTCCCAGCGCCACCAAATAAGGCACGACGTGGCGGACAACCGGAAAGAGATAGCTGATGCACAAGGCTGTCGTGCCGTATTTCTCCAGCAAGCCTGTCGATCGCTCTACAGCATGTCTCATCTTTTCGCTTTTGGACAGCCATTGCAAGATCGGCTTCCCAAAGTATTTTCCTAATAAAAAACCTATGGTCAATCCGGAAGCAACTCCCATGTACCCGGCCAAAAACGAGTAGAACGGGTCCAATAGGCCAATCGAGGCGAGAAAACCTCCCGTGGCGACGACCAGCTCATCCGGGATGGGCAAGCCGACAATCCCCAGCCAGAGCAGGAAAAAAATCGCAACGTAGCCGTATTGTTCGATGATTGACATCAGCAGGTTGATTTCCATGAGGCAAAATCCCCTATCTTTGCCACTGGCGGCAAAATTTCAGTCGACGGGCAGTGGCTGCGCGCAGTATGTGACTCTTAGTTATTACGTGTGAACATGCAAAAAGGTACTTGTCTATTTTGCAATAGATGAACCATTTTTATCAAGCGAAGAAATCATGGACAACACGACGCGCCGATCAACCAAGGTGTTTGAGCGCCTCTCGCTTGCTCAGGTTCGACAGCACAGTCCTTTCTACAAAGCCACGTACTGCTTCGGGTTCTGTTTTAGCGTATTCCCTCAGGGACCAGCCTATCGCTTTTTGAATGAAAAATTGGTTGGACGCTGCACACGACTCGATCAAGGAAAACAGCAGCTCTTGATCGGTCTTGGCCTTATAAGACAGCTGGAACAGGATCGCTGTTCGCGCAAGCCAGATGTCGTCTCCTTGCACCCACGCTGTCACATTCGGCCGGATCAGCTCGGGATAGAGGGAAAACAGCTTGCCTGTGGTATGAGCCGCCAAATAGTCGACCGTGTCCCACCACGACTTTGTAGTAATCCAGTGGACGATCCACGGCAGATGCTCAGGTGTCAGCTGCTTTTTTCGCTTCTCCAGCAAGTCCATCGCCACGTATTGATACTCGCGCTCAGCCAGCAGCGTGAACGGCAGAAGTGATGACAGCAAAATCGTTCGTTTCTTCTTTTTTATACGGATAGTACACGACAAGGGTAAAATCGCCTTCGATGATCTCTCCGGTTCTCATCCACTTCTCCACATCGAAGGTCACTTTTGCCGTTACGGTGTGCTTGAAGTAGTCTTTTTCCAGCGCAGCATGCGCGGCAAAGTCTTCGCGCAAACGGTCGCGCTGCTCGTAAACGGCAGCATACGTCAGCTGCATGGCTTCCTTGTCCATGATATCCTCCCACCACAGCTTGCGCGGGCGATGCTTCTGGTTGCGCAGGTAGTCGAATTTCATCAGGCTGAGCACGTGTTCCAGCCCTTCGACCTTTTGCTGCTCCAAAAAGGACTGCAAGCGAGTGAACAAATCTTCCAGCTGATGCCCGATGCGGCTCCAGCCTTGCTTTTCCCAATAGTCGCCAAACGTCTGGAAGAAGTCAAACGCCGTCTCGAACTGATTGGCCAAAAGCCATTCCAAGGTCAGATCCATCCGGTGCGCGTTCCAGTATTTCTCCAGCACGTCCTCCACCCGCTTGATCTTCTGCATATCCGCAAAAGACAGCACGTTGTTGCCCAAAATCTCGTAAGGCGCTTCATCCATAAACACATAGCCGTGTTGGGCAGCGCGCGCCCGCACTCCGGTTCCGCGCAGCATTTTCAAAAAGCCGAGCTGAAGCTCCTCCGGGCGCAGGGCAAACACATCGTTGAACGTCTTGCGGAAGGAGTGATAGTCTTCCTCCGGCAAGCCCGCGATCAAATCGAGATGCTGGTCGATCTTCTTCGATTCCTTGATTTGCGTAACCGTTCTGGACAGACGGTCGAAGCGCTGGATGCGCTGCACCAGGCGGTTTGTTTCGTCATTGGTAGACTGGACGCCGATCTCGAAGCGGAAAATCCCCGGAGGCGCATTTTCCGTCAAAAAGTCCAGGACGTCCGCACGCAAAATGTCTGCCGTAATCTCGAACTGAAAAACAGTGCCGTTGTGATTGTCGATAAGGAACTGGAAAATCTCCAACGCATACTTTTTATTGATATTAAACGTACGGTCAACGAACTTAATCGTTTTGATGCCATGCTGAATCAATCGCAGCAAGTCTTCCTTCACCCGCTCCAGGCTGAAGTAGCGCACGCCATCTTCAATAGAAGAAAGACAGTACTGACACTTGAACGGACACCCCCGGGATGCCTCGAAATAGACGACGCGGTTGTTCAGTTCGTCGAGATGATCCACAAATGGCGACGGAATCGCATCCATCTCTTCAATCTGTGCTCTCGGCATGGAAAAGCGAACGTACTCGTCGTCGCGATAGGCGATTCCCGCTACATCCCGCAGGCGAGGAGGCTGACCGCTGTTTTTCGCCTCCTGATAGGTTTGCAGCAGCGCAAGAAAAGTCTGCTCCCCTTCTCCGATGGCGATGACATCAATCTCCGGATGCTTTTTCATCCATTCGTCCGCATCGTAAGTCACTTCCGGCCCTCCGAGAATCACTGGAACATCGGGACATATTTTTTTCAATGTGCGGATCACGTCCAACGTCTCGCGGATGTTCCAGATATAACAGGAAAAGGCGACGAGATCGGGCTGTCGCTTGTAGATGTCCGCCACGATGTTGAGCGTCACGTCGTTGATCGTATACTCCACCAGCTCGATGCCCGGAAAAGCTTCCTGGGCGTAGCTGCGCAAATAGCGCAAAGCCAGTGAGGAGTGAATGAACTTGGCATTTAAGGTCGATAATACAATCTTCATGAATGAGTCTACTCTCCTTGCACAATCCGGCCATGCCACCAACCATCTGTGCTGCGACAGTCGGTGGAAAACCGAGCGATTTCCTTTCGTAACAGTACCACACGAGACAAGAACACGGCAAATCCTGTTCTGATCAGCGATTCAACTCTCGCACGACATGACCAAGTTCCGGCACGATCAGGCGATTCATCGCCAGCTTGACCGCACCTGTCGACCCAGGCGTGGAGAAGATCATTTTTCCTCCCCGGGTGCCCGCGACTGCGCGACTGAGCATGGCCGCCGATCCGATATCTTCCGTAAAGCTCAGCATCCGAAACAGCTCGCCAAAGCCGGGCATTTCTTTTTCCAGCAAGCCGCGCACCGCTTCGAACGTGTTGTCGCGCGGCGATATGCCTGTCCCGCCGTTGAGCAAAATGACCTGCACGTCCGGATGCGCCACTCCTGCTTCGATAGCTGCGATCACCTCGGCAGGCTCGTCCTTCACGATCTGGTACAGGGCAACGTGATGACCTTCTTCGCCCACCAGTTGCTTCATTAATTGTCCGCTCTTGTCTGTCTCTTCGGTTCGCGTATCTGACACGGTGATGACCATGCACGTTACGTGTTTGGGCGACAATGCCTTGTGCTCCTGTGTGCTCATTTTGCGTCCTCCCCTTTTCCTGCTGGCGCATTTTCTCTCATTCTACCATTTTCCCTCAATCCGGTACGGCTCAACCGCGCGATTTCCGTGAAAACCTCTCGACGTTTTTCACACTTCTGCTACCCGAGATGGCGCGGTTTTCGATATAATGCTGATGACAGCTATTTTCGACAGACAAGGAGGCGTCCCCGGATGGCAGAACGCCCATTTTTTTCGTTCCATTTTCACAAGCAATCCCACACGCCCATTTATGTGCAACTAGCCGAGCAACTGAAAACAGCTATTCTGCGCGGGGCCTTTCTTGTAGACGGTCAGCAGTTGATTTCCCTTCGCGATATGAAAACCGTCAGCGGCTGCTCGCTGGAAACCGTCAAAAAAGCATACGATCACCTCGCATTGGAAGGCTGGCTGGAGGCGGTGCACGGCAAAGGCTACTACTTGACGCAACTGGCAAAAGAAGCGCGTCTGGAAAGCCGCCTGCCGCTCACCGACATTCCGATCGCTTCGCTCGCCGACTCTTCTCCCCGCCCTGGCGAAGAGCTGGTCAAGCGACTGCGCGGCGCCTTTTACGAGAGCCTGGCCGTACTGGACGAACCTTCGGCGCAAAAGAAACTCCGCCGCGCCCAAGCCGCCAAAGTATTTGCCGATCACCTGAGCAGAAGAGGCTTGCCGCACTCCCCTGAACGCGTGCTGCTGTTCAACCGGAGTACGAGCGGGTTCGCCTTTCTCGCCCAGCGCATCATGAATCCGCGCGATGTCGTCTACGTGGAGGAATACAGCTACCCCGTCTTTTTGCGCTTGCTCAGTCAGTGCGGCATCACGGTGCGTCCGATTCGGCTCGACGACGAAGGAGTCAGCATAGAAGCACTCGATCAGGAACAGGAGCACTACCCGGCCAACTGGCTCTTGATCAATCCGCACTATCATTTTCCTACCGGGATCAGCTACTCGCTGAAACGCAAGGAAGAACTGCTTGCCTGGGCCGAACGCCACAGCGTGCGCATCGTGGAAAACGACCACTACGGCGACTTGTGGTTCGAGGAGCCGAGCAAGCCGATTTACGAGATGGCTTTTCAGCAAAAAAGCTCTGTCGACGTGTACTACCTGCACTCTCTGTCCAAGACGCTGGCACGCGATCTGCAACTCGGCGTCCTGATGCTGCCTTCTGATTTTGCCGAAGAGGAGCTGGAGCGCTACAGACAGATTGTCTCGATGACAGGTGCGGAGCCGTCGCTCTTGGTCGTAGAGGCAGCCGTTACACTCCTCGGCGATCCCTGGTTTTACGAAAAGTATTTGCCGGATCACCGCGCTTTGTTCCAGTCCCGCTTCCTTAGGCTTTGGAAGGAAAAGCAGCAGGCTTTGCCGTCCCACGCCCGGATGTATCCGATTTCCGGCGGGCTGAATACGTGGATCGAATGGGGAAATCCGACTACGAACGCCACCGAGCTGGAAGAGCGGGTCGTAACCATCTTGCGGGAAGAAGGGCTTGAGCTTACGTGCGGCCATGCTTTTCGGGTAGCTGACGAGCCTGACGACACCAAGCGCCGCCCTGCTGTCCGGTTTCCGCTCGCCCCGCTGGAGGAGCGCGAACTGAAGCACTGGCTGCATCGCCTGGGGGCCGCCCTTTTGCGGTAATTTTTTCAGGGGAAACGCCATACTAAGGAAATACCGAGCTTTTCTCGCATCAAACCATTCACAATCGTATAAAGAAGTCGAGGTATGACCTACATGATCAGAAAATGGACTGACAAGCTACAGCTTGATCCCCCGAAAACACTCGTCCTTGGGTTCGCCCTGATTATCCTTCTCGGCACATTCCTGTTGACCCTGCCGAGCGCTACCGTCAACGGACAAGGACTGCCGTGGCTTGATTCTCTGTTCACCGCCACTTCGGCCACCTGCGTGACAGGTCTGGTCGTCGTGGACACCGGAACGACCTTTACGACTTTCGGTCAGATGGTCATCCTCTCGCTTATCCAAATTGGCGGTCTTGGCTTCATGACCGTCGCCACTTTCTTTTCCTTGATCATGCGCAAAAAAATCTCGTTGCGCGAGCGGCTGATCTTGCAAGAGTCGCTGAACCAGATGACGATGGAAGGCGTCGTCCGTCTGGCCAAAATGATCCTGATTTTCACCGCGCTGGCAGAGCTGATCGGCGGGGTTTTGCTTTCGATCCGGTTCGCCTTCGACTTTCCTTTGCCAAAAGCGATCTACTTTGGCTTTTTTCACGCCATCTCCAATTTCAACAACGCCGGCTTTGACTTGATGGGCGACTTCGCCAGCCTGACGGGCTATGTAGACGATCCGCTCGTCACGCTCGTCGTATGCTTATTGATTATTCTCGGCGGGATTGGCTTTATCGTCGTCAGCGATCTGTACGAATATCGCCATACGCGCCGCCTGTCGCTGCATACCAAAGTCGTCCTGTCCACGACTGCCCTCTTGGTGCTGGGCGGTACGGTGCTGATCTTCATTTTGGAGTATACGAACCCGAAAACGTTGCAGCCGCTCTCCATGCTCGGAAAAGTGCTCGGCTCGCTCTATCAGTCTGTGACGGCGCGAACGGCCGGGTCGAACACGCTGAGCATCGGCGACATGCGCCAGTCTTCGCTGTTCCTGATCATTTTGCTGATGTTCATCGGGGCTTCTCCCGGTTCCACCGGGGGCGGGATCAAGACGACGACGTTTGCCACGCTCATCGGTGCGGTCATCGCCCAGATCAAAGGGAAGGAAGACGTCATCTTTTTCCGGCAACGCATTTTGCCGCACATGATTTACAAGTCGCTGACCGTGACCATGACCGGGTTGTTCATCGTCATGGCCGTCACGATGGCTCTGTCCATTACGGAAGCAGGCGCACGTTTTGAAATGATTTTGTTCGAAGTCACGTCCGCTTTCGCCACGACCGGGTTATCGATGGGGCTGACCCCCAGTCTCTCCCCGATCGGCAAAACGCTGATCATTTTGACGATGTTCGCAGGACGGGTCGGGCCGCTGACGATCGCATTCGCGCTGGCCCAACGCAGGCAGAAAGAATACTTCCGCTATCCAAAAGGCAAAATCACGATCGGTTGAATGAACGAACGAAAACCCTGCCAGTTGTCCATTGGGACGCTGCGGCAGGGTTTTTCATCTTTTTCGTGCTTTTGCTTACTTATGCTGCAACTGTTTGGACAGCTCGTCGCGAACCAGTTGGCCCATTGCCACGGTGCCAATCGCTTTGCTCGGATCTGCTGCGATATCGCCTGTGCGGTGTCCGGCCTCAAGAACGGCCCACACGGCATTCTCGACCGCTGCCGCAGCCTCATCCATGCCGAGCGAGAGGCGAAGCATCATCGCTACGGAAAGAATCGTCGCCAGCGGATTGGCAATGCCTTTTCCGGCAATATCAGGCGCGGAGCCGTGCACAGGTTCGTACAGACCGAAGCTTCCCGCTGCCAGACTGGCAGAAGCGAGCATTCCGATCGATCCGGTCAGCATAGCCGCCTGATCGCTCAAAATGTCTCCAAACATGTTTTCCGTCACGATGACGTCGAACTGCTTCGGTGCGCGAACAAGCTGCATCGCGCACGAATCGACCAGCTGATGCGACAGCTCCACGTCAGGATAGTCGGCTGCAACGCGTTCGGCTACTTTGCGCCAGAGGCGGGAGCTTTCCAAGACGTTCGCTTTGTCGACGGAGACGAGACGTTTTTGACGCTTGCGGGCGATATCGAAGCCCACGCGGATGATTCGCTCCACTTCGGCTTCGTTGTAGATGCACTGATCTTCCGCTACTTCTCCGTTCGGGCCGTCGTAGCGCTTTTTCTCCCCGAAGTAAATGCCGCCAGTCAGCTCGCGCACGACAATCAGGTCTACGCCGGAAACCACTTCAGGCTTGAGCGAAGAGGCGTCGACGAGCGAGCTGTGCATGGTCGCCGGGCGAATGTTGGCAAACAATCCAAGCGCTTTGCGAATGCCCAAAAGGCCAGTTTCCGGGCGCAGATGTCCCGGGTTTTGATCCCACTTCGGTCCGCCTACTGCGCCAAGCAGCACAGCGTCAGCTTGCTTCGTCAATGTGACGGTTGCTTCCGGCAAAGGAGTTCCGTCCGTGTCGATGGCAATTCCACCGATTCGGCCTTCCTCGCACGTAAATGTAACGCCTTCGCGCTCTCCTACAAGCTGAAGGACTTTGACTGCTTCCTGCATGATCTCCGGTCCGATACCGTCACCAGGAAGAACGGCGATGCGATAGTTTTTCTTCATCGTTTATCCCGCATTTCTTTTCTGTAATGGTTTTTCGTTCCTTGCTGGTTCCTGTTCCTATCCAATACGCTTTCTTTCTAGTTCACAGCCACTGGCACCGATTCCCCGCGACGCTCCAAAATTTTGTTGATGGCGCGTATATAGGCAATCGCGCTCGCTTCCAGCACGTCCGTACTGACTCCACGGCCCGTAACTGTCAGCTCGCCCTGTTGCAGACGGACATACACTTCGCCGAGCGCATCCTGGCCGTGCGTAACCGAAAGAATTTTGTAGTCAATCAAAGTGACTTCTTCTCCAGTCGCACGGTCGATCGCTTTGTAGATCGCATCGACGGAACCATTGCCAATCGCTGCTTCTTCTACGACCGACTCGTCAGCCCGCTTGAGACGAACGCTGGCGGTCGGCACGGAAATGTTGCCGTAGGCGAGTTGAACCGATTCCAGCTGGAACGCTTCCTGGCCGCGAACGATTTTGGTATCGATCAAGGCAAGAATGTCGTCGTCCGTAATTTCCTTTTTCTTGTCGCACAATGCTTTGAATGCGGCAAAAGCGGCGTTTACTTCCTCTTGGTCGAGGTGGTAGCCCAGTTCCACCAGCTTTTCCTTGAAGGCGTGACGGCCCGAGTGCTTGCCGAGAACCAGTTTGTTTGACTTGAAGCCGACCGACTCTGGACGAATAATCTCGTAGGTGGTAACTTCCTTCAAAACGCCATCCTGATGGATACCGGATTCGTGCGCAAAAGCGTTCGCTCCTACGACGGCCTTGTTGCCCGGCACGATCATTCCCGTCAAACGGCTCACCAGCTGGCTGGTCCGCGCGATTTCCTTCAAGTGCAGCTTGGTTGTCGCCTGGTAGTAATCTTTGCGAGTCTCAAGAGCGAGCGCGACTTCTTCCAAGGCAGCGTTGCCGGCGCGTTCACCGATCCCGTTGATCGTGCCTTCCACTTGGGTCGCCCCGCCTTCTACTGCTGCCAAACTGTTCGCGACAGCCATTCCCAGGTCATCGTGGCAATGACAGCTCAGGCGGATTCCGTCTGTAGCCGGCACGCGCTTTTTCAACTCGCGGAAAATGTTTCCGTACTGATAAGGCGTCATGTAGCCAACCGTGTCCGGAATATTGACAGTCGTAGCCCCAGCCTTGATGACTGCCTCCACTACCTCGGCCAAAAAGTCGATCTCTGTACGCGCTGCATCCTCGGCAGAAAATTGTACTTCCGTGAAATACTTTTTCGCATACGTGACTGCCTCCACCGCACGAGCAAGGACTTGCTCCTTGCTCATGTTCAGTTTGTACTGGCGGTGGATCGGAGAGGTTGCAAGAAAGACGTGGAGGGATGCGTTTTGCGCGTTGCGCAGCGCTTCGTACGCCTTATCCATGTCGTCTTTGACGGCACGTGCGAGACTTACGATGGTGGAGTTTTTCACCCGCTTCGCCACTTCGGCCACAGACTTTTGGTCGCCCGGGGAAGCAGCCGCGAAGCCGGCCTCAATTCTGTTTACGCCCAGCTTTTCCAGTTGGAGGGCGATCTCCACCTTTTCGTTCGTGCTAATGTTGACGCCCGGAGACTGCTCCCCATCACGTAATGTCGTATCAAAAATCTCAATGGTCCGCATGAACTTTTCACCTCCACATTTTTTCCTACATTATATATGTCTCTTTGTAACGATCCTTATTGACCGATTTTCGCTTCTTCTTTTTTCGTGTCTTTGTTCAGCCAAGACATCATGCCGCGCAGTTGTTGACCTACTACTTCGATGCCGTGTTCTGCTTCCAGACGGCGGCGGGAAGTGAAGCCAGGGCGGTTCGCTTGGTTTTCCAAGATCCAGTTGCGAGCGAAAGTACCGTCTTGGATTTCAGCCAGCACTTTTTTCATTTCTTTGCGAGTCTCGTCTGTGATGATGCGGCGGCCTGTGCTGTAGTCGCCGTATTCCGCTGTGTCACTGATCGAGTAGCGCATGCGAGCCAGACCGCCCTCGTACATCAGGTCGACGATCAGCTTCAGCTCATGCAAGCACTCGAAGTAGGCGATCTCAGGGGCGTACCCTGCTTCTACCAGCGTATCGAATCCTGCTTTTACCAGCTCGCTTGCTCCACCACACAATACCGCTTGCTCACCGAACAGGTCTGTTTCTGTCTCTTCACGGAAAGTTGTTTCGATTACGCCTGCTTTGGTGCAACCGATTCCGCTGGAGTAGGCCAGAGCGAGGTCTTTCGCATTGCCAGTCGCATCCTGATAGATCGCGATCAGACCAGGTACGCCGAAGCCTTCTTGGTATACGCGGCGAACGAGGTGACCAGGGCTTTTCGGAGCGGACATGATGACGTCAACGTCTGCTGGCGGCACGATTTGCGCATAGTGGATGTTGAAGCCGTGGGAGAAGCACAGTGCTGCGCCGGATTTCAGGTTTGGCGCGATCTCGTCGCGGTACACTTGCGCCTGGCGCTCGTCTGGCATCAAGATTTGCACAACATCAGCGCGCTTGGTTGCTTCTGCTACCGTCAAAACTTCAAAGCCGTCTTTAGCCGCTACATCCCAGGATTTCCCGGGGCGCAGACCTACTACTACTTTATAACCGCTGTCGCGCAGGTTTTGTGCTTGCGCATGACCTTGGCTGCCGTAGCCGATGATCGCGATTGTTTTGCCACGCAGTACCTCTTTGTTTACGTCCGCTTCATAATACATTTTTACCATTTGTGTAGCCTCCCTAAAATATCGTTTAGTTTGAATTTCTATTCTGAATTTTGCAATTTAAACCGTTGCTGCGGCTGTTGCTGGAACAATACTGCGCGCCATCGCTACTGATCCGGTGCGGGTCAGTTCGAGTACCCCATAGCTTTGCAAAAGGACAAGCAGCGCGTCGATTTTTTCGGTGTCACCCGTCACTTGCACGATCAGCGAAGTCGGCCCGACATCGACGATCGCGGCGCGGAACGGCTCGACGATCCCATTCAGCTCTGCCAGCTGGCTTGGCGAAGCACTTACCTTGATCAGCGCCAGCTCTCTGGAAACATAAGGATTTTCGCTGAGGTTCGTCACCGAGATGACATCGATCAGTTTTTGCAGTTGCTTCATCAGTTGTTGAATCTGACGGTCATCTGCGCCTGTGGTAATAATCATCCGGGACAGACCTTGTTCTTCTGTTCCGCCCACCGTGATGCTGTCGATGTTATAGCCGCGCTGCCCGAACAAGGTAGCGACTCGGGTCAAAACGCCGGGGTGATCGTTGACGAGTACGGCGATGGTATGTTGTTGCATCCTAGTCGTCCCCCAATTCCATCTGATCTAATGTGTCGCCTGACGCTACCATCGGATATACGTTTTCTTCCTGCGCGACGCGGAAGTCCACTACGACTGGCCCATCATGCTTGAGCGCCTCTGTCCAAACCGCTTCCGCTTCCTCTGGTGTGGTTGCACGCAATCCTTTGACTCCGTACGCTTCCGCCAGTTTGACGAAATCCGGGCTGCACGTCAGATCGATTTGGCTGTAACGATTGTCGTAGAACAATTCCTGCCATTGGCGAACCATCCCCAAGCACTGGTTGTTCACAATCGCGACTTTCACCGGAATGTTGTACTGGGAGACAATCGCCAGCTCCTGGTTTGTCATCTGGAAGCCGCCATCGCCAACCACTGAAATTACTGTGCGATCAGGATGCGCGATCTGTGCGCCGATCGCTGCCGGGAAGCCGAAGCCCATCGTGCCGAGGCCACCGGAAGAGATAAACGAGCGCGGATGCTTGAACTTGTAGTATTGTGCTGTCCACATCTGGTGTTGTCCAACGTCTGTTGTGACGATCGCTTCCCCATCTGTGGAGCTGTACAGAAGCTCGATGACTGCTTGCGGCTTCAGCACGTCGCCGTCTTTTTTGTACTTGTACGGATACTGGGCTTGCCATTCTTTCAACTGGCTGATCCACGCTTCGGAATCGCAAGTGCGGGCAACCGGAATCGCTTTGGCCAGGGTGCTTTTGACATCTCCGGCCACGGTTACGGCTGTTTCCACGTTTTTGCCCAGCTCTGCCGGATCGATGTCGACGTGAACGATGCGAGCTTTCGGCGCAAATTCTTTTGTGCGGCCCATCGTGATCCGGTCATCGAAACGCGCGCCCAGCCCGATGACACAGTCTGCGTTCAGCAGCGCCTGGTTGGCGGTGTAGTTTCCGTGCATGCCCGGCATGGCGAGCGCCAATTCGTGCGTTCCAGGGAAACCGCCAAGACCCATGAAAGTGTTGATGACAGGGATGCGAGCCTTTTCGGCAAAAGCGAGCAGCTCTGCTTCGGCTTTCGAGGCGATGATGCCGCCGCCTGCCAAAATGACCGGGCGCTTCGCTTCGCCAATCGCGGTAACAAATGTTTGCACTTCTTCGTCTGTCGGCACGAGCGTGTCGCGGTAGCCGCGAATCTCGACTTTGTCCGGGTAGGTGAACGGCGCTGTCGCATTCGCCACATCTTTTGGAATATCGATGAGCACCGGACCCGGACGTCCTGTCGTTGCGATGTGGAACGCTTCCTTCACGATGCGCGGCAGATCGCGGATATCGCGGACGAAGTAGCTGTGCTTTGTAATCGGGATCGTGATCCCTGTAATGTTCGCTTCCTGGAACGCGTCTGTTCCGATCAACGACTGGGCTACGTTTCCGGTGATGCACACCAGCGGAACCGAGTCCATCTGGGCTGTCGCAATTCCCGTTACGAGGTTGGTCGCCCCCGGCCCGGAAGTGGCGATACATACGCCCGGTTTGCCAGTGGCGCGGGCATATCCGTCAGCAGCGTGGATAGCGCCTTGCTCATGGCGAGTCAAAATGTGCTTGAAGTAGCTCCCGTACAAGGAATCGTAGATCGGGAGAACCGCTCCGCCTGGATAGCCGAAAATGTACTCGACCTGCTCCAGGATCAAACAGCGCAGAAGCGTTTCTGCTCCTGTCACTTCCTCACCGAACTGGATCGGTGGCATGCCGTTCTTTTTCTGCAATTCGGCCATTTCAACACTCATTTCCTCTCCTCCTCCCACTTCTCAACAGGTACCTATAAACAATACCTATAGACACATAGAAAAACCCTTTCGCCCCGACACGGTTCGATTTCCATGTCTTTTGGGGCGAAAGGGTTCGCGGTACCACCCAACTTTATCGGCGCCTCACGGTCAGCCGATCTCAGCCAGTCACAATAAATGCGGACTGTAACACGCTAACGGGTGTTAATCGGTTTTGCCTACTATGTGATTTTACGCACATTTCAGCAAAACAGCTCGGAGGTGAGCAATGCAACGTACCCGATACCCGTTTCTCAGCAATCAGGGCTCTCTGTAAAAGGGGAGACGTGCACCATCCTCGTCATAGCCTGCTATTATAACAATATTTCTAATATTGTTGTTGTCAGAAAATAAAGTGTTACGTCTGATTATAGCTAGGCACTTTTGGGGTGTCAACGAAAACAAAAAGATTTTACTAGACTTTCGTCCGAACGAGTGCTCAATAGAAAATGGCGGAACGGCGCGGTTTTTGCGTGAAAGCGGATACATTTTTGTTCCGGCTTGTCCCCGTTTTGGACAAGGAAACGGAACGGCACTGCCGTCCCTTCCCCCTGTTTTGGGAACACGTTTATCTCTGTTCGCGCAGACCCTCGATCAAAATGCTGGCGATTTCCGGGCGGGTAAATTCCGGGGGCGGAGTCTTGCCGCTGCGCAGCAATTCGCGCACTTTTGTCCCGGAAAGCGTCAGGTGCAAGCTCGCGTCATGCGGGCAAGTCTTCGCGGTCGCCATCCCCTGGCAAGCCGTGCAGTAAAAGCTGTGTTCGAAAAACAAAAGCTGGATACCCAGCTCGCCTGGCTCAAACGCAGAAAAGATGTGCTGCGCGTCATACGTCCCGTAGTAATCGCCGACTCCTGCATGATCGCGGCCTACGATGAAGTGCGTGCAGCCGTAGTTTTTGCGGACGAGCGCGTGAAAAACCGCCTCTCTCGGCCCCGCATAACGCATGGCTGCCGGAAAGGCGGCGAGCAGCACGCGCTGTTTCGGATAGTAATTTTCCAGCAGGGCGAGATAGCTTTTCATTCTCACTTGCGAATCGATATCGTCCGACTTCGTCTCCCCCATCAACGGGTTGAGAAACAGCCCGTCAACGATCTCCATCGCCGCTTTCTGGATGTACTCGTGCGCCCGGTGGACCGGATTTCTCGTCTGAAAGCCGACCACTGTTTTCCAGCCTTGTCTGGCAAAGCTTTCTCGCGTTTCTTGCGGCGTCAAATAATACTCGGCAAAACGCTTTGGCCTCGGTCTTTTCAGCACTTGCACAGGGCCGCCCACATACAGGCCCGGCTTCTGGGCAAGCTTTTTCACGCCCGGATGCGCCTGATCGGCCGTGCGAAATACTTGTCTCGCTTCCCGTTCCTTGTCCGGCTCATAGCAGCTTTGCACGTGAAGAACCGCATAATTCTCCCCATCCTCCCCGCGCAACAGCACCCTGTCTCCCGGCTGAATGTCCGCATGCGCGAGCGGATCGACAGCAAGTGTTACTGGCAAAGGCCACACTGTCCCGTCTGCGAGCCGCATCGTCTCGACGACAGAGCGGTAGTCTGCCTCGTTCATAAAGCCTGTCAGCGGCGAAAAGGCGCCAATCGCCAAACAATCGAGATCGGACAAGGTCCATTCGTCTATCGTGATCACTTTTTTGACACTTGCGTTGTCTGCCGCTTCCGCCTGGTTCACCAGCCGATTGATAAGTGTTCCGCCGTGCGGCAAGATCGTTTGCATGCCAACTCCCCCTCTTCCTCTCCTACTTGTGCAGACCGCACTCGGTCTTGTCAAAGCCGGCCCAGCGCCCTGCACGCGGATCTTGCCCCGGGAGGACAGGCCGGGTGCACACACTGCAGCCAATGCTCGGATAGTGGCGATCATGCAGCGGATTGTAAGGGACCTGATTTGCATGTATATATTCCCACACCTGATCCATCGTCCAGTCCGCAAGCGGATTAAACTTCACCAGATTGAATTTGTCATCCCACTCCACTTTTTTCGCATGGGCGCGTGTCGGCGCCTGATCGCGGCGTATTCCTGTAATCCACGCGTCGTAGCCGGACAAAACCCGCTGCAATGGCTCTACCTTGCGAATTTGGCAGCAAAGATTCGGGTCCGTTTCCCATAATTTCTCTCCATGCTTCTCTTCCTGCTCAGCCAGCGTCATCTGTGGCAACACCTGGATAAACTTGGTCTGGTAACGCTCTTGCAGTTTGTCCCGCGTCTCGTAGGTTTCGGCAAAATGCTTGTTCGTATCGAGATAAAAGACAGGTATGGTCGGCGCCAGTTTATGCAGCATGTCGATCAGCACTACATCTTCGGCACCAAAGCTTGAGGCGAGGACGAGATTGCCTGCAAAGTTTTCTACCGCCAGAACCAGCACGTCCTGTGGCAATTTGGCTTCCATCCGGTATGCCCATACCTGCAATTCCTCATCCGCCATCCTCTGGCGATTGCTCATCAGCGAAACTCCCTTCCTGCTAGGATTCACCCACCATCATATGTTGAAAATCCGGAAGTGGAGATTCGTCCTGCCGACAAAACTGCATCGGCCACGCCAAAATGAACGAAGCGACCAGACATTATGCCTGATCGCTTCTCGCGGTATTTCGCTGTTATTTCTTTTCTACTTTCACGTCTTCTTTGGCAGGCGGGATAATAAATGTGCTGCTGGTAGGAATCGTATTTTTGACCTGATCCACGTTTTGCACAAGAGGTGCGCCTTTCGTGAAAACGACCGGTGCTACATAGACATCGTCTTTTTCTTTGGCAAATGCTCCCGGAACGAACAACGCCGAACAAACAACCGCCGTAGCACCCATCATCATCATCCATTTTTGTTTTTTCATATATGATCTCTCCCTATCCAATGTTTTCCTTTGACACTTTTTATTGTATGGCAGGAGGCAGTCCCTCCGACACGGACGGAAGATTGTTTTTCTCTCCAACCTGAGACGGAAGTTCTTCTACGTCCCACGCCCATTTTTTGGCGGCAAAAGCCGTTTGGCTGCTTTTTGCCGATACTTGCTGTCTTGCGGATGGAAAAAGGGAAAGACCTTTATACGCAAAAAAACCGACCATCTCCCCACGGGGAAAAGGTCGGCTCGTGATGCAGCCGATTAAGCGTTCAGCTTGCCTTTTGCAACTGTTGCCAGTTCGTTGAAAGCAGCTTTGTCGTTAACAGCCAGATCAGCCAGCATTTTGCGGTTCACTTCGATGCCAGCCACTTTCAGGCCATGCATCAGACGGCTGTAGGACAGACCGTTCAAGCGAGCTTGCGCGTTGATACGAGTGATCCACAGTTTGCGGAAGTCGCGTTTCTTTTGACGACGATCACGGTATGCATAAAGCAGGGATTTCATTACCTGCGCATTAGCGGATTTAAACAGGCGATGTTTGGAACCGAAGTATCCTTTCGCCAGCTTCAAAATTTTCTTATGACGACGGCGTGTAACAATGCCACCTTTTACTCTTGGCATACTAAACTCCTCCTGGTCTTTCCAGCATGGCGGCCTACTGCTAGGCGCTTAGGGAGCTCATGCTGCGTAATGTGTGTAGTGATACAAAAACTTACAGGTAAGTGAGCATTTGCTCAATACGTTTTTGATCGCCTTTGGAAACGAGTGCAGCTTTGCGCAGGTGGCGCTTCGCTTTCGTCGATTTGTTAGCGAACAAGTGGCTACCAAATGCGCGGTCGCGCTTCAATTGGCCGCTTCCAGTCTTTTTGAAACGTTTCGCAGCAGCCTTGTTGGTTTTCATTTTAGGCATCTGAAAAATCCTCCTGTCTAAACTACTATCTTACTTTTCCGCTTTCGGAGCCAGAATCATGATCATGCTGCGGCCCTCGATCTTCGGTTTACGCTCAGGCGTAGCGAGATCTTCACACTGGGCAGCCACACGTTCCATAACGCCAAGGCCGATTTCGGAGTGGGTGATTTCACGTCCACGGAAACGGATCGTACACTTCACCTTGTGATGATCCTCCAAGAACTTGCGGACGTTGCGAAGCTTGGTTTGAAAATCGTGTTCCTCGATGTTAGACGAAAAACGCACTTCTTTCAGCTCGATGATCTTCTGGTTTTTCCGCGCTTCTTTCTCCTTTTTCGCCTGCTCGTACTTGAACTTTCCATAGTCCATGATACGGCAAACAGGCGGTTTGGCTGTAGGAGCAACGTTTACCAGATCCAGTTCGGCTTCCTGGGCAATGCGCAACGCTTCCCTAAAAGGTACGACTCCCAATTGGCTCCCGTCAGCACCGATCAAACGGACTTCACGGGCACGGATCGCTTCGTTGATTAACATTTGATCCTTGCTAATACTTGCCACCTCCGTCAATTTCGAGAAGGAACAAAAATGTGCGAACGCATCTGCGCCCGCACATATCTCACCTAAGCAATTTCATCAGATCCAAGGATCTTTGCATAAGAGTTACCTGTCAACAGTCGTGGAAGACGTCGACGCAGGTGAGAAGCTGGGCGCCTCTGCTTGTTCTCGAAGTATGAAGTGTTTATACACTCAATTCATGATACAGGTTAGAGTTGTCTTTGTCAAGGCTTATCACACACTATCCTCCAATGTGCGACATTTCCACCTTGGGACGTTTTACGAGGCCAGGCGTCTCATCCAGCCGCTCTTCTGAATATCGTTCATCGCGCTTGCTCCAGATCGTCTGAATCTGCGCTCTGATCTCATCGTCGCTCGCTCCGTTTCGCAGCGGCTCGCGCAAGTCTTCTCCCGCAGAAGCGAACAAGCAGTTGTACATTTTGCCCTCTGCGGACAGCCTGGCGCGGGTACAGGTGGAGCAAAAAGCTTGCGTCACAGAAGAAATCAGCCCGATCTCCTGATCCCCGTCCTCGTAGCGATAGCGCGAAGCGACCTCCCCGAAGTAATTTGCCTCGATCGGAACAAGCGGCATCTCCTGGTGAATCATGCGGACGATTTCGCTGGACGGCACGACCTGATCCAGCTTCCAGCCATTGGAGTTTCCGACATCCATAAATTCAATGAAGCGCAAAGTATGCCCCTGCTCGCGGAAGTATTTGGCCATCGGCAAAATATCTTGGTCATTCACTCCCCGCTGCACGACCATGTTGATTTTCACGCCAAGACCTGCTTCAGCCGCCGCCCGTATGCCGTCCAGCACAGCTTCTACCGGATAGCCCCTGCCGTTCAATGTGCCGAACCGCTCGTTGTCCAGACTGTCGAGACTGACTGTCACGCGGTCAAGTCCTGCTTCCTTCAGAGCCTGCGCGTGGCGGACGAGCAACGAACCGTTGGTGGTCATAGCGATGTCGTGAATACCTGCTACTTTTTTTATCATTTCAATTAACACAGGCAAGCCTCTGCGCATGAGCGGCTCTCCGCCTGTAATTCTGATTTTCTGGACGCCAAGCGAGGCGAAAATGTCGGTCAGTCGAACAATCTCTTCAAATGAAAGCAGCTTGTGCTGCGGCAAAAACTCAAAGTCCGGTCCAAAAATTTCCGCAGGCATGCAGTATCTGCAACGAAAATTGCATTTGTCTGTCACGGAAATACGCAAATCGCGGAGAGGGCGATTTCGTGTATCAACGAGTGGCGACTGCTCTGGCATTGGCTGTCACTCTCCTTTTTCCTAGCGTATCATATCCACGATCGGGCGTAATAGCTTTCCTGCACTTTCGCCTGGTTGTTCCTATGCAAAACCATAATATTTTGCTTGAAAGTGTAAATAGCTCATTTTTGCTATTCCCTTTTTGAATTAATATAAGCTAATATGACTATATATTGTGAAATTGTATAACTGAAAGTGGAAGCGATGATCAGCGATTTGTATGTGGGCACTTGAATGGCTGGGAGTGAGTAGTGCAACCGACCCTATTATTGCTGTAGGGTCGGTTTATTTTATCCCAGAACATTTGTCGTGTCCACTATCGCCAATTCACTCACCAAAGCACCATTGACGTATGCTCTCTTCCCCCGTTTTGAAGCGAACGACTAAAAAAGAGAAAAGCAAAGAATCCGGAGGTCTGCATGCAATTTTTTACGAAGAAAACAAAGCCATGGACAGAGTACGTAAAATCCTCTCACACGACTGACATCGATCAAGTAGGAGAACGAGTAAAGGAGCGCTTGTCCTTTTTAGGGGTGGATCAAGACACGCTCGCCCATGTCAAAAATGCTGCCGAAACGCTTTCGCCCTTTAAAGCGAAGATTGTCGACCAATTTTACGGCGCAATCACGGCTGTTGATCAATTGCAAAAACTGATTCTCGACCACTCAACACTAGGAAAATTGAAACACACATTGGAGTTGTATCTTGAACAGTTTCTGCAGGCGAATGTGGATTACGAATACGTGAAGACGAGAATTGTGATTGGACAAGTTCACAGCCGCATTCATCTGACAGCCGATCATTTTATCTCCGCTCATCATATGTTGATTCAGATCATGACATCGATCTTGATGGAAAAATGGAGCCATCAGCCGCATCAAATGATGCAAATGGTCACATCCGTCCAAAAACTGGCAGCGTTCGATCAGCAACTGATCGTGGAAGTATATATGGAAGAGACGTTCAAATCATTTTTGTTCGGCATCTCCGACATGTTGAATCATATGACACAGCTCGATACGACCAAACAGCTCATCTCGGGCATGGACGAACAAATTGAGGAAAGCCACAGCGTGACAGCAGCTACGGAAGAAATGAGCGCTTCCATTCAGGAAGTGGCCAACCACGCTATCAAGGTGGCGGAAGGAACGGACGATGCCGTCCACTCCGCAGAACAGAGCAGGCAGATCATCAATGCCGCGCTGGGAGACATCCGGCAAGTCGGGCGCGTCTTCGAAGAGGTCATGGGCCGCGTCAACAAGCTCGATCAGGAGATTCACCAGACCCAGGATGTCGTGCATATTATTCGGGAAATCGCCGAGCAAACGAATCTGCTCGCCCTCAACGCCAGTATCGAGGCTGCGCGGGCAGGCGACCAGGGGCGCGGCTTCGCCGTTGTCGCCTCAGAAGTTCGCAAATTGGCCGAGCATACAAAAGAACAAATCAGCCAAATTACAACCAATATGGCATCGTTGCAGCATGTCTCCAATCAGGTGACCCAGCAAATGGACGATACAGGCAAACTGGTTGAGCGCTGTGTGAGTGAGGCCCAATACGCTGACGTCGCCTTGAACAAAATTGTGACCGCGATGCAGGAAATCAGCCAATCGACCTCGCAAATTGCCGCCATGACCGAGGAGCAGGCTTCTTCCGTAACGGACATTGCCCGCCGCAACTCCACGATTTTTGACTTGAGCGCGCATTCGCAGGAAATCGCCAAGGATACGGCCCAGCTGATTTTGGAATTGAGCCGAAAAATGGACGATTACCGCAAAACATTCTTTACGATCAACGTCAAGCTCAGCTCGAAAGACATCGTCCGCGTGGCAAAAACCGACCATCTTCTGTGGAAATGGAAAATTTACAACATGTTTTTGGGCTTGGAGCACTTGAACGCAAGCGAAATGGGCTCCCACCACACATGCCGTCTCGGGAACTGGTACTATGGCGAGTTGTCTGCCCAAGTGCGAAACAATCCGATCTTCAAAAAGCTTGAGGAGCCGCACCGGATGGTTCATGCTTACGCCAAGCAAGCCGTCGAGCAGTACCAGGCTCAAGATCTGGCGGGAGCGCAGCAAACGTATCTCTTGCTCCAGGAGGCATCGAGCGAGGTCGTCTCCCTGTTGTCCCGCCTGGAGTCCGCTCTGTAATTTCCTTTCACGAATCACGAAAAAAGCAAAAAGGGCAGTTCTCTTCATCGCGGAAGAGACTGCCCTTTTTCATGACCGTTTTGTTGTTTTTACTTCATTTCGTTGATTTCAGCGCGGATTTTTTCCACGAAGGCATCCACAGTCATGGCACCTTCATCGCCTACGCCACGTCTGCGAACAGACAGTGTGCCGTCAGCCATCTCTTTTTCACCGATGACCAGCATGTACGGGATTTTTTGCACTTGCGCTTCGCGGATTTTGTAGCCGATTTTTTCGTTGCGCGCATCCAGCTCCACGCGGATTCCTGCTTGTTGCAGTTTTTCTTTGACTTGCTCTGCATAAGGAATGTGCACTTCGCTAATGTTCATCAGGCGAGCCTGAACCGGAGTCAGCCATACTGGGAACGCCCCGGCATAGTGCTCGATCAGGATGCCGATGAAGCGCTCCATCGAGCCGTACATCGCACGGTGCAAGACAACCGGACGGTGCTTCTCGTTGTCCTGGCCAATATAAGTCAGGTCAAACTTCTCTGGCATCTGGAAGTCGAGCTGGATCGTTCCGCATTGGTGGCGGCGTTTCAACGCGTCAGTAATTTGGAAGTCGATCTTCGGACCGTAGAAAGCGCCGTCGCCTTCTTTGATCTCGTAAGGCATTTCCAAGTCTTCCAGCACCTTTTTCAAGGAGCTTTCCGCAGTCTCCCACAGTTCGTCGGAGCCCATGGAATCCTCTGGACGAGTCGAGAGCGCTACGCTGTATTCGAAGCCGAAGACGTTGTAAATTTTATCGATCAGTTGAATCATGCTCTTGATTTCGTTCTGGATCTGGTCAGGACGAACGAAGGCGTGCGCGTCATCCTGGCAGAAAGTCCGAACGCGAAGCATGCCGTTCAGCGCACCGGAATACTCGTGGCGGTGCACCTGACCAAATTCGGAGTAGCGGATTGGCAGGTCGCGATAGGAGTGCATCGCATTTTTGTAAATCAGCATGTGTCCAGGGCAGTTCATCGGCTTCAGCGCATAAGTCGCGTGCTCGACCTCGGAGAAGTACATGTTTTCCTTGTAGTGATCCCAGTGGCCGGACTCTTTCCAGAGACGCTCGTTCATGAGGAACGGAGAGCGCACCTCTGTGTACTGCGCCAACTGCTGCAGGCGGCGGGAGAATTGCTCCAGCTCGTTGCGGACAGTGAAGCCGTATGGCAGGTAGAACGGCATGCCTGGAGCTTCTTCGGAGAACATGAACAATCCCAGCTCTTTGCCCAGTTTGCGGTGATCGCGTTTTCTCGCCTCTTCGATGAAGTGCAGATATTCATCCATGTCGGCTTTTTTCGGCCAAGCTGTACCGTATACGCGTTGCAGCACCTGGTTTTCCGCTTTTCCGCGCCAGTATGCGCCTGCTACACTCATCAGCTTGAACGCCTTGATGAAGCCAGTCGATGGCAAGTGCGGGCCGCGACAGAGGTCGAAAAACTCGCCCTGCTCGTACAAAGTAATGGTAGCCTCGTCTGGCAGATCGCGAATCAGTTCCAGCTTGAGGTGATCGTTCAGATCGGAGAAGATTCGAATCGCCTCATCGCGGCTCACCACTCTGCGGCGAATCGGCAAATCTTCTTTCACGATTTTTTCCATTTCGGCTTCGATCTTGCCCAAATCCTCTGGCGAGAGTGCTACCGGAATATCCATATCGTAGTAGAAGCCATCCTCAATCACGGGACCGATACCGAATTTCACTTCGCTGCCGTAGATGCGGCGTACAGCCTGGGCGAGCAAGTGAGCGGTACTGTGGCGATATACTTCCAATCCGTCCGGTGTATCGAGAGTGACGATTTCAATCGCTGCATCATCCTCAAGTGGCGTGTACAAATCCACCACTTTGCCGTCTTTTTTACCGGCTACTGCTTTTTTCTTCAGGCTTGCGCTAATCGAGCCTGCGATCTCTTCGATGGTGATCCCAGCATCATACTGACGAACTGCGCCATCTGGGAATGTTACGTTAATTTGTGCCACCTTGGATTCTTCCTTCCTGTTTGTTTTTGAGAAAATAAAAAACACCCATCCCAAAAAGGGACGAGTGCATTCTCGCGGTACCACCCTAGTTCAAGTCTGTTTGCATAAAAAGGAACACCGAAACAGACTCCTCATGACATGATAACGGTATGGGAACCGGCAAACCGATAGTGGAAGCAAACGCGCTTCGTTCCCGGCTGCTACTCGAAGGGGGTAGATCCATATGATCTCGCAGCAAGCTCCCAGCCTAGGCCCGCCTCTCTAGAGCGATCTTCATATCGTCCATGTCCTTCTCATCGTATTTGTAAGCCATATACGTTTGTTGTTGCTTATTATAGTGGACTCGGATTGTTCCCGTCAAGTACACGTCTTTGCCCAATGCATAATGAACAGGAATGGCACGTAATCAGCCGGCTGTCGAAAATGCTGCGTATCGTTTGCGCAAGCCCCGGCCTGTCGCCAGCCATGTGCAGCACGATACTCTCAGGAGCCAGTGTAACCAAGGCGCTGACCAAATAATCCTCGTCCCGGCACTTTTGTTCGTCCATGCTGAGCACGGAATCAAGCTGCTCCAGCCAGAGACGGTCTCCCTGTTTGTCATAAAGATGGAAAGGTTTGTCCACACTAGGAACAACATGGACCACTTCCTGTTTCACTTCCTGCACGGCGATGAAGTAGCGCAACAGCTCGACAAATTCCTGGTATTGCTTGTCTTCCAGATATTCGTCAATCCCGGACTCCACCAGTTCAAACAGCTCGTTCCAATGCTCTTGCAGCCGGAACCGGATGAAACCCAGGACGTTGATCGTCCGCTCCTGCTCCAGATACAAAAACGCCTTGCGGTAAACATTGGCCTTGCGGGTCGTGGCAGCCAAAAGCTCGCGGCCATCCTGCTCGATTTCCTGGCACATGCGCTCGATGTAGGGCAAAATTTCTCCCCATTCTTCTTCCAGTTGTTCTGCCGCCAACAGATCGGCAGCCATTTCCTGCATGATGTCCGCTTCCTTGACCTGTGTCACCCACTCTGCCAACGTCAATGCCACAAAAGCTCTCGCCCACTCTATCGTCTGCGCATCATATTCTTCTTCGCACCAGCTTTGAAAAAGGAACGTGCAGTAGTCCTCCTGCTCTTGCTCCTTGTATGTAATGCGCACCGGGGCCGTATTGACTCGCTCCAGCATTTCGTTTACGATCACGCGATACGTGCCACTATGCTCAGGGACATTCTCCAGCAATACGCGATACGTTTGCATTTTCATCCCCCCAACCGCAATTGTAGTTACAGTATATGTCCCTTGATTGGCGATATACTTTTAAACGATTGGAAACCGGGGATTGGAAAATGGGGTCGTTCCATATGAAAAACGCGCTCCCTCATCACTTCCCCTTTGACAAAGGCTGGTGATCAAGCAGCGCGTGGAAACAGCTGGTATATCAATTAGTTTTGCATCACAAAATCTTTCTCTGCCATCTCGCCGTCCTGGAACACGCGCAGGATGTCGTACTGGGTATTGCGCTGGGCAGGGATTTTGCCTGCTCCGCGAATCAGTTCGAGAATCTGGTTGGTGTTCACTTTGTACGTACATGCGGCGGCTGACACGACATTTTCTTCCATCATCGTCTGACCGAAGTCGTTTGCTCCGTAAGAGAGCGACAATTGGCCGTAGTGCGGGCCCATGGTGACCCAGGAAGATTGGAAGTTTTCGATATTGTCCAGCATGAGTCGGCTGATCGCCAAAGACTTGAGGTATTCTTCCGGCGTGTTGTTGACGGCCTTCATGTTGGTGTTGTCCGGCTGGAACGTCCAGACGATGAACGCTTTGAAGCCGTGCGTCTCGTCCTGTGCTTCACGGATGCGCAGCAAAGACAGCACGCGCTCCTCCATCTCCTCGCCAAAGCCGATTACCATCGTCGCCGTACCTGGCAACCCGATGCGGTGAGCAGCTTTTTGCGTATCGATCCACTCTTTCCAAGAGCCTTTCAAACGGGAAATTTTGCGGCGCGTACGGTCGTCGAGAATTTCTCCGCCCGCTCCCGGCAAGGAATCCAGCCCCGCTGCCTTCAGCTCTTTGAGCACATCCTCGACTGACATGTTGGAGACTTCCGCGATTTTGATGACTTCCGCTACCGACAGCGAGTGCATGGTGATTTTCGGAAAACGTTCCTTGATCGCCCGCAGCAGGTCGGTAAAGTAATCAATTTTCAAATCCGGGTTCGTTCCGCCCTGCATCAAGATTTCCGTACCGCCTACGTCTACGGTCTCCTGAATCTTTTGGAAAATGGTTTCTCTTGGCAGTACATAGCCTTCGCTTGAGCCTGGACGACGGTAAAAGGCGCAAAAGCGGCAATACGTATCGCAAATGTTCGTGTAGTTCACATTTCGGCTGATAACAAACGTGGCAATTGGTTCCGGATGATGCTTTTGCATCACCAGATTGGCGTAGTGTCCGATCTTTTCAATTTCGTTGCTGGCAAACAAGGCCAGGCCGTCTTCCAGGCCCAGTCGTTCCCCTGCAAGGGCACGCTCCAATATAGCATCGATCATCAGGATCACTCCTTGTACCATACGTAAATTCCATCCCACATGATATCACACTCGGGACATAACGGCTATAGCCCGAGGTGCTGCCACAAACAGGAGCTTTATGCAAAACAGCCCCGCAAAAAGCAGGGCTGCCCGATATTTCTTGTTCTTTTATCATTCAAATCCGATCTGCTCATACACTTCCGGTTCCCAGTAGATGACCGTTTGCGAAAGTGGCAGATTGGTTTCACGCGCACCATTAGGCTGACCGTTAAAGTAAATGATTTCAGTCACGGCTACCCGGTCTCCGCGCACGTCAATTTCTCCTGTCAGTTGCACGCTGGTTCCATCCGGCGCATAAAAAACGACTTTCCCCGATCCCAATGTCTTCATGGGCTCCTCCCAACGCTGTATGTCCTTCTTCTCTATACTAATGGATATTCTTTCCTATCGTCAATGGAAAAGCTAGGGACTTCCCGACCACGACTCACGCATACACAGGGCCGTTTCGCTCAGGACGAATCTCCTTAAAAGCCGGAAAATACCAGGAAAATGTAACCCCCCGGTGTAATCAATCGTATTTCTATCTGTTTGGATCAGCCCGCTTTTTCGGTCTTTGTCCGCACGACCAAGCATATCCTAACTACTGAAAACCGCTTTTTTCCTGTATAATTGATTCCCGAGAGGAAATGTGCTTAAGGAGATGCTCATGCTCGATCAAATCACAGAACTTTTCATGCAATATGGAATATGGGGCCTCTTTGGCATGGCATTTTTGGATTCGTTCATCAGTCCGATTCCTCCTTTTTTTATGCAAATTGCGATGAGTCTGCTTGACCCCGGATCGGCCCTCCGCTTTGCAACGGTGGCTTTTACCGCCTCGATTCTTGGGGCGCCAATCGGATTTTTGCTCGGCAAGTGGCTGGGGAAACCGCTTTTGCACAAGCTGCTCCCGGAAAAATGGGTCGTGGTCGCCACCGAGAAATTCGCCAAAAACGGAGACGCTGCGGTGTTGATCGGCGCATTTACGCCCATCCCGTTCAAAGTATTTACCGTATTGAGCGGCGTTTTCAACTATTCGCTGACAAAGCTGATGCTCTTTGCCATCGTCGGTCGCGGCCTGAAATTTTTCCTGATCGGTACGTTGTTTTACTTGTACGGCAAACATGCCAAAGTGTTGCTGGACGAATACTTGGAAGTCTCATTGCTCGCAGCCGCTGCACTTGTAGCCGTTGGCTGGTTCATCTGGAACAAACGCAGAAAACGCTATGCCTGAGATGAAAAACGCCCAAGCAACCTCGAATTGGCTGCATGGGCGTTTTTTCCTTTTGATGCGATTGGTTACGTGGCGAACACAAAGGCAGACTGCTGCTGTAGCGCCTCCAGCGGGATCGGCTCATAGTCCAGAAGCTCGCGGAAAAACTGCACATCCAGCAGCTCGTCACCCTGGATGCCCCGCTTTGTCTTCGGCAGCAAATGCTTGTTTGCGTACAGCTTTGCCAGCACGTATTTGCGGGCATTGTTGTCTCGCAGCAGCTGATCCTCTGCTTCGCTGACGATGCAGGAAAGCGTGTACAAGTCAATCATGTGGTCGGCGAGCGCCTTCAATTTATAGCTGAGATAATCAGGCGACTGCTGGAGCAAATAAGCAATATTCTCCTCCAGTACAGCAAGCTCGGATTGCAAAAGCTGGGCGAACGGCCGGGAAAAGGCATGATGCCAGCCTGCCGCACGCGAACGCAACAGCCGGATCAAGACCGCATGGCTGTTTTCTTTTTGCATGACGCGCAAAATGTCCAGCGCAAGAATGTTCGAAGTTCCCTCCCACACCGTCAGCACCTGCGCATCCCTCAGCAAGCGCGGTGTGACATACTCTTCGATAAAACCGTTGCCGCCGTGAATCTCGATAGCTGTGTGGGCGGCTTCCACCGCTTCCTCTCCCGTCCGGTATTTCAACAGGGGAATCAACAGCCGGCAAAGCGCCAAATCGTCCCTGCCCCCCGAACCATCCTGTACGCGGTCGTAGATAGCAATCATGTCGAACACGGCGCCTGTGCTTACTTCCGTATCCAAGAGCAGGTTGACCAGCATTTCTCTGACCATCGGGTACTGGTCGATCGGCTTTTGAAAAGCATGCCGCTCGCTCGCGTAGTATTTGGCTTCATACAAGGCTCGGCGCATGATTCCGACCGATGCGATCGCATTGCAAATTCGCGACAAATTCAGCGCTTCCGCCATGTATTTGAAGCCATTTTCCGGCTGTCCGATCAAATAGCCTTCCGCGCCGTGAAGCAGCACCTCCGCAGACGGCACTGCGTTCACTCCGAGCTTATCTTTCAAACGCCGAACCTCAATCTGGTTGCGTGTGCCATCCGGCCGAACCCACGGGACGAGAAACAGCCCCAAGCCTTTTGTTCCCGGCTTGCTGTCGTCGATTCTCGCAAGCACCGTGGCGACCATCGCGCCCGCATTGCTGGCAAAAAATTTCTCGCCCGTCAACTGATAGACGCCCGGCTTCCCGGCTGTCGGCTTGGCAACCGTGAGATTCGCCCCGACATCCGAGCCGCCCTGACGCTCCGTCAGCCAAGTGGCTCCCTCGTACAGCGAACGGCGATCCCGCGAGGTCAGCCCGCTCAGGTACTGCTCTTTTTGCTGCTCATCCCCGTATTTATCGATCAAATACGCCGCCGACATCGTCAAGGTCACCGGGCAATAAAAGCCTGGCTCGGTCTGGCTGACGAGGTAGCCCAGCAAAAAGGAGTAGCTGTACGGTGCCTTGAACCCAAGCTCGGGAATGTCGTGGTACAAATAATGGACGATCCCCGCCCCGTACACGTCAGCCACCGTCTGCTTGTAGCCTTCGTTGGTGATGATCTCGGAAACGTCTTCGCCAAGGCGATTGTATTTGCGCAAGTGCGGCTTGCCGTCCCGATCGGTATAGGCTGCCCGCTCATCCAGCGGCCCCGCCGCATGTGCCCCCAGCCAACCGAGCTGCTGCTTCGCCCAATCGTGCATCGGCGCCGGCAAATACCGCTCCAGCAAAAAAGCAAGGTTGGGGTCTGCCGCAAAAAAGTTTTGCTGGCTGCCCGCGCGCGGGTGAGGGATGTTGTCGCTGTAGCGGCGCTGGTCGATTTTCGCTTGCAGGTCGCTCATGTCAGCTCCACTTCCTTTTGCGCAGCCGCATCGCGCAAAGCATGCTTGAGCACTTTTCCGCTCGTATTGCGCGGCAGCTGGGCAAGGACTTTCACCTGTCGCGGCAGCTTGTAATCGGCAAGGTGTCCGCTCAAAAAGCCGCGCACTTCTGTCAGCCAATCGTGCGCCGGATCAGCCCCTGCAACAAGCACTACATAGGCGGTAACCGTCTCGCCCCACTCGGGATGGGGCAGCCCCACGACAGCCACTTCGGCAATCGCCGGGTGACGCTCCAGCAGCTGTTCAAGTTCCTTCGGGTAGACATTGACTCCGCCCGTAATCATGACATCCTTTTTCCTGTCGACGATCCACAGGAAGCCGTCCTCGTCGAATTTTCCGATATCTCCCGTGTAAAGCCAGCCGTCGCGCAGCGCCTCGCTCGTCGCTTCCGGGTTGTTGTAATAGGCTTTCATCGAGCCTGCTCCGCGAACTCGCACCTCGCCAGGCGTACCTGCCGGGACAGGTCTGCCCGCTTCGTCGACAACCTCGACTTCGGCGAACAGGACGCCGCGGTTTCCGACGCTGCCCACCTTGTCCGGGTGCTCGCGGTGCAGCAGGCGAGTGCCCGTCGGCCCTGCTTCCGTCAGCCCGTAGACGCAAGCCAGTTTGTCCCTGCCGTACGCTTGCTCCATCTGCGCAGCCATTTCCTTGGACAAAGGAGCGCCTCCGTACATCCAAAACTCCACGGATGACAAATCGTACCGGGCGAACTCGGGATGCTTCATCGTCAGCAAGTAAGCAACGGGCGCCCCGAAAAAGTGAGTAATCCGCTGCTTTTGCACGAGCGACAAGAGTAGCTCCGGCGAAAACGTGAGCGCCATCACTTGCGTCGCTCCGACCATCAAGCCTGAGATAAAAAACAAGTGCAGCGGCGCTGAATGGCTGAGCGGCATGAGCTGGAGGATGCGAGAGCGATGCTGGATCGACAGTTCGATGGCCATCATGGTCGCGACGGTCAGCAAGCTTCTGTGCGTGTACAAAACACCTTTTGGCCGGCCCGTTGTACCTGACGTGTACAAAATGCTGACTTCGCTTTCTTCTGTCAAGTTCGGAGCATCCGGGTCGATCGCAAATTCATCCAGCTTGCCGAGAACGTCTTCGCCTGTCTCCCAAGCTGCTGTTCCCAGCCAAACGCCCTGACTGCCGCCCGTCTTGATGGCAAGCAGATTCGTTCCTTGTTCGATCCATTCGTTGACCGCGTGCACGAGAGCTTCGTGAACGATCAGTGCTTTCGCCCCTGCATGCTCGCATATGTAGCGCACTTCCTCCTGGGTCGACCGCGCATTGATCGGTACGACAAGCGCTTGGCAGCGAATAACGGCTATGTAAAAAACCGCAAACTCCGGACAATTCGGCAGCATCAAAACCACGCGATCTCCTGGCTCGACGCCATGCTCTCTCAAACGATAGGCCCACCTGCTCGCCCGATCATTCCACTCGGCAAAGGTAAGTTCTGCATCACCTGCAACAAGTGCAGGCTTGTCGGGATATTTGCGTCCGTTTGCAGCAAGCAAAGCTGATACGTTCATCGGTTCCCCTCCCCATGTTCTTCCAGCAATTTTTGTTCAAACCCCAGCTTGTAAGCGAGAATATCTTCCCGCAGCAGCGACAGCTCCCTGATCTTGTCGTCAATCTCCGCCAGCTTCTGGTTGCCGTAATCAATGGCACGCAGCAACTGGGCGCGACCGCTGCGATCCTCGCCAAACAACTCGATCATTTCCCGGATTTGCTCCAGCGAGAAGCCGAAGCGCTTTCCCCGCATAATCAATCGCAGCCTGGCCCGATCCTGGCGGCTGTAATACCTGATCCCCCGCTCAGTTCGAGCCGGAAAAATCAGGCCGACTTCCTCGTAGTAACGAATCGTTCTCGTGCTGACATCCAGTTCGTGAGCAAGATCAGAGATGGACCATGGTGCTTGCTTTTCGTCGCCTTCTCTGTTCATCGTCTCCTGCTCCTTTACCTTTCTTTTCTAATATTCAGAAATAACTGATTAACCATATTTTACCTTCCGTTTACGTTAACGTCAACTGTCGCCCCGATCTACCGAAAAATTTCGCTGGTGCAATCACCGATCTGGCATACGCCCATATATTGTCATTGTGAGTTTTATGAGGAGGTGAAGCAATGGCCGTTATCAAAGCGAACAGCAATGACGTCGATATGTTGGCTCGTTTAATGCGCGCGGAAGCGGAAGGCGAAGGCGAGCTGGGGATGCTGATGGTGGGGAATGTGGGCGTCAACCGGATTCTCGCCAACTGCCTTGACTTCAAGAACATACGGACGATGCGAGATATGGTCTATCAATCTCCGGGCGGATATGAGTCTGTGCAAAAGCCGTACTTCTACCAGCGGGCACGTGAGCGCGAAAGACGTTTGGCCCAGCGAACGATCAATGGCGAGCGGACACGTCCAGCCACCAATGCGCTTTGGTTTTACCGTCCTGTCGGCAATTGCCCTGCCACCTGGTGGGATCAGGCAAACTCCGGGCGTTACAAGGCGCACTGCTTCTTCATTCCAACCAGAGCCGATTGTCCGCGCGTTTTTTAACAGATAGATAAAAGGAGCGAGTTCATCATGAGTCAGCAAATCCCATACCAACCGTATCCTTACGGGTATGAAATGTATCCTTCCGCACAGTTTCCTTTTGGCATGCAGCAACAACAGCAGCCGCAATTGGTTCCTATGCAGCCAAGCGGCGCGCTGATCCCTGGCACGCCTTATACGCCGGGGCAAGTCATGGAAGAATCGTACATCGAAAACATTTTGCGCATGAATCGCGGCAAAGTCATTACCGTTTATCAGACGTTCGAGAACAACAGCCAGTGGAACGCGAAAATTTTCCGCGGCGTGCTGGAGACAGCCGGGCGCGACCACATCATTCTCAGCGACCCGCAAACGGGCAAACGCTACTTGCTGCTCATGGTCAATACCGACTACATCACAGCCGACGAAGAGCTGAACTACATTCCTCCGACACTTCCTCAGGGGGTACGTTAAGCTTTACCAAAAAGACAGTGTCCATCTCTCGTTCAGATGGGCGCTGTCTTTTTGCTATAATGGGGCGATAGGCAAAGCATGCGCTTGTGCCACACATCTTTTCAACAGAAAGAGGAGAGCATTCGTGGCATTCGGCATTTCACGAGCAGAGTTAAACGAGTGGAAACAGGCGGTCCGGCGCGGAGAGATTGCTTTTCTGACGCATTACTGGCTGGACCCGCGTTTTCCTGAGATGAAAACCGTGACAAAAGTAGACTGCGCCGATCCAAACAAGCTGGTGGAATGGTGCCGCCAGCACGGCTTGAATCCCGCCTATATTCACAACCGCGCCGCTTTTCCCCACTTTGACCTGATTGGCCCGAGGCAAATCGAGATTTTGCAGCAGATCGGATTGCACGACCACCTGGAGCGCTTTCGCCTGCTCGACTAAAAAACAGGCTACCCTCCAGTTCAAGGTAGCCTGTTGCTTTCTCTACTCTGCCTGTTTTCGGGTATGGTATCCGCGGTCGCCGTATGGAGCCAGCTTCTCTACCCACTTTGCTTCCAATTTCTCCAAAGCAGCCTTCGCATCAAACGCAGGCTCGTCTTTGTTTTCCAGCACTTCCAGCACCTCGAACTCGAATGCATCAGCGCCCAGCTCGTTCCAATCGTTTTGCAGTTCCCGGTTGGGATGGGAGCCGTGCTGCAACATGAACTTTTTGCCGTTCATCGTTTTGATGTTCATGGTGCTCGCCACGAGTACCTTGCCGTTCTCTTTGTTGCGGATCTGGTAGACGCCAGCCTCGCTCTTCACTTCTTTGTATAGCTGTTTCAGCTCTTGCTTGCGATCCGTCATCGCCTCTTGCTCCGCTCCGTCGCCGCCCGCCTGGCTCGTGCGCCAATACGCGCTGCCGTCGGCTTCCCGGCTCAACAAAGCGAAGTCGATCAAGTAACGGCGCAAGGTGACGTGGTCCTCATAAATCGCTTCCAGCAGCTCATTGACTTCCCGCTCCGTGTACACCTTGTCCGGCGCAAAGCGATTGGCAATCTCCTGAAAAACAATCTGCCTGTGGCTATGCTTGCGTGGTATCCGCGCCAGCGAATGGCCTGGCCCGTTCGGAAAATACTTTTGCACAACCGCGGCATATTCAGACGGCCCGGCCTCTCTCTGCTTTTCAGCCTGCTTGTTTGGCTTTCCCTTGCCCGTTGAAGAGCCTGTGCTTGCTTTGTCCGTTTCCCGCAGCAGCTCCATCATTGCCAAAAATACTTTTGCTTGCCGCTCTTTCTCTTTGAGGGCAAAACGGTGATTGCGGATCGTCGAAGCGCTGCCGATGCCCATCTCGGCTTGCACCTCGGCATCGCTTTTGCCCGCATAAAACAACCGCATCAAGCTGGCCTGATGATCGGACAGTCCGGTCAACCGCTTGTCCAACCCGCTCAGATGAGCAAAAACCGATTCATGCTCCTGCTCGATATGATGACGCATGTAACGGGACGCCTCGAACAGGGCGCCGTCTACCGGATAGATAATTCCTTTTTCCACTTCTGCTCCACATAGCAAGCACAAATAATCGTGCTCCCGCTCTACATATCCTTGCTTGGCTTCCTCCAATGAAGCAGTCCAAAACGATTCATTGATGCCCATTGACAAGCACATCCCCAAAATGTTTAGTTTATTGCAGACAATATAACACTTCGTTTGTGCATTGTCAAAAAAAGCCCCTTGTTGGTCACCCCACCAACAAGAAGCCTGCTCGTCTTGATTCGTTTGCTGTTTTGCCCTATGCTCTCGTCGTCTCCAAAGTTTGCGACGCCTGGGCCAATTCTTGCAGAAAGGCTTGCCGATCGCCCTTCCAAAAGCTCCCTTCCGTCCCTACCCGGTTTTGCCGATAGCGAATGGCCAGACGGTTCACCAACTGGTTGATCTCCAAATGCTGCGCTTCTTCCATCGTGAACCGTACCGCGTATTCATAAAAATCTTGCTCCCACGGGCTTGTACGCACGACATGTCCGTACATTTTCAATGTCGAACCGCACAACTCCGTCTCAAACTGCAAGACGAGCTGGTCGCTGGCCGGCATTTTCAAGTGCGAGAGAAATCGCAGTCCGCCTGCGCCGATATCCTCAATCAGCACCTTCGCGCTGCCGATCTCCATCGTCTTTCCTTTGACAAGAACAATGGTCATGAATGCACAGAGGGGATGCTCCAGCTTCAACCGGAAATATTCACGTTTGTGACCCTCTGATCCACTCGCCATTGCTCTCACCTTCCTTTCCCTTGCCCGATTTATTCCCAAACGCGGCGAAGCCCTCGTCCCTGTCGGCACAAGGTTTTCGCTGCCCGCATTCATTTCTTAGGTAATGACTTCCCACCGCATGTCACAAAAGAAAACAGCGCCGTGTGACTGGCGCTCTATTTATTTTTCTCTTTCTTGTACCGAATGTCCTGCAACTTTGTGTCAAATGATTCCCAAAGCTCCCTTTGGTCGTACTTGATGGAATCGCGCTTCTCCAGACGGAACAGGAGCTTCACCACAAACCAGACAACCAGCAAAAACGCAAAAAAGATGACGACGGTAAAAAAAATCATAAGACCTGCCCCCTCCCCGTTTGTTAACAACATATGGGGAGAGGCAAAATAAGATGACCAATTATGGCAAAATCATGACAATTTTAAAAATCAGAACGGCGTCATGCTCTGCGGTTTTTTCGCCGTGTAAAAAAGCCGATCCAACTGCGGCAACGCGCGCAGGTCATCCAGTTCTGCCAGACCGTACTCGTGCAGCTTGCTGAAACGAACCGCCCCCATGGCGAGCGAGGAAAAATCGGATATATCCAGTTGAACAGCAGCGTCTGCCTGTCCTTCCTCTACCACGCGAGCATGTCCGTCTGTGAACTGGACAAGCCATGTCCCGCTGTTTTCCGGCAGGAAGGAGTCGCGCACCGTCAACTGCAAGCGAACCGTTTCTGCGCCAAAGCGATGAGCGGACATTTGCCGGAAAAAGCCCGGTACATCAATCACCCGATACATCAGCCCAACCCCTGAAACATGACTCTCATGGTAGACGCTAGGCAAAAGTCGGTTTGTTCCATTTCCCGGATCAGACAAAAGCAAATGGAAGTCTTCGTCGGCTGTATTGAGGACAACCCGCTGTATTTGATCCGCCTGGCTGTGCAGGAAGGAGAGTAGCTGCGCCAACGCCTCGCGCGATTCATAGACCAGCTCTTTCGCGACGATGTTGTTGAAAATTTTATTTTCCTCGTGAGCGCTTTCAAATTGGAAGGCAAGATATCCCGTCAGTTTGTCCTCCTGTCGGACACCGACGACGATTTTTTCCGGCACATTCAGCAGGCTGTCCACATCCCGCTCCGTCCGTTTGATCATCCCGTGCGTCTGCCGGGCGACCCGCTGGTAACACGCCAGCACTTGCTCCTTGTCCTCTTTTGTCACGTACACGATTTGATCCTTGCCCGTATAGGGAAGGCTTGCAGGCTTGAATTTGTACTGATGAATTTTGCTTCCTGTCCCAAAGCCCATCTGCTTGTAAAAATCAACGCGAAACGGATAGAGCGACACAAGTGGAATCCCTCTCTCCCGGTAAGCCGCGAGAAACCCGTGCAGCATCGTTTTCGCTACCTTTTCTTTTTTATGCAACAGATCGACAGCGACCGTGCCGATTCCTCCTGTCAGTACAGATTGACCGTATACATACATGGAAAAATCGTACCACTTCATGATTCCTACGAGCTGTCCGTCCCGATAGCATCCGTGATAGCTTACGTTCGGGTCATTTTCCAGCGTGCTTTTGACCCGTTCAGCGAACTGCTGTCTGCCCTCCGTCCCGAGAAGATTGCTTCCCGGATAAGCCATGGCGGCAATTCTCGCTACCTCGTCGATATCGTTCAAAGAAACAGGGCGAATCTCGTCCATCGTCACAATCACTCCTGTCTGTACGCATTTGGGACAAACCATTTCGTCTAAAAAAATTTTATAGAATCTATGCGGTAAATAGCAACAAGTTTTTGTATATTTTGGAAAAGTTTCATTTTCAGCCATATTTGGCTTGGCCATCCAAAAAGCGCCGACCGGATGGCCGACGCTTGATAAATTACTGGCTGTTCGCCTGTTGCCGCTGATTTTTGGCAATCACAAGCGACAAGAGGAAGCAGCCAATCGCGATAACCAGTGTTCCGGTAAAGACGACGTGAACCCCGGAAGAAAGCAAATCGCGGATCGACGCCAGCTGTTCCGCAGGGATGGAGCCTGTCTCGAAGGATGCGCCGAGATTCGCGTGGCCTCCCGCTACCGTGACCATGTTGAACAGCATCCCGAAGACTGCCGCCCCGAAGGTTTGGCTGAAGGTTCCTGTGAACGTGTTCAATGCGACAGCCGTTCCCCGTTTGTCGACAGCGACCGACGCCTGAATTTTGACCATGACGATCGGGCTGATCAGCCCCATGCCAAGCCCCACCAAGCCTACGGCGACATAAATCAAGTAACTTGCCGAATGGGAAGACAGAATCGTTAAAAGCGTCGTGGCAACGGTCAATATGGCCGTCCCTCCGATAATCAACTGCTCTGCCCGCAGCTTGCCCAAGAGATTGCCGGACAAAATCGAGCCGATCGTCCAACAGACGGGCATCGGCGTCAGGACAAAGCCTGCCATCGTCGCGCTTTCCCCCAGTACGCCCTGGCTCCAGATCGGCAAGTACACGACCATGCTGATCACAATTCCGTTGGTCAAAAACGTCAGCATGTTGATCAGCGTCACGTTGCGATTCGTCAAAAGGGTGAGCGGAATCAGCGGCTCAGGCGAGCGCTTTTCTACCGTAACGAAAACCAGGTAGGTCACGAGTGCAAACACAATCAAAGAAATCGTCACCGGATTGGTCCAGGACTGATCCTGGCTGCCCGTCAACAGCGCGTACAACAAGGCAATCGTGCCCACGGTGAAGATCAGCGCTCCCGGATAATCGATATGACGCTTCGCTTTTGCCAGCAGCTTTTCGCGGTAAAACCAGACCAGCATGAAAAAGGACAAAAGCCCGAACGGCAAATTGAGAAAAAAGATATAACGCCAGGAAAGCGTGTCGACCAAAAACCCGCCAACGAGCGGCCCTGCCACACCTGACAGGCCCCATACAGCGCTGATCCAGCCCTGGGCTTTCGCTCTCGCGGTCTGCTCGGTATACAAGTCGCCGATAATCGTCATCGTAATCGGCATGACCGCACCCGCGCCCAAGCCTTGAATCGCCCGGAACACGATAAGCTGGCCCATCGTCATGGCCACACCGCAAAGCGTGGAACCAAGCAAGAAAATACCGATCCCGATCAGCAACACATTTTTGCGTCCAAACAAGTCAGCGAGTTTGCCATAAATCGGGGCAGACACGGCAGTCGCCAGCATGTAGATGGCGTAAACCCAGCTGACCAGCTCAAATCCCGATAAATCACTTGTAATCCGCGGCACCGCTGTACTGACAATCGTCCCTTCCATGGCGGCCAGGAAGGTGGAAAGCATCAGTGCCACCATAATTTTTACTCTCATCTCGATCTCCTCTCTCTATCTACGCACGATCGCGATTCGCCAAAAAGCGTTGTCATAGTATATCACAAAACTTTGCTTACCTATGAAACAAAAACGCGTCTGCCACCTGTCCGCGCCGTTGTTGCAACGCGCGAAAGGATTGACAAGACTGGGGACTCGGGGAGCCGCCTTCGCTCCTGATCTTGTTACAGCCAGCTTTTGATCGCCTGAAACACTTCCTGATAATAATGCACTTCATGGGGAACAAAATCACTCTGCTTGACCATCAGACTAGCGTCGTAGCGCTCTCCTGCCGCATCGGTCAAAAACCCTTTCGCTGCCACTTGCGAAAGCTGGTCTGCAAACAACGCCTCCAACTCCTGCACATTCACCCAGAGAAGTCCTGTCACTTCTTCCTTTTGCAACCGATATTCGTGCAGCGGCTGATCGCACTCCATCGCAAATACGTGGCACAGCTCCTTGTCGATGATGCCTGGCGCCGTAATCACATCGCGAATGACGCCAATCTGGCGGAGCTTTTCATACGGCACGACAAGTCCAAGCTCTTCCTCCAATTCCCGCACTCCGTCACAGGGCCGCTCCCCTGCGAGCAAATGACCTGCCGATGTTATATCAAGCAAATTCGGGCCCGTATCTTTTTCCGGATGCCTTTTCTGGAACAAAAGCTCCAGTTGTCCATTGTGCACCCGGTAAAGCCAGCAATGGAAAGTTTGGTGCCAATCCCCTTTTCGGTGCACCTCGCTGCGCACTTCCACACCGATCTGCTGTCCTGATTCGTCAAAAATGTCAAAGCGTTCTTCCGTCATCCAACTCCACCTCATCTGCGTATCGGTTTCTCATTCTTTTCCACCTTACCAGTTAGGCGAAGTGTTGGCTACTCTGTTCGCCCGAAATATGCACTACCGCCACTCCGCCCCGTTTCGGCTTTGCTTTTGCGCTGTCCATGCTCGATCCAAAGCCTTGCCAGGCCGCTGGCGAGCAGCACTCCCGGTCATGTTGACAGCCGCGCTCCCTTCCTATAGACAAAGGGACAGCGCCTGGCGCCATCCCTTTGTCTCATCGTGTTGTCCTGGTGAAAGCTTATTGAATTGTGACTTCGTCCAGCATCAGGTAGCCTACCGGGCTTAACCAGAAGCCTTTTACATCTTTGGCTGTTACCGATACGTGGTCGATGGTGCGGATCGGAATGACCGGAACTTCTTTCAGCTCGATCTCTTGCAGCTTGGCATAGATCGCGTTCCGCTTCGCTTCGTCCTTTTCGCGGCGGCCTTCTTCAATCAGCTTGTCGACTTCCGGGTTGTTGTAAAAGGCAATGTTTCCGGCGCTGCCTTTAGAGGAGCTGTGGAAGACGTTGTACTGGTTGTAGTCGCCGTCGCCTGTGGCATTGCCCCAGCCGCCGATAAACATCGCATGCTCGCCTTTGTCTGTGTACTCCAAATATGCCCCGTACTCCATTACTTTGATTTCCACGTCGATGCCAATGCCCTTCAGCTGGGACTGGATTACTTCCGCTACGTTCATGCGCTCTTTGCGGTCATCGGTCACAATCGATGTTTTGAAGCCGTTCGCGTACCCTGCCGCAGCAAGCAGCGACTTCGCTTCGTTCACATCGTACTTGTAGTCCTCAAGGTTCGGGTTGTAGCCGATCACTTTAGGAGACATCGAAGAGACTGCTTCTGTCCCTACGTTGTTGTACACGCCTTTGACAATCGCTTCTTTTTCAATCGCATGCGCGACAGCCTGGCGCACACGTATGTCGTCAAACGGCTTTTTCGTCACGTTGAAGCCGATGTATTCTACACCGAGACCTTCTGCGCGAACCATGTTCATGCTTGGCGTTGCTTGTGCGCGCTCCACCTCTGTTACAGGAAGCTGGTCGCCGATGTGCGCTTCGCCTGCCTCGACCATCGCGATGCGGGTCGTATCTTCCGGCACGACTTTATATTGGACTTTGTCTACTTTCGGCTTCTCGCCCCAGTAGTTTTCGTTTTTCGCCAGTGTCATTTCCTGACCTGGAATCCAGTCTTCAAATTTGAAAGGCCCGGTTCCTACCGGCTTTCTCGCCAATGTGTCAGCGCCTTCGGCAATCGCTTTTGCGCTGATAATGCTGCCTTCCGTGCTTGCGAGAATCGACAGCAGCGGCGCAAACGGGTAGTCCAAAATAAACTGAACCGTTTTGTCGTCGACTGCCTTGATTTCCTTGATCATCGCGAAGTTGGAAGCGCGCGGGGAACCTACTTTCGGATCGAGGGCACGTTCGAACGTCTTTTTCACGGCCTCGGCATTGAACGGTGTGCCATCGTGGAAAGTAACGCCTTCGCGCAGCTTAAATTCCCAAGTCAGATCGTCAACCTGTTTCCACTCGGTAGCCAGTGCTGGCTTGTAGCCTGCGTTTTTGTCCCGCGCCACCAGACTCTCATATACTTTGCCGTAAATATAGTTGGCGGATGGAATGTTGGAAATGAAATGCGGATCGAGATTGTTTGCGTCTGCCTTGCGCGCTACGATCAAGGTTCCGCCTTCTTTTGCCGCCTCGGAAGCCGGTGCTCCATTTGCGTTTTGCTGCTCTGTACCTGCGCCACATCCCGTCAGTGCTACACCGACGGTCAGCGACAGCGCGAGCAGCGATCCAAACAAGCGTGTTTTCTTCATCTGCGTGTCCCCCTGTACAATGCTGTCGAAAATTCTGAATCTATTTCTTATTTGCATTATACGGTAGACTTTCTGCGCAGCCTTTCAGCATCTTTACTTCTATTTATAATATTTTTACTTTTATTTAATTTTATCTAATTCAGCTTCCGGAAAGGGACTGCGTGAAAAAACCGCTCATCCCCTGTGAACGGACAAGCGGTTTTCTCCAATAAAAGCAGACGGCTACTGCTTTTGCCAGACGATTTTTCCCGCGTACACGACTGCTTCCTTCGCAGCTTGACGTGCGACAGCTTCAGCCGAGCAACTGGCCCGGACAAACACAGCATCGGCAGCGTCACCAGGCTTTGGCCAGGCGCGATTCCCTGCCTCGTCAAGCGGGGTGATACCGCCAGTGACCAGGCCGAGCGTGCGGGCAAGCGATTTCTCGTCAATGAGCCGGAAGCGCTCCGCTACGCGATTCGCTTTTTGCAGCATATCTCCTGTGCCGAACGGGTCCCAATGATCGGTAATGTTATCGTTGCCAAGTCCGATCTGCACCCCTTTTGCCCGGAGCAGCGGAATCGGGATCGTCGGCATGTCGATCGGCACCGCGGACATGATCGCGATGTTCAGTTCCGTGCACAATTCCGCGATCTCTTCTGCCAAAGCCGTCGGCACCTCTCCCAGCGCATAGGCGTGGCTGACAGTCGTCCGGCCTTGCCAGCCAGCATCGCGCACCATCGCAGCGAGTCGCTTCATGATGAAAATGCCCAAATGCCCCGGCTCGTGCAAATGCAGGTCGATGTCCGCATTGGCTTCTACCGCAATATCCATCATTGTGTGCAGCGATTTTTCGATATCTTCGTCAAAAGAAGCTGGATCGACACCCCCGACGAGTCCCGCCCCATGCTTCATCGCCTCGCGGACGAGCGCTACGGAATCACTGCGCAGCAATCCATGCTGAGGGAAAGCGACAATTTCCCAGGAAAGTTTTTCCCGGTAAGTTTCCAGAGCAGCGAGTGTGGCCTCCAAGTTTTGCAAGCCGATGACCGGATCGATATTGCAATGCGTTCGGACGTGTGTCGCACCGTGCGATTGCAGCAGGTGCAGCAAGCCTTCTGCACGCTGTTTGGCTACCGGAAGCTGGCGCGGCAGCAGTTCCTGCTCTTGTTGAATCCGGAAAAAGCGGTTGGGAGCAGGAATGACTGCCTGCCAGGGACCTCCGTAAAACGTTTTATCCAGATGGATATGCATCTCCCGAAAAGACGGCAGCATGAGCAGCCCGTCTGCGTCCCAGTAAGAGGCAGCTTGTGGGAGCGGAGTGCTGGCAGGGACGATTTTTTCCACGCGACCGTCCGCCAAAAGCAGATGGACACGCTTTGTCGCCGTCCCTGTTATCCTCCCGTTCTCCTCTTGAAACCCGCTTTCCAGACGTGCGTTTTTGATCCAGAGGCTGTCTTTCCCGCTCTCCATGTTCGCTCCCCCTTCTTACTCCATCGTAATATCGTTAATCATCATATAACCGGATGGGCTGATCCAGAAGCCCTTGATTTTTTTGCTGACTGCTGCAACGTGTTCCAGATTGCGGATCGGAACCATCGGCGCTTCCTTGGACTCGATTTCCAGCGCCTGGGCGTAAAGTTGCTTGCGCTTGGCGCTGTCCGGCTCGCGGCGCGCTTCTTCGATCAGCTTGTCCACTTCCTTGTTCACGTAAAAAGTCGTGTTGCCGCCCTTGCCGAGCGAGCTGGAATGGAACAGGTTGTACTGGTTGTAGTCGCCGTCGCCTGTCGCGTTGCCCCAACCGCTGATAAACATGTCTGTCTCGCCATTGTCTTCGGCATCGAGATACGCTCCGTACTCCAGCACTTTGACCTCTACTTCCACGCCGATGCCTTTCAACTGCGACTGAATGACTTCTGCGGCATTGATCCGCTCTTTGCGATCCCCGGTCCACAGCGTTGTCTTGAAGCCGTTGGCATAGCCCGCTTCCTTGAGCAGTGCCTTGGCCTTGTTCGGGTCGAACTCGTAGCCTTTCAGCGCCTCGCTATAGCCGAGAACTTTCGGGCTCATCGCAGAATTGGCTTTTGTTCCCACATTGTTAAAAACGCCTTGGATGATGGCATCTGTCTCGATCGCATAGTTGATCGCCTGGCGAACCCGGACATCGTCAAAAGGCTTTTTCTTCGTATTGAAGCCTATAAAATCGGTGCCCAGTCCTTCTGTGCGATACAGAGCCATTTGCGGCGACTGGCTGACGCGTTCGATCTCGGTTACAGGCAGCGGCTCCGCAATATGGGCTTCGCCTGTCTCAACCATGGCAATTCGCGTCGTATCTTCCGGAACGACCTTGAAGACGGCCTTTGCGTATTTTACCTTTTCACCCCAGTAGTTGTCATTGCGTGCGAGCACAATTTCCTGTCCCGGCGTCCACGCCTCGAACACGAACGGCCCTGTGCCTACCGGATGCTTGCTCAAATCTTTTCCGTATTGCTCGATCGCTTTCGGGCTGATAATGCTCCCTTCATGGTTGGCTAAAATGGACAACAGCGGCGAGTACGGGTAAGTCAGCTTGATTTGCACAGTGTAGTCGTCTACGGCTTTCACTTCCTGGATCATTTGGAACTGGGTGGCGCGCGGAGAGCCGACTTTCGGGTCGAGGACGCGAGCAAACGTCGCTTTGACCGCTTCTGCGTTAAACGGTGTTCCGTCGTGGAAAACAACGCCCTGGCGCAGCTTGAACTCCCACGTCACTTCGTCCAGCTGCTTCCACTCGGTTGCGAGCATCGGCTTGAACTCCATATTTTCGTCCCGGCGAATCAATCCTTCGTACACTTTGTGATGGACGACGCTCGCCGCGTTGATCGCGGAAATAAAGTGCGGGTCCAAGTTGTTGGCATCCGATTGTCTGGCAATAATCAGCGTCTGTGTTCCATCAGCCGCTTCGCTTTTGGCTGGATTGTCCGCAGCCCCCTGCTCCGGTTGTGCCGAACACCCTGCAAGCACCAGTCCAACGCCGAGCACGCCCGACATCAGAATGCTCCATCCTTTGCGTCTTTTCATAAAATCGCCCCCGTTTTTGCTTTTCTGTCTCTTGTTTTGAAAGTAGAGCAGCATAGCTGATCCCTTCAAGGAACTCGGCTATGCTGCGATTCATTGCTCTTGGAAGCTTGCGGTTATGGCAAGGTGATTTCGTCGATTTCGATGTGACCAGCCGGGCTGATCCAGACGCCCTCTACCCCTTTTTCAATCGCTGCCAAGTTTTCTGCGAAGCGGTAAGGCACGACTGCTACTTCATCCATTTCGAGCTGTTGCGCTTTTTCGTAAATTTGTTTGCGTTTTTCTTCGTCTTTCTCTTTGCGTCCTTCTTCGATCAGCTTGTCTACTTCCGGATTGCTGTAGAAGGAGTGGTTGCCTGGCGCGCCGTGAGACTTCGTGTGGAACAAGTTGTACTGATTGTAGTCAGCATCGCCTGTCGCGTTGCCCCAGCCGCTGATGAACAAGTCTGTTTCGCCTTTGCTCGCTGCGTCGATATAGGCGCCAAACTCCAGCACTTTGACTTCCAGATCGACATTGATTTGTTTCAGTTGTTGTTGCAATACTTCCGCTACGTTGACCCGCGCCTTGTTGTCATTGAGGTAGACGGTTGCCTTGAAGCCGTTGGCATAGCCTGCGTCCGCCAGCAATTTTTTCGCTTTCTCGATGTCGTAGCCAAGGTCTTTTACGTTCGCGCTGTAGCCGACCATCGTAGGAGAGATCGAGGAATGAGCGACCGTTCCCACATCGTTGTACACCCCTTGAATGATCGTCGGCTTGTCGATCGCAAGCGCAATCGCTTGACGGACGCGCACATCGTCAAACGGCTTTTTCTTGTTGTTGATGCCGATATGCTCGCTGGAGAAGGACGCATAGCGGCCGAGTGTCATGTTTGCCGAGTTTTTCACGCGGTCTACTTCTGTTACAGGAAGTTGTTCAGCCACTTGTGCTTCGCCTGTCTCGACCATAGCCAGTCGGGTTGTGTCTTCTGGTACTGTTTTGAAGACAACCTTGTCCAGCTTCGGCTTGTCTCCCCAGTAGTTGTCGTTTTTCACCAGCACAACTTCTTGTCCTGGCGTCCACGATTCAAACTTGTACGGCCCTGTTCCGGTTGGATGCTTGGTCAAGTCTTTGCCGTACTGCTCGATCGCTTTTGGCGACAGGATGCCGCCTTCTGCGCTGGCGAGAACGGACAACAGCGGAGCGTACGGGTAGTTGAGGATAAATTGCACCGTGTTGTCATCCACGACTTTTACTTCCTTGATCGCTTCGAACAGGTTGGCGCGGTTCGAGCCGACTGCCGGGTCCTGGACGCGGGCGATCGTCTTTTGCACCGCTTCTGCATTGAATGGGGTGCCGTCGTGGAAAGTTATGCCTGTGCGCAGTTTAAACTCCCACGTCACATCGTCCACTTGCTTCCATTCGCTTGCCAGCGAACCGACGTATTTGCTTTCTTTGTCCATGCGGACCAGACCCTCGTATACTTTGTGATGAATGATAGCTGCCGAATTAATTTGCGTAAGAAAGTGCGGGTCCAGATTGTTTGCGTCCGACAACCGGGCGATGACCAGTGTGCCACCTGCTTTGCCCGTGCCAGGCGCTGCTGTTTGCCCGGACGTATTGGCGTTCGTCCCCGCTTCTGGCGCTGGCGCCTGCGAGCAGCCGGCCAGCGCTGCCGATACGGCAACAGTCATGGCGATCAGCGTCTGGAAAAAGCGCGTCTTTTTCATGTAGTGTTTCCCCCTCTTTTGTTTGCGCCGGATGTGCTATAATTTTTTGATCATTCGCGCATGTCTCATTTTACCTACTATTCAGGTATTATTTTTTCACTCTCTTTACTACTATTTTCACTTTCTTTACTCTTTTTTTGCCTTTTCCACATATTAGGATAGCAAAAGAAAAAGCCCCTCCCAGCAATTGGGAGAGACTTTTGGCACAGCCTATTGAATCGTCACATCGCTGACCTCGATGTAGCCGGAAGGGCTGATGTAGACGCCCTGCACATTTTTCGCGATAGCTGCCAGGTTTTCAGAGCTGCGATACGGGAGCAGCGGCACTTCGTCCATCTCGATCTGTTGCGCCTCTGCGTAGATTTGCTTGCGTTTCTCCGGGTCTTTTTCCTTGCGTGCTGCTTCGATCAACGCGTCGACTTTTGGATTGCTGTAGAAGGAATGGTTGCCTGGCACTCCCGCAGACGTGCTGTGGAACAAGTTGTACTGGTTGTAGTCGCCGTCGCCTGTGGCATTGCCCCAGCCGCTGATGAACATCTGGGCTTCGCCTTTTGCCGCCAGCTCCAGGTACGCCCCGAACTCCATCACCTGGATTTGCAGGTCAATGCCGATGCCTTTCAACTGCGATTGCAACACCTCTGCCACGTTGATGCGCGCTTTGTTGTCATTCAAGTACACGGTCGCCTTGAGTCCGTTGCCGTATCCAGCTTCTGTGAGCAATTGCTTGGCTTTGTTCAAATCGTACTCAGGCGTCTTGATGTTCGGACTATAGCCGATTACTTTTGGACCGAGCGAAGAGATCGCGACTTTGCCGACGTTATTGTAGACGCCTTGAATAATCGCTTCCTTGTCAATCGCATGCGCAATCGCCTGGCGGACGCGGACATCGTCAAACGGCTTCATTTTGACATTCATCCCGATATGATCCACGGCAAAAGACTCGAAGCGCCCCAGCGACATATTCGCGGAGTTTTGCACCCGCTCCAGCTCCGTGACGGGCAGCTGCTCGGCAACGTGCGCTTCGCCTGTCTCCACCATCGCGACACGCGTCGTGTCCTCCGGAACCGTCTTGAACACGACTTTGTCCACTTTTGGCTTCGTGCCCCAGTAGTTTTCATTTTTGACGATGACGATTTCCTGACCGGGCGTCCACGACTCAAAGACGAACGGGCCTGTCCCTACCGGATGCTTGGCCAGGTCTTTGCCGTACTGCTCAATCGCCTTCGGGCTGATGATGCCGCCCTCGGCGCTGGCGAGGACAGAAAGCAATCCCGCGAATGGATAATGCAAAATGATCTCCACTTTTTTCGGATCAATCACTTTGACTTCCTTGATCATCCCGAACATGTTTGCCTTCGGAGTCGGCTGGTTTTTGTCCAAAATGCGATTGATCGTCTTCTTCACAGCTTCCGCATCAAACGCGGTTCCGTCGTGGAACGTCACGCCGTCTCGCAAAGTAAATTCCCATGTCACATCGTCTTTCTGTTTCCATTCTGTCGCCAGAAGCGGCTTGTACTCGCTGTTGCGGTCCATCATCACCAGACCTTCGTACATTTTGTGCTGCACGACTGCCATGGAGTTGATTTGCGTACTGAAATGCGGGTCGAGGTTGTTCGCGTCAGACAGCCGGGCGATAATCAACGTACCGCCGCCAGCCGCAGCAGGGGTGGATGGCGCAGGACTGCCGGTTGCTTGTCCGGAGTTGGAGCCGATCGCGGCCGGTTGCGATTGCGAGGTGCCGGAACAGCCTGTCAAAACGGTCGCAAACGCGACAGACAAAGCAAGAATGGAACGTACGATGCGCGTTTTCTTCAATGAAAATGCCCCCTTTGTCTCGTTGGTAAAAAGAAAAATAATGACATAACAAAATATTACTAATTTTCTTACTATTAATCTTTGCACGATCTTTACTTTCTTTTTCACTATCTTTACCTTGTTGTTTTTGAATGTTAAAAAAATCTCTACCAGGCGAGTGCCTACATTTTCCACGGTGAATTTGCCGTGCATGGCGAATCTTATCAATGGGCGGAAGATCATTCGAGTGCCGCCGTCAGATGAACGGCATCAGAAGGAGGACAGGCATGGGGATTTTTGGTGACAATTCCAAACAAGAGCCGCTGCATTATGGCGAAGTGTTTGGCGTCTGGGTTTATTTGGCGACGACAAAAGCTCTGCTCGCTGGTTATCAGACAGCGATGAATCATGCTGGCGATACGGATTTGAAGGACTTTCTCGAAGATATCATGCAAACGATGAAAAAGGAAATTGACCAGTTGGAGGATGTACTTAAAATAAACGGCGTCGCCTTGCCGCCTTCCCCTCCCGATCGGCCACTGGCTGATCGGAGCAGCATTCCGGTCGGAGCCAGGCTCAACGACTCCGAGATTGCCCTGGGAATTGCCCGGGATATTGCCGGAGGCTTGCTGACATGCAGCCAGGTCATGAGCCAGTCGCTGCGCGAGGATATCGGCTTGATGTTTGCCGAGTTCCACTTTGCGAAAGCGCACTCCGGTTTTCGTCTGCAACGCATCCTCAAGGAAAAGGGCTGGCTGATTTCCCCACCCCTGCACATGCACGCGCCAGAGCTTGCGCACGTCTAGCCTGTTGTTGTGAATAAGCACTGTCACTGAGTGGGCAGTGCTTTTTTGCGCGTTCGGTCATTTTTGATTACGTTGAGGGAAGCAACTTGGCAAATCTCGCTGGCGTAGCGCCATAAAAAAACATGCCCCCGCTCGTCGAGACGAGGAAGGCATGCTTTGCAGCTTGTCGCATTGTCGTTATGAAATTACTCGCTGACTTCTACAGACCAGCCGAACTTGTCTTCTTTTTCGCCATACTGGATTCCGGTCATTGTTTCGTACAGTTTGGTGGTCAACGGGCCTGTTTTTTCGCCGTTGAGAATCATTTGGTGGCCGTTCCAGTTCAGGTCGCCGACTGGCGAGATGACCGCTGCCGTGCCTGTTCCAAACGCCTCTTCCAGTTGCCCTTTTGTGTACGCCTCGTACAATTCTTCGACGGAAATCCGCTTTTCTACTACCGGGATGCCCCAGTCTTTCAGCAGGTGGATCGTCGAATCACGGGTGATTCCCTCCAAAATGCTGCCGTTCAAAGCAGGGGTCCACACTTCTTCGCCCACTTTGAAAAATACGTTCATGCTGCCGACTTCTTCAATGTATTTATTTTCTACGCCATCCAGCCAAAGCACTTGCTCGTAGCCTTTTTCCTTGGCTTCCGCCTGTGCTTTCAGAGCGCCTGCGTAGTTCCCCGCTACTTTGGCATTGCCTGTACCGCCGCGGACAGCGCGAACGTATTTGTTTTCTACGTAAATTTTCACTGGCTCCATACCATTTGCATAGTAAGCGCCAACCGGAGACAGAACGATGATCAGCTTGTACGTGTGCGATGGACGCACGCCGAAACATGGCTCCGTAGCGATCACGAATGGACGGATGTACAGCGACATGCCGCTCTCTGCCGGAATCCATTCTTTTTCAAGCGCTACCAGCTGTTTCAGCGCATCGACCATAAATTCCCCGTCCACTTGCGGCATGCTCATCCGCTCCAGGGACCGATTCATCCGCTTGAAGTTTTGCTCCGGACGGAACAGAAGCACCTTGCCTGCTTTGTTGCGGTATGCTTTCATTCCTTCAAAAATCGCTTGTCCGTAGTGGAGTACCATCGCAGCCGGATCGAGCGTCAGCGGAGCGTGCGGAACGATTTGCGGATCGTGCCAGCCTTTTCCTTCCGTGTAATCCATCGTGAACATATGGTCGGTAAAATGCACGCCGAACCCCAGCTTGTCGAGTGCTGGCTTCTCTTTTTTCTGTTCTGTTCGGACAATCGTTAGCTGACACTCCATCTTCTACATCTCCCTTGATTATTAAAATCCTGCATTTCTGAAATAAGCTTTATATATTTAAAATATCAACTATTTCGAATGATTGCCAGCTTAACTTTCCTTTTGCCAGAAACGGCTAACAGGAAAGTTACTCTATCATCGGGGAAAGTGCAGCATAAACCTCTTCCATCTCCGCTTCCGTTCCGACTGTGATGCGCAACATGTCCGCAAGGCGCGGCAGTTGATCATAGCGCACGTAAATTCCTTGCTCCATCAGCTTTTCATACAGCTCGCGCGCAGACTGTCCTTCTGCCTTCGCTGGTGGCTGGCACAAAATGAAATTCGTCTGCGCTGGGACGACGCTGAAACCGAGCGATTCAAGCTGCTTGGAAAAAACCGCCCGCGTCCGCTTGATCCTGCCTGTCGTCTCTTGCATATAGCTTTGATCGCGCAACGCCGCAAGCGCGAGATGGCGTGCGATCGCAGATTCAGGCGGATCGCTTTTGTTCCCGCCGAGGGCATCGCGCCTTTCACATTGCCGGGCATCTTTTCGATATGAGGCAAAATCATCGTCATTGCTTCTCTCCTCCATGTCGCGTGCGACTTTCTCATCCCTGCTTCCGATTCGCTTTGCAAAGATGTTATGATGTAGAATATCCTTAATTTTACAAAGACAAAGAAGAAATATCCAGTTTTCTGCTTTTTCCAGTGCCAGGAACGAAAGGAATGGAAGTCGACATGCTCCAACGGACGCGTCGTGTACGTCGGAACGTTTTCCAGAGTGTTGTGCCCCTCTATTCGGCTCAGCTATCTCGTTCTGCCTCCCGCACTGCTCGACCGCTTCCTGACGAAAAGCAACAGCTACGACCAGTACGCTGCGCCCATTTTCCAGAAAACGTTGTACCTGTTCATGGAATCGGGTGATTTTCATCGGCATGTGCGAGCGAACAGCGAAGTGATTGACTATTCCCAAAAAAGGCAGTATTCATCAGCGCAAGAAAAATGGACTGCATTTTGCAAAAACAGCGCTCTGGTTGTGCTCACGCATCCCATCAAAGATTGGACTTTTACATGGAACGAAAAGAAGGTAGTAAAGTGGGGTGATTTTTATCATGAATGAATATATTATCATCGCGATCCCGCTTTTGCTGGGAATCGTCGGCTTCGTTTGCCTGCTCCTCGGTTTGTTTGGTTACCATCCGAAAAAAATTCGCATACACCTCACCATTTCCGGGATTTGCTTTTTCTTGCTGTTCGCCTATCTCATCATCGGGTATATTTACTTGGCTCCGCCATCGTTGTTGCTGAACTTGTTTTGATTACCCGTGGGCAAAACGCAAATGATCCATTATCGCTGAGGAGGTTTCGTGCCTATGAGTAGAAAAGTCGCCATCGTCACAGGAGCAAGTCGGCTGAACGGTATTGGTGCTGCCATATGCAGAGCGTTGGCTGCACAAGGGATTGATCTGTTTTTCACGTATTGGACAGCGTACGACAAGACAATGGATTGGGGGGTACAAGACGATGAGCCAGCGCAACTGCGCGAACAGTTGACCCGCTATGGAGTAAAGTGCGCGTGCAGCGAAATCGATTTGTCCAAGCCTGACTCGTGGTCGCATGTCCTCGATGAAGCCAGCTCGCAGGTTGGCGCTCCCTGTATTCTCGTCAACAACGCTTGCCATTCCACTTCCGACAATTATCAGTCGCTTTCGGCTGCCAGTCTGGACGCTCATTACGCGCTCAACGTTCGCGCGCCGATCATGCTCAGCGCCGAATTTGCCCGTCGATTCTCCCAGCCTGGCAACGGCCGGATTATTCACCTGACTTCCGGGCAATCGAAAGGCCCCATGCCTGGCGAAATCGCCTATGCCGCGACAAAAGGGGCGCTGGATGCGTTCACGATTACTTTTGCCGCAGAAGTCGCTCCGCTCGGAATTACCGTCAACGCAGTCAATCCCGGCCCTACAGATACCGGATGGATGTCAAAAGAGCTGGTGCCGTTCCTCTTGAAGCGCAGCCCCATGGGCAGGATCGGCCAACCGGAAGATGCGGCACGTCTGGTCGCTTTTTTGGCAAGCGAGGAAGCGGGATGGATTACCGGACAAATCATTCATTCGGAAGGAGGATTTTTGCGTTGAGCTGCCACTTTTGCGTGTGTTGCGCGCAAAATAAAAGCACAATCCGCTATACAACAGCAGATTGTGCTTTTTGGATTGGCTTTTAGTGTAGAGCGTTACGGTTTGTTGACGATGCGAAACGACGGGGTGAACAGTTCTTTTTCCCCAAGCTGCTGATAGTCTCTCTCCACATAGCCGAGGCGCATTTTGTCAAAATAGCGTTGGCCGCGCTCCTTGATTTCCGCAAGATCAACGCCTGGCAGCACGCGGTCTTTCATTACGGTGCGTCCTGCGATGATCGACAGCTTCACATCGCGCCCGGAGCCGCACATGATCAGGGTGCGAATCGGATCGTCAACGGTTCCCATGTGGAATCCGTCCAGGTCGATCGCGATGATGTCGGCTTGCGCTCCCGGAGCGAGTCTGCCGAGATCGTCCCTTCCGAGGAAGCGGGCGCCGCCCAGTGTTGCCGCGCGGAAAATATCCGCGTAGCTGGAGTCTGCCACATCGCGCTCCTGCAAGCGGGAAAGCATGCTGGCCGTGCGAATGTTTTGGATGAAGTCTGGCGGGAACGTGTCCGTCCCGATCGCGATATTAATGCCGCGACGCTTGTAGCGGGCAAAAGATTCCAGCGCGGAGCCGTGGCGTCCGATGACGAGCGGGCAATGAATGACCGTTGTTCCCGTTTCTTGCAGGATGGCCAGATCGTCGCCTTCCCCGATCGTCGCTTCGCTGTAGCCAGGGATGAAATGCGCGTGTGGAATCGCCGTCCTTTTGCCCAGGAACCCGATTTCGTTGAGGTACTGGATGGGCGACATGCCATGGCGACGATGAATTTCCGTGTACTCGTAGCTTCCTTGCGCCGCATGCAGGCGGATCGGGCAACCCAGCTCATCGCTGTAGCGTTTCGTCAGAACCAGATTTTCCGGCGTTTGCGTCTCGATCCGCTCCGGCGCGAGCATGCCGCGGATCAGGCCGTTGTGGGCGCCGTCAAAGTCTTTGACGAACTGGACAGCCCGCTCAAGCCCTGCCCGTCCTTCCGCTTCGTTCCACAGCACTTCAATCTCGCCATTTGCCTTGACGACGCGCATTCCCGACTGGTAGCTCGGTCCCATGTACATGCGCAGTCCCAGACGTCCTGCATGCTCCGCTGCCGCTGCCAGTTCCTCGTACGTCTCTGCCCAGCGCTTGTAAAAGACAGAGGTGATCGGCATCGCCGTCGTCACGCCGTTCAAGATCAGTTGGCTGTAGGCGTACAGCGATTTGAACGCCTCTTCCTCCGGCGTCATGACCTCGTGGTAGCCTTTGTTGTAGTAGGCTTCCGACCAGAGCAAATTTTTGTTTCGCTGCGCCGACACTTCCAGATGCACGATGTCGTGGTCAATATCGCCAAGCGCGTTCAGATCGATGAACCCCGGGCTGATCACGGCATTGCCCAAGTCGGTCACTTCGTCCACTTCTCCGTCATACGCATGTCCTACATACAAAATCGTCTCACCTTCGTAGACGACTTCCCCGTCTTTGATGATGATGTGGTCTTCTCCGTCGTACCCGATGACATACTTGGCTGTCAGTTTCTTTTTCATGCTGCTCCTCCCCCTTGCTTCCGGATTCGTGCTCACACTCTCCACTATCTATCTTTGTATCCTTTGCCAGTATAAGAAATATTCTGTCAAGTTTGTTTCAATTGCTTTACATGTATTTGCACAATCTTTACTACTTTTCAAAAAACGGCAAGAATTTCGCCAATAAGTAAAAATCATGCAAAAACTCGTAAAGAAGCTGCAAATCTTTATTCAAAATATTCCTTACAATTAATAGAGAGCAATGAAGCTAGGCTGGGCTTTTTTCAACGATCCTCTTACTATTTTTCATGCGAAAGGGCTGATTTTTTGTGAGTCAAGCATACTCATACTGGCTAACCAACGTTCGTCTCGATAGCGGATTTGAAACCGGAGAGGATGGGGTTGTCCACACACGCTCCGAGCTTTGCCACCTGAAAATCCAGGACGGGGTGATTAGCGAGATCGTTTCCGCGACCAAGCCACTCGACACAACGCTTCTGCAGCAGGACGCCAACGGACTGCTTGCGCTCCCGTCGTTCGTGGAAAAGCACAACCATCTGGACAAAACGTATGCAGGCGCTACCTGGAAGTCGTGTCTCCCTCCGAAAAAGCTGATTGATCGCCTAGAGTTCGAAGCGACAGAAATGCCGCTGATGACCGGAACCACGCAAAAGCGGGCCGAAGCGATGTTGCAGCTTTTGCTGAACGGCGGTGCCACACATGTACGGACGCACGTCAATATTGACCCGTACATCGGCCTGAAAAACTTGGAGGGCGTACGGGCCGCACTGGAAGCGTACAGCGACCGGATGACCTACGAGATTGTCGCTTTTCCGCAGCAAGGGCTGTTGCGCACACAAGCAAGCTCCTTGATGAGACAGGCGATGAAAGAAGGCGCTACGCTCGTCGGCGGATTGGACCCTGCCGGAATCGACAACGAGCTGGAAGGTTCGCTGCGCGAGATGATGGACATTGCCGTGGAAGCTGACGCCGATGTCGATATCCACCTGCACGATCCGGGCACGCTCGGCTTTTATACGATCAAGCGCATTCTCGACCTGACAGAAGAAGCAGGCTGGCAAAACCGGATGGCGATCAGCCACGCCTTTGCTCTCGGTGATGTATCTGTCGAGGAAAGCACAGAAATGGCGGAGCGCTTGTCCCGATTGGGCACGATGATCATGACGACCGTGCCGATCAACCGAGCGATGCCTCCCGTACCGATCCTGCACGAAAAAGGCGTGCGCGTAGCTCTTGGCTATGACGGTTTCTACGATTCGTGGTCGCCGTACGGAACGGGCGACATGCTGGAGAAGCTGAATCGCCTCGTGGAGCGCTATCGCTGGGTGGACGAGCGCTCGCTGGTGCAATCGCTCTTTTTCATCACAGGCGGCAAAACGACGCTCGACCGCGCTGGCAACCGCGCATGGCCCAAAGCTGGTGACGAAGCGAGCATCGTTTTTGCCGAAGCTTCCTGCTCCGCCGAAGCCATCGCCAGAAGATCGCGCCGGGCTGCTGTCATGTTCAAAGGGAAAGTCGTGCATGGGGCGTTGGAGAGACGAGGGGAAAACTAGTGCCAGGCGCCATGTCTGGAAGGAGAACGCGGCCAAGGTGGGAGCTGGCAAGCATCGAGATGAGCTGGCTGCAGCGGCGGGAGGAACGAGGAGCGCGGTTGTGACCAGCAAGTCTGGCCACAGAGCGCCCGGCGCGACGCGTGGAAGCAGAACGCAGCCAAGGTGGGGAGCTGGCAAGCATCCGTCTCCCCTGATTTCGTATCTGTTTTTCATTTGGCATGCCGCCCCTTTTCGTAGTGTATGTGGATACATCCGTAATCGGATGGCAGTTGTGACATTAAAGAAAGAAAAAAGAGGCAGCTTTCGCTACCTCCCCCCTTACACTATTGCTTTTCCCACTTATCGTTTTCCAGTACAAATTCCGTAACCGTGCTTTCCCCGTCTGCTGATTGCTTCAGTACATACAAACTTTCACGGGATTCATGGAGGTAGATTTGTGGGCGTATATCACCAATCGAAATCTTAGTCACGGCGTTGACCTCTTTAAAGAGGTCTTTGTCCAAATTGAAAACTACCTCTTTGTCGACTACAGTGTATTCTGACAAGTCTATTCCAGTATCGTCAGCAATTTCATTGGCGCTTTGTACGAGTAGATTCTCGTATTCTTTGGCTTCATGTGGATCTTCCTTAACGAGTGTCCAATCAATCGGATCATACACGGCCGTATCCGAGGACATTTTGAAGTCACTTATTGGTCCAGCGCCTAGACTTTCAGTATGCTCGCTCTCAACCTTGTATCTAATTTTCGGCTCATGACTGGAAGTATAAGCACCTGACGTCCGAACTCTATCCTCTACTTCGTCTACGAGCACGACTCCTTTATACAAAGTATACACTTTAGCGTTCGCATTATTATTAAGCGTCTTAGCGGAAAACTTTACTTTGTAGCTACTTGTGGGTGAGCTACTGATGTCGACAGATGAAGTCGCAGACGTGATGTCGGCTGAAGCACTATTCGCAAACAATAACAATGAGCCAAGACCAGCAATAGCGAATACAGATCTCTTTATCATTCTTATGCACCGCTTCCTATTTTTGGTAGATTCGGGCACTATCTTATATTACTTTTATTTATTTTTCAATATTTTTATATGTGAAATAAATAAAAAACAAGGAAATTTTCCCTATCCGACGAAGAGGCAAGCCACCTCCCGACTGTTGAGTGTGTACAGTCGGGAGCTTTTTTCTTGTGCCACACGATACAACCAGGTCAAGGGCAGCAAGCCAAATCATCCGGTAAAGATTGACAACGGCAAAACCAACGTAATATTATATATTTACGTAAAAATTTAATTTTATGAAAGGTTGATGGCGATGACAATGGCGGCGGAGATTTCACCGGGGGTTTACATGCTTTCGCTCGATTTTCACGGGAATATCGTTCACCCCATGCTTCTGCGCGAGGGAGAAATGAGCGTTTTGATAGACACAGGCTTTCCCGGACAAATAGAAGATTTGCGCGCAGCCATGGACGCGGCAGGAGTGCCGCTCGCCCAGCTGCAAGCCGTGATTTTGACGCATCAGGACATGGACCATATCGGCTGTCTGCCTGAGATTTTGCAGGAATGCGGTTCACGTGTGAAAATTTACGCGCACGCGCTGGATCAGCCGTACATTCAAGGGGAGTTGCCGCTGTTAAAAGACAGCCACCTGGAACATCCCCCTAAAGGCAGAGTAGATCATACGGTAAGTGACGGTCAGGAGCTGCCTTTTTGCGGCGGGATTCGCGTCATTCATACGCCCGGACATACTCCCGGACATATCAGCCTGTATGTAAAAAAGAGCAAGACGCTCATTGCCGGAGATTCGCTGTACAGTGTAGACGGGATGATCGGCGGCATTCATGCCCCGACGACACCAGATATGGATGCAGCCCGGCGCTCGCTGAAAAAGTATGCAGACCTCGACCTGGAAGCCGTCGTCTGCTATCACGGGGGCGTATGCAAAGGAAACGTCCGCGAGCAAATCGTGAAGCTTGGCCAGGAATGATCGCGCGCTGTCTGTCGTCTCAGGCGTTGATTTCATAGGAAGAACGGGCTGTTTCACGAACGCATTAGCAAACAAGCATGGCTCCATACGCCAAAAAAGAGGCAAAACCGCAAGCGGTCTGCCTCTTTTTTTCTGTGAAAACATCTCGACGTTTTTCGTGAAATGGGATGTGACCGCTTGCAGTCAACAAAACGGCCATGAATGTTTTGCAGCAAATGGTACGTAACGTTTCAAGTACCTGTCAGCTTACAGCGCCCCGGACACCACATTGCCACGGAACACGACAGCCTGACGCTTCGCTCGGCGCGCCACCGCTTCTGCCGCAGAGGAAGCGTGCAACAACACCATGTCTGCTTCGTCTCCTACATTCGGCCATTGGCGGTTGCCCTCTTTGTCGAGCGGCGTTTTGCCGCCTGTGATAAAGCCCAGCGCCTGGGACAAGGAACGCTCATCCTGCATGCGGAAGCGCTCCGCCAATCGTCCTGCCTTTTCCAAACTGTCTCCCTGGCCGAACGGCGACCAGTGATCGGTAATGCTGTCGTCGCCGAGCATGACTTTGACGCCTTTGTCGCGCAGAAGCGGAATCGGAATAGTCGCCTTGTTGACAGGAACGGTAGAAGTGATCGAGATGCCGAGTGCGGCGAGCATCTCGGCTACGTCTCCCGCTTCCTCCAGGCTGACGTCAGCCAAAGCGATGGCGTGGCTGATCGTGACGCGGCCTTGCCAGCCTGCCTCTTCGGTCATTTTCGCCAGACGCTTGAACGTGAAAATGCCGAGATGGTCAGGATCGTGCAAGTGAACGTCGATCGGAGCATCCGCTTCTACCGCCAGTTCAAAAATCGTCGCCAGCGATTTCTCGATGTTTTGATCGACAGTCGCCGGATCGACGCCGCCGACGTAGGTCGCGCCCATTTTCAGCGCCTGGCGAATGTTCTCCACCTGGTTGCTGCGCAAAAGCCCTTGCTGCGGGAAAGCAACGACCTCGCATTCCAACCTGCCGCTGAACGTTTCCATGGCAGCAAGTGTCGCCTCCAAGTTTTTCAGGCCGATATACGGGTCGATGTTGCAATGGCTGCGAATTTTCGTCGAACCGGCGGACAAAAGCAGTTCCAGCATCTTTTCCGCGCGCTCCTGCGCCGTCGGCAACAGCTTGGGCATCAGTCGACTCTCTTCTTCCAGACGCTCCAAAATGCTTTTGACCGGAGTGACCGCTTTCCACGGGCCGCCGTAGTACGTCTTGTCGATATGGATGTGCATGTCCTGAAACGACGGTACAGCCAACAAGCCGTTCGCATCTTTGACAGGCAGTCCGCTCGCCCCCGCCTCGTCGCCATAGGCGATTTGGGCAATCCGGCCGTCCTCGATCAAAAGGTGCGCCAGCTCTGTGTCGGTTGCGACTATTTTGCCATTTTCTGTCCGGTATCCACGCTCCAGGCGAACGTTCGTAATCCAATAGGCTGTAGACATGTATTCATAACATCCTTTCCAGATGGGATTTGTAAAAAACCGCTGTCACCGCGCAAGGCTTGCCGCCGACCGTTGGCTTCTTCGCCACATGTCGCGCCGCCTGTTGCCTGTTACCATTCGCCCGCTACCCTGTTGCCCTGAAACAGCACCACTCTGCGCTTCGCCCGCCTTGCCACCGCTTCTGCCGAAGAAGCGGCTTCTACTGCCATCAGGCTTGCCTCATCCCCTACCAGCGGCCACAGACGATTGCCCGCATCGTCCAGCGGAATGCGCCCCTCTGTCACGAAGCCGAGGGCCACTCCCAGCGACCGCTCATCCGTCAGGCGAAAACGTTCCGCGAGTCGGCCTGCTTTTTCCAGCAAATCTCCGCTTCCGAACGGCGTCCAGTTGTCTGTCAGGCTGTCGTTGCCGAGCATGACGGCGACGCCTGCTTTGTGCAACAGCGGAATCGGAATCGTCGGGCGGTTGATCGGAACCGTCGATGCGATCGAGATGCCGAGCGTTGCCAGCTGCTGCGCCACCTCTCTCGCCTCCTCCAGCGACACATCTCCCAGCCCGAGCGCGTGACTGATCGTGACACGCCCTTGCCACCCTGCCTCTTCCGTCATCGCTGCGATCCGCTTGATCGTGAAAAGTCCGAGGTGCCCAGGGTCGTGCAGATGCAAGTCGATGTCGGCATCCGCTTCCACAGCCAGCTCCATGATCGTTTGCAGCGAGCGTTCGATATCCTGGTCGACGCCGCCGGGATCGACGCCGCCCACATGCGTCGCTCCTTGGCGCAGCGCCTCTCGCACCGTCTCGCGTGCTTGCGTGCGCAGCATGCCGTAGTGCGGGAAGGCGACAATCTCATGCGACACTTTGTCTGTAAAAGTTTCGAAAGCCCGCAGCATGCCCTCCAAAAAGCCGTAGCCGACAGTCGGGTCGACGTGGCAATGCGTGCGCACGTGCGTAACGCCCGTTTCCACCAAAAGCGACAAAATGCTCTCCGCTCCCGCCTGTGCCTGCTGCAAGTACATCGGCAGCAACGTGCGATCCTCCGCGTGCCGTTCAAACAAGTTTTTCACCGGAGTCGTCGCTTTCCACGGCCCGCCGTAATACGTTTTTTCCAAGTGGATGTGCTTTTCCGCCATCGCAGGCAAAATCAACAGACCCTTCGCATCCTTTTTTGGCACTCCGTCCTCCAAAATTTCGCTGGACGGAACGATTCGGGTGATTTTCCCGTTCTCGATAAGCAAATCGCACAGCTCGGTACGCGTTCCTGTGACAACTCCCTGATCCCACTCATACCCGCACTCCAGGCGAGCGTTAATTATCCAGTACGGAGATGCCTTCATTTGCGATCATCCCTTCGTTGTGGTCGCTTCTTCCACTTGTCCGGCGACCTGGCTTCCTTTGAAAAAGACCGCCTGGCGATCTGCCCGCCGCGCGATTGCTTCAGCCGAGCACGACGCTTCCACCAGAACGAGGCTCGCTTCTTCTCCGACAGCAGGCCACAGCTGCGTGCCATTCGCATCCAAAGTCGTTTTCCCGCCCGTAATGAAGCGAAGCGACTGGGACAAAGCCAGCTCGTCCAGCCAACGGTTGCGCTCCGCCAAGCGCCACAAGCGTTCCAGCACGTCGCCGTTGCCGTACGGCTGCCACGTATCAAAAATGTTGTCGCAGCCAAGCGCCACGTCCACTCCGTTTTGATGCAGCAATGACACAGGCGGGATCGCCCGGCTGAACGGAACGCTGGAAATAATCGTAATGCCCGCTTCCCGCAAGATCGTCGCCATCTCTTCTGCTTCCGGCACGGGAATGTCCCCGAGCGCAAAAGCGTGGCTGATCGCTACGCGGCCTTGCCATCCGGCATCTACCGTCATGGCTGCAAGCCTTTTCATCGTAAACGTTCCCAAATGTCCCGGGTCGTGCAAATGCAAATCAACCCCGGCGTTCGCCTCGACCGCCAGCTCCATCATCTGGTGCAGCGACTGTTCGAGATCGCCGTCTACCGTTGCTGGATCTACTCCGCCGACATGTGTCGCGCCCTGGCGCAGCGCCTCACGCAACAGCGGCTGCGCATCCGTCCGCAAAAGTCCGTGCTGCGGGAATGCCACGATCTCATGAGTTACCCGATTCGCATAAGTAGCCAGCGCTGCCTGCACCGATTCCAGATTGGAGATGCCCGCTTCCGGATAAATGTCGACGTGTGTGCGCACGTGTGTGGAACCGTAAGACAGCAGCACGGACAGCAGGTTTTCCGCCCGCTCCTGCGTAGTCGTCGGCAAGGCTGGCAATGCCCGCTTTTCAATCTCGCAGCGCTCGATAATGTTCGCTACCGGAATGACAGCCCGCCACGGCTCGCCCAAGAGTGTCTTGTCCAGATGCACATGTTTTTCAATGAAGGACGGCAACGCCAAAAGCCCTTTGGCGTCTTTTTGCGGCAAATCGTCCGCAAGTGTCTCCGTCGCCTGTGCAATACGTGCAAATTTTCCGTCTTTTATCAAGATGTGAAACAAGGATGCATCCGTTCCAGCGACGACTCCGTTTTCCCTGCGATAGCCCGTCTCCAAACGAACATTGGTCAGCCAATAGGCAGTGCCCATCCATCATCCATCCTCTCTGGGAAATGTGTATCTATGCCTTCCCTACCCATTATCTAGGAAGGGACGAGCGTTGATTTGCACAATCTTTACGTCTATTTTCACTATTTTTACGACTTGTTCAAATTGCCTTTACTTCATACATTTTTCTGATAACTTTGACGTAAGCAAAGGAGGGGGTCACATCATGAAGGTTGAGTTCGCACCAACCAATCAAGCTCTTCCGTCAAAAGCTGCGGCAGCACGCCCAGGCAGATGGCGGACTTTTTACCGGAAATTGCGCAAAAACAAATTGGCGATGGTAGGCGGGTTTATCGTCTTGTTCTACATCGCAATCGCCCTGTTGGCACCAGTTATCGCTCCGCACGATCCTTACGCGATTGATCTGGTGAACAAGCTCAAGCCGCCATCCGCTGATCACTGGATGGGTACGGACGACAAAGGTCGGGATGTGCTCAGTCGTCTCCTCTACGGAACACGTCTTTCCATGTCTGTCGGATTCGTCGCTGTTTTTATCGGCGCTTTCTTCGGAATTATTCTCGGTCTGTTGTCCGGCTACTACGGCAAATGGGTCGACACGATCATCTCCCGTGTCATTGATGTTCTGCTTGCGTTCCCGGGCATCCTGCTCTCGCTGGCTATCGTCAGCGCCCTGGGTCCCAACTTGTTCAACGTCATGGTCGCTGTCGGGGTCTTCTCGATTCCGGTGTTTGCCCGGATCGTCCGCGGTTCTACCTTGACGGTGAAAAAGCTGGAATACATCGACGCGATTCGCTCGCTCGGCGCCAACGACTTCACGATCATTTTCAAGCACATTTTCCCAAATATTTTGTCTCCTATTATCGTGCAAGCAACGATGCGTCTCGCGACAGCGATTTTGTCCGCTGCCGGTCTGTCGTTCCTTGGGCTCGGCGCACAGCCTCCCCTGCCGGAATGGGGCGCCATGCTGAGCAACGGACGCGACTTTTTGTTCACCGCTCCTTATTTGGCCATGTTCCCTGGCCTGGCGATTTCTACGCTCGTACTCGGCTTCAACATTTTCGGAGACGGCCTGCGGGACGCTCTGGACCCAAGAATGAAACAATAGGAGGGAAGGCTTCATGTTTGTCTACATTGTTCGTCGCCTGTTACAGATGATTCCCGTCCTGCTCGGTGTCATTCTGGTTGTGTTCTTGATCATGCAAATGGTTCCCGGCGATCCGGCTGTCCTGCTCGCTGGTGAAGGTGCTTCTGCAGAAACGATTGCCAAAATTCGCACACAGCTCGGGCTCGACCAGCCTGTCATGGTGCAATACTTCCATTATGTAACGGACGTGATGACCGGAGATTTGGGTACGTCCTTGCGCTCCAACCTGCCTGTCTTCGACGAAATCATGGCTCGCCTGCCAGCAACAATCGAGCTTGCCATTGCCAGTATTTTTGTCACCGTCGTACTCGGAATGGTCGCGGGGATCATCTCGGCTACCAAGCAGTATTCCGCGGCTGACATCACAATCATGATCGTCGCCCTGCTCGGCGTCTCGCTGCCAAGCTTCTGGCTCGGTTTGAGCCTGATCTACTACTTCTCGGTCAAACTGCAATGGTTCCCGGTCGCTGGCTGGGGCACGTGGAAGCACATGGTTTTGCCCGCGATCACGCTCGGAACAGCCGGGGCTGCCATCGTAGCGCGGATGACCCGCTCCAGCATGCTCGACGTCGTACGCCAGGACTACATCCGCACAGCGCGGGCAAAAGGCTTGCGTGAACAAGTGATCGTTTACAAGCACGCGTTGAAAAACGCCCTGATCCCGATTATCACCGTTGTCGGCTTGCAGTTCGGGTTCCTGTTGGGCGGTACGGTTCTCGTCGAATCCGTCTTTGCCATCAACGGCTTGGGCCGTCTGATCGTCGACGCGATCCGCATGCGCGATTTGCCTGTCGTCCAGGGCGGCGTACTGATCGCTTCCGTCATCTTCGTGTTCGTCAACCTGCTCGTCGACGTACTGTATCGCTACTTCAATAAACGAATCGATCTGAACTAAGGAGGGAGCACCATGCCAGGACAACAAGAAAAAATACTGGACGTTCGCAACCTGCAAACGCACTTTTTCACAGATGATGGCGTCAGTAAAGCCGTGGATGGCGTTGATTTCTCCCTGAACAAAGGAGAAACGCTCGGTCTGGTAGGCGAATCCGGCTGTGGAAAAAGTATCACCTCGCTTTCGATCTTGCGTTTGATTGCCAGCCCTCCGGGAAAAATTGTAGGAGGAGAAATTTTGTTCAAAGGGCAAGACCTGATTGCCAAATCAGAAGCCGAGATGCGCAAAATTCGTGGCAACGAAATCTCGATGATTTTTCAGGAGCCGATGACATCGCTCAACCCGGTATATACGGTCGGCGAGCAAATCGCCGAGGTGCTGCGTCTGCACCAGAACATGGGCCGCAAAGAAGCGTGGGAAAAAGCGGTCGACATGCTGCGCCTCGTCGGCATCCCTTCCCCGGAAAAACGCGCGACCCAGGAGCCGCACGAGTTGTCCGGCGGGATGCGCCAGCGCGTCATGATCGCGATGGCACTCGCTTGCCGCCCGGAAATTCTCATCGCGGATGAGCCGACGACCGCGCTCGACGTGACGATCCAGGCGCAAATTTTGGAGCTGATGAAAAAGCTGCAGGCCGAAATGGGCATGAGCATTATCATGATTACCCACGATCTCGGCGTCGTCGCAGAGACGTGCGACCGCGTCGCTGTCATGTACGCCGGAAAAGTCGTCGAGTACACGACCGCCAAAAACTTGTTCGAAAATCCGAAGCACCCGTATACGATCGGTCTGATGAACTCCCTCCCCCGTCTAGACGAGGATGTGGAAGAGCTGGTGGCGATCAAGGGCAACGTTCCAAGCCCCTTCAACATGCCGACTGGCTGCCGCTTCGCCCCGCGCTGCCCGCATGCCACTGAACTGTGCCACTCCAAGCTGCCCGAGCTTTTGACAAGCGACGACGGAAGCAAGGTACGCTGCTGGATGTACACGCCTGAATGGGATGGCGCCAGCAAGACTGCTACAGAAATGGGGGTATGACGTCATGATGATGACAGCCGATCAAACGAAAAAACCACTGCTCAAAGTCCAAAACCTCAAGCAGCACTTCCCGATCAAAGGCGGCATCTTGGGCCGCACCGTCAATCACGTCAAAGCGGTTGACGATGTCAGCTTCACGATTTTTGAAGGCGAAACGCTCAGCATCGTAGGCGAATCCGGCTGCGGAAAATCGACCACCGGACGCGCTATCCTTCGCCTCGACGAACCGACAAGCGGCTCGGTGTTTTTCGAAGGAAAAGACTTGCTCGCCATGTCCAAATCGCAAATGCGCAGCATGCGCAAAGACTTGCAGGTCATCTTCCAGGACCCGTTCGCATCGCTGAATCCGCGTCAGTCCGTGGCGCAAATTCTCGGCGAAGCACTGGCGATCCAAAACATCGTCCCTGCCAACCAGCGCCGGGAGCGCATCATTGAACTGCTCAGCCACGTCGGTCTGCGCCCGGATCAAATCGATCGTTTTCCGCACGAATTTAGCGGCGGACAGCGGCAGCGGATCGGGATTGCCCGCGCCCTGGCGATGCAGCCCAAGCTGATCATTTGCGACGAAGCGGTGTCTGCTCTCGACGTTTCGATTCAGGCACAAGTGCTGAATCTGTTGAAATCCCTGCAAAAAGAGTTCAAGCTGACCTACTTGTTCATCTCGCATGACCTTGGCGTCGTTCGCCACATTTCTGATCGCGTGATGGTGATGTATCTCGGCAAAGTCGTGGAAATCGCCGACAAGAAGTCGCTGTTCGACAGTCCGCAGCATCCGTATACACAGGCGCTTTTGTCCGCGATTCCGGTCCCGGACGTCAGCAAAAAGCAAGAACGGATCATCCTGCGCGGAGACGTGCCTTCGCCGATCAATCCACCGCAAGGCTGCCGCTTCCATACGCGCTGCCCGCTCGCGGTCGAGCGCTGCAAGACAGAAGTTCCGGCTCTGACCAACGTACACAGCACGCATCAGGTTGCCTGCCACCTCGTGCCGTAAGAGACATTAAAATTTTCTAAAAAAGCAAGCGAACCTCAAGCGGCATGATATGATGGTAACTGCAAAATCAAAGACGACCATACAGAAGGGATCTCATGATAAGCTTCGAAGGTTTCACTCTGCTCATTCTGTTGTTCATTTTGGCTCCTATTATAGGAGCTATTGCTTTATTGTTTTTGTTCATTTTTGAAAAGCGCATCGACCTGCTGGAAAACAAAAATGTGAAGATCGAGCTGGAAAAGGAGCTTCAGCAAGCGCTCTACAATCAGCTGAACCAGCAAATCCAGCCGCACTTCCTGTTTAATACATTGAATGTCATCCTCAGCCTGGCACGGCTCAACCGGACAAAAGAGCTGGTGAGGGCTCTCGAAGTCCTCTCCCAGTTTCTCAAATTCAAGTACAAATCGACGGAGCCGTTGATTTCACTCGCCCGGGAGATTCAATACACCGAGCAGTACCTGGAGATTCAAAAGCTCCGCTTCGGCCACCGACTGCATATTACTCTCGAATGCGCGGACGATTTGCTCACCGCCTCGATCCCTCCGTTCGTGCTGCAAACGCTCGTGGAAAATGCGTTCAAACACGGGCTGGAGCGCAAGATGGGCGACGCTGTTTTGCAAATCCACATCAGCCGCCAAGCAGACGATGTCTTGCTCGTCGTCGCAGACAACGGCTCTGTTGACCTCGCCGCCTTCGAGCATGAGAATGGAACAGACAGCGAAGCCGAACAGCCGCATGAGAAGAGCGGCCACGGCTTGGACAACATCCGGCGCCGACTCCACCTTTGCTTTGGTGATCACGCACAATTACAGCTAGAAAGCTCATCTGAGGGAGGAACGCGTGTGATTGTTCAATGGCCGTGTATTTTTGAACATGTTGATGTGAGGTGAACAAGATGAACGTACTACTCGTGGATGACGAACCGTTGGAGCTGGACCAGCTGGAATACTTGATCCAGCCCATGTTCCCCTTGTGGAATCTGTACAAGGCCGCTGACGGCAGCCAAGCCATGGCGATCAGCCAGAAGGTGCCTCTTCATCTCGCCTTTCTGGACATCAATTTGCCGGGGAAATCCGGGCTGGCGCTCGGCGAGGAGCTGCGTGCCCAGCATAAAGAGATCGAACTGATCATCGTGACTGCTTACCAAGATTTTCATTACGCCAAACAATCCATCCGCCTCGGTGTCGTCGATTACATCACGAAGCCTGTCATCGAGAGCGAGCTGGTCGAGATTTTGAACAAATACCAGAAAAGTCCTGCCTTGTCCGCCTACACCCGGATTATTTCCGATGCGATGAACATCATCCACCAGAAATTTGCCGAAAAGCTCAACCTGGCTGACCTCGCCGCAGAGGTGCACATCAATCCGACTTATCTCAGTCGACGGTTTCATGAGGAAGTCGGCGTTTCGTTTTCCGAGTACCTGATGCAATACCGGATTCAGATGTCCAAAAAATTTCTGATCGGCCATCCGGAATGGAGCATCTCGACCGTAGCGGAGCGCACAGGCTTCAACAGCCAGCACTATTTCAGCACCATCTTCCGCAAGGTGGTCGGGAAAACTCCCAAAGAATATCGGGACAAGGGGAATGTATTTTGACGTATTTATCCTTTCGCGAGTACGTGCTGGGCGCAGCCAAAATCGGGATCGGACTCGGGGCCGTCTCCATTCTTGCCCGCTGGGTGACTGGCAACACCATTTTTGGCTCACCAGAGGCGCTCGTCAAATACGGCATCTTCGGCGGGATCGGCTTCGCCTTGATGGGGGCAGTCGCCCTCTGCTTCTTCGGTTTGCTCGGCCGCCGGGTGCGCCGGGAATTTTCCGAAGGCATGACCATCGGCGATTACTTGCAGGGCAAGCTGCACCCTTTTGGCTACTGGTTGATGATTATTTTGTTGCTGTTGACGACGATCGAAGCGATGTTTGTCCAAGGGATGGCTGGCGGCGTCTTGCTGAACATTTTGTTCGGCTTGCCTATCCCGCTCGGTCTGCTCTGTTTTTTTGTGTTCTCCGTCCTGTTTGCCGGCATCGGTGGAATCCGCTCGATCCACCGCTTTGCCATCGTGCAGATTGTGATTACATTTGCTGCGGCGATTCTCATTCCGGTTTACTTTTTCATCGGAAAAGGCGTCGAGCACGTCTACAACGGCTTGCGGCTGTACCATCCGTATTTGCTCGTGGCAAGTAACAAGGAAGGGCTGTTGTTTATCGTCACGGGGCTGTTGATCGGCTTCGGACAAGTTTTTTCCGACCAAGCTTCCTGGCAGCGGCTGTATATGATGGAAGAGAAAAAAATCGTCCCGACCTTTTTGCTGTCCGGACTGATTTTCGCCACGGTGCCGCTGGCCTTTTCGTCGCTAATCATCATCGTCATTTTCACGGGCGGCTTTGACGACATCTACTCGCTCATGTTCGACCTCGTCCGCAAAATCGATTCGATGTTTTTGCTTGTCCTGTTCGTCCTGTGCTCCTTCGGTGCGATCATGTCCGCATTCGGAGCCGGGCTGCATTCCATGATCAGCCTGATGGTCAACAACGTCTATCAGCTGTTCCGCCCGCGTGCAACCGAACGGCAAAAAATTCGCACGGGCTACATGCTCGCCATCATGATTGGCGCGGTGTCTTTTGGTCTGACGAGCTATTTCAAGCCGACCTTGCTCGACTTGCTGTTTTTCTTCGGCATCATCTATGCCTCCCTGATTTTGCCCTTGATCGTCATCGTCTGGTCGCGGGGGAAGGCATCCAATTTCATTTTGATCAGCGCTGTGGTAGGACAGGCAGCAGGGTACGTCAGCAGAGCGTTTGTCGATCCGATGAAAGCGATCTGGATCGCTTCTTTTGCTACGGCCTTCTTCCTGGTAGGCTACCTGAGCATCACCTGGCTGTGGAGGCGCTACTTCCGCACGGCGTAACGCCTGCAAGCCCTTACGCTGCTGGTGCTGGCTGGCGCTGATCGCACAGGAAGGAACGAATGTCATGCTGCGATCTTACTTGCTGCTCATTTTTTGCGTCACCGCCTGGGGCAGCAATTTTGTCTTTGGCAAAATGCTGGTGGCGGAATTTTCGCCGCTGTTTTTGTCTGTCATGCGTCTGCTGTTCATCGCGCTGTTTTTGTTGATCTGGGCAAAAGGACGACTGACGATTCCGAAGCTGTCACGGCGTGACTGGCTTTTGGTTGCGACTCTCGGCATTGTCGGCGTCGGGATTAACCAGTGGTCGTTTTACAAAGGGCTGGTGACGGCTGATCCCACTACTTCGTCGCTGATTTTGGCTTTGACTCCGGTAACGACTGCGCTGCTCGCCGCCCTGTTTTTAAAAGAAGCGCTGACATGGCGCATGGGGCTTGGCGCTGTCATCGGTACGGCTGGCGTTCTGTTCGTCATTTACACAGGGGCGGAGCTGCACTTTGACGTCGGCATTCTCTGGATCGTGCTGACGATGCTGACATTTGCCGTCTCGATCATTCTCGTCCGCATGCTCGGCCACCGACTGCCTCCGCTCGTGACCACGCTTTTTTCCAACCTGATCGGATTCGGCGCGCTGCTGCCGTTCGTCTTCGCCAGCTTGCCGCAAGTTGCCTACAGCACGCAGTTGTCTTCGTGGATTTTGTTGTTTGTGACCGCTGTCATCATGCACGGCATCGTCACCTTGATCTGGAACAGCCAGCTGCAAAAAGTCGGAGCGGCCAAAGCCGCGATGTTTTCCAACCTGGAGCCGTTTATCGCCATGCTGTTCGGCTTTTTCCTGTTGGCGAAGCCCGTCACGCTCATTCAACTGTTTGGAGCGCTCCTGATCATCGTAGGTGTTACGCTAACCACCACTTCCAAAGAGCCGCGCGATCATAAGTCCGCTTCGCCTGTTTCTTCGTGACGTTTTCATTTCATACAAAAACAGTCGGAATTATGGTTGAGTTTTACAAAAGCAGAGATTATACTAGACAGTACATGCAAAGATCGAGGAGGGCTGTTCATGTCTACGGTTAAGCTGTCCCAATGGGAGACGATGCTTCTGGAAGCCGCTCGTGCCCATGGATTTGTCGATGAAGAAATCATTCACAGGCTGAGAACGGGCGATTCGGAGCCTTTCGCTGATGTGGAAGGCGGCAAATACGATTTCTCTCCCCTCTTTGAACTGTACCAAAACGATTCTGCTGCGCTGGAACAAGCCATTCGCGACGGCTATCAAATCAAGTTCACGACGATAAACGGGATCAAGTTCCTGTTGAATAAGCGCTATCAGCTGCTGGCCGAGCAAGATTATGAGGTAGAGGAAACGGCACTGAGCCAGGTTCGCTTGTCAGTTGAAGCGCTCGACTGGATGCGCAAGACGATCTCCAGAAACTGGCGAGTCGTCGAGCAGGAAAAGCTCGCGGGCGGCAAGGAAACGGTGGTCCGATTCGAGCTGGCTGCTTCCTGAATGCGAAAAGAGCACTTTCCACGCGGGAGAGTGCTCTTTCTTTTTCACATTTTACACGCTAAAAGGAGAACGGCTATGAATGAACAAAGCTGCATACGCGCCATCCAGGATGTCTATCCTGATTTCATTGTCCACTCTCTCGTTCGCAATGAGATCGGACAAAACAACGATGTGTGGATCGTCAACGGCGCGTACGTGTTTCGCTTTCCCAAGTACGCGCTGGGCATTCGCCAGTTGAAAAAAGAAACAGCCGTGTTGCAAGCGGTCCAGGATAGCGTTTCCCTGCCGATCCCCGCTCCGGTCTATCGTTCCTTCGTACCGGAGGAGCCTGGTAAAGTCTTCACTGGCTACCCGCTGCTACGTGGAGAGCCGTTTACGCGTGAAGCGTTTGCGCAAGCAGCCCGTCACAATCAGCTCCCTGCCATCGCCGCCCAGCTCGGGCGATTTTTGCATGAGCTGCACTCTTTTCCGTATGAACAGCGGCTCCCTGAGCTTGTTTCCGACTCGGTTGGCATGGCAGACGAGCTGACGGAGCTTTACGACCGAATCGTCTCCCGGCTGTTCCCGGCCATGCGCGAGTCGGCCAAACAGGAGATTGCTGAACGATTTGAGACGTATCTGGCTGATCCTGCCCACTTTGCGTTTGCGCCGCGGCTCATTCATGGCGACTTCGGCACGACCAACATTTTGTACGACGCGCAAAAACAGCGGATCACAGGCATCATTGACTTCGGCGGAGCAGGCATCGGCGACGCGGCTTACGATTTCGCCGGATTCGCCGCGAGCTATGGCGAGAACTTTTTGTCCTGCCTGTCACCGTGGTACCCCGATCTGGATTCCGTCCTCGTCCGCATGCGCTTTTATCGCAGCACGTTTGCCTTGCAGGAAGCATTGTTCGGCATCGAGCAAGGGGATGAACAGGCGTATCGGGCGGGGATGCGGGACTATGTGTAGCGTCTTCATCCTTTCACGGCTCCTTGCGTCAGCCCCTCCACCAGGTACTTTTGGCAAAAGGCAAACAACAGCATCGTCGGGATGACAGACAGAACAGTAGCTGCCGACATCGCTCCCCACTCGATGTCGTACTTTTTGATGAAAGCGTTCATGGCGACCGGGATCGTCTTGACTGACTCTTCATCGATGAACAAAACGGCCATGATCAGCTCGTTCCAGCATTGCACGAAGGCAAAAATGAACGTGGCTGCGATACCGGGGAGCATGATCGGCACGATTACGCGAAACAACGCGCTGATCCGGGAACAGCCATCCATCATGGCCGCCTCTTCCAACGCGTTCGGGATGCGTTGAAAAAAGCCGGACATGATGATCGTGCAAAACGGAATCAGCATGACGGTGTAAATCAGGATTAAAGAAAACAGACTGTTCAAAATATGCATTTTCGACATCATGACATAGAGCGGCGCCATCCCGATGAAGATCGGAATCATCTGTGTGACGAGAAAGCCGAACATGACCTCTCTTTTGCCCCGAAACGAAAAGCGGGCCAGAACGTACCCGCCAAGCATGGCGATCGCGACGACAAGCGCCGAAGCGAACAGCGATACGAGAAAGCTGTTCCAGATATAGACCTGAAAATGCGAGATGCGAAAAATCTCCACATAATTGAGCAACGTCACCTCATCGGGCCAGTAGCGGATCGGCAACGAGAAAATTTCTTTTTGCCCTTTGAGCGACGTGATGACAATCCAGTACAACGGAAAAATCGCAAAGGCCAAAAATCCGCCCAAGACAACTACCCGCGCTGTTTGCCACCATATGTGATCGCGCTGCATCTAGAAATCCCCTCCCTTCTCCATGCGGGTCGCCTTGACGTAAAACACGGTGAACACCAGAAGGAGCAAGACAATAATGACCCCTACAGCCGAGGCTTGCCCGTAATCCTGTCCGAAAATGACTTTATCGATCATATACGTGGCGAAGATGTGAGTCGAGCCTGCCGGACCGCCATTGGTCATCGCGTAAATGATGTCGGGAAAATTCAAGATCCAAATGACCCGAAGAAGAATCGTCACCAGCATCGTCGGCAAAATGTAGGGCAAGGTCACGCTCCAAAACTGCTGGATGCGCCCCGCGCCGTCCATCGCTGCCGCCTCGTACAGCTCCTCCGGGATCGATTGCAGGGCAGCCAAAATCATGATGGCAAAAAAAGCGACACCGTACCAAATGTTTGCGATGATCACGGCCGCAAGCGCCCATTTTCCATCGGCCAAAAACGGGATCGGGGCAGCGATCAACCCGCTTTTCACCAGCAAGTCATTAATGACGCCAAATTGCGCATTGAACATCCACCGCCAGATCAATCCGATCAAAAACCCGGACATCGCCCACGGAAAAAACACAAACGCCTGATAGATGCCTCTCCCCCGGAAACGGCGGCGCATGAACAACGCCAAGGCAAAGCCGAGCAGCAACTGGAAGAACAGCGAGACAGCCACCCAGTAAAAGCTGTTCAACGCCACGCGGGGAAACTCCGGGCTGGTCAGGACAGCGAAGAAGTTGTCCAATCCGATGAAGCGCACATCCAGCAAATTAAACAGCGTGTAGTTTTGGAAGGACATGATGATGCCGCGCAGCAGCGGATAGTAAGTAAAAATGCCGACAAACAATACCGCTGGCAGCAAGCACAGGCAGATGAAAGCTCCTTCCCTGGACAGGCGAAACGGCTTTTTCGGTGGCGAAACGAATGGTTCTTTCGCTACGACGATGGGCTTCTCTGTTTGCAAGACCGCTCCCCCCTCGTCTATTTGCGCTCAGCCCGCTCTTTTGTCCAATACTCGTCCCACTTTTTCAGCAAGTCTTCCGCAGAGAGCTGATCGAGCAAATAGCTCTGGATTTCCTTGTCTGCCGCGCTTTGCCACGCTCCCCAGCCTTTGTAGTCGACAGGTCTGGATACATCGATGAATGTTTGCGGCTGCTGGTTCATCTCAATGAACGGCTGGAAGTATCCGGTTTTGTAAAACTCGTCTTCCGCTGCGCTTTTTACCACAGGAATGACAGATGTTTTCTTGGCGAAGTGGGTGCTTTGCTCGGGGTCAGAAAGAAATTCGATCAGCTTCCATGCTTCCGCTTTATGCTTGGAGTATGCTGTCATGCCCCAGCCTGGTCCGCCTACCACTTGCTGGGCTACACCTGATGGCCCAATCGGCAAAGGGGCGGTTGCCCATGTTCCTTCCTGCATTTTTTCCTTGGCTCCATCGATGACATCGGGGTCTTGGATCAGCATGGCCGTCGAACCTGCCACGAAGCCTTGCACCATCTCCTGGAAGCCCCAGCTTACCGAATCGGGCGGCGATATTTCTTTGTACAGCTGCTTGTAGTAGCGCATTGCCTCCAAGGACTCCGGGGTAGAAAAAAGCGTCCGGCCGTCTTTCAGGAAAAAAGCAGAGGACGGATCGACCTCGGTGCCGTTGTAGGCCCACATCGCAATCAAGGCGTAGTCCCACCCGGTAGGGCCTCCCCGGAAGCTGTACCCGTAACGGTTTTTGGCCGGGTCGGTCATTTTTTTGCCCGCGGCCAACAGCTCAGCCCACGTCTTGGGCGCTTCGATGCCCGCTTCCTTGAACCAGTCCGCCCGATAGTACAGGACTCGCTGATACAAGCCGTTCGGAATATAGTAAGGGGTGTTGTCGACCCAAGTGGCGCGGCGTTTTGCCACATCGGTCAGCTGGTCGTAATTGCTCCATTTTTCCGTGTAGGGCTTCAGATTTTCAATAAAGCCGTTCATCGAGAACTGCTTCGCATTGAACTCACGGACCTCCAGCACATCAAGCTCTTCTTTTGCCATCAGCATTTGCGTAATTTTTTGATCGGCCCCCTCGAAAGGCGGGGAGATCAGGTCTACCTTGATGCCCGGGTTTTTCGTTTCAAACTGGGTCAGCATTTCCTTCAGAAGCGCTGTGCGCTGCGGACTGGTAATGCTCTCGACCATCTTCAGCCTGACTTCTTGTCCAGCTTGCTCTTTCGCGCCATCTGGCTGCGTTTGGCCGGAATTGGCGGCGGGCTGACTACACCCAACCAGCAATGCCGTGGCGATACTCACTTGGAGTGCCGCAAATATCCAGGATCGAACTCCCATACACGAACCCCCTCTACTTTTGGAAGACAGTTCGTATTATAGTAAATATTCAGAATTATTAGTTTTAAAATTTTTACCAATATTTTCACTTTCTTTACTCTTTTTCGCTGCAAAGCAAACAGCCCGTTCCACGACTTACTTCCCCCGTGAAACAGGCTTGCGAATGCAGCTTTTGCAAAAGACTATTCGACGCGTTGCAGCATCCTCATCCCGAGCAGCACAGCCCAGGCTCGGCGATCTGCCTTGAAGAAAAAGCGCAGCGGCAGCTCGCTGTCTGTAAAGATCAATGTATCGCTTGCGGCAGCGCGCAGGGCAAACTCGGTGCCTGCCACATCGGCGACGGGCACGCCCTCCCTGACGAAGAGCCGCAGGTGCCCGCCTTCTGCGCAAGCGTACGTCCCGACAAGCTTGTCCAGCTCCTCGCCGTCGATCTGATACAGCGGCGCGTCTGGTTCCTTGTGGGCAAGCGGCAAGCCCAGCGCCGCGTTTACCGCTGCCAGCCATACTTTGCGGATTGGCACGTTTTCCATGTTGGACAGCACGACACAAACCAGACCTTTTTCTGGTACAAAGCCGAAATTGGACGACACGCCTGGCTGCCCTCCCCCGTGCTCGACCAGCGTGACCCCCGCGTAGTCCGTTGTCGTCTTGAGCGCATATCCGTACCAGGCGTCTTTCGTCAGCCGATGGACGGGCTGCCACATCGGTGCAAGTCCTTTGGCGGGCACGATTTCCTGCTGTTGATCGGATCCTCCGCCTACGTACAGGCTCCCGTACGCAAGCAAATCCTCCACGCTGGAACGAATGCCGCCGCCAACCTCGTAGTTGCCGAGTGTTGGCCAGGCAACCTTTGTCATCTGCTGGTTTGCCCCTCGCCGCGCATACGGGGTAGAGACATTGGACAGACGCGCGACTTCATCCAGGCTGAACGTAGAGCGGTGCATGCCAAGCGGCTCCAGCAGCCGTTCCGTCATATAACGGCGGTACAGACGGCCCGTCACTCGCTCGATGATCGCCCCAAGCAGCAGGAACATGTCATTGGCGTAGCTGAAATACTGTCCCGGCTCGCCCAGCGCGGCAAATTCCACGTGAGCCAAATAATCGAGATGCTCGTGAAACTGGATCAGCTCTTCTTTGCGCAGCAGCGGCGGAACGCCGGAGGTATGGGACAGGAGATGGCGAATCTGGATTTTGCCCGCATCGCAGCCTGTCAGTCGGAACGACGGCAAGTATTTGTTGACCGGATCATCCAGCGACAGCTTTCCTTCGTGAACAAGCTGCATGATCGCCGCTGCCGTAAACGACTTGGTGACGGAAGCGATGCCGAAAACCGTTTCGGGCGTAACAGGCTCTTTTGTATCCAGATCGCGCACGCCAAACCCTTTGGCATAGATCGTTTGTCCGTGAAGAGACAGCGCCACGGCAAGGCCAGGGACGCTGTGCTCTTCCATGAAAGTTTCTATGTAATGCGCAAGCTCTGTCGTTTGCAGTCGCTCCATAGCCGTCCTCCATATTGTTGGGATAAATGAGATCGTTCTTGCTGAAGCCGACCTTTTTACAAAAGCGGGGTCGGCAGCGCGTGCACCGTGCGCCCTTTTCTGCCGTTCGTCGTGACTGCCTGGGACAGCGAGTTGTAGATCGCTTCCTCTGTCGCCTCTGCCGCCGCCGCAAACAGCTCGTTCATGATCGGGTGATCCTCGCGAAGCTGTACGCGCGGCTCGGTATGCGCGTCTGTGTTGTGCGGAATTTTCTGTGCGGTGGAAAAGGCAATGACGATGTCGCCGCTCCCGTGCCCGAAGTGACTTCCCGTACGCCCCAGCCCGATTCCTGCCCGCTTGGCGACGCGCAGCAACTGCCGATCGCTCAGCGGCGCGTCCGTAGCCAGTACCATGATGATCGAACCGTCCTCTTTGCGCTCGGTTGCCTGTTTGGCCGTTTCTGTTTCGTCGGCGTTGGTATTGCTGTTGGCAAACAGCCGGTGGCCCAAAAAGTCGTCCTTGCTGCCAAAATTGGACAGCACCAGCGAACCGAGCGTGTACTTCTGCCCATCCGCCGCCACGACCCGTGAAGACGAACCGATTCCGCCTTTGTAGCCAAAAGCGATCATGCCCGTTCCTGCTCCGACCGCTCCTTCCTCTACCGCTTGCTCCGAAGCGTTTTCAATCGCCGCCACAGCATCTTCGGGCCGCACCACACAGCGGCGGATGGAGTTGAGGTGCCCGTCGTTGCACTCGCCGACCACGATGTTGACCGTTCCTGTCGTATCGCCGATTTCCTCATTGGTAGCCAGCATGTATTGCAATGTGCCCTGCGTGACGGCTGGCACCGAAAACGTGTTGGTCAGCATGATCGGCGATTCCAGCACCCCCAGCTCGTTTACTTGCACAAGCCCGGTCGTCTTGCCGAAGCCGTTGATGACGTAGCTTGCAGCGGTCACCTTTTCGCGGAACAGACTCCCTCCGTGCGGCAAAATCGCCGTCACTCCTGTACATGCGCACTCCCCGTCTGCCAACTCGTGCTGAATCGTCACATGCCCCACGCGGACACCTGCCACGTCTGTCAGATCGTTTTTTTCGCCTGTAGGCAGCTTGCCGACGGCAGCTCCCCATTCGCGAATTTTTCCTCTGTTCTTTTCAGTGCGGTCCATGGTTACTCCTCCTTGCGCTTTTTTGCTTACACTGGACGGTTGCGCAAAAAGTTTTCGTAGGCGAACCCGCGCACTTCATCCTCTGTGTATCGTTTGAGCAGTTCATTGATCAAATTTTGGCTCATGCCCGCATGCTCCAGTCCGACGACTTTGGCAGAAATCCCGTCGAAATCGGAGCCTAGCCCGATGTGGCGTACTCCGCCGAGCGAGCAAAAATGGTCGATATGCCGGATCAGATCGTCGATTGTCGGCGGCGTCGACTCGTTAATGAACATCGTGCAGTAGACGACGTGGACGTTGGCTCCTTTGGCAAACATCGCCTTGGCCTGCTCATCGGACAGGTTGCGGGGATGGCCGCAAATCGCCTGCGCATTGGAATGGCTCGCGATCGGGTATTTTGCCAGCTCCAGCGTCTCCCAGAAGCTGCGCTCACACAAATGCGAAACATCTGTCAAAATTTTTCGTTCATTGTGAAACTGGATCAGCTCTTTGCCAAACGCGGTCAGCCCGCCCTTCCGTTCTTCCAGCACTCCATCAGCCGCCAAGTTCGCCAAGTTCCAGGTAAGCCCAACAGAACGCACGCCCAGCTGGTACAAAATGTGCAGCTTTTTCAAGTCGTTGCCGATCGGCTCGACCCCTTCGAGTGTCAACATGGCTCCGATCTCGCCGTCGCCGAGCTTGTCCAGATCGCTCCAGTCGCGAATCTGTTTCATTTCCGGGTGTTTGCCGAGCACTTCGGCGTAAAAGTAATGAATCTGATCCAGCGCGCACTGGAACCGGCTTTCCGACGGCAGATCGGGTGGCGTGAAAATCGCGTAGCTTTGCACCTTTACTCCGCCTTCGTGCAGTCTGTTTCTGTTCACATCGAGCTTGTCGGAATCGGTGAAGGAGATGCTGCCCTTTTCCTCCCACAGCTTCAACAGCGCATCGCAATGCAAATCGATAATCGGCATTCCCATCATTCCCTGCATTCCCATCATTCCTCGCTCTATTTTCTCTGGTCGAACTCTACCTAATTCTCTCATTTTACGGTAATGTATTTTTAAGTGCGATTCCAATGAATTTTTGCTATAGGCATCTTCAAAATTTTGCATAATGGAGCCTACCCCTATGAATATGGAACAACTGGAAGCGTTTATCTTTGTTGCCTTGACCGGGAGTTTCAGCAAAACAGCAGACCTGTTGTACCTTTCCCAGCCGACCGTCAGCATGCGGATCAAAGCGCTGGAAACCTCGATGGGCTGCAAGCTGTTTCAACGCACCGGACATACGATCTCGCTGACCAAAGAAGGCGACTTGTTTTTGCCCTACGCGAAAAATATCATGAACACACTGCAAGAAGGCCAACAGGCGATTCAGCGGTCGCAAGGCGACGTGGAAGGCGAGCTGACCATTTCGACCGTATTCGTTTCGGCCTTCTACATCTTGCCGGATCTCGTGGAACAGTTTCAGCAGCTGTACCCGAAAATCAAGCTGACGATCCTCACGGGACATTCTCATCAGGTGCTCGATATGGTGCTCAACCACGAGGTTTCGTTCGGCATCGCCAGAGCGGTCAACCACCCGCAGATCAACCGGATTCAGCTCATGTCCGACGACATGGTGCTGGCGATTTACCCTGAGCATTCGTTTGCCTATCGCCATCAGGTGTCGATCGAAGAGGTGGCGCGCGAACGGCTGATTTTGTTCAACCGCGGCTCTTTGGACTGGAAGCTGATCAACAACGCGTTCAGCCATTTTCAACTGCAAAACAACGTGGTCATGGAAGCGGACAACATCGAGGTCGTCAAGCGGATGGTGAAACAGCGGCTTGGCATCGCCTTTTTGCCGCGCTTTGCGATCAGCAAGGATTTGAGTGACGGGGAGTTGAAGGAAGTAGATGTCCTCAACCTGCCGCAAATCAACCGCAATTTTGAGCTGATTTACTTGAAAGACACGCCTGTGAACGGAATCATGCGGACGTTTATCGATTTTTTGATGCAAAACAAGGCGTTGCAGTGAGGGATATACCGTTGGCAAAAGGCTTCGGCACGTTTTTTGTGCGCGAGGCTTTTTCTTTTTGGGTGGCTTCGGTTGAATGGGGAGCGCTTGGGAGGATGCTTTGTGGATTGCGTCATCGGTGCTTTAGGCGTGGCGATCGGGGGTTTCAAGGAAAAAGCTGAATGCATAAAAGCTTGCTTGGGCTGACTCTTTGTAGTTTGCGTCATCGGCACTTCCGCCGTGACAAGGTAAAATCGAAACCATGATTAAGGTTTTTCTTGAAGTCGGTTGCGTCATACAACGCATCCATGAAAAAGGATTGTCTACTTCCCGCACTGAATTTCCCCCTGATCAACCATCACGAAGCTCATCCAGAAATTTCCTCCTCCGATTAACTTTCAACAAATAAACAAACTCCGACCAAAGCCAAACGCTGGCCGAGGAAACAGGAGAAACAAGCGGCAGGGCTTTCGGACTCCCCCCAGCCGGAGGCGAAAAAGGAAAACGGCTTTTAAGCGGCAACGTGAGCACACTTCTTCGAACACACTGCTTTTGCCGCGGTTTTCCTTTTTCACCGCAGGCGGCCAGTCTAGGCTTCCCCGCAAGAGGCCAGGTGCCCTGCGGCGGTTTCTCCTGTTTCCTCCCTTCGCTGCAGCACCGATCAACAGCTGCACTAACATTTCAGTTCCTGATCAACCACCACGAAGCTCATCCAAAATTTTCTCCTCCAATTAACTTTCAACAAATAAACAAACTCCGACCAAAGCCAAACGCTGGCCGAGGAAACAGGAGAAACAAGCGGCAGGGCTTTCGGACTCCCCCCAGCCGGAGGCGAAAAAGGAAAACGGCTTTTAAGCGGCAACGTGAGCACACTTCTTCGAACATACTGCTTTTGCCGCGGTTTTCCTTTTTCACCGCAGGCGGCCAGTCTAGGCTTCCCCGCAAGAGGCCAGGTGCCCTGCGGCGGTTTCTCCTGTTTCCTCCCCTATGTCGCCACCGTCCTTTTAACCACCTGCTTCCGCCCGCCGAGCCTGCTGATCGACCAGAGCAGACAACCGATGATGAACAGCATCACGATCAACCCAACCGTAAAATTGCCAAAAACATCCACAGTCAACCCAATCAGCATCGGCCCAAGACAGCCGAGCATGTAGCCGCCGCATTGCATTGCCGCTGACCAGGAAGTCGCTTCCGCAGCGCTCTCCGCTTCCTGAATCGGGATCAAAAGCGCCAGCGGGAACAGACCGCCTGCCCCGATTCCGAGAAACACGGTCGCCAACCACGGCGACAGGTGAGCGAGCAGCAAAGCGACGCCGATCAGCTCGGACAGGGCACAGATGACGAGCCACAGATTGCGTTTGCCCGTGCGGCTGACGATGACCGGGACGAAAAAGCTGACGGGAATCTGGATGATCGTAAACAACGTCAGAACGAGTCCCGACTGCTCGTGGCTGATTCCTGCCGATTGCACGAGCGGCGCCAGCCAGGCGGTAATCATGTAAAACATCGATGACATGCAACCGAAAAACACCATGCTGCTGCCCATTCGCCCATTTTTCACCCGCAAGGAAGGCCGTGTCAGCTCCGATTTCGCCGCTTTTTCTTTCGTCAGCGGAAGCAGCAGCCCCGCCGCAATCACCGCCAAGCCTGCCCAGACGCACAGCGCATATTGCCACGACTGGTGCAGCCCTTCAAAAATCGGAATCGACAAGCTCGAAGCGACCGCCGCCCCGATGACCAGCGATACGGAGTAGATGCTCGTAGCACCCGGCCTGCCAGGAAAATGCTTTTTGATAAAGCCTGACAAAAGCGGGCCCGCGATGCCGATGCCAATTCCGGAAATCAGGGCAGTCGCCAGCAGGCTGACACTGTCGTTGACCGCCGCCCGAAACGCCGTAGCCGCAAAAATCATCACCATAGAGACAAACAACGCTCGCTCCAGCCCAAAACGCTGGCTAAGCGTGATCGACAAAAGCGCAAACAGCCCCATGCACAAGACCGGAAGCGTCGTAATCAGGCTGGCGGTCACGCCGCTCATGCCCAAATCCTTTTGAATGATGTCAAGCAACGGTCCTACAGACGTAATGGACGGCCGCAAGTTCAGCGACAGAAAAAACACGACGAAACCCAAATAAAAAAACTTCACGCAAGCACTTCCTTCCTCAGTCCTTGAATGAAGTGTAAATGCCGGATTATAATAGATCAATTCTATTTTTTCTATACAAACAATAGTTACAGACTATGTATAAAGGAGCGGAAGCGATGGAATTTCGCCAGCTGCAATACTTTCTCATGCTGTGCAACGAACTGCATTTTTCCGAAGCCGCCTACAAGCTCGGCATCACCCAGCCGACATTGAGCCAGCAAATCCGCGTTCTGGAAGACGAAGTCGGCGTCCCCCTGTTCGACCGCATCGGGAAAAAAACGGTAAAGACAGAAGCCGGAGAAATTTTGGAGCATCACGCCAGACAAATCGCGCAGCAGCTTGAAAATGCGAAAACAGCCATCGCAGACTTGACCCGCCTGCATGCCAGCCACTTGCGCATTGCCGTACTGCCCTCCGACCTGGACTATCGGCTCACCTCTTTGCTCATCGACTTTCATAAGCAATTCCCGCAAACCAAAGTGCAAGTGTTTCCTTCCATCGACATCGTCAATCAGGTGTTGAACATTGAAGTCGACCTGGGTGTCGGTCTGTCCATGCCCGCCGTGCCTGCCGACCAGCGCTTGACCCGCATCCCGTTTTACACGGAAACGTACAGTCTCTACGTCCATGCCGACCACCCGCTTGCCGAGAACGAATTTGTGTCTGCCGACGATTTGCGCACCATCCCGTTTGTCATGTATCCGAAAGGCTTTTACGGCAGAGATTTGATCGACAGATGGGGGCTGGAATACGGGCTGACCGTTGAGACGATCATGGAAACAGGCTCTGCCACCTCTCTGCTCCAACTCGTTCACGCCGGAATCGGAGCTACGATCCAGCCCAGCCGCCTGATCGAAAGCTTCCCCTCACTCAACATTCGCGCGATCGAGATCAAAGATTCGCCGATCCGGGAAATGGTGATCATGTATCGCAACGACAAGTACATGAGTGTGGCCGCCAAAGCATTCATCCATAAGCTGGAAACGTCTTTTCGCACCTTTCGTTAGCAAGCGCAGGCGGACTGCTTGTTCATCAACGAACTTCAGACGACACATACTTTTGAAAAATGACTCGGCTCGCCCTCCCGCTGGTTCGAACACAAACCGAAAAGGACATCCTAAGTGGTAGCTTCGCTATCCCACAAAAAGCCAAACACAAGGAGAGCCTTCAATGCATCAGCCAGCCATCATCCATTTCACCGACAAGGACCTCGACGGAGAATCGTGCGCCATCCTGAGCCGAATCGCCTATGCCGGCCAGGAAGTCCTCGTCCGCGGCGTATCTCCGTATACCGTCAGCCAGGAGATCGAGACGTTCATCGAGCAGGAGCTTGCCCCCGGAATGTCCGTTGTCATTACCGATGTCAGCGTCAACGAAAAAGCCGCCGCCCTGATTCAAAAACAGGTCGCGCGCGGGCATTCGTTCGTCCTGATCGACCACCACCCCACGGCGCTGCCGCTGTCAGCCAAGTACGACTGGGCGAATGTCGTGGTAGAGGAGGCGGGGAAAAAGCCCTCGGCCACAAGCCTTTACTACGACTACTTGATCCAAAAGGGCGCGCTTGCGCCTACCGACGTGCTCTCCCACTACGTAGAGCTGGTTCGCGCTTTTGACACGTGGGACTGGGAGACGAGCGGCAACGACCAGGCGCATCAGTTGAACCTGTTGTTTTACTTGGCAGAACGGGAGACTTTTGCCGATCAAGTAATCGGACGATTGCGCGGGGAAGGCGACGACACGGATCAGTTTGTGTTCACGGAATGGGAGGCGATCCTGATCTATGCGGAGGAACGCAAAATCGCTGCCTACGAGCAAAAAAAGCTGCGGCAAATGAAGCGGCTTCCGGTCGACATCGACCTGGACAAGCCGAAGCAGTACACAGTCGGGGTCGTCTTTTTGGAGCAATACCACTCTACGACGGGAAGCTTTTTGTGCAAAAGCGACGAGACAATCGACTTTGTCGCCATGCTCGATCCGGGAAAAGGCCGGATCAGCCTGCGCACGAACCGCGATGACGTCGATCTCTCTGTGATCGCCGCCCATTACGGCGGTGGCGGACATCCAAAAGCGGCGGGCTGCTCGTTCACAGGGCTGACGTTGAAAACGTTCGTCTACCCAGCCCTGCGCGTCCATTAAACGCAAAAAATCCCCTCCGGTCATCCACGTCCGTCCCAAGCTGTTACGAGACGAACGCGGACGCTTCCGCGAGGGGATTTTTCCTGCCTTTCCGTTACGCGTGACCCAGCAACGCTTCCAATACTTTCTGCACTTTTACACCTGTCTCAAACGTAACCAGCCTGGCTTCTTTGCCTTCCAGAGCCAGCGCCAGCTCATCGAGCAACAGCGACAGACGGTCCTGCTCGGGCACGTCCGCTGCCTGAGGGGCTTCATTGTCTCTTCCGACAGACAGCTTGCTCCAGTTGACCACACTGAGCGTGCCTTTTGTACCGTAAATGCGGTAGTCCAAATGCTCCTGATGCGCGATACCCGCCAGCCCGTTGATCGTCACAGGCGTGCCGTCTGCCAGGCGCAAGAAGGCAGATACACCTGTTTCACACGCTTGCGGATCTTCCGGATAGTCTACCTCCGAGCGGATCACCTGCAAATCGCCAAACAAAGCGTACGTCAAATGGGTAAAATGCGGCAAAACCTCGCGGATGAAGCCGCCCTGCTCCCGACCGGACAGCCATGGCGTCTGCTGCCACGGGCGCGGCCATGTATGGAAATGAGTCAAAATGTCGATTCTGCGCACATCGCCGATCTCCTCCAGCCTGCGGCGCAGCTCCGGGAAAATGCCCTGATAGTAGAGCGGGAAATTCATCGCGTGTACGACACCTGCGTCTTTCGCTGCGGCCAGCATTTCCTCCGCTTCCCCAAGCGAGTTGGCGAGCGGCTTCTCGCACAGCAAATGCTTTTTGTGAGCCAGCACGTCCAAGGCAATCGCGTGGTGGAATTTTGGCGGAACAGCCAGATAGATGCAATCCAGCTCTTCTTTTGCGAGCAATTCCTTGTAATCGGTGTACCACGGCACGTCTCCGGATTTTTGCGCAGCCTCCTGCGCTCTTTCCGCCGAAACGTCACTGACTGCCGCTACACAAAATGTTTCGTGCGTGCGAATGGCGTTCATCATTCGTTCGCCCATGACTCCTGCGCCGATGACGCCCACTTTCCACTTGCTCTGGTTCATCTGTCTTTCCTCGCTTCCTGATGAAGTACGTCTTTTTTGCACCTCCCCCATTTCTCCATTTGTCTGAAAATTCCTTGTAAAAAAACGAGATCGCGCAAAAAAGCTTTGCCAAAACCGCTACACGCAAGCCGGAGCCTCTTGCTGCTTCTCCACCCGCTCACGCTTCTTTTCCTTTTGCAGCGCCACGACGGTATAAAGCGACGGCACGACAATCAAAGTTAAAAGCATCGAGAACAGCAGCCCGGAAATAATCGTGATGGCCAGCGGTTTGAACAGCACGCTCCCGGAAATCGCCATCGGCGCAAGGCCAGCCACGGCCGCAAAAGTCGTCAGCAAAATCGGGCGCAGCCGCGCTTTTCCTGCGCCGATCACCGCGTCTCGCAACCCCATGCCAGCGTGCCGTGCTTCTTCGATGAACTCGATCAGGACAATTCCGTTTCGCACGACAATTCCGGCCAAGGAGATAAACCCGGCTACTGTCATGAAGCCGATCGGCGTGTCGGTAATGAACAACCCGATCATGCTTCCGGCGATCGCCAGGTAGACTGTGCTCATCACCAAAGTCGGTATCGACAAGGAATTGAACTGCAACACAATCAACAGGAAGATGAGCAGCACAGCCACCACCGCGAGCAGCCCCAAATCGGCCAGCACGTCGCCTTCCTCCTCCGATTCACCCGTCACCTTCCAGGCGTAACCATCCGGCATTTCGACGTGTTCCAGCTTTTGCACCAGCTCGCTCATCACGTCATCCGCCGTGCGCCCCCGCACATCGCTCGTAATCGTGACACTGCGGGACATATTGTAGCGGGGAATGCTCTGGATGGACAAAGTCGGTTTCATTTCCGCTATTTGCGCCACCGGAATGAGCTGCCCCTGGCTATTCGGAACCGTAAGCTGGCTAAAAAGCTGCTGCGGAGTCATGTTCGCCTGATCAGCCAGCAAAGTCATGTCGATCAGCTTTTTCCCGTTGTCAAACTGTCCAACCGGGATGCCTTGACTGATCAGACGCAACGTTCTCGTCAAATCCGCTTCATGGACCAGCGCCTTGTCCATTTTCCCTTGCTCCACCTGGAATTGGAGGGAATATTGCGCATTCCCGAGCGTGTCATTGATATTGTAAGTTCCTTTCGTCTCTTTAATCATCGCTTTGACTTCCTCGGAAATCGCATACAGCTCGGACAAGTCATTTCCATACACGCGAATGGCGACCGGGCTGCCCGAATACATGCCCGCCTTCACGCTGTACGGAATGATATTCGCCTCCGGGTACAGCTCTTTCAGCTGCACAGTCCACGGCTCGACGACTTTGCGCGCATCCATCTGCGTATGGTCAAAGACGACGACGAGCTGCGCCATGTTTTCGCCTGTTCCGATCGACGGGGCACTCGTGATCATCTGCGGGGCAGCTCCCCCGACGAAGGCAGCCACCTTTTGAATGTGCGGCTGTTTGACGATCCAGTCGCTGGTGCCTTGGACGATCCGGTCGGTTTCCTGCAAATTGCTGCCGATCGGCATGTTTATGTTGACAATCATCTGCGGCCTGTCGTCATCCGGGAACAGCTGGATCGGAATAAACGCAGCCAGTCCGTAAAAGGCTGTAGCGACCAGCACCCCGATCACTCCCGTTTTCAACGGGTTTTTCAGCATCGCCGGCATGACCCGATCTCCGTACCAGCGGGTCAGCGCATCGATCTGCTTGCCCAAAAGTCCGGCTGGCTTGCGGTCTGCTGCCGTTTTTTTCGCGCGCTTGTTTTTTCGTCTCTCGTTCCACTCCCGGTAAATCGGGATGAGCGAGAGCGACATGACCATGGAGGCGGTCATCGTGAAAATGATGACGACTGGCACCGGAAAAATGAATTGCCCGGCATCGCCTGTCAAAAAAATGATCGGGCCAAATGCGCTGATCGTGGCAAATGTCGCCGTGACAATCGAAACGGCAACCTCTTTCGTGCCAAGCACAGCTGCCGTATACGGCTCCTCTCCAAGCACGGACAGCCTGCGCTCAATGTTGTCATTGACCACAACGGCGTCATCCACCAAAATCCCGAGAACGATGATCATGCCAAAGACACTCATCTGATTCAGCGTGATCCCGAGCAAAGGGAGAACAGCCATCCCTGACGCAAGCGAGATCGGGATCGCGAGGGCGACCATCATCGAAGTCGTCAAATTCAAGCCGAGCGTGCAAACGAACAGGACGGCCACAATCGCGATCAGCATTTCATGCAACAGCTCGGAAAACAAACTGTCGATCCGATCCATCTGGGCGTAAACCGTTTCCTTTTTCGCCCACGAAGGTAGCTGCTCTTCCAACGAATGCAGCTTCTCGTCGACCGCGCGCTGGACGCTCGGGACGTTGCTGCCCAGCTCGGCGTTGATGCTGACCGTGACGGCGGGCTTTCCGTTGTAGTACGTCTTGTATTCCACCCGTTTCGTACTGTCCAAAATCGTAGCGACGTCTTGCAAATAGACGGGCACTCCCTGAGCAGTAAGGGTCACGACCACTTTTCCGAGCGAAGTCGGATCGTAGCTGACAGGCATGGTCAGTTGGTATTGGCGTTTGTCGACATGTATGTCTCCGAGTGGAACCGTCTCGTTTTTCGTTTGAATCGCGTTCATGACTTGCGCCCAAGAAATGCCGTAATGCTGGAGTTTTTGCGCCTGCACGTTGATTTTCACTTCCTGCTCGGGCAATCCGAGGATCGAGACATCGGACACGCCCGGAACGGTGCGCAGCTGATCCTTCCACAGGTCGAGCGTATCGCGCAATTGCACGATTTGTTCAAAAGAATCGGCGGTAATTTGGAACGACTGGATGAAAGTGCGGCTCATGTCGTCGTTAATGATCGGCTGCTCCGTCTCTTCCGGCAGGTCGGCTTCGGCGTCCTTCACTTTTTTCCGCATGTCTTCAAACACGGCTTTCGGTTTGGCATCATTTTCCGTCTGTACGGTAATGATCGACACCCCTGAACGCGACTCGGAGTTGATCGACTTGATCCCTTGCACTTCATTGATCTTCTCTTCCAGCTTTTTCGTGACGGTCTGCTCGATTTTTTGCGGAGTCGCTCCCGGATAGACCGTAGTCACTGTCGCGGTGCCGACGATGATGTCAGGCTGCTCCTGTCTCGGGAGCGAGAACAAGACGTAAACCCCCATCAAGATCAGCATCGCAAAAAAGACGAGCGTGATTTTTCGCTTCTTGATCAAAAATTCAATCATGCTTCACGCCTCCTTTGACAGTGACCTGATCCCCGTCGAGCAAGCGGTCTGCCCCGTCAGTGATCAAGACATCGCCCGCCGCTATCCCTGCTGTAATTTCCAGCTCGTTGTCGACATACTCCCCCAGCGTTACCGTCGTCTTGCGGGCTTTTCCTTCTGTCAAAAGGAAGACATAAGGTTCAGACCCGCGGCTGAAAACAGCTTGGGTCGGGATAAAAATCGCTGCTTTTTGCTCCAAGGTTCGTTTCGCACTGACCACTTGCCCGGCAAACCAGTCTTTGGCGGCATTGTCGACCACCACTTCCACGCCGATCGTGCCCGTCTGTTCATTCGTAGCCGGATAGATGTTCGTCACTTTGCCTTTGCGCTTGTTCCCGTACAGCGCAAGCTCGACCTCGTCGCCTGCCCGCCAGGATGAGATGTCTTGATCCGGCACAGGCAAAATCGTTTTCAACTGCTGGATGTTGCCGATGCGATACACGGGAGCACCCGGGCCTGCAAGCTGACCGACATCCGCCATTTTTGCCAGTACGGTTCCGGCAAAAGGCGCTTTCGCCTCGGTTTTCGCCAGTGTCGCCGCCGCCTGATTGCGTGCTGCCATCGCTCCTTGATAGCTCGCCTGCGTCGCGTTCACATCTTCCGCGCGCGCCCCTTCGACGACCAGAGAGTAGGTCGCTTTTGCCTGGAAAAGGTCTTTTTCCGCCAGCTCCCGCGCATTTTTCGCCCGTTCAAACTCACTTTGCGAGATCGCCCCATTTTTATGTAGCTGCTCCATGCGGCGGTAATCGCTCTCGGCCTGCTGCAAAGAGATTTGCTTCGCTTCAACCGCTGCCTGCGCTTGCTGGACTTCTTCCTTGCGGGAGCCGTTTTTCACTTTGGCCAATTGCGCGTTCGCGCCGTTTGCTTCTGCGTTTGCCATTGCGAGCTGGAGCGAGTAGTCCGTGGTGCCAAGCACCGCCAGAACGTCTCCCTTTTTAACCGAATCCCCCTCCTTGAACGGCATCCGTTTGATTTCCCCGGCGACTTCAAAAGCAACCGTCACCTCTTCTACAGGAGCAAGCGTGCCCGACAGCTCGCTCTCGGTACGGACAGTCTTCGTTTGAACGCGTTTCGTTTCCACCACTTTTGCATCCAGCCGGGTTTCCACGCTGCTTGCAGGCTGCTCCCCTGTTGTGCAAGCCGTTCCCACCAGCACAAGCGAGAGGAGCGCTACACTTCCCGCCGCTTTCCTGATCCATGCATTCATGTTCTCTTCACTCCTGCTTAATTAGGTACATGCCCAAGCGATGTCGGTTTTACGGAATGAATATTCATTCCGTTCTGTTCAAAAGAAAGATCAGAATCAATGAATTCTGATCGCATCCCAGCAAGCCTCTTCCACGCCTGCCAGCAATTCCGGTGTTTCCTCGATCTCGCCCGCCCGGCAAGACTTGTACAGCGATATAAACGCACCGTCAATAATCGCGATCAATGCGTCGGCAGGCAACGGACGAATGATTCCGTTTTTCTTCCCCTGGTTAATGAACTCATAAAAAAACGTGCGCAGGCGCATGTAAGCTGCCTGGCTTGCTTCGTCCAAATAGTAGCCATTGACATGGGAATCGACAAACAGCAAGGCCGTGAGATTTTTATTCGCATAGCTGACCAGCTGCTTGGCAATATGAGCGAATTGCTTGCGCGAATCATTCGAGTCGTGCGGATAGCCCTGGTTCAGCGTCTCCAGCACATCGTTGACGCACTCTTGAAACAACGTGTTGACCAGCGCTTCCTTGTTTTCAAAATAGCGATACAGCGTCCCGGCGCCCACGCCTGCTTTGTCGACAATCATCGGAACAGTCGTGCCGTCGAAGCCTCGCTGTTCAAACAGAACCATCGCCGCTTCCAATATTAACTCCCGCTTTGTCTCAGACATGCCAGACCTCCTCACCTCGGAATGAATGTTCATTCCGTTTTGATTGTAATCAATTTCTCTTGAACCTGTCAAATCTTTCTTTCCTATCATCCGTTGACATGCAACCTTTTGGTTTCGTATACTGCAAAAAGCGAAACGTTTTGGTTTCGTTTCCATGTGCAAACTAGGAAACTACTTTCTTTTTACGGAGGCGTATTCATGTCCAACACCATTCCTGATATCGTTCAGACACAAGTATTTCAAGCTCCGCTGCAAAAAGTTTGGGATGCCGTCGCTACAGCAGACGGGATTGCCGCCTGGTTCATGCCAAACGATTTTCAGCCAGTAGCTGGACATGCCTTTACCATCCATTCCCCATACGGCGATTCTCCTTGCGTCGTGCAAGAAATTGACCCGCCGAACCGTCTCGTGTTCAAATGGGGCAAAGACTGGGTAATCACGTTCGCGTTAAAAGATTTGGGAGAAACAACAGAGTTCACGCTGATTCATTCCGGTTGGTCTGCCGATACGGTAACGGAGTTTGGGGAAGGCCATGCCGTCGTCCGCGACCGGATGAACCAGGGCTGGGATTCTTCTGTGCTGCCTAAGCTGAAAGCGTATGTGGAAGCGTAAATGAGCAGCTCTGCCGCCAAGCATGACGTATTTCAAGCCATCGCCGATCCGACGCGCCGCAAGCTTTTGCAATTGCTGACCGATCAGGAAATGCCTGTGACCGCGATCAGCAGACACTTTCCGATCAGCCGCACTGCCGTTTCCAAGCATTTGCGCATTTTGTCCGAAGCAGGGCTGGTCAAGGAGCAGCGTGTAGGCCGCGAGACGAGGTATCGGATGCAACCGGAGCCGCTTGCCGAGCTGAAAAGCTGGCTGTCCTACTATGACCGCTTCTGGGACAACAAGCTGACCGCACTGAAACGGCTGGTGGAAGCCGAGCAGCCTGAGGATCATTCGCTGACAGGGCCGCGTCTTGTGGAAACCAAGCGGGATGAGTTGTAATGAAAAAAGGATAGGGAAAGCAGCATTCGTGCCGCTTCTCCCTATCCTTTTTGCTTATTCGATATGCAAGCCGAACGATTTTTCGCCAAAAGACACCATCGCAAGCTCTTGCCCGGACGTGTACACCACATCGGACAGCAGCACGCTCTCCCGCAGCAAATGCTCAAAACGGTTCAGCGCTGCCCGCAGCTCCTCGTCGACCGCGAGCGTGACAACTACCCGTTTGTCGATCGGCAGCTCCATGCGTTTGCGGTAGTCCTGAATGACGCGGATCACTTCCCGCACCCGCCCTTCCTGGACAAGCTCCTCTGTCAGCTCCGTCGTCAGCGCCACGTGGATTTGATAGCCGGATGCGGAGGCAAAGCCTTGTTTTCCTTGCTTTTCGACGAGCAAGTCTTCGAGCGGAACGCGAATCGGCTCATCGTCCAGCACCACGTCCAGATGCCCCGACTCCATCACTTGCTTGGCTGCGGCTGGCAACAGTTCTTTCAAATGCGCTTGCAGCCCGCTTACGAGCTTGCCGTATTTTTTGCCAGCCACTTTCAGATTCAGCTTGAAATGATAGGTGACAAAACCGTCGTCGCTCCGTTCCAGACGAATGCTTTTCACATTGATTTCGTCCCGGATGATGCCGGCAAACTGGTCGAGGCGAAACGGTCGATCGAGCGAGACGATCAGCTCGGATAGCGGCTGACGCGTCTTGATTCCGGTTTCGTTGCGGATATTGCGGGCCAGCTCGACGATTTGTCTCGCCGTCTCCATGTCGCGCTCAAGCGCTTCGTCGCGTACGTCCTCGTTTCCTTGCGGATAGTCTGCCAGATGAACGCTGCCCGCTTCGCCGAGATTGCCGTACATATCATCCGCGATCAGTGGAGCGTATGGCGCAATCATCCGCGCAAGTGTCAAAAGCACCTCGCGCAGCGTATGGTAAGCGGCGATTTTGTCGGCAGACAGGCCGCTTTCCCAGAAGCGGTCGCGCGAACGGCGGATGTACCAGTTGCTCAGCTCGTCGACGAATGCTTCAATCTGCTTCGCCGGATTCATGAAGTCGTACGTGTCCAGCCCTTTGCGCACATTTTTCAACGTCGTATGCAGGCGGGACAGTACCCAGCGATCCAGCTCGTTTTCAGACGCAACTGCCGGATGCTGCTGCGGATCGAACTGGTCGATACCCGCGTACAGCGAGTAAAAGGCGTGCGTGTTGTGGATCGTATCGATCACCTTGAACTTCGCCTCGGCGACGATCCGCTTGGAAAAGCGCTTGCTGCTCCACGGCGCGCTGTCCGACAAAAGCGCCCAGCGGAATGCATCTGCCCCGAACTCCTCGATCACTTCCCACGGGTCGATTCCGTTGCCTTTGCTCTTCGACATTTTTTGGCCGTGCTCATCCAGTACGTGCCCGGTCGAGATGACCGCTTTGTACGGCGCTTGCCCGTTGTAAAGCGTGGAGACAGCCAACAGGCTGAAAAACCAGCCCCGCGTCTGATCGATCCCCTCCGAGATCATGTCGGCAGGGTATTGCTCCTGGAACTGCTTGTCGTCGCCAAACGGATGATGGTACTGGGCAAAAGGCATCGAACCGCTGTCAAACCAGACGTCGATGACTTCCGGGGTGCGCTCCATCACAGAGCCGCATGTACAGCGCAGCTTGACTTCATCCACATACGGCTTGTGCAGCTCCAGCGACTCGTCGATTGGCACGGCTGCCTTTGCGCGCAGCTCTGCGATGCTTCCAGGCGCGTACTCGCTGCCGCAATCGTGACAAAGCCAGATGTTGAGCGGCGTTCCCCAATAGCGGTTGCGGCTGATGTTCCAGTCCACCAGCTCTTCGAGAAAATTGCCGAACCGTCCTTCGCGCAAATGGCCCGGATACCATTCGACTTTGCTGTTGTTGGCGATCAGCTGATCCTTGATCGCCGTCGTCTGGATGAACCAGCTTTCCATCGCGTAGTAGAGCAAGGGCGACTTGCAGCGCCAGCAAAACGGATAGCTGTGCTCGTACCGTTCCTTGGAGAACAACAGTCCGCGATGGGCCAAGTCTTTGACGATGTCGACGTCGCACTCCTTGACGAAGCGCCCGGCAAAATCGGTAATTTGCTCCGTGTAACGCCCAGCCAGATTGACTACGTTCACGAAGTCCAGTCCGTGCTGACGGGTCGTGCGATAGTCGTCCTCTCCGTGGGCGGGAGCCGTATGGACGATCCCCGTCCCGCTCGTATCGCTGACATACTCGGCGTCGACGATGACATGCCCTTTTTCCACGCGGACGTAGCTGTACGGCGGCTCGTATTCCGTCCCGACAAATTCCGCCCCTTTGTGCGTCGACAACACTTCATATGCATCGGTGAACACTTTGTCTGCGAGATTTTTCGCGACGACGTACACTTCGCCGTTTTGCTTCACGCGCACGTAGTCCAGCTCTTTGTTGACCGCGAGAGCCACGTTTGCCGGAAGCGTCCACGGCGTAGTCGTCCAGGCGAGAAACACTTCCTCCCCCTGCTTGCTGCGGAACTTGACCGTCGCGCTCAAATCTTTCACATCTTCGTAGCCTTGCGCTACTTCGTGAGAGCTGAGCGTCGTCTGGCAATCCGGGCAGTACGGACTGACGCGATGCCCTTTGTACAACAGCCCCTTTTTGTGGATCGTAGCCAAAATGTGCCAGACACTTTCGATGTAGTCGTTAGTGAGCGTCACGTACGGATGATTCATATCCGTCCAGTAGCCGATTGCCTCCGTCAGCTCCCGCCATTGCTTCTCGTATTCAAACACGCTCGCCTTGCAGCGCTCGACGAACTTCGCCACTCCGTAGTTCTCGATCTCATGCTTCCCGGAGATGCCAAGCTGCTTTTCCACCCCCAGCTCGACAGGCAAGCCATGCGTATCCCAGCCTGCTTTGCGCACGACGCGGTATCCGGACATCGTTTTGTAGCGCCCGATGAAGTCTTTGATCACTCGTCCGAGCACGTGGCCGATATGCGGCTGACCATTGGCCGTGGGCGGCCCTTCGTAAAACACGTAGTTCGGTTTGCCAAGCCGATTGTCCATCGATTTTTGAAAGGTGCCATCCTCTTTCCATTGCGCCAGCACACGCAGCTCGCGTGCCCTCGCCTTTTCTTTGACGTCGACTTTTCTCATCTCACTCATCCCTCCTATGATTGATGTCCGAAAACGCAAAAAATCCCGCCCCCGAAGGGACGAGATTTCATCTCGCGTTACCACCCTTGTTCCGAAACGATCACGAAAACGTGACGCTTCGACACCTCTGCTACGTACCATCATACGCGCCCCTTGTAACGGCGGGGTCCCGGGTCAGCTTACTTTGTTGCGCTTCAGCTTTCCTTCTCGGAGAGGATTTTCGGCTAAGTCTTGAACGTTGGCTTTCAGCACTAGGCCAACTCTCTGGGGAACAAGGGGTTTAGCGTACTCTTTCTCGTCAATGAATTTGATCGGTTCAATTCGTACCTTCTTTTTACATCAGTTTTCCAGCTTTGTCAAGAAACGAAAGCAAGCGGTCTGTTACGCCGCGACCCGCTTCAAGCTTCTGCGGCTTTCCACGCGCGACAGGAACAAGCTTAGGACAAGGACGATCGCTCCGAACAAGTACGGTGCGTTCACATGCATTCCGTACAAAGTCCCCGCCACAGCCGGGCCAAAAATGTTGCCCAGACTCATGTAGGCGTTGTTCATCCCGGCGACAAAGCCTTGTTCATCCCCGGCCCGCTTGGAGATGAGCGTATTGATCGCCGGACGCATGATCGAGGTCAAGGTGAAGAACAGCACAGTCAGGACGAGCATATACCAGAAGTTCCCTGACAAAAGCATCAGCACCATCGTGACCGCCGAGCTGAAAAACGTCCAGTTGATCAGCTTCTTTTCTCCAAAACGGGAGATCAGCTTCCCGATCAGCATAGCCTGCACAATCGTTCCAGCCAACGCTCCGACCGTGATGATGATCGAGATGTCACGCGGCGTATAGCCGAACTTCGCATCTACGAAGAGCGGAAAAATTACTTCAAAGTTCGCCAGCCCGAAAGTCATCGTAAAAATCAGCACGAGCATGATGAAATACGACGACTGGAAAGACTTGCCGAGTTGCAGGAAAATATTTTCTTTCTTCTGCTCCGAACGGCGGGCTGCCAGCTGTTTGTCTTTTGGCAATGACTCAGACAAAAAGAGCACGGAGCCGATCGTCGCCACGGCCCCTACCGCCGCGGAAATGTAAAACGGCATCCGCAGCCCAAGCTCGGCGAGAAAACCGCCGATCCCCGGCCCGATCACGAACCCGAGAGACATCGCCGCGCCGAGCAGTCCCAAGCCTTTTCCGCGCTTGTCCTCGGTCGTAATATCGGCGACGTACGCGAGCATGGAAGGAATCATCGAAGCGGCGCCGATTCCCCCGATCAAACGGGAGAGGTAGAGCACCCATGTCTGTTCGGCCAGGGCAAACACCAGATTCGAAATCGTAAACAACACCAGGCCGGAGACGATCATGATTTTCCGACCGTATTTGTCCGACCACTCTCCCGCGATCGGAGAGAACAGAAACTGCGTCAAACCAAACGCTGCCACCAGGTAGCCAGCCGTCTTCCCGCCTGCTCCAAATTCTTTCAAAAACTCGGGCAAAATCGGGATAATCAAGCCGATTCCGAGCATGGCAATAAACATGTTCATCATCAAAAAGAGAATCGGTCGCCCGCTATTCTCTGCATTTTCACTTTTCATTGATCCAATCCTATCCTGTTTATTTTTTCTCTTTACGCTTTGAGCCTCGCCTTCACGCTTTCGATCACGGTGCGCCACACCGCAGGATCAGTCGTGATCGTTTCCTTGAACGTCCGATACAGCTGCTTTTGCTTCTCCTCAAAATCCGGCGCATCGGTCGCAGGCAGCGTCGCCCGCGCAGTTGTGATCATTTCCTGCACCTCTGGCGAGCGCGGCCCCCAGACACAAGCTTCGTAACCATCCTGGTCGAGGAAAACGAAAATCGGGATCGCCCGCGCTGTACCGTTCGTCAAGTATTGGTCCATCAGCTCCAGATTCTCGTCGCGAATGAGGAAGCGCAGCTCGATATTGCTTTCTTCCGCGATGCGTTGAATGACCGGAACGCACAGCGCCGCATCTCCACACCAGTCGGCTGTCAGCACGATGCCTTTCCAGTTGCGCGCGGACAGCTCCTTCCAAAACGCGAGGTCTTCCTCGCTGAACGTCAGCTGCTCGTAGACGCGGCTCAACTCTTGCTTGTTCACATTCATGCTGTCGCGATACTGCTCAAACGTCATTCCTTTTTCAAACCAACTGCTCTGATTCACGTTAGACATAATGGGTACTCCTCCTCTATATGCAAAAATGATAAATTATTGCTCCCAAATCGCTGACGTGCCCAGGCGATTTCGCACAGAAAAATGTCTGGCCTTGCCCGTTTGCACCTCAGTTGCCGAGTCCCGCACCGCTTCTGCTTTTGCCGCAAGCTCCAGGAACCACGCTTTGTCGCGAATGAGCAGCGACAGGTCGATCAAATCATGCAAAGATTCCAGATCGTCAAAAGTGCCTGTCGACATGCGCTCCAGCCATTGCAACGGGATGGCCACGATCTTGCCCACCGTGTTTTCGTTGTCGCATTTGACGACGTAGACTTTCGCAATGCCCCGCAATGAATCGACGGTTTCCACGAAGCCTTGAACCAACTCGCCATGCTTGGTCTTGCCCAATACCCAATCACTGATTTCCAGCAACTGTTCCCGATTCATACGAACGCACCACCTTAAAATGTAGTAAAAATAGTTACAGTTTCCAGTCAAACAAGTCGCTTCGTCTGCTTTGCTTATTCGCTGACCTGATCCTGACACGTGCTTTGACGAATTTTATCCAGAACGCTCTGAATGGTAAGCTGCTCCAAATACTTCGTGTAGTACAGCTCTGCTTCCGTAAAAATTTGATCCATCACGTTGTGGATATTCGCAGACACCAGGCAGGCTTCTTTCGGGTCACCCGAACACCAATGCGGCTTCAAGGTTCCTTTTGACATGGAATGGTAAATCTCGGCCAGTGTCACTGCATGCGGATCGCAAGCCAAAATGTATCCGCCGCCTACGCCTTCTTTTGTCTTCACAAATCCGTTTTTTCGCAGGATACCCATAATTTTGCGTATTCTGGCAGGATTGGTGCACACGTTTTGCGCGATGAGCTCACTGCTTGCCATATGTCCCGGTATATGAGCCAACAAGGCCAAGCTGTGAACAGCTATCGTAAACTCACTATTCACGTCTGAGACGGCCCCCTCCGAAAGTGTACTGTAATCATAATTCTTACAGTTAAGAATGTCAACAATTGCGGGAGGCGTAACTGTATTCCATATATGCTGGTTTTTTCTTTTGCAGTGGTTGTGGTGGCGGTGGCGGGCTTGAGCGGGAGGAAGCCTTGGTCTGGCTGGCTCTGGCTTCCGTTCTGGTTTCCTCTTCCCCTCTCATGCTCATACTGTTTAAATCAGCTTGACCAACACGATTTCGTCGCGAATCGAAATCCCGTTGTCCGCGATCAGCGGAATCTCCGGCTTGATCGCCCGCGCTTTTTCCACAGCGTTGACATGCAGCTCGTGAAACTGATAGCCGCGCCGCTGATAAAAGCCGAGCGCATGCAAGTTGTCATTGGTCGTCACCAGCTTCATCCGCTCGCAGCCCGCTTCCTTCGCCGCCTGCTCCGCTCTCGCCAAAAGGGCAGAGCCGATCCCCCTGTTTTCCGCCAGGCTGTCCAGCGAAATGATTTCGCACTCGGTCTGCTCCAGCACATAGCTGACATACCCCTGGATCGCGCCATCCGCGCCGATGTGCGCATAGCCGTCCAGCTCGTCACATGTAAAAATGCCGCTTCCGATCACCATTTGCGGACTTCCCCAGTTGGTGATGAAAAAGTCCGTAATGACGCTTTTCGAAAGTTCGCTTGCCGCTATGATGTTCATGCTCTGCACCTCTTTAGCCGTTTCGATTCTCCCGTATGCTAGGGCCGCACTTGCAGCAGTACCTTTCCTGTGCTCTGTCTGCTTTCTACCCATGCGTGGGCGTTTGCCGCCTCTTCCAGCGAAAACACTTTGCCGATCTTGACGTCGAGCTGCCCTTTTGCCAAAAAGTCGATCACTTGCCGGGCTGTATCCTGCAAAAGATGCGGACGCAGCTTCCGCGTCGTGCCGAAGCTGAAACCGAGCACCGAGCGGCAGCTTGCATGCAGATCAAGCGTGCGGATTTGCCCGATTTCTCCGCTCGCATTGCCAAAATGCACGAGTCGGCCGTACCAGGCGAGACATTCGATGCTTCGTTCGCTCACCCGGCCGGAGATCGAGTCCAGAATGACGTCAGCGCCAGCCCCGTCCGTCAGCTCGCGTACTTTTTCCACAAAGTCTTCCGTGTCGTGGCAAATGACATGATCCGCTCCGGCAGCCAAAGCGACTGCGGCTTTTGCCGCGCTGCCCACGCTCCCGATGACGCGCCCCGCTCCGAGAAGCTTGGCCAACTGGATCGCCGTCGTTCCGATCCCGCCCGCCGCCGCATGGATCAGCACCGTTTCTCCTTCAGCCAAACGGGCGACTTTTGCCAGCAACTGATAGGAAGTAAACGACACCACAGGGCAAGCTGCGGCTGTTTCCGTGCTGATCGAGTCGGGAATCGCGAAGGTGAGCGCCTCATCGGCAACGACGTATTCCGCATACGAGCCGTTCGCCGGAAACGCGATCACGCGCTGCCCGACGCGCAAATTTTTCACTTCTGACCCGACTTCTTCAATTACTCCTGTCGCATCCAGTCCGGGAATAAACGGCAGCTTGGCTGCTCCCTTTTTGCCGTAGCGCGACTTGATATCGGCAAAATTGACACTCGCCATCTCCACGCGAATGAGCACTTGCGCAGCTGAAATCTTCGGTATATCCACGTCCGTGTACTGCATCGTCTCCGGGCCGCCCAGTTGTGTTACCAAGATCGCCTTCATGAACATGCCTCCCATGCTGATTGGTCGCTCTTTTACTTCCGCATGAGCTTCCGATTCCCTGCCAGTTCCTGCCGATCAGACGCAAAAAACCGCTCAAGGCGTGAACGGCTTCTCGCTTTTTTATGCTTTTATGCTTGCAAAATGCCCAAGATTTCCGCCTTTTTCCGCGCAAACTCTTCGTCGGCAAGCACGGGCGCAAACTCGCTGCGCGGCAAGTCTGCGAGCAAATCGTGCCACGATTTGCACCCCTGGTAAGCGGCCTCAATCGGAATCACGACCGGCTGCGCCAGACGGTACATGCGGACGAACAAAATATGCAGCGGCTGCTTCTTTTTCCAGTGCAGACGCACATCCGCAAAGTTGTCTGTCCAGATGTGGTAAGGCGAGAGCGCGCGCAGCTTGGCTTCGTCCATCAGCTCCACATCGTCGGTCACTTCGGCAAAATATTCGATGGAGACGGTCGTCTGATCACTCGACCAGCCTGCAAGCGTCGCATCCAGCAAATGGTGGTAAACTGGCTTCACCATGTCGCGCTTCTGATGCTCGTAAGTAGGGTACAAGTAAAACAGATTGTTTTCCAATCGAAATTCTCGTGTTTCTTCGTATAACCCGCCCTTGCGGATCGTAATAATCTGCTCGCCTTCCCCGAGCGCTTTGACAGCGACCGCCCATTCCTTCAGGCTCAAGGGGGATTGCGGCTGTACGATCGTCTGCATGCAGTACGTCTCCCTTCTCTCTGTCAGAATCGTTTGATGACCATAGTCTAGCTTAATTCCGACTAAAAGGGAAGACATTTACAGCAATTGATTGACTTGCTGCACAGCGCGATGCAGACGCTCTTCATAGTCACCTGTAATCGTCACGTAAGCAATGCCCCGCTCATCCAGCATCCGGCACAGCTTTTGGTGATTGTCCAGACGGATTTGCTCAGCGCCGTGGACGCGCAGGCCGTCATCAATCCAGGCGACATCCGGCGCGAGGAGCAGCCACAAATCGTAATGCTGTTCGCGCGCGATTTCGTCCAGCACCGGAAAGGAAGTCCCTGTGTAAAGCTCTGAATAAAACTGCGTGACGATCGCTTCCGTATCGATGAACAACAGCTTGTTGGCCCGCTGGAGCGCTTCGTATTCCTTCATTTTGTGCCCGTAGGCGATGTGCGGGAAATACTCTTTCGTCAAAATCGTGTCGCAGCCGCCCACCTCTTCGCAAATCGTGCGGCCGTACTCCTCGACAAACACAGTGTTGTAGATTTTGGCGAGATAGCGGGTCAGCGTCGACTTGCCGCAGCTTTCCGTCCCGACGACGACCACCTTTTTCACAAAGAAAGGCTGAGCCACGGCCGGAATGTGCTGCCAATGGGCGAAGACGCCCTCGTTTCTGATCCGGGTAGCCGAGATCGGCACCTGACTGCGCGCACCATCGAGCACGACGTGTTTGGCGTCCGGGTACAAGCGGCGAAAAATCGGGTCATACGACTGCTCCGAGCTGAAGACAAAATCGATCGGCTTGCCGATTTTGCGCTTGATGTCGGCAGCGCCCGCCTGCCAATCGTACGTCTCGTCGCTCTCCGCGCCATCCTCCACCGCAATTACCCGCACATTTTCCATATCCTTGACCAGTGTCGACAGCCAGCGCAGCCTGACCTCGTACGGTATCGGCTTCATCCCCGCCGCTTCGCACAGCTTTTGATCGCGAACGGGGCTGTGCGAGAGCACCACGTACAGCTCGTCGCAGCGGCACGCCGCCTGGGTAATGGCGTAGACGTGCCCTTGGTGCAACGGCAAAAACTTGCCGCCGATAAAGCCTACGGTACCCATAGCTGCCCCTCCTTTTGCGCGCGATATTGGCGAATCCAGTTCAGCAGGCCGTAAAGCGCATTGACCAGGTAAGCCGACCACATGACGAGAATCGAGATGTCATTGCCGTCCGCGAGAAAAGCGACCACCCACATGTAAATCGTGAACAAGTCGATGATGACCCAGACAACCCACTGCTCTACCAGCCGTTTCACCATGAAAATCATCGCCACAATCGAGAGAACGGCTGTCAGCGAATCGATGAAGGGCAAGGCTCCGCCCAGCTGTTTCAGCACAAATCCGTAGGCGACCGTAGCGACTACGCACAGCACGCTCCACCAAATGCGTTCAGACGAGCGCAATACGGCTATTTTGACGTCGTTTTGCTTTTGCTCCGACACTTTGTTTTTGCGCCACATGATCAGTCCGATAAACTGCATCGGCAAAAAATAGAGCAGATTCAGCATCACTTCGCCGTAATACTTTTGCCCATACGCGACGAAGGCGTACAAAATCACATTGACGATGCCCGGATAGTAGTTGAACGTCTTGCCTTTGGCGACCAGCACGACACTCAGCATCCCGGTCAATGACGCGCACAAGCCGATCCACGTATCATCGAGCGCTACGTACAAATAGACGGTGACAAGCGTAAACGAAGCCAGCCAAATCCGCTCGAACCAATTCCAGTCTGCCAAAAACCGACGACTCATTGCGATCATGCGAATCTCTCCTTGAACGCCCGCAGGTTTTCCTGCCGCGCCGAATGGTCATAGATGGCGAAGACGATCTGGTCAAACAGCGGCGCGTACTCTTCTTGCAGCAACACCTGGGCAAAGTAGTCCGCCACATCCCGGGCGTGATTGCGAAAGACGCCGCAGCCGTAAGCGCCCAAAATGATTGTGCGTTTCTCGTGCATCGCAGCCAGGCGCAGCACTTTTCGGATGCGCTCTTTCATTACAGTTGCGATTAGGCTGACATTTTCCGGTTCGCGCTCGCGGACTACTCCCGCGTTCACAGCCGGAGCGGTGACAAACGACAGCAGGTACGGCTCATCCAGCAGTTCGCCTGCCGCGTTGCGGATCACGGGCACGTCGGGCGAGTAAATCATGTAGTCGGAATAAAAGCATGTTTTCAATTGGCGATTGTACTGGTACATTTCCTCCATTTGCACCAGGCACGGATACAGTCCGGACGCCCGGGCCAAGCTTTCCTCCTGCGCCTGGCTCCCGCCGAGAAAGCCGCCGCCCGGATTTTTCGCCGAAGCGAAGTTCAGGCAGAGCGTATCGCTGCGCTTTTCCCGCACAATGAGCCTTTCCGCTGCCCCCAAGCTCGACTCAAAGGTCACCTGGATCGAGCCTCGGCCCGTTCTCGCTACCCCTGCCGCCGAGTTCTCGGTCAAATCAGCTGGACGATACAACAGAGTGCCGCTGACTGCTGTCGCAAGCTCGGCTGCGATCTGCACTTTTTGTCCGCGGCGATTCACGTACTCGCCTTGCTCCAATATGTGCAACGTTTCGTGGGCCGTTTTTGCGCGGCCGCCACGGTTGTTTCCCTGGCTCATCGTTTCTTCTCTCCCTGCTTGCGCCTATGACTGTTCCATCCACTCCGGGTTGAAGCGATAGTATTTGGATGGACGGTGTCCGGCATGTTTTCTGTATTGGTTCGTTTCCAGCACTTTGTCTGCCACCTTCCGGCGAAATGCCGCTGCGAGCAGCTCCTTGCCCAAAATGACTTCATACACCTGTTGCAGCTCGCTCAACGTAAACAGCTCCGGCATCAAGGCAAACGCGATATCGGTGTATTCAATCTTGCCGCGCAGCCGCTCCAGCGCGTACTGGATCAGCTTGGCGTGATCGAACGCGATATTGCCAGCGTCCACAATCTCGCGCTTCTCCTGCACGATCCGGTTGGCGATCGTCTTCGTAATCTTGATCGTGGCAGACAGTTCTTCCTTGGCATTGACCAACCGCAGCTCCAGCCATTTTTCCGTTACCGTGCCGTTCTCTGTCGCCGTTTTCGTTTCCTTCAGCCACTTGTCCTCGATGCGAAACCACTCTGCCTCGTCCGCGTCATCCCCTGCCTGCAAACTGAGAGTCGAGCTATCGACCAAAGCCATGTAGGAAGTGCTGATGACTCGCATGCGCGGATCACGCCCGACGTCTCCCCACGTGTACAACTGTTCCAGGTAAATGTTCTGGATGTTCGTTTCCGTAAACAACTCGCGCTTGGCCGCATCCTCCAAACTTTCGCGCGGCGAGACAAACCCGCCCGGCAGCGCCCATTGGCCCAAAAAGGGATGTTCTCCGCGCTTCACGAGCAAGATTTGCAACGATTTGGGCGAGAGCTTGCGGTAGTTTTCTTCCTGTTCGTCCACTACGGTGAAAATAAGCATATCGACTGTCACGGACGGCCGCTCGAACTGGCTGGCATCGTACGTGCGCAAATACTCCTGCTCGGTCTGGCCTCTTTTATTGACAAGCGGTTTATCGGTCATGGAAATAAAATCACCTCTGGAAAAAATCATTTATTGTTACGCATGTTTTGTTATTAACAAAATGTTATTATCAATTTATTTTCATCATATTACTGCTTCCTGTTTTTGGTGTCAAGCAAAAACAACAGCAAAAAGCCCCCTGTCAGGACATCCTAACAGGAGGCTTTCGTATGTTTCGATGGTTAAGCCGCTCTTGCTTCGGCTTTCACTTCTTGAATGTACTGCTCTGCTTTTTGTTGGTCAAACTGGCCTTCCCAACGGGAGATGACGACAGCAGCCAACGCGTTTCCTACCACGTTGACGACGGTGCGAGCCATGTCCAGCAGTCGGTCGACACCAGCGATAAAGGCGAGTCCTTCCAGCGGAATCCCTACGGAACCGAGAGTCGCAAGCAATACGACAAACGATACGCCTGGAACACCGGCAATCCCTTTGGAAGTTACCATGAGCACAAGCATCAGCGTAATTTGAGCGCTGATCGGCATATCAATGCCGTACATTTGGGCAATGAACAAAGCAGCCAGTGCCTGGTACAAGGTCGAGCCATCCAAGTTGAAGGAGTAGCCCGTCGGAACGACAAAGGAAGTAATCGCCTTTGGACAGCCCATTTTCTCCATCTTTTCCATGATCTTCGGCAGTACCGTCTCCGAACTGGACGTGGAGTAGGCCAGCAACAGCTCGTCCTTCAAAATGCGAAGAATCGACGTGATCTTGACTCCGCTGATGCGGGCGATCGTTCCCAGTACGACGAGGATGAAGAACAGCATCGCCAGGTGAACGAGGATGACCAGTTTTCCCAATGGAACAAGGGACGACAAGCCAAACTTGGATACCGTCACCCCGATCAGGGCGAATACACCGAATGGGGCAAAGCGCATGATCGCGTTTACAACCCAGAACATCGCATCGGCAACTCCCTGGAAGAAGGCGAGCACGGGCTTTCCTTTATCCCCGGCAGCGGCAACACCAAGTCCAAACAAGACAGAGAAGAAAATAATGGCCAACATGTCTCCGCGGACAATGGCATCGAATATGTTTTTCGGAACGATATTTACGAATGTGTCAATCATGCTGTGACTTTGCGTCGTTTCCGCTGTCTCAACATACGTATGAATGTCTGTTTTCGTCAGATGGGACATGTCGACGCCCACACCCGGCTGGAACAGGTTGGCGGCCAAAAGACCGACCACAATGGCAATCGTGGTAACGATTTCAAAATAGAGGATGGTTTTTCCGCCGATTTTACCGAGCTTCTTGATGTCTCCGACTCCCGCTACCCCAACGATCAGAGTGGCAATGACAATCGGAACGACAATCATTTTGATCAGCCGCAAAAATACATCGCCAATAGGCTGCAAATAGGTCGCCACTGCCGGGTTGCCATAGAAGATGGCACCCACCAGGATACCCAGAATGAGTCCGAGGACAATTTGAATCGCTAACCCAAACCGCTTCATTCTGACACCTCGCTAGTATAGTTTGAAAAGAATGGTTTGTCACACTATATACACATCCGCCTGAAACGAAGTGTTATATAGATGAGAATCATATCATGTTTTTTTGGCTACCCTGTTTTTTTCTATTCTTTTTATTTCTCTTTATTTTTTGACAACCAGCTCTTTTTCCGCAATTAGCGGGCAGATTGTGCTCGGTTCGGCAAAAATGCTAAAATAAGCCTACCGTAATACGCTGGACTCATTAAACATGAATGGAGCACTTTCATGACAATTCGGAAAATGTTGCTTCTGGGCTTGCTGTTGGCCGTTGCACTATTTCTATTGCCATACTCTGTCCCGTTTCTGCTCGCGCTTTTGACCGCGATTTTGCTTGAGCCGCTTGTTTTGTTCCTCATCCGTCGGGTCAAAATGAACCGGATGGGCGCCGTCAGCGTCTCCTTTTTGCTTTTTCTCGTCTCCTTTGGCATCATTTTGTACTGGATCGCCACGCAGATCGTCATTCAAGGGATTGATTTGGCCCAGCGGTTGCCGGGCTTTTCCCAGCACTTGTTCGAGCTGGTGGAATCGTACCTGTTAAGCTGGGAAAGCTACTACGCTACTTTGCCGGCAGACACGGTCGTGCAAATCCAGAGCGTCTTTGCCGGATTGAAAAACTGGGCGATCACGAGCGCGTCAGGCGTCGCCAGAGCGATTCTCGGAGCCGTTGCGATCATCCCCGGCTTTTTGATCAGCACGATCATTTACCTGGTCGCGCTGTTCCTGATCAGTCTGGATCTGCCAAGGCTGCGGGCTGGCTTCCTGCGGATGTTCACCGTGTCGGCCAGAGAGAAGGTCAATGTTGTCTTTTCCCAGTTGAACCGCGCCACCGTCGGATTTTTGCGCGCACAAATCATCCTCAGTCTCCTGACGTTTTTGCTTTCGTTTTTGGGGCTGCTCATCTTGCACGTAAAATACGCGGCTGTCGTCGCTTTGCTGATCGTACTCGTCGATATTTTGCCCATTCTCGGAACAGGTTCTTTTCTCGTTCCGTGGGCGGTCTACAACTTTTTGACCGGAAATGCCCGCCTGGGGATCGGGCTGATTATCCTGTTCCTCGTCATTACCGTTGTCCGGCGCATTATCGAGCCGAAAGTTCTCGCTTCCAACCTCGGGATCAGCGCCCTGGCGGCTCTCGTCAGCCTCTTCCTCGGTTTTCAGGTCATGGGATTTTTCGGGCTGATTATCGGCCCTGCGCTGGTGATCATTTACGAAGCCTTGCGCAAGGCGGGCTTTTTGAACTTCAAAATTGATTTTTAAAACGCAGGTCGCGGCGTTGGACGTCTATATGAAGCAACAGCAAAAAACCGCCTGGACAATCCAGACGGTTTTCTTATTCCTTGGGGGAGACGCGGGCTAACAGATCGACGAGATGCACAGCTTCCATGCGCCCGTCCAATCCGGCGCGATGAATCCCGGCCTTCATCTGAAGCAGGCAACCCGGATTCGAGGTGACGAGAATGTCCGCTTGCGTCTTTGCGACGTACCCCATTTTTTCGTCCAGCAAACCGGAAGCCATCTCGGGCTGGAGCAAGTTGTAGATGCCTGCCGAGCCGCAGCAGCGCTCCCCTTCAAACAGTGGGACATACGTTGCACCGGGGATCGCTTTCAGCAGTTGGACAGGTTCGTTGCTCACCTTCATCCCGTTGCGCAGGTGACAGGAAGACTGATAGGTGATTCGCTGCGGCAAGGACTGCCACGTTTGCGCATCCATTTGCTCGCCCAACACCTCGCTGATGTCTTTGACTCGCGCCGCAAACCAGTCAGCCTGCTCGCGCACCTCCGCGTCGTCCGTGAGCAAATGGTCGTACTCTTTCAGCATGGCGCCGCACCCGCCCGCATTGGAAATGATCATGTCCACATTCGCTGCGTGAAAGACCGCTACATTGGTCCGCGCCAGCTTGCGGGCGATGCCGCGCTCTCCGCTATGGGCATGGAGCGCGCCACAGCAAACCTGACCAGGCACGATGACAACCTCGCAGCCCGCTTCGGCGAGCAAGCGCACCGTATTTTTGTTCGTCTCCTGAAACAGCACATCCATAATACAGCCGGAAAACATCCCGACCCGATACTTGCGTTCCCCAACGGCCGGGATGACCGCAGCTTGCCATTCGTCCGCGAGACTGCCAGCGGCTGCTTCCGGCATGATCGCTTCCATCTCCCGCAAGTACCGGGGCAGCCAGAACAGCAAGCCCAGCTTGCGCACTGCCTTTTGCAGCCCGGAGCGTTGGTAAAAGCGCAGCAGTCGGCCGAGCTGTTGCAGCCGCTTTTGCTCGGGAAACAGATGCACAAAAGCGAGCTTGCGCACGGCTTTGACCCACCACGGGTGCTGCTGTACGTCCTCGATCGCCTCCCGCGTCTGCTCGATCAGCTGTCCATAAGACACGCCAGCCGGACAAACTGGCTCGCACGCCCGGCAGCCCAGGCACAAATTCATCTGGTCGACAAAGTCTTTGTCCGGTTCCATGACGCCGTCGGCCACCGCTTTCATCAGGGCTATCCGGCCGCGCGGAGATGCCGCCTCATAGCCTGTCTCGCGAAACGTAGGACAGGCTGGCTGACAAAAGCCGCAGCGCATGCAATTGGACAATTCCTCGTAATCCAGCTTTTTGACGAGCGCTTCTTTAAGCACGCTGCACCACCACTCTCTGGCGCGACTCTTTGGCGAACATTTTTCCCGGATTCAGCAAATGATTTGGGTCAAAAGCTTGCTTGATTCCCTTCATCACTTCCATTCCGGCAGCCCCTGCTTTCCATTCCAAATAGGGCGCTTTGACGATTCCGACGCCGTGCTCTCCGGTAATCGTCCCGCCCAGCTCGATCGCTGCGGCGAATATTTCTTCAAAAGCGTGCTCCACGCGCTCGATTTCCTCCGTATTCCGGGCATCGGTCATACAGGTCGGATGCAAATTGCCGTCTCCCGCGTGGCCAAAGGTGCAGATTTGCAGCCCGTAGCGGCTGGCGATTTCCTGGATGGCGGCGACCATCGGAGCGATGGCTGCGCGCGGCACAGTCGCATCCTCCAAAATCGTCGTCGGCCGCATTCTGGACAGGGCGGCAAGCGCACTCCGTCTCGCCGTCATGACTTCGTCCGCTTCTTCCGCTGTCGTCGCCACTTTGATTTGTACCGCAGCGTTTTTTTGGCAGATCGCAGCAATTTTATCCATGTCCTGATCGACCGTCAGCGGGTCGCCATCTTGTCCGATCAGCAAAATGGCCGCCACGTCTGTAGGAAGCCCGACCTTTTTGAACTCCTCGACGACGCGAATCGTGCCCTGATCGAGAAACTCCAGCGTGCCGGGAATGATCCGGTTGGCGATAATGTCCGACACCGACTTCGCCGCCTGCGCCATATCCGCGTACATCGCCAGCATGACCCGCTGCGTCTGCGGCTTGGGAATCAGCTTCAAAATCGCCTCCGTGATGATCGCCAGCGTCCCTTCGCTGCCTACCAGAAGCTTCGTCAGATCGTAGCCCGCTACGTCCTTCATCAGCTTTCCTCCGGTGCGAATCATCTCTCCGCTCGGCAGCACCGCTTCCAGTCCCAATACGTAATCTTTGGTCGTGCCGTACTTCAAACCGCGCAGTCCGCCCGAATTGAGCGCAATATTCCCGCCAATGGTCGAAATGACCATGCTCCCCGGATCGGGCGGATAAAACAGTCCGCGCGCTTCCACCGCCTGATGAATGTCGACTGTCCGTACTCCCGGTTGAACCGTAATCGTCAAGTTTTGCTCGTCGATCTCCACGATTTGATTCATGCGGTTGAGCACCAGCACAATGCCGCCTCCCAGCGGAATCGTCCCGCCGCACAAGTTGGAGCCAGCGCCGCGTGTCACGACGGGAATCCGTGCCGAGGCGCATAGCCGCATCACCTCCTGAACTTCTGCGGTGCTCCCCGGCATGACTACGGCATCGGGCAAAGCTTGTTGCATAGGAGTCGCGTCATACGAATAGGCTACAAGCGCTTCCTGGCTGTCCAGGCAATGTTTCTCGCCGACAATGGCCCGAAGCTGTGCGCGAATCGGTGCAGGCAACATCCAAAATCTCTCCCTTCCGGCAATCCCTTTCTGCATCCATCCATCAATCGTTCAAATATTCGCTCTTTATCATCCGTTTTCATTTTATGTAATGAAATTACGTTAGTCAAATCGTTTTTAGTAAATTTTGTTTCAAAGTATTTTTTCACCCCCAAAAAAAAAAGACGCAATACGCGCCTTTTTTCTGTGTACACCTCGTCAGCTTGCGTTCTTCTGGTCATCCAGCTCAGCCTCGATCCGGGAAGCGCTGGATGTTTCGCCCATGCGCCAGTACGTAATCAGGCTGATCGCAATACAGCCGGCGACATAGTAGTAGAAGAGCGATTCAGAACCGATATTTTTCAAGCCGAGGGCGATAAATTCAGCCGTTCCCCCGAAGACGGCAACCGTGATCGCATACGGGAAGCCTACGCCCAATGCGCGAATTTCCGTCGGGAACAGCTCGGCTTTCACAATCGCGTTGATCGAAGTGTAGCCAGTGACGATGATCAGCCCTGTCAGCATCAAGACGAAGGCAACCATCGGACTTTTGGTTTGCTCCATCAGCAGGAACATCGGCACCGTAAACAGCGTTCCCAAAATACCGAATCCCATCAGGAGCGGACGACGGCCGATCCGGTCAGACAGCAATCCGGCAATCGGTTGCAGCACGACGAAGACGAGCAACGCCGTGAAGTTGATCCAGCTTACCGTTTCTTTCGGAAGTCCCACGGTATTGACCATGAACTTTTGCAAATACGTCGTGTACGTGTTGAAAGCAATCGTTCCGCCGAGCGTCAGTCCGACGACGGTCAGCACGGCCTTCGGATGCTTCATCAGCGCTCGAAGAGTACCAGCGCTTTCCTTGCTCTTCTTCTCCATTTTCGAAAATTGCTCCGACTCATCCATCGAGCGGCGCAGCCAGAGGACAGCCAAAGCTCCAAGCGCCCCGATCACGAACGGAATGCGCCAGCCCCATGCATGCATGTCCGCTTCGCTGAGAACTTGCTGAAGGACGATTTGCACCCCGAGGGCAAGCAACTGTCCGGCGATTAACGTAACGTACTGGAAGCTGGAATAGAAGCCGCGGCGTCCGCTGCTCGCCATCTCTGACAAATAAGTAGCGGAAGTTCCGTATTCTCCACCCAGTGACAAACCTTGCAGCAGGCGCGCGAGAACGAGAATAATAGGCGCATAAATGCCAATCGTGCTATAGCCTGGCGTCAAGGCGATAATCAGGGAACCGCTGGCCATCACCGTAATCGACAGCGTCAATGCTGCGCGTCTGCCGTGACGGTCGGCGTAACGCCCCATCAGCAAGCTTCCGATTGGACGCATTAAAAAGCCGATGGCAAAAATCGCTGCGGTGTTGAGCAGTTGGCTGGTCGGATCACCTTTCGGGAAAAACTCGGACGAGAAGTACACTGCGAATGCGGAATACACATACCAGTCGTACCATTCAATCAGGTTTCCGATCGAACCTTTGAAAATGTTGCCCGTGATGCGTCGCGAATTGGCGCGATCGTTTGCTTGACTCACTTTTTTTCCTCCTCCAAATGTAATCGGTTTCAAAAATCATTCGCGAATATACAAAAGCAAGTTGCATGCCAAACCAGTCGCAAACTGCTGGCAGGTCACAGGCAAACGATTCTGAGCGCGCGCTATCCATGGAATTTTCCGATCTGCCAAAATGTTTCGTCTAGCAAATCAGCCGCCTGCGTCCATCAGCATTTTTCTTGGCCCACACAAAAACCCGGCAAAAAACTCCGGTTGAGGCGGAATTTTTTGCCGGGTCGGTAACATGACGCGTACTTTTTTTCCTTTACGGCTGTGGCTCCTTCGCTCGGGCCAGCTCCGCGTAGTACAAGGCTGCTCCCGGATGAAGCGGAACGACCAGGTTTTCGCCCGCTTTTTGCCTGTCGATTTGCTTCGCGGCTTCATGGGCATGTTGCAAGGCGCCCAGATTTTCGAAAAAGGCTTTCGTCAGCCGATACACTTGTTCGTTGGGCAAATCGGAGCGAACCAAAAGAATATTGCGGATCGCAACCGTCGGGATCGCTTTTTCGTTTTGGTAGACGCCAGGCGGAAGCTGGGCTTTTTCGAAAAAGGCAAACCGTTTGGTCAGCTTTTCGATATGCTCGGGAAAGATCGGGACGATTTGCACCTCATCGGTGGATTGCAGCGCGAGCACAGCCGTGTTGGGCAAGCCGGACGTGACGAAGGCTGCGTCAATCGCGTTGGTTTTCAACTGCTCGATCGCCTCCGAGTAAGACAAATACTCCGGCCGCAGATCGTTGTACGTAATGCCGTGCTCGTTTAAAATCATCCGCGCGTTGACCTCGACGCCGCTGTTCGGCGCACCTACGCCCACTCGCTTGCCTTTCAGATCGTACACGGAATGAATGTCCCGGTCTTTTTTCGTCACGATTTGCACGTAGTTCAAATACAGCCCGGCCACCGACTTCATGCGCGCAACCGGCCCGCTTGACTGGAAGCTCTCCAGCCCGCCGAGCGCGAACGAAGCGACATCCGACATCGCAAAGGCCAAATCGGCTTTTCCGCTCTCCAGCAGGCGCACGTTTTCCACAGAGCCGTCAGAGGAGCGCACCGCCGTATGATAGCCGAGCTTCGTTTGATACACTTTAGCCAACGCTCCCCCGATGACGTCGTACGGACCTGACGCGCCGCCCGTTGCGATCGTCAGCAGCGCTTGTTCTTCACCGGGAACAGGCTGGGTCGACTCCGGCTTCGGAGCGCACCCGCCAGCGCTTGCCAAAAGCGCCAATCCAACAACGACAGCCGTCACGGCAATCCATGCGCGAGCCTGCCTCATTGCGCGCCTCTCCCGTATTGCTTCAGCTTCTCGCGCAAGCCCCGTTCGCTGATCGCAAGCTGCTTGGCCGTGTTCAACCGATGCCCGTTGTTATTGTCCAGCGTATACAAAATGTACATCCGCTCTGCTTCTGCCAAAGTCAATCCTGGCGGTATCAACAGCGCTTGTTCTTCTGCTGCTTGCGCCTGGCTGCTGCTCCGCTTTTCGCGCACTGCTTCCGGCAAGTCATGCGGCCCGATCACTTCCTTTTCCGATAGGGCAACCGCATATTCGAGGATGTTGGACAGCTCCCGCACGTTGCCAGGGTATGCATAGTCATACAGCTTTCGCTTGGCCTCCGGACTGAGCGTTTTCGTCCTGACCCCCATATTCGCCGAATACAAGGCCAAAAAGTGCTCCACGAGCAGCGGCACGTCTTCCTTGCGCTCTCGCAATGGCGGCAGATGAATCGGAATCACGTTCAGCCGGTAGTACAAATCTTCGCGAAACGTTCCTTTTGCCACTTCGTCCTGCAACTGACGGTTCGTTGCGGAGATGATTCGCACGTCGACTTCCTTGGACTGCTGCGAGCCGATCGGCGTGACCACCTTTTCCTGAATGACGCGCAAAATTTTGGCTTGCAGGGCGAGCGGCATCTCGCCGATTTCATCGAGAAAAATCGTGCCGCCATCCGAGCGCTCAAACAGACCTTGCTGCCGCGCGTACGCTCCGGTAAACGCCCCTTTTTCATGCCCGAACAGTTCGCTTTCCAACAGCAACTCAGGGATAGCCGCGCAGTTGATGACGGAAAAGGCGCGCTTTTGCCTGTCGCCTTGATAATGGATCGCCCGGGCGACCAGCTCTTTTCCCGTCCCGCTTTCTCCGCTAATCAGCACATGCGAATTGATGTCCTTGACCTTTTCCACCAGTTGAAACACTTTCTGCATGGCATGGCTCTTGCCGATGATCCCCGCGTACGTTTCCTGCTGGCGGACAGCCTGACTCAGCACCTGAACCTGGCGATGCAGCTGCTGAAAAGCGAGCGCTTTGCCGAGCAGCAGCCTGACCTCCTCCAAATTGAGCGGCTTGGTCAAGTAATGGTAGGCACCTGCTTTCATCGCCTCGACGGACGACTCGATGGAGCCGTAGGCAGTCATCATGATGACGACTGCGTCCGGCTGCTTTTCCTTGATCTGGCGCAAAAGCTCGATCCCGCTCGTCCCGCGCAAGTTCAAATCGAGCAGAATGCCGTCGATCGGCTCCTGTTCCAACAACTGCAAGCTTTCCTCTGGCCCGGAGGCAGTGAACACCCGATACTCGTCATCCAGGGCAAAGGAAAGCGACGAACAGATCGCCCGTTCATCATCAATGATCAAGATGTTCATCGCCAGTCTCTCCTTTCGCAAAATGCAGGTAGAACGTCGTTCCCGCTCCTTCTGTGCTCTGCACGGTAATTTCTCCCCCGTGGTCGTGCATGATTTTTTGACTGAGGTACAAGCCTAGTCCGATTCCTTGGCTTTTCGTCGTGAAAAAAGGCTGGAACAAATGCAGCCTGTCCTGTTCGCTCATGCCCGGCCCGGTATCGGAAATCGCCAGGCACACCGCCCGAGCTTCTCCGGGCAGTACGCGAAACGTCAATTGCTTGTCAGCAGATTGTTGCGCCATCGCTTCGCTGGCATTCAGCAACAGATTGATCAGCACTTGCTTGATCCGGTCCCGATCGACAAGCACGTCCACATCGAGCGTAGGGTCAAGCTTTGGCTCGATCCGCTCGCTCTCCAGCCGCTTGGCAAAAAGTCCCTGCACGGATTGCACAATCTCCAGCAGATTTTCCCACTTGCGCTGCAACGGCTTTTCCCGGGAGTAATCGAGCAAGTCTTCGATGATGCGGTTCATGCGCGCCACTTCTTCGGGAACGTGCTCCACAAGCTGTGCGCGGAAGCGTTCGTCATTCAGCTTCTTCGGCAAAAGCTCGGCAAACGTTTTGATCGCGGTGAGCGGATTGCGGATTTCGTGAGCAATGCCCGCGACCAGTTCGCCCAGCGCGCGCATTTTTTCCTGGGCAATCAAGCGGGCCTGCAAATGCTTCTGCTCCGTCCGATCCTGCAAGCAGAGTATCCCGCCCGTTCTCTGTCCAGCCCCGTTCGTCAAAGTAGCGAGGTAGTATTGCACAATCCGACCCGTGCCATCCCCCAAGTGCAGCTCGCCTTCCAGCACGCGGGCATCCTGTATCTGCAAAAGCTCCCGGACGGGCAGCTCCGGCAGGCAATCCATCACAGACGCGGCTTCCGGCTTGTCCATGTTCCCCAACCATTTTTGTGCCGCATGGTTGATCAGTGTAATTTTGCCTTCCTGGTCGAACGACAAGATGCCGTTGTCTACGCTGTTGAGAACCGTCGTCTGAAAAGCGAAGCTGTCCGCCAAAGCTGCCGTTTGCCTCCGAACTGCTTTTTGCAGCCTTTTGTTCCACAAAAAACTGCCCGTCAACACGACGATGACGATGCCCATCACGATGAGCAGCCCGTAGACCAGCTTTCGCCACCAGTCGATCGCCAGTGCGCTGTACGGCTCCAAATACCGCGAATACAACTGTTCATACACGCCGTTGCGGTGCAGTTGCGCCAGTCCGGCATTGAGCTTGTTCACCAGCTCGTAGTTTCCTTCCCGGACGGCAAACGCATAGTCGGACGGCGGAATCAGTCCCGTGCGAATCCGGTAGTCGCTCCCCTTGCCCGTTCTCTCCAGCATATACTCGGCTGTCCAGCGGTTGCCCAAAAACACATCGGCCCGATCGAGAAAAAGCATCTCCAGCGCATCCGTCTGACTGAACGCAGCCAGCCTTTTGCCGCCGCGAATGCTCTCCAATTGCGACACGCCTGCGTCGTCGCGCTGAATTGCCACGACTTTGCCCCGCAGGTCGCTGATCGCCGCAATATCCCGCATCGCTTGCGGAATGACGAACGCGTCCGCCGCGGTCAAATACGAGTCGCTAAAGTCGAACTGCGTATCGCGCGTACTCGTGTATTTCATCCCGACAACCACGTCCAGCTGTCCTTCTCTCAGCTTGATGACCGCATCCTCCCATTCGAGCGGAACATACTCGATCTGATAGCCATGCAAGGCGTCCATGCTGCGAATCAGTTCAATATCAAACCCGGCTGCTTCCCCGTTTTTATCCACGTAAGACAGCGGCGGCAAGCTTTTGTCAAAGCCGACGCGGATGAGCCGCTCTTCCTGCGCTTTCGTATGAGCGATTGGTACGAACAAGCAAACCAAGGTGAATAAAGCGATGAGCCATGCGAACCTGCGCAAAAAACCCGCCTCCTTTCTCCTGCTCTTCGTGCCGTCCAGACGGGTTGATGCAACAAGCTTATTATGGACGAAGGAAGCATGCTTGAAAAGAATGCATGCGCCCGAACGCCAAAACTACAGTTACAGCCAAAACCAAAACCAAACAAGCCGAGTCTCCTTTTGGCATGGAGAATCGGCTTGCTTTTCTTTCCTCTGCATCTGGCGGATCGCAGAATGCCGGACGCCGCTGAATCTCAGACGAACAGGCTGATCAAGTTTCCGTCCGGGTCTTTGACGATCGCATAGCGCTGGCCCCAGACGGCATCCCACGGCTCGCGGTGGCTTTCGTAGCCGCGCTCGACGATTTTTGCATACAAAGCGTCCAAAGCGGCGGCATCCTCGCATAAAAAGGCCAGCTCGATTCGGTGGCCGCTGGCAGGCTCCCAACCGCCGTAGACGCTTTTCGCGATCTCTACCGTGTCAAAAGCCAAGCGGACGCCATCCTGCGCCACTTCTACGTGGTGCTCCCCATTCGCCTCTTCTGGAATCGCAAGTCCGAGCGTGCGGTAAAAGTCCAGCGCTTTTTTCATATCCTGTACGACAATTCCTACCATATCGAGCTTGATTGTCATGTTTAATGTCCTCCTGTCCTTGTTCACAGCTTCTCCCGCCAGAGCGATCCAGGCGTCAGCGGGGGTCTTGTTCAACCATATCAGACAAGCCTAGTTGCCGGATTGTAAAAAACGGACAGCTTCGGGCGATTGCTGCACCTGCACACCTGTACGCTGGGGCTGGGCAAAAACTCCGCTTGGCGGCTCGCCGTAAAAGCTGCGAAAGCTTTTGATCACGTGCGACTGATCGTAATAGCCGCATTGCAAAGCCGCTTCTACAAAAGGCACCGCCTGATTGCGGGACAGCATTTGCAGCAAGCTTTGGAACTGAATGATGCGCATAAGCTCTTTCGGCCCCACGCCAAAAGCTTGCTGGAACAGCCTGCGCACGTTTCTTTCGCTGTACGCCACTTTGTCCGCCAAAGCCGCGATGGACAGCGTTCCGCGCTGCTCGTACATGTACTGCATGCTGGTCAACAGCAACGAGTTTGTCGGTGGCCTGTCGCGGTTCAGGCACTGCATAAGCATTTGCTCGACACGGGCGATCCGCTCCGCCGTATTCGCCGCCTCCAAAATTCTTTCCATAGCCCAAAGCGCCTCCATCCCCCACAAATCTTGCAAAAAGACATGGGCTGCACTCACTTCGGCTACGGGAAAGCGGAAAAAACGGTCTGCCTCCTCCACGAAAAAGCGAATGCCGAACATCGACTGCGGCCCTGCCAGTGGCATGACTTCATAGGAGGTCATCAACCCGGTGACAAAAGCTCCGCTGGCAAACGTCCCGGCTTGCAGATCGAAAATGATGTCGACGCAGCCATCCGGTATGACCCGGTGCAAGTGCGGCGTGCTCTGCCCGTGAAACTGCGGCGTGCTCTGCCCGTGAAACTGCGGCGTGCTCTGCCCGTGAAACTGCGACGTCCAATAGCAAGCCACATAGTTCGCCAGACGCTCGCTCGGCAAGTATTCGTGATAATGGTAACGGTCAGGCCAGTCCGGCTTTTGCAAGGTCGGCGGCTGCACAGGTCGGTATCGTCTCATCGTGTTTCTCCGTTCTTTTGGCGAGCCTGCTTCACTGGCTTTTGCGAAGCGAAGCGGGCTTCTTTGCTTCTAGAACCTATTTTCCCCACGATGGCCCAACTCCTGCTCACTTTTTCCCAATTTGTTGTATATGTTAGCAAGAATGGAACTTTGATCTTTGGAGAAAGGCGAGGTGCACGATTTGATCTCCTCATCCAAATGGAGTCTTCATCAGTTCTTTTCCAAAAGCCCGTACGTTCGCCCGTATTTGCCCCCCACGTCGCTCTACCAGCCTGCGCTTCTCGAAGACTATCTCGGCAAGTACGGCACGGTTTATATCAAGCCGACCAGAACCCACATGGGCAAAGGCATCATGCGCGTCTGGAAAACAGCAGACGGCTTTTCGCTCGTCAAAGAACGCGGAGAGCCTGTACAGGCAGGCTCCTTGTCCGAGTTGAAGCAACAGCTCGCTCGCCAATGCACGGAAAAAAACTACGTGATTCAAAAAGGGCTGGACTTGGCGGAGCTGGACGGACGACCGTACGATATACGCGTCATGATGATGCGAAACGGCCTCGGGAAATGGCAGTATGCCGGAATGCTGGCAAAGGTGGCTGGCAGCGACAGCATAATTACGAACGTCGCCCGCGGCGGCGGATATGCGGTTACCGTTCCGTATGCCTTGACGAAGTCGAAAGCCGTGGAGCCGGAACAAGTCAAAGCCATCGTCGCGAAGCTCATCCAGGTCAGTCATCGCGTCTGTGCGCACTTCAACAAGTACCGCCACAGCGCGCAAATCGGGGTTGATTTTGCCATCGACAAGCAAGGCCAGCTCTCGATCATCGAGGTCAACTACGACTTTCCGTCGCACGCGCTTTTTGCCAAGCTCAAGGACAAAACGTACTTCCACAACATCAAGCGGCTGCACTACCAGTACAAAAACCGGGTGAGGCGCAAAAAGAAAAAAGCGTGAGCGGGCCATTTTTCGGGATAGAGCTTTCAGATCGCCTCTGGATTCTCTATCTTTGCTTTTTTCGAAAAACAACAACAGAATTTTCTTGCAATTCCACAAACACAATGCTACTATTCTCTCAACAGAACAAGTTAATCGATTAACTGATACGTTTAACTAAGCTTTGGCAAGGAGGTTCCCATGGCTACTTTAAAAGACATTGCCAAGCATGCGAATGTCAGTGCCTGCACCGTCTCCCGATATTTGAACGATGATATCGTCATCAAAAAAGAAACAGAGGAACGCATTTTGCACGCCATCAAAGAACTCGGCTACGTGCGCAACGTGGTGGCAAAATCGCTCAAGCGCAAGGAGACGTTCAACATCGCTGTCATCCTGCCGAAAATCAACAACCTTTACTATTCCGAGATTACCTCCGGCATCAGCCAAACTTTGGGGAAGCATCACTACAATCTCTATATTTATGAAGTCGACAACCTGAACCTCCAGGAAGAAGCCATCCTCCAGCTCATGCGCGAAAACATGGTAGCGGGCATCATCTTCATCGGCTTGTTCTCGGACACTTCCTTTTCCGAGAGCATCCAAAACGTCATCGACTGGAACATTCCCGTCGTCTACGCCAATCGCTGCATGCCGTTCGAAGGCTTCCCGCTGCTGTACCCCGATTTGGTCCAGGCCAGCAAGTTAGGAACCGAATATTTGCAAGCCAGCGGCAAAAACAAGCTCGCTTTTGTCCACAAAAAAGTGCCCGATCAGCTGCTCGCGCTATTTTTGGAAGGGTATCGCCAGGCGACGAACAGCGACGAGAAGCCACTGCTCCTGGAAATCTCCGATGAACTGGAGCTTGTCAAAGACTGCATTCCGACTCTTGTCGAAAACAGCATCGAAGGCGTTTTTGTGCTGAACGAGCTGAGCGCTGTCTATTTGACAAAAGCACTCGTACAAGCCAACATTCGGATTCCGGAAGACATGGCTGTGCTGAGCTTGGGCAATTCCTTGATGTCGCAAATATCGACCCCTGAGCTGACATGTGTGGATTTGCAGAACCGCGAGCTTGGGATCAAAAGCGCAGAAATGATTTTAAGCCAGATTCGCAAAGAAGAGTTTGAACCTGTCACTGTGCTTGCGCCGTGCATCGTCGTGCGAAAATCAGCGTGACTGGATGGCGCGACAGTTGGTAGAACAGTTGGCAGCGCAGTTGGTAGAACAGTCACCAGGCCGCAAAAGGACCACACGTCTTTTGGCCTTTCGTTCCTCTTTTAGTTAAACGATTAACTGAAAATTCCCTTCGTTTTTGGGCTTGCATGGAAAGCTGCTTTTTTACACCCACTTGGTTAATCGTTTAACTAAGCAAATTTTCGTCCCATGCAGCCAGTCTCTTTTTGTTCCCTTTTAGTTAAACGATTAACTAACGATCATCACCCTACTCCCGATAAGTGCAGAGCCTAGCTCTACTTATATAAAATTTTTGCCAAGGAAAGGAAGAACTCAGCCATGAAGCAAACAGAAATCAACCACCTTGAAAAAGTCCGTGCGATCTTCGATATTTTGCACGGGAAAAAGGAAGCCGACCTGCTCCTGAAAAACCTGAACATTTTGGATGTTCACGGAGAAACCGTCTACCATGGCTCCCTCTTGATTTACGACAAACGAATCGTTGCGCTCAACCCGGACGAATCGGTCATCCAGGTAAAAGAAGTATTTGACGGTCAAGGACTGTATGCCATTCCAGGCTTGATCGATGCCCACCTGCACTTCGAATCGCAGCTCGCTCATCCGACGGCGCTTGCGGAAGCGATGGTGCCTTGCGGGACGACGACGATTTTTGCAGAATGTCTGGACCTCCTCAGTGCTGCTGGCGAAGATGGCGTGCGCGCGGCGCAAAACTTGTTCCGCGATTACGACAAGCTGCCGTATCGCCTGTACGCTTTTGCGCCTGGCAAAAAGACCGCAGCTTGGGTGACCAAAGAAGTGCTGGAGATGGAGCCAGTCATCGGTTTGGGCGAGTTCGAGCATTTCACCTACAGCAAAGGCGATGAGGACGATTTCCAGAAAGCAGCGTGGGTGCGGGCCAAAGGCGGCTTCATGAATGGCCACTGGGGCTTGACCGCTCTGCCAGACATGGTGCTGAACTACTTGCCAGCCATCGGGGTATCGAACAACCATGACGTCTGGAACGGAGACGACATCGAAAAAAGCATCCGCTACGGCTTCCCTACCCAAATCAAATTTGGCGTCGGCAGCAGCGAAGTCATCAAAACATTGCTCCGCTCCATCGTCGACCGCAAGTTCCCGACGGAAAACTTCATGCTCTGCACCGACAACATCTCGATTGAGCGCTTGTTGAAAATGGGACACATGGATTGGATCATCTCCCTCTGCACCCAAATGGGCATCAATCCGATCAAGGCGATCAAAATGGCTTCCTACAACACGGCGAAATCGTTTAACATGGATCATCAAATCGGCTCTTTGACACCAGGCCGTTTTGCCGATATCGTGTTGACAGATAGCTTGTCGCAAATCAACCCGCTGTACGTCTTCAAGGACGGGGAATTGATTGCCAAAGACAGAAAAATGTTGAAAAATGCCGACATCGACTACTCTGCCATGTGCACAAAAGGCGTCACCGGGCTGGACGACTTGACGCCGGAGCAGCTTGACATCGTGCCGCTGGAACTGTCCGAAGACGGGCAACAAGCCAAAGTGTACCTGTTTGACGTATACGGCCGCGGCCACGCCAAGTTTTATCAGGAAATCTGGGTGCCTGTAGTAGACGGCAAAGTCGTCGCGGAGCATGAAGGCGAAAAATTGAGCCGCCTGTCTGTCATTCGCCGCTATGCCGATGGCAAACGCCATATTGTCAACGGTTTGTTCAAAGGCGTTTACGTGGAACACGGCGCTGTGGCAACCTCCTGGCCAGCACCGATCCCGTACTTCGTCGTCGTCGGGCAAGAAAGCGAGGAAATGTGCTATTGCGCCAAAGAAGTGGACAAGTATTCCGGAGCTTGCATCGTCACCGATAACAAGACCAACAAAAGCGTGCTGCCGCTGGAAATTTACGGGGTGATGGCGAACATGACTGTCAGCGAACTGACGCAAAGCGCCGATGCCATCGACGCCGCTCTGGAAGAGATGGGCAACCGCAACGAAGGCGAACCTGTTGTAAACAAGCTGCTCAGCCTGTTTATCTCCCTGCACCGCTTCCGCTTCATGGAATAATGGCAAAGCTCGTCAAGACTGTCATTCACTGTCTGAATCATCGGAATCTTTTTTGCCTGAATCCTTTTCACAAAAAAAGAAAGCGCTTTAACGTATGGGGGGATGATCTCTCAAAAAGCCTCATCTCCCCCATGCCTGCGCACATTTCGGGGGAACATTTGCTATCTCACGCTGTATCGTATCCTGCTCGCGCTACTTTCCCTCCCCATTTTCACGCCTGGTGGTTTGCTGTCAGCATCATAAAACTTCTTTAGAAAGAGGGATTGGTATATGCACACTCACGGGGATTCGACGGAACTGCAACTGAAGGGCAGTTTGACCAAACGGTGGATCATTTACTTGGTCGGCATTTATATCCTGACTCTTGGCATCAGCCTGGCGATCCGGGCGGGAATCGGTATTTCGCCGCAGAGCAGCCTTACCCGGACGCTCACTGTCATTTATCCAAACTTGACCCAAGGCACTTATTCTTTCATGCTGGAGCTGCTCATGCTTTTGCTTGCCTTTCTCGTCATGCCAAAGGCGTTCCAGCTCAAGTATTTTGCCGGATTGATCCCGGCGCTTGCCCTCAGCCTGTTTCTCGACCTGAACTTGCTGTTGACCGGCTTCATCCAGTTGGATTTGTACGCGGCAAAAGTCATGCTGCTGATTGTCGCTGACGCGGCTCTCGCCTTTGGACTGTTTCTCATGCTCCAGGCGAACCTGGTCCTGATTCCCGTCGATTTGTTCGTCAATACGCTGTTCCAAAAAACCGGGTGGAAATGGGGGAACATCAAGACCGCATTCGACTGCTCCCTTTTGGTCGCCTCGGCATGTATCGGCCTGCTGTTCCTCGGCGAAATCAAGTTCATCCGCGAAGGAACGATTATCAACGCCATCCTCGTCGGCCAATACATCAAGCTGTACACGCACCTGTCCAAAAAATCGCAGGCCGGAAAAGTCCCGCAAAATCCGAACATTATCAAAAACTAGCTGCATCCTTTTGACGGTAAACATTCGGTTGCAAACAAAACAAAAGCAAGCCGCTCCTTTTGGTCGGCTTGCTTTTGTCGTTTCCATGATCGTTGTGATTGTGTGATTGCGCGTTTGACTTGCGCCCCCGCTTACTCGTGCGCCAGTGCAGCTTTGTTCCCGTCCAGCATGGAGGTGCAATGCGGGCAGCGGGTTGCCTTGATCGGAATGGACGTGATGCAGTGCGGGCACTCCTTGGTTGTTACCGGCGCCTGAACGACTTCTTGCTTGCGCTTGAAGCGGTTCAGCTGTTTGATCACGATGAAGATCGAGAAGGCGATAATCAGAAAATCGATGACAGAATTAAGGAAAAGTCCGTAGTTCAGCGTCGCTGCTCCGCCTTTTTTGGCTTCCGCCAGCGTAGGGAAATCTCCGCCGCTCAACGTAATAAACAGATTGGTAAAGTCAACTTTGCCCAGCAACAGACCGATTAACGGCGTAATGATGTCGTTGACGAGCGAGGTCACGATTTTTCCGAAGGCTCCCCCGATGACGACCCCGATAGCGAGATCCAGTACATTGCCTTTTAAAGCAAACTCTTTAAATTCTTTTAACATGCAAATTCCTCCTTAATGTCCCAGTACATGCTGCAAAAAATGTTCGACAAACCGCTCGTGGTCTACTTCCAGGCACACTTGCACATTCGCAGGCTTGGCCGGATTGGCCCGTCTGTCGCCAATCGTGCGGGCATCGCTCGCGCCGCCGGACGTATCCACCTCGACGTGCATCGGCACTTTTTTCACGAAAGTCGGGTCGATCACCACGCCGACCGCCAGCGGATCGTGCAAGCCGCAGCCGCGCAGGTTGCCGACTGTGGCATACGCGTCCATATACACCTGGCACATATCAGCGAACACATGGGCAAGCGGTGTATCCAGCGCTCTCCATTCCCGCAGATGATCGCGGGTGAGCAACGTCTGCATCGTCACATCCAGTCCGACCATCGTCAGCGGGATGCCTGATTGAAACACAAAGGCAGCCGCTTCCGGGTCGGCGCATATATTGGCTTCCGCGACCGGAGTGCGATTGCCGGGCACACTGACCGCTCCGCCCATTACGACGACCTGCTCGATGAGTGTCACGATTTCTGGCGCCGCCATAATCGCCCGGGCGAGGTTCGTCATGCTGCCTACCGTGATCAGCGTGACTTGATGGGGATTCGCCTTGATCGTCGAAATCAGAAACTGCGTGGCGCTCTCTGGCTGCGCAGTTGCAGTCGGTTCAGGCAACACGACGTTGCCAAGCCCGTTTTCCCCGTGAAACAGCCTCGCCTTGCCCGTCAGCTCGCGCACGATCGGACGAGACGATCCCTGGTAGACAGGTATGTGGGTAGCCCCGAGCAGCTCCAGCATTTGCAGCGTATTTCTCGTCGCTTCCTCGACAGTAATGTTCCCGAAGGTCGTGTTGATGCCGCACACTTCTAAATGAGGGGAATGTACGGCGTAAGAGATCGCGAGTGCGTCATCGATTCCCGTATCTACGTCCAGAATGACCTTTTTCATGCTCTGTCCTCCCCCTCCGTCAGCTGCCAGGCCCAAGTTTCGATCGCTTCGGATTGTATCGCCATGCAGACGTCGGCATCTGTTCCTGCACTTGGCTTGGCCCGCAGGTCGGCAATAAGAGCGCCGCGAGACAGTGGGCTGTGGCAATCGATGCTCAGCTTCAGCCGCTCGGTTTCGATCTGTTCAGGCGCTACAGCCGCAATCATCGCTCCCAGCACGCTTTTTACAGTGCCTGCTTTTCCAGTGGCTGTGGTTCCCCTTACCGTTTTCGCCAACAACGCCGCCTGTTCATCCGTCAAGCCGAGCGATTCGGTCGCATCAAGCGGAACGAACAAAAGCGGCCCTTTCGCAGCGAGAACAAAAGCAGCAGCCTCCGGGTCGGCATGCAAATTGGCTTCCGCAATAGCCGTCACATCTCCCGGCACGCGGATCGCTCCCCCGCGCACGACGATTCGCTGCACAGCTTGCAGCCACTCAGGCTTTCTGGCAATCGCCTTGGCCACGGTCGTCAGACGCCCTAAAGTAACGAGCGTGAGCGGGTTGTCCGGATCGGGCACAAGCTCAGTCAAAAAGGTGACCGCTTCACTGGTCATGACGGAATCAGCCGCGCGATCGGCTTCCCCGCGAAATAGCGGCTGTTGCGTTCCTGCCATGACAGGAATCTCTTCACCTGGCCGAACCTGATCTACCAGTCTGCGTGCCAGCTGGATGCCGCGATCTGGCTCGGCATCGCTCACGATAATTCCGCTCACTTGAACCTTTGGCGACTGTAGTGCATACAACAGCCCTATCGCTTGATCGGAGTCACCGCTAAAATCGATCAGCAGCCGCTGTTTTGATGCCATGGCTCTCAACTCCCGCATTGGTCTATGTCTTTTTTTGCAAAATGTGCTGTACTTATGCTAACGAAATCGGCAGCAGTCGTCAAATGTCAGCACACTTGCGCCAGCTATCCTCTTGCATCGCGGGGCAGTCTATTTTACACTTATCTTTATATTCGACAAAGTTCGTCAACTTCCATTTTGTAGGTTATACTCATTCTCCTGCGATTCGACAATCTTCACAAAAGGAGCAAGCGACATGCCCTCTGTGGAAAACCACCCGACTGACTCGATTTCCCTCGCCAAACAGCATTTGCTTCGCGCGATTATCCAATCCAAAACAAAGCCTTATTTACCCGTGTGGGGCGAGCTTTTTACCGCTTTGCGGGACATCGCCAAAACTGGGCGGCAACGCCGGGAAAACATCCGCCTCTATCTTCTTCAGCCAACAGGCTCCCTCTGGTATTTGCACAAGGAAGACTGTTTTCACGCCGATCTTCCCGATCCCGGAATCTCTATTTCGCTCTCACAGGAGCAGTTGATTGACGCCCTGCTCAAAGGCAGCTTTTCCCCCAAGACACCCGCATCGTAACAGCCAGCCAGATGAGCAACTTCGGGTGGCTGTTTGCTGTTTTTGGACAACAAAAAACCCAGGATATGCTCCTGGGAAGGGTAGTACGGAAGTATTCACGTGAATACGATTATTGTATATCCAAGTACCTATCGGGTCTAGCTGTATGTTTAGGCAAAAAAACCTGTTCTATCCACCTGCAAAGCCACATTCGCCCGCTCTTGAAAAAAAGTAGGCGGCCCTCCTGCACAGTTTGGGTACCGCCATCCCGAACTTCCCCAAGTTCGTTCATATTGGAATTGTACTATGAAACTCTTCTATCGAAAAGTGTCAGGTTTTGTTTTATAGCGAAATAGTGGGAAAATAGATAGAAAAAGCGGAAAAATAGCGAACCCCTGACCCGACTATCCGATCAGGGATTCCCTGCTACTTCGTATCCTTGTCCATCACATCAGCAGCTCTCGGCCCAAAGATGATGTACAAATAGACGTATTGGCTGACACTGACTCGCGGAAAGACAAAGGCGACGCCCGCTTTCCCCGCATGCTGCCTGACAACATACCGCAATTTGCTCGTTTTCAGCCGTTTCAAGATGCGCACTGCTTCTCGCCACGACACGGAAAATTGGACGTTTTTCTCCATCTGTACAAACACCTCACCGAAGCTAGTATGCCCCGATTGGAAAAAATACACACTTACTCATACCGCAGCGCATCGATCGGCTTTAACTGGGCTGCCTTGCGCGCTGGATAGACACCGAAGATGACGCCGACCAATGACGAGGTCAAAAAGGCGTACAAAATCGGGGTGAGACTGATCGAGGTCGAAAGCGATCCGAGCTTGCTGATCAACAGCGCCGCCCCTACACCGAAGGCGATCCCTAAAATGCCGCCAATCAGGCTGAGAGTGACCGCCTCGATCAAAAACTGGCGCAAAATGTCTCGGCGCTTGGCTCCGATCGCCTTGCGAATGCCGATTTCCCGGGTGCGCTCCGTCACGGACACCAGCATGATGTTCATGACGCCTATCCCGCCGACAATAAGCGAGATCGCGGCAATGCCGGACAACAGCGCCGTCATGGAGCTGGACACTTCCTGCGCTGTGCTCAAAATGTCGGACTGGGAGGTAATGCGGAAATCATCTTCTTTTTGCGGCCGCAAGTTATGTTTGGCGCGCAACGTCTGGCGGATGTCTTGCTGCGCTTTGTCCATGACATCAGAGGAAGCAGCGGACACGTAGATCGTGCCGACATTTTTGCCCCCCGTCAGACGGCTCATCGCGGTCGTAATCGGAATGAGGATTCTGTCGTCATTGTTCGTCATCCCCGAGCTGCCCTGACTTTTCAACACCCCGATGATTGTAAAAGGAACCCGGTTGATTTGAACGGTTTGCCCGATCGGGTTTGTCGTCGCATTTTTGAACAGATTGCTGACGACCTCGGTCCCGACGACAGCCACGTTGAACTGCCTCGTCACCTCAAAGTTCGAGAAAAAGCGTCCCTGCGCTACTTCCGCATTGCGAACTTGCAGGAAGTCGGCAGTCGTTCCCTCCAGTGAGCTGGAGTAGTTGTTGCTTCCCCAGACGATTTGCGCGCGTCCGTTGACGCTCGGTGCCACTCCCGCGACCGAATCGTTCTCGGCGATCGCTTCGGCATCAGCCATCGTCAGCGTATTCAGCGACCCGGCCCCGAGGCTTACCCTGCCTTGTGTCGCCTGTCCCGGCGAGACGATCAAAAGATTGCTCCCCAGTCCGTTGATTTGGGAAGCGACAGAAGAAGACGTTCCTTCCCCGATCGCAACCATGGCAATAACGGCTGCCACCCCGATAATAATCCCCAGCATCGTGAGCACAGAGCGCAAGCCATTTGCCCGGATGCTGCGAAACGAAACACGTACACATTCAATCAAGCTCATGTTCTCACTTCCTCTGCCTGCGCTATTCTGCGCTCTTGTACCACTTCATTGGAAATGATCTGACCGTCGCGAAAACGGACGATCCGTTTGGCATACTCGGCAATGTCCGGCTCATGCGTGACGAGAATCACCGTCTTGCCTGCGTCATTCAGCCGCTGGAAAATTCCCATGATCTCTTCGCTCGTCTTCGTATCCAATGCGCCTGTCGGTTCGTCCGCGAGCAAGATGACCGGATCGTTGACCAGTGCCCGGGCAATCGACACCCGCTGCTGCTGGCCGCCAGACAGCTCATTCGGCTTATTGTTCAGCCGCTCGGCCAGTCCTACGCTGATGAGTGCCTTGATCGCTCTCTCCCGCCGCTCTTTGGCTGACGCACCGCCGTACAGAAGCGGCAGCTCCACGTTTTCTACCGCAGTCGTGCGCGGGAGCAAGTTGAAATTTTGAAAGACAAATCCGATCTTCTGATTGCGGATTACAGCCAGCTCGTCATCGTGAGCCAAAGACACAGGCTGCCCGTCCAAATAAAACTCTCCCGAGGTCGGTTTATCGAGGCAGCCGATGACGTTCATCATCGACGACTTGCCTGAGCCGGACGGCCCCATGATCGCCACGAAGTCGCCCTCGTCAATCGTCAGGCTGACGCCCCGCAAAGCCATGATCTCCTGGTCGCCAATCTGATACTGTTTCTTCAAGTCTTCGATTTGAATGACTGGTCTCATCTTTTATCGACCCCTCATCTGGACGCCGCCTCCGCCGCTAGGGAAGCCTCCGCCCATCCCCGGGAATCCGCTTCCGCCCATGCGCATATTACCCGAGTTGGCGGACGTTGAGGCTGTGCTTGTGCTGACCGGGATGACGACCCGATCGCCTTCTTTCAAGCCTTCCAAAATCTCTACCCGATCCGCCGCAAAAAATCCGATTTTGATCGGTGTGAAATGGTACGGCATCGATGCCATTCTGTTGGCTCGCTCACTTCTCGGCTTTTCTTGCGACTTGTCGGCAGCTTCCGTTTTTGTCTCAGTCTGCGCAGCCGTTGCGGTTGCATTTGCCGCCGTACCCGAACGCTCTCCTGCCATCAGGTAGACGCCGTCCTTGCCGTTTTGCGTTTGCAGGGCAGCAGCTGGCACGTAGAGCACATCCTTGTGCGTCCCAAGCTCAATCGTCACGTTCATCGTCATTCCGATCTTCAGCTTGTTGTCTTTGTTTGCCACAGACAGCAGCACATCATAGCTCGTCACACCCGAATCGGTTTTCGCCTCGGGGTAAATCAGCTTGACCTTGCCTGTAAAAGTATCATCCGTATAAGAGCTGGTCGTAAAAGACACGGGCAGACCTTCTTTTACTTTTCCGATGTCGCTCTGGCTGATTTGCGCCAGCACCTCAAGGTCACCCGAGTTGGAATTATCCATAATAATAAAATCATTGCCGGGAATTTCACCTACGTTGCCATTCAACTGAACGATCACCCCGTCCATCGGCGCTTTCAGTGTCACGGCATTCAAAGCCTTCTGCGCTTTTTGCAGCTCGGCTTTCGCCTGCTCTACCGCTGCCTTCGCTGCGAGGATCGTCGCAGAATCCGGGCCTTCATTCGCTTCTTTCAAAGCTTCTTGCGCCGTCTGGTAGGCTGCCTCCGCCTGATCGACTTTGACGCTGGACTGCGATGTCGTCTGTCCGGCTGTCAATGTAGCGGAGTTGTAGTCGCGCTTCGCTTGCTCCAAGGAGTCGCTCGCGTTGTCGTATTCGGTCTGCGAGATGGCTCCTGCCGCAAACAGCGCTTTTTGCGAGTCAAATGTCTTCTGCGCATTTTCGAGCGCGGCTTTGGCCTTCGCTACATCGTTTGTCGCCTTTTTCCCGTCGATGTTTTGCTTCGCCAGTTCAAGCTCGCTTTTCGCTTGAGTGACCGCCGCCTGGAGCGAGGCAATTTCCGCTGTGCTCTTGCGCTTTTGCGCATCTTCCAGCTTGGCTTGCGCGGACAACAGATTAGCCTGCGCATTCGTCACTTGGATTTTCGCCACGGAATCATCCATCGTTGCCAGCACCTGTCCCGCTTTGACCTGGTCACCGATTTTCACCTGGATGGTCGAGATGGAATCTTTGGCGTCCTCTGCGTCTGAGAACGATAGCGAGGAACGCTTGGAAGCCTGAACGGTCCCGGATGCCAGCACGGTTTCGGAGACGTCGCCTTTTTGGACCGTGACAACCTGAAAAGCTGCTTGCGCCTGCTCAGGGGTCACAAACGCTTTGTATCCATACACGCCCCCTCCCGCGATCACCGCGACCGCCAGTCCGGCGATGAGCCATTTCTTCTTGCTATTTCGCGCCGCCGAAAACAACGTCCGTTTCTTCTCCGATTGCGTCACATCAAATCCTCCTGCCTTGTGCGTAATAAGCGGGAAACACCTTGTCTTCCCTGTTGCGATCAATATACGGAACGAATACGTCAGGGATAAGTCAGATGAATGGGAATGATGTGAAAAACGACCAGCCGATTTGGCATGGTCGCTTGTGGCAAGCCTATGTTATTGGTGCAAAACAAGGGTGAAGGTACTGCCGTCCTTGGAGCTTTCCGCAAGCAGCAGCTTGCCCCCGAGCGCCTGCGCGATCATTTTGCTAAAAGACAAGCCCAGCCCCAGCCCGCGAACGACCTGCTTCTTTTCCTCGCCACGGTAAAACCGCTCGAAAATCAGTGGCTGCTCCGCCTCCGGGATTCCTTGCCCCGTATCTTTGACATCTACGCGAATTTCTTCGCCGACCACCGAAAGCGACACGTCGATCTTCCCTCGCGAGCCCATCGCTTGTGCCGCATTGTTCAGCAGATTGTACAAAATTTGCTGCACGCGCAACGGGTCCGTGTTCACGATGATCGGTTCGGCTGGCTTCTGGATGGACAGCTCGATCTGCTCCGCCTCCTGCATAATCTGCCACTGGTGCGTAATTTCCTGCACCAGCTCGTACATGTTTTGCTGCTCGCGGCGAATGCGGATATCCCCGACCGCAAACGAATTGAAGTCGAGCAAATCCTCCACCATTTTTTGCAGGCGTACGGTTTCCTTCGCGCATATCTCCAAAAATTCCTTGGCTTCCTCGCCGCTGACGATATCATCCTTGACCGCCTGAACCAGCCCGCTAATCGACGTGACAGGCGTCTTCAGCTCGTGCGTGACTCCTGCCAGCAATTCGGTGCGCATCAGCTCCAACTGCCGCAAGCGATCAGCCATCTCTTTGAACGAATGAATCAGCTCGTCAATTTCCTCTTCGCGCCTGTCTTTCTCGAAGTGAATCTCGTAGTTGCCCATGACGATTTGCTTGGCCGCGTCTGCTACGTCCTTGATCGGGGTAGACAGCTTTTTCGTCAACAAATAAATGACGAGCCAGCCGAGCAGTCCGAGACTGATCAGCATGATGAACATCAACTGAAACTCGGTCGTGCTGCGCATCAAGTCTTGCTTCGGGGTAAAAAGCATGACCCAGCCGACAGTTTGCTGGTTGACCCGGATGCTTTTTTTCACGAACAGCAACTCTTCGCCGCGTTCCAGCTTCACCTGTGACATGCTTTCGTCTGCTTCCACCAGGTCTTGGGCCATCCGCCGCAGTTCAGAGTTGAGCGGATCACGCCCGCCAAACACGGCGCGATGATTGGCATCCAAAATGACCATGAACGGTTTGTAATTGACGCGCAGCGACTCTTGCCGACTGTCGAGCAAGCGGAACAAAAACGGCGAAATGACGACTTTTCCGTCCGCATCCACGACGCGGTCCGATACTTCCGCCGCCATCAAGCGCATGAAGTCGAGCCGCTTTTGCTTTTCGCTGTAGTTGATCCAGAAGCTGGAAGCGATACCGATGACCAACAGGCCGATGCAAAGCGTAATCAAATACCGGGTCGTCCAATACCGGAACAAAGTAATCCGCTTTTTCTCACTCATAGACACATAGCTTGTAACCCAAGCCGCGGTACGTGCGAATTTCCCCTTCAGAAGCCGGCCAGTTCTCCAACGATCGGCGAATCCGCTTGATGGCGAGATCGACGGCCCGGTCGCTTCCCTCGTAATCCATCCCCCACACTTGCTCGATCAGCTGCTCGCGTGTAAATGTCTGGTTTTTGTATTGGGCGAGAAACAAAAACAGGGACAAGTCTTTCGGCGTAAACGCCAGCTCAATGCCATGCAAGGTAACGGTGTACGCCTTGAAATCGACTTTGAGACTGCCAAACTGCTTGACCTGATCGCCCTCGATAATTTGCTTGGAACGGCGAAGCACAGCCTTGACCCGCGCAACGACTTCATCCGCGATAAACGGCTTGGTAATGTAATCGTCGGCTCCTTGCTCCAGCCCGGCGAGCTTGTTGTCGATATGCCCGAGTGCCGTCAGCATGATGACGGGACAAGAACTTTTGGAACGTATGTATTCTAGGAGACTCCACCCGCTTCGTCCTGGCAGCATGACGTCCAGAAGGACCAGCGCCGGGTTGAAGGCATCGAATTTGCTCTGGGCTTCGTCTCCGGTAAAAGCCTGTTCGACCTGGAACTGATGCTTCTCCAGATACGCTTTTAGTACCCGAGAGATGGGCAGTTCGTCTTCCACGATCAAGATGTTTGTCATTGCACTTTCTCTCCCCTCGAAAACGACAGGTCTTCCCTCTCTAGCGTAGGACATGAATATGTCAAGCAAATGTCTAGATCAATAGCTAGACTGGCATTAAAATGAAGAAAGCTGTAGTAGATTTGGGGAGGCTATACTTATGAAACGTTTGACCGAGGAAGAAAAAACCGGCCTGTACAAGGCGATCAGCAATCGGCGGGATATTCGCACTTTTCGCCGCGACCCGGTTCCGCCTGAAAAAGTTGCCATGATTCTCGCCGCTGCTCACCACGCTCCTTCCGTCGGCTTCATGCAGCCGTGGAATTTCATTCTCGTGGAGGATGAGCAAATCAAGCAGGAGCTGGCAGACTGTGCAGACAAAGAACGGCGGGCGCTCGCGATCCACTACGAGGGAACCGGCCGCGAATCCGCTTTTCTCGACTTGAAAATTCAAGGGATCAAAGAAGCTCCCATTACGATCTGCGTTACCTGTGATCCGACGCGGGGCGGCGACCACGTCCTCGGACGCAATTCCATCCCCGAGACAGATATCATGTCTGTCAGCTGCGCCATCCAGAACATGTGGCTGGCAGCGTATGCCGAAGACTTGGCGATGGGCTGGGTGAGCTTTTACAAAAAAGCAGACGTCCGCCGCATTTTGCACATCCCGCCGCATATCGATCCGGTTGCCTTGCTATCTATTGGCTATACAGACCACTACCCGGATCGGCCGCTTTTAGAGCTGCACAAATGGGCACAGCGGCAAGACTTGCAACAACTGATCTATCGCAACAGCTGGGGAGAAAGTGCCCGGCACGCACAAAAAGGGCTGCCGGAAAACTAGGCAGCCCCAATCAAAGTGGAGGGTAGTACGTGAATCTCGGTATGTTCCTGACGTAACTACCCTGCCCGCAAGTTTCAGCGAAAAGCCGACTTGCTCACATGGAACTACGAAATTGGGAAATATCACCCGATCGTGCTGGCAGCGCAAGCAGATGAGTTAGTTCTGCGGGCGCGTCCTGTTTGTCGGAACAGCCGTCAGCGGGTCGTCCGGCCAGTAATGCTTCGGGTAGCGCCCTTTCAAGTCTTTTTTCACTTCGAAGTACGCTTGCTGCCAAAAACTCGCCAAGTCTTTCGTCACTTGCACCGGACGCTGTGCCGGAGACAGCAGGTGAAGCGTTAGCGGCACTTTTCCACGCCCAATGCGCGGCGTGTCTTGCCAGCCGAACAGCTCCTGCAGCCGGACAAACAGACTGGGCGCAGCCGGATCGCTGTAATCGACGGGAATGTTCGATCCGCTGGGAACTCGCACATGGGTGGGCGCATACTCGTCCAGTTGTCGCCGTTCGTCCCAGCCGAGCATCCCTTCCAAAATGGCAGCCAGAGACAGCTGTTGCAGCTCGTCTCTTTTTCGCATGCCGTACACATGCGGCGCAAGCCATTCTTCCAGCGTAGCGAGCAGAGCTTCGTCATCGACGCGAGGCCATTCCGGGAACAGGTCGCTCATGAACTGCAACCTCTCCCGGAGCTGGCGGGCGTGACGGCTCCATGGCAGTATCGCCAGGCCCTCTGTCCTGATGCCGGTAAGCAAGGCGTGCAACACGGCGTCGTCATCCCGGTCTGCCGCCGTCTCTTTTAAGATGAGCGCACCGAGCTTCTTGCGGGTACGCGACCGCACAGCGCCAGCGGAACGATCCCACCAGACGGCTGTTTCTTCGCTGATCTGCCCGGCCCAGTCCTGGTGCAGTTCGCTCTCTTCGATTTGCGCTGCCAGCATGATGCGGCTGTCTACTCCCTGATCGTCAAGAAGCGGCGCTACTACATACGGGGCAAAAGCCAGTGGCTGCTCCAGCCCAAACGCTGCTCCACGGCCATTGCGCAACAAATATCGCCCGTCGCCCCTGCGCTGCGCGATCCGATCTGGATAAGCAAATGCCAGCAGTCTGCCTGTCTGGCTGATGTCGCCGCTCACGCTTGTCTTTGGCTCCCCGCTTTTTCTCCACTGCCGCTTCAACTGCGCCGCGTCGTTCCACAGCTTGCTGCAAACGGCTTCTTCCACTTGCAGCCCATGTCCGTGAACAGAACGGCCCTCCCCGCGATTTCCTGCCACGAGCCGCAAAAGTTCGACTCGCGAGCCAATATCCGCGTCAGCCGCAGCCCCTCTCCCGCGTACGATATCCCGCTCTTCCAGCAATACAGCCAATTCGCAAGCCAAATCGAGCAGTCCCAGCTCGCTTGCTCGCTGAATCATCTGCCCAAGCCTCGGATGCAGTCCCATCCCGGCCAGCACCCGGCCATGCGCCGTTATTTGCCCATGAGCGTCCAGTGCTCCCAACTGCTGAAGCAGCTCTTGCGCCTGGGCCAGTGCCGCTTTTGGCGGGATATCCAGCCATTGCAGCTCCTCGACATCCTTCACGCCCCAAGCCGCAAGCTCCAAAGCAAGCGGCGCTAGGTCAGCGTCGATGATTTCCGGCGAATCGTGCGCGGCAAGCATCCGGTCTTCCTGCTCGGTCCACAACCGATAGCACACGCCCGTGTCCAGCCTGCCCGCCCTGCCCATGCGCTGTTCTGCGGACGATCTCGATACACGCCCTGTCTCCAGTCGCGTCATCCCGGTGCGCGAAGAAAAGCGCGGATACCTTTTCAAACCGCTATCGATGACAATCCGCACGCCTTCTACAGTCAGGCTCGTTTCCGCGATCGAAGTCGCGAGCACGATTTTGCGCTCTCCTGGCTGCCCGGGACGCAACGCCCGATCTTGCTCCTGCTGCGAAAGCGCTCCGTACAACGGACATACGCGCACCTGTGCCCCAAGCTGACTTTTCGCCAACAGAGCTTGCGTCGTGCGGATTTCTTTGGCTCCCGGCAAAAATACCAGCATGTCTCCCTCATCCTGCATAAGCGCCGCGAGCGCGAGACGGACGATCTCTTCTTCCACGGAACCATTCAGCGGTTTGGGCAAAAAGCGCGTCTCGACCGGAAAAGCCCTGCCCTCGCTGACGATGATCGGAGCGTCACCGAGCAACCGGGCGACAGGCTCCGCCGCAAGCGTCGCTGACATGACCAAAATGCGCAGGTCGGGGCGAAACAGGCTTTGCGTCTGAAGACTGAGGGCAAGTCCGAGGTCGGCATGCAAGCTGCGTTCGTGAAACTCGTCAAAAATAAGCAGACCGACAGCTTCCAGACCCGGATCGTCCTGAAGCATGCGTGTCAGGACACCCTCCGTAATGACCTCAATCCGCGTGTTCGGGCCGATTCGCGTATCGTGCTTGACCCGATAGCCGACCGTCTCTCCCACTTGCTCCCCAAGCTTGCGCGCCATGTAACCCGCCGCCGAACGGGCTGCCAGACGCCTTGGCTCCAGCATGAGAATGCGCTTGTTGGACAGCCACGCCTGCTCCAGAAAAGCAAGCGGCACTCTGGTCGTCTTTCCCGCGCCGGGAGCTGCGACCAGCACCGCGCTGTTGCTTGCCGCAAGCGTCTCGATCAGCTGCGGCAGCACGGTATCAATAGGCAATGCCATGTTGTGTTTCACCTCATGTCCAAATCCATTCTGTAATCATCATACACGATTGGAGCGACAGGAAAAGAGATTGCCAAATGACTGAATAATCATTCAATAGTATAATGAGCATACGTTCACTGCAGGGCGGAAGCGGATCTGGCAGCAGGATGAAGAAAATACGGGGGTGTTAACGTGGTAGAAGTCCATCAGCATGAAAATGTTTTGTGCCTGGAAGGCGTGGTGAAAAGAGCTGGCCGCGAATCCGGCATTTGCGTGTATGTGGCAGACGGCATGATGATCGATACTGGCCCGCAATCACTTGCCACTGATTTGATCGACTGTTTTTCGCAAGCCTCGTTCGACGCGGTTGTTTTGACACACAGCCATGAAGATCACAGCGGCAACGCAGCCTGGATCGCCAGCACCAAAGGCGTGCCCATTTTCATCCATGAAAAAGGGGTAGGGCAATGCTTGCAGCCAGCAGACTACCCGCTGTATCGCCAATTGGTTTGGGGAGTGCGCGAGCCTTTTGCCGCACAGCCTCTGGGAGAGACTGTTCATTCCCGTTCCATCGACTGGGAGGTCATCCATACACCTGGACACGCGCATGACCACGTCGCGTTTTTTGACAAACAAACAGGCCGCCTGTTTTCTGGCGACCTGTTTCTCGGGACGAAAACGAAAGTGATTTTGCAAGACGAATCCATCCCGCTGCTGATCCAATCGCTTCGCCAGGTGCTGACACGCGATTTTGGCGCCATGTTCTGCGCGCACGCGGGTTACATCGCCGAGGGAAAAGCTCTGTTGTCGCGCAAGCTGGACGACCTGCTCCATTTGCAGGGAGAGATCGTGCACTTGCACCAGCAAGGACTGACTGCCGCAGAGATCCATTCGAAGCTTTTTGCAAAAACATCTCCGATCATCGCACTGTCGGAAGGTGAGTTCGACTCCCGGCACATCGTTACTTCTGTGCTCTCGGATCAAGGAAGCAGCGAGCCGTCATCGCTATTCTAGCTGATTTGCCTCTGCAACTGGTCGAGGTGGTGCTCCATGTGCTCCACGTAATCTTGCACCAGCCACTGCAAGCTCACGGCTGTGCCATCGGCAGTCGTACAGGAATGGTCGTAGGCGGATGCTGGCATGACGGAGATCACGGTGATGATCGCGCGGTTCATGCTGCTGTAGAGCTGAACAATCTCTTCAACGGTCCGCTGCTGGTACGCCTGCGCCTTCACCCATTCATCCTGCTGATACGGAATAAGCACATACGGCTGTTCAGTCTGTGCCCGGACAAATCGGGGCAAATTGTTGATCGCCGAATCGCACAAATGACCCAAAATTTCCTTGGCGGACCACTTCCCGGGAGCAGGACGGCTTGCCGCCTTCTCCTCTCCGATCTGCTGAAATGTTTGGGCAACGGCAAGCAAATGTTTTTCCAGCCTAGCAATTTGTTGCTCCATGCTCATTCCTCCTCTGCTTTCTTTTCACCCTATCAGATCCGGCCCGTCTGCACCAATAGAAGAGTTCGATGGCCGTCATCGGTATTGGTGAAGTCTTCCTTTTTTTCGTTCAGGCGATATACTAGAAAGAAGCACTGATTCCATACCCGTATGATCCTCGCCAAACGCGATCAGCAAAGGAGGCAACATGAGAAGAAAGCTCTGGCTATTTTTTGTTTTCATTTTTGGCACTGTTCTGGCAACATCAGCTCCCGCGCAGGCTGCTACGCGCTTTTCCGACGTCAATTCCGCAGAGTACGGCTGGGCGGAGGACGCCATTTCCTTTATGGTCGGAAAAGGCGTGATCAGCGGCTATCCGGATGGCACCTTCAAGCCAGGGAGATTCGTAGACAAAGCGGAGATGACCGTGATGATTTATCGGCTGTTTGATCGCTACCGACCGAACAGCTCTGGTCAAGGTTCGAACGATAACAGCTATTCGATCAAGCAATTTGCCGATGTTCCTAGCAATCATTGGGCGTACAAAGAAATCAGCTCGCTCATCAACATCTCCTGGTGGAATGCCGTCCAATCCTCCCCGAAAGGGTATCTGTTCTACCCTGACGCCAAGCTGAATCGCATCGGAGCGGTCAACCTTCTCCCGCTGTTCATGCTGGCGGAGGAGGATCTGTCCAACGAAGAAGTGTATCAGATCGTTTCTGCCATGCGCGATGTTCCCATAGTCGTCAGCTCTTACTCAGATGACGAGCTGTTTATGGGCCATCCCCTTCAAGAGGATGGGCGCTACGACGAAAACGCGGGCAATAAAACGAACCTGCTGTTTCCTCTGTTGTTCGCCAAAGACGGCAATGAACTGCACATCCCGGATGATTACAGCGGCATTGTCGCCAGCGATCTCGCTCTCTTGCAAAAAACAGGCATCATGACAGCCTACAACGGAGAATTTGAGGCACAAGACATGCTGACTCGTGCGGAAGCGGTCACGATTTTGCACAGGCTGTACTTGCGCCTGAAGCAAACCGGAGCGCTTGCGAAGTATTCCAGCAAATAAATGTAACGGGGGAAATCAAAGTGGCGATCAAAAAAATCGAGCACGTCGGCTTGATGGTAAAAGATTTGGATGCGTCCATCGCTTTTTATACGAACGTGATTGGCATGGAGCTAAAAGGCACCTTGGTGCACTCCAACCAAGTTATCACGCTCGCTTTCCTCGGCTTCCCCGGCCGCCCGGAAACCGAGCTGGAGCTGATCCACGGCTACAACGACTCTCTGCCTGTAGAGGGCAAAGTTCATCATCTCGCACTCGCTGTGGACAACCTGGAAGAAGAAATCGCGCGGCTCAAACAGCTTGACGTCTCCTTTATCGACGAGGCGATCACCACTCTCCCCAACGGCTCCCGCTACATGTTTTTCCGCGGACCGGATGGCGAGTGGCTGGAGTTGTTTGAAAGCACCCGCTAACAAGCTTTTCACTGCAAAAAAAAGACCATCCGGCCGACTGTAGCCCGATGGTCTTTTCGTTTGGTCGTTATTGATTCCCCACGTTGATAAACGGAGTCGCGCCTCCCGTGACGTTCGGCAGCTTGCCGTCCCATTTGCGGATCGCTTCCAGCTGTGCTTCGATCTGTCTGAGCTGGATCAGCTCCGGCGTCACTTCTTGTTTTTGCAGGCGCAAAGCTTCGGCCTGTGCCTGCGCTCGCGTGATTTCCTGCTCTTTCTCGATTTTGATCCGCTCCAGGTCGAGCTTCGATTTGAGCGCTTGCTGCTCCGCCACTTGCTTCGACTCGATTGCGCGGTTAAATTCATCGCTGAACGTAAATTCGCGAATGTTGATTTCATCCAGAATGATATTGTACGTGGACAGCTTTTGCCGCAAAACTTCTTTGACTTTGTTGCTCACTTCGGAACGCTTGGAAATGAGTTCTTCTGCCGTGTACTGCGCCGTAACCGCCTTCAAAGCCTCGGCGATAGCCGGGTCGACGATGCGGCTGTTGTACTCCAAACCTACTTGCTGGTACAGTTTGTTCACATTGTCGCTGTCCAGGTGGTGGTTGACCGCGATGGTCGTCGATACGGTTTGCAAGTCACGCGAAGCGGACGTTTGACTCGTCTCCGATTTTTGCACCCGCACCTCCATCGGAACGATCGTTTGGATAAAAGGAATTTTGAAGTGCATGCCTTCCTGCAAAACTTTTGGCTGGACAGCACCGAGCTGCAAAACGACGCCGCTGTGACCAGCTGATATGATGGTAAACGATTGGGTCCCGAGCAAGACCAAAACGACAAGTACGAGAATCGTGACGATCAGCTTCCCCCCGGCTTGGAAGGGACTCATTTTTACTCCCTGATTTTCGCTCATGTTCCGCCTCCCCTTTTGTAATCGGTTCTCTTCTTACATACGGATCAGCGGCCCAGAAGTTTCAAAAACTTTCTGTCTTCGCAGCTTCAAGCAACACCTTGCCCATTCGCTCCGCCTCGATTTTGCACAACTCAAACTCAACCTCGCCCGATACGTGGGAGATCAGCTGGATGACTTCCTCGCACCCGTGACTGCAAATGAGGAACTGCTCCCACTTCACTTCGGAGCGCGGCACTTTTCTGGCTGAAAAGCCGCTTTGAAAACCGCCTAGGGTCATTTTGATCAGGTCCTTTCGGGATGAATAGAACTGGATCTTGTCGTCTTCTCGTATATGGTGCTAATATTGAACGTTTTTACCGAGTTTGTGAACCCCTATCTCTCTCCACTTGCAATCCCGAGCGTTTCCCGGCTCTTTTTTCCTGAATCTCGTTGCTCCGGCAGTACAAAGCGTCCTATGTCGGAGGTTTTTATCGATCTTCTCGCACTTCTTCTTGTAATTATATTCATTCGGAATTTCCTGGTATATAATGAAAAGGAAAATAATTACAGCAAAAAGCGCCCTTGTATTTGCAGCCGAAAAGAAACTCACCAGCCATCGCTCAACCGTACAATACCTTGCAGATATAGAGATGGCATCCCCCGATTACGACAGCTTTGATTATGAAAAAGGATGGTCCCTTATGTGGAAAAAACTTCTGTACGGCCTATTGGTTTACATACTTGGCCACATCGTGGTAATGGCGTCCGTTTCCATTTACAATAATGACACTGGTGACCGCTCGTTCCTAAGAGCCATCGTTGCTGCGATTCTTTACTTAGCGGCAGTGATAAGTGTTACGAGGAATCGCAGTTCATAAGAAAAAGCCCCAACAAGCCGTTGGGGCTTTTCCTCATTATCACTTCATCTTCGCCACCGACCACTTCTTCTCCAAAACCGGAGGCGCCGGAATGGCTATCGCTTTGGACAATTTTGTGGCAAACACGAAGGCTACGGCCATGAATCCGGCGATCATGGTGACGACGCCACCCCAGCCGAGCGAAGACCAGAAAAGTCCTCCCATCGTCCCGCCAATGCTGGAGCCTGCGTAATAAAAGAACAAGTAGAGCGAAGACGCTTGCGCCTTGTCGTGGGTTGCGCGCTTGCCTACCCAGCCGCTCGCGATGGAGTGGCTGCCGAAAAAGCCAAAGGTGAGAATCGGCAGGCCCGCGACGATGACAGCCAAATGCGCATCGAGCGTCAGGCATGCGCCAATCAGCGTCAGCAACAAAGAGACGAGCAGCATTTTCGTCCGCCCGAACTTCTCGGCCAGCTTCGCCATCCAGACGGAAGCGAACATCCCGACGAGAAAGACGATGAAGATCCAGCCTACGAGCGTTTGGCTGAGCGAGTAGGGCGGCGCAGTCAGCACATACCCGATATAGTTGTAGAGCGCGACGTTGCTGCCAAGGCTCAAAAATCCGATGCCAAACAGACAAAGCAGAGCCGGGTCCCGCAAGTGGGCGAGCATCGAGCCTGCCAGCTTGCGCAGCTCGGGAGCACGCGCGTGAAAATTTTGCGAGGCGGGCAAGCTCATCCAGAAAACCAGTGTGGCTACCAGGCTCATCAGGCTGATTGTCCCCATTGCCACGTGCCAGTTGAACAAGTCCGTGAGCGTCCCGGAGAGAATCCGCCCGCACACCGCTCCAAGCGAGTTCCCGCTGATGTATAGTCCCATCGCCACACCGAGACTTTTCGGTTCCATCTCTTCTCCGAGATAAGCCATGGCGATCGAAGGGAGTCCTCCCAATGAAATTCCTTGAATAATGCGGTACAGAAGTAAAGTCTCGTAGGAAGTGCTGCATGCCGTCAAAATCGACAAGAGCGACGCCGCCAGCATCGAGCTGATCATCACCGGCTTGCGCCCCCACACTTCGGACACCGTCCCGAAAATCAGCATGCTGATCGAAAGAGAGATCGTCGTCAGCGAAAGCGACAAGCTTGCCATCGTCGGCGAAATACCAAATTCTTTTGTAAATTCAGGCATTAATGGCTGCGTGCTGTACAAAATGGCAAACGTATTGAAACCCGCTGCAAAAAATGCCAGGTTCGTCTTGCGAAAAGTGGCTGTGCCTTGCTTGATGTGTCCCATGATGGTGAAACCTCCCCGTGTTTCTCCCCGCTTCACTGTTATACTATCATTGACAATTCATAATGTATAATTTATTGTAATCATAATTTTGATGCACAAAAGTAATGAATCGACGACAGATCAGCGTCATACAGGGAGGTTGCTTCCATGGAATGGCAACAGCTCGAATACTTTCAGACACTCGCCCGCATCCAGCACGTCACCCGCGCAGCGGAAGCCATGTCGCTTTCCCAGCCTGCACTTAGCCGCTCCATTGCCCGGCTGGAGGAGGAGCTTGGCGTCCCGCTTTTTGAGCGACAAGGCCGGACGATTATGCTCAATCGCTACGGCCAGCTTTTTTTAAAGCGCGTCAACCGGATTCTCAAGGAATTTGAGGACGGAAAACAGGAGCTTCGCGATCTCGTTCATCCCGATCACGGGGAAGTGGCGCTTGGCTTTTTGCACACGCTCGGCACCAGCCTGATTCCCGACCTGATCGGTTCTTTCCGCGCCAAGTCGCCCTCGATCAGCTTCACCATGATCCAAAATCACAGCTACTCGCTGCTTGCGCATCTCGACGCCGGCGAGCTGGATTTGTGCCTGTTGGCAGAACCGACCGAAACCAAGCTGCCGATTTTGTGGACGCCGCTCTGGAGCGAAGAACTGTTTGCCATCGTTCCGCTCGGACATCCGCTGGCTGAACGGGAGAGCATCCTGCTCGCGGAAATTGCCGAGGAGTCGTTCATCTTTTTGAAAAAGGGCTACGCCCTGCGGCGAACGACAGACCAGCTGTTTGAGCAGCTGGGTGTAGTCCCGCGAGTGACCTTCGAAGGCGAAGAAGCAGCCACCGTAGCAGGGCTGGTTTCGGCGGGACTCGGCGTGTCCTTGCTGCCCGATTTGCGGGGCATCGACAAAAGCAAAATCGCGCAAATCCGCATCAGCAGCCCGAAATGCCAGCGCGTCATCGGCATGGCCCAGGTCCAGGGCGGCTACTTGTCTCCTGCTGCCGTGCGCTTCAAGGAATTTGTCCTGGACACATTCAGGAAATGACGGAAAAAGACCCTCGGACTGTAGGCTGTGCTCCGAGGGTCTTTCCGCATATTCGTTGCTTTATTTTGCCTGATGCGCCAACAGCTGTTCGACGACCAGGTCGAGCTGGCCTTCAATCGCCAGCGGATCGTAATAGTACATTTGCTCAAACGTCATCTCGTAGATGTGGTTGTTTTTGACGGCTGGCAAATTTTCGTAAACCGCGTTCCCGAAAAACTTATCCTTATCCTCTTGCTTCGTCTCATACGTGGTCACAAACATGTGGTCTGCTGCGAATTGCGGCAACACTTCCTGGGAAATCAGCTTGGGCGGCGTGTTGGCATCTACGACTTCCTTCACGGCTGGCGGCGGTGTCAGCTTGAGCGCATTGTAGATGACTTGACCGCCGCGTCCCCAGTTGTCTCCGAGCACGTAAAACTCCTGAGAGCGCAGCTCGTAAATTCCGACCGTCTCCCCGTCTTTTACCGCCGTCTTGATTTTTTCGCGGGCACTCGCTGCTTTTTCATCGAATTGCTTGATCCAAGCCTCTGCCTCCGCTTGCTTGTCCAGCAGCTCGCCAAAAGCCCGTATGTCAGCGCGGATGTCGTCGTTGTACGTGCCGTATGGGATCAGCACAGTCGGCGCGATCTTGGAATAGCCAGTCGTTCCGATCGGCTTGATCCCCGATGGACAAAAGCTGGCCAAGATACAGATCGGAGACGATACGCTTCGGTGCTGCAGGAATCTGGACTTCTTTTCCGTTAGGCATTTTATACATTTTCATCTTCACGCTATCCTGTGCTGGCGCCGCTTGCTGAGCCGGGGTTTCATTGCTGGCCCCTTTTGGCTCTGTTGCCGCCCCGCATCCTGTCATGGCAACGAGTAAAGCGAGGATTGCCGTTCCTTTCGCGATCCATTTCGCGTATTTTGGCACAGTTTCCTCCGAATGAAATTGATAATTATTATCACAAGCTATCTTACCAGCAGCTTTTTTCCATGTCCACAAGGGAATGTCCTTGCATCCCGCCAAACCGCTTACTACTATTAAAAGGGAAAGGAGCTGACCGTATGCTAGACCCTTACGTTCGAACTGCCGATTGCGGCTCTGGGCAAAGAGTCCTCCTTCCTCTTTACTCAGGGCCGACTCGCTAGTGTTAAAAGAAGGGCCTCTTTGCCCTGCTATATACCGACTTCACGTTATATAGACAGGAGCAGAGTCAGATGAGATACCAAAATGCCAAACTCGTTTTGCCGGAACCGCTTTTGCAGGAAATCCAGCAATACGTCCAGGGCAGCTATTTGTATATTCCGAAGCCTTCCGCTTCCAAAAGAAAGTGGGGCGACGGCACCGACACAAAGCAATTGCTTCGCGAGCGAAACCAGGCCATCTTGCAGGCTTATCGCCAAGGAACGGGCGTCAAGGAATTGGCCGAGCAATATTTTTTGACGAGACACAGCATCCGCCGCATCATTCGCGAACAGCCATAATCCAGAAAAGTAGTCGTCCGTGCAAGTACCGCACTTCCTACGTTACACTTCGCTTATCGCTACGACAAATGGAGGTACGTTCCATGAATGGCATGCATCTGCTTTCGCTGTCTTTTGAGCAAAACGGACACAGTCAAGTCATCACACCCGTCCTGCTGCGCGACGAACACGAGCTGATCCTCGTAGACTGCGGCTATCCCGGATTCCTGCCGCTGCTGGCAGAAGCAGCGAACAGCCAGCAGCTCGACTTGTCCGCGCTGACCAGAGTGATCGCGACTCACCATGATGTCGACCATATCGGCGCGCTCGCCGCTTTGAAGCAAGCATACCCGCAAATTGAAATCATCGCCTACGAGTCAGATGCCCCATACGTAACTGGCGCCAAAACTTCGCTGCGAATTTTGCAGGCGCAAGCAACGCTCGCCTCCCTCACTGGCGAGGAGCTGGAGCTTGTGGAACAGTTTATCCGCTTTTTGCAGACGATCGAGCCAGCACCAGTCGAGCGCACGGTAGTCGATCAGGATCGTCTGCCCTGGTGCGGCGGGATCGAGATCGTTCACACGCCCGGTCACATGCCTGGACATATGTCTTTGTATCTTCCGGCAAGCCAGACACTGATTGCCGGAGATGCCGTGGTCATCGAGGACGGAAAGCTCGCGATTGCCAATCCGCAGTACGCATTGGACCTTGCCGATGCCGTCCGCTCTGTCCGCCGCTTGCTCGACTATGAGATCAGGCAGCTCGTCTGTTATCACGGCGGGCTGTTTCAGGGCGATGTGAAGCAGGCACTGGAAGAGCTGCTTCACCGTTACCAGACAACATGACAAATTGATTACTCCCGACTGCAAAAAGCGCGCAGTCCGATGCCAGGCAACAAGTTGCAATGAGGACTGGCGTTGTTTTGCAACTTCGCTTTTTTCGCTTGCACAAGCTGTCACCGCCAAAAAGCCCTGTCGTCCGCCAAAGTGGATGCCAGGGCTTTGCTTTTGCCGTCGTTCGCTCGGTACCGCTTCGGTTTCACAAGAGTACAGCAGTCATGGTCGTGCAAAATCAAGCCGATATGTTCCAGGGCGTCAGCAACCGAGGAGGGAGCGCATTCTCGTCCATACGACGGGGAAACAATGTTCAGCGTCGCATCAAAGTCATAGGCGTCAAATCGCTGAGTCCGCCACAACAAAACACCCCGCCTGCGCACGCACCAACGCGCGCCAGCCGAGGCATTTTTCTACTGCGAAGCCGTCTCCAAGTTTTTGAACTGATTGTAAAACAATTGATGATACATCCCTTTTTGCTCGATCAGGTCGTCGTGGCTGCCTTTTTCCACGATCTGCCCGCGATCGACGACCATGATCGTGTCGGCATCGCGGATCGTTCCGAGCCTGTGGGCGATCACAAAGCTCGTGCGCCCTTCCATGATCGAAGCAAGGGCGTCCTGAATGATCAACTCGGTACGGGTGTCGATGCTGCTCGTCGCCTCGTCGAGAATCAACAGCGACGGCCTCGCGAGAAAGACGCGGGCAATCGCCAAAAGCTGGCGCTGTCCCTGACTCAGATTCCCCCCGTTTTCCGTCAGCGGCGTATCGTAGCGCTTGGGCAGGCGGTTGATGAACACGTCTGCATGCGCCATTTTCGCTGCCGCTTCCACCTCGGCGTCTGTCGCATCGGGCTTGCCGTACATGATGTTTTCCTTGATCGTCCCGGAAAACAAATACGTGTCCTGCAAAACGAAGCCGAAGCTGCGGCGCAAGCTGTCCCGCGAATATTCGCGAATGTCTTTTCCATCGAGGTAAATGGTTCCTTCCGTCACATCGTAGAAGCGCGTCAGCAAGTTGACCACTGTCGTTTTGCCTGCCCCCGTCGGCCCGACCAATGCCGTCGTGCTGCCCGCCTCCGCCTCGAAGCTGACGTTTTGCAAAATCGGCTGATCAGGGCGATAGCCGAAGCTCACCCGATCGAAGACGACATGCCCTTTCGGATTCGCAAGCACGACCGCATTCGGCGCATCGAGCGGCTCTTCTTGCTCGTCCAGCACTTCAAACACGCGCTCTGCTCCGGCGACTCCAGACTGGAGCACGTTGAAAATGCTGGCGAGGTCGTTCAGCGGACGGACAAACTGCCGCGAATAGCTGAGAAAGCTGGCGATCACGCCGACGGTAATCATCCCTTTGACCGCGAGCACACCGCCGACAATCGCGACCATGCCGAAGCCGAGGTTGTTGATCACGTTCATGATCGGCATCAAAAAGCCCGACCACACTTGCGCTTTCATCCCGACCTTGCACAGTCGGTCGTTAATCGCCGCGAAGTCGGCAATCGCCTTTTCTTCATGGTTGAACGCCTTGACGACCTGGATGCCGGAAATCGTCTCTTCAATATGCCCGTTCAGCTTGCCCAGCTCGGACTGCTGATCTTTGAACAGCACACTGGTTCTTTTCGCAATCGTGCGGGTCAACAGGAACACAAGCGGAACCGTAATCAGGCAGGCAAGCGTCAAAATCGGGGACAGCACGATCATCATGATCAAAGACCCCGCAATCACGATGACGCCTGACATCAGCTGTGTCGTCGACTGCGAGATCGAGTTGCTGACGTTGTCGATATCGTTGGTCAGCCGGCTCATCAGCTCGCCATGCGTACGCGAATCGAAAAAGGCGACCGGGAGCTTTTGCAGCTTTTCAAACATCGCCTGGCGCATATTCGTCACGATCCGCTGCGTGATTCCCGCGACCATCCAGCCTTGCAAAAACGTCAAAGCCCCATCGAGCACATAAGAGCTGAGCAAGGCCAAAACGATGATCGACAACAGCGAAAGTGACCCGGGGCCGCCCGTCATCGCATCGATCGATTTTCCGATCAGGTACGGAGCCAAGAGCATCAGGAACCCATCTACCAACACGATGACAAAGACGAGCGGCAGCCATCTTTTTTCCCGCCCGAACGATTGCCACAGTCTTTTCAGCGTGGCTTGGAAGTTTTTCGGCTTGCTTACCGGACCTCGCTGTGCCCCATGCCCAAACCCGCGTCCAGGCCGCGTCGGAAAAATCGGCGGCTGCTCTTTTTGTTGTTGCGACATGTTAGCTCACCTCCCTGCCGATTTGCGATAGGAAGATTTCCTGATAGACCTGACACGTAGCGAGCAGCGTTTCGTGCGAGCCAATCCCCGCCACTGCGCCGTTGTCGAGGACGACAATCTTGTCGGCATCCATGACAGACGTGATCCGCTGCGCGATCAAAATGCAGGTCAGCCCTTTCGCGTACGTTTTGAGCGCTTCCTTGATCCGGCTTTCCGTCGCCACATCAACCGCACTGGTGCTGTCGTCGAGAATGAGAATGTCCGGCTTTTTCACCAACGCTCTGGCAATCGAGAGCCGCTGCTTTTGCCCCCCGGAAAAATTGACCCCGCCCTGGCCTACCCGCGTCTGGTAGCCTTCGGGAGTAGCAGCGATAAACTCATGCGCCTGTGCCATGCGCGCCGCCTCCATCGCCTCCTCCTCCGTCGCATCTTCCTTGCCCCAGCGAATATTTTCCAGTACCGTGCCTGTAAAAAGCGTCGTTTTCTGCGGCACGATCGCCATTTTTTCGCGGAGCTTGGCTGGCTCGACATCGCGCACATCCTGTCCGTCTACGCGAATCGTCCCTTCCGTCACATCGTAAAAACGCGGAATCAAGCCGACCAGGCTGCTTTTTCCCGACCCGGTAGAGCCGATGATCCCTACTGTTTCCCCCGGCAAGCATGTAAAAGAGACTTGCTTCAGGACAGGCTGACCATTTGTTCCGGCATAGGAAAAGCTGACGTTTTCAAAATCGATCCGGCCTGTTTCAGCCCCGGCTTCATCCGCCCCCGCCGCCGCTTCCTTCCAGCTCATCCGGTTTTCCTCGGCAAAAACTTCGCCGATCCGCCCAGCCGATGCTTTGGCCCGCACGAACATGTTGAAGACGAGCGAAATCATCATCAGCGAGAACAAGATTTGCGTCATGTAGTTGGTAAACGCGATGATGTGTCCAACCTGAATGCTCCCTTGCTCGACTCCCAAACCGCCCAGCCACAGCACAGCGACGATTCCGAGGTTGACCGTGAGCATGATCGCCGGGCTGAAAACCGACATGACGCGGGTCGCAGACAGCGATTTCTTTTGCAACTCTTCATTGGCCCCGGTGAACTTGCCCACCTCGAAGTCAAAACGGTTAAACGCCTTGACGACCCGCACGCCCGACAAATACTCGCGCATGGCACCGTTTACCTTGTCGAGCGCCTGCTGCACCTTGAGGAAAAACGGAAAACCGATTTTCAGATTCAAAAAGATCAACAGCCCGACAATCGGCACCACGACTGCGAGCACTACCGCCAAGTCGGCATTCAGTTGGGTCGCCATGAACAAGCCGCCGATGCACATCAGCGGCGCTTTGACGAAAATACGCATCATGCCGTTGACAAACACCTGCACCTGATTGACGTCGTTGGTCATGCGCGTGACGAGCGAGGCGCGGTCGAACTTGTTCAAACTGTCAAAAGACAGCGACTGCACCTTCGTGAACAGATCGGCGCGAAGCTGCGCTCCGAAGTTTTGCGACACGTACGTGGCAAGCAGATTGCGGACGGTAGCAGCCACAGCGCCCAAGGCTGTAATCAACAGCATCAGCCCGCCCGTTTTCAGCACGTAATCCAGATCGCGCTGCGCGACACCGATGTCGATGATTCGGGACATAATCGTCGGCTGCAAAAGGTCGCACAAAGCTTCCACCGTCAAAAAGATCATGGATACGCTTGCAACAAAGCCGTATTTTTTTATGTATTTTTGATAAAACCGCATTGAGTCACCTCATTTCTTGCTGCAAAGCTTCTACGTTCCACGATACCTGTTGCCATCCAAATTGTCACGAGGGGAGTTGTATCTCTTCACGATAAACAAGCAGCAGAGAACATGCTTGCTCTTTGCTGCTTGTGAGGTGTTTCTTCCATATATAAGGATTATTTTATATGCGGCGCTTTCCGATTATTGCTGCGACTTCCTATGCCTTGAACCCAAGCTTCGTCTCGAGTGATCTCCGGCTGGACGTCCGCTTTTTTCAGCAAAATGCGCTTGGCACCCGCCCATCATCGCTTTTTTACAAGGACAGAAGCTCTTTCGGCAAATTCATCAAATTGAGACAGCCGTCTTCCGTCACAATGACATTGTCCTCGATTCGGACTCCGCCTTTGTTCGGCAAGTAAATGCCCGGTTCAATCGTGAACGCCATGCCTGGCGCAAGCACCAGCGGATTGTTCTGGATCATGTACGGCTCCTCGTGTCCGCAAAGCCCGATGCCATGTCCAAGCCGATGCGTGAAGTATTCGCCATAGCCGCTATCCCGAATAATCGCGCGGGCTGTTTCGTCAATCTCATGCGCCGTGACGCCAGGGCGAACCGCCTCAACAGCCGCTTGCTGCGCCTGCCGCACGACCTCGTAAATGTTCGCAAGCTCCGCGTCCAGCTCCCCGACAGCCACCGTTCGCGTAATATCGGCCACATACCCATGAAAAATGGCTCCGAAATCGATGACGACCAGCTCACCGGACTGGATCAGCTTGTCCGATGCCCGTCCGTGCGGCAGCGCCCCGCGATATCCCGACGCGACAATCGTGTCAAACGGCGTGCCTTCCGAGCCTCTTTTTCGCATCTCGTATTCCAGCTCGGCGGCAACCTCCAGCTCCGCGACACCAGCCCTGACGCGAGGCAGGATCGCCTGAAAGCTGTCTTCCACGATGCGTACCGCTTGCCGGATCGTCTCGATCTCTTGCTCGTCCTTGATCACGCGCAACGCCTCAACCGTTTGCTCGATCTCGACAAACTCCTGTGCCCCAAGCTGCTCAACCGCTTTCCATTCCTTGACGCGCATGTGCCCATACTCGATTCCGACCCGGCCGAGCGTGCCCAGTTTTTTCTGCACCTCCGCCAACGCCTGTCCCGGACCTTGCTCGTCCGTGTACGAGAACAAAGCATCGTGCGCCACCTGCTCGACCTTGCTCACTTCCAGCTTGGGCATCAAAAACAACAGCTGATTCTCCTTCGTGAGAATAGCCAGGCTGAGCCGTTCGCTTTGATGCAGCGCCAGACCAGTGAAGTAGTACAGATTCGGGCCAGGCACCAAAATGCACGCATCCGTATTTTCCTGCTGCAAATGATGGGCAAGGCGTTGTCTTCTCGCTTCCTGCATCTCGTTCTCTCCTTTTTTGCCGTTGATGGCGCTTGCTCCGATATAGCCTGCGGCAAGGATGCTTTTTTCCACTTCCGCCTCTTTGCCTTTCCCCTTCAATACAACAGAACGGACGACAAATCCTGCCGAAGCCCTCCATTCTGCACCTGCGTACCGGAAAGCCGATGTCCTTTTGGCAAAATGGGGCGCCGTCCCGCTTGCTTTTTTCGCGAAATCCGTTATATTAGGTAATAACTTAAAATATTAGGCAACACCTAAAAGAAGGTGATCGAATGCTTGTGTGGATGTTGCGAAAAGTAATGGCTGACAGAGGGATCTGGTCCGGAGCAGCGCTCGCCCGTCTGCTGAAGGAAAAAGCCGGCTACGAAATATCGGCACCGTCGATCAGCGCTCTCTTGAACGGTCAGCCCAAGCAGATGAAGGCTGACACGCTCGATGCCTTGTGCACGGCATTGGACTGCACACCGAATGATTTATGGGTCTACACCCCACCCTCCCAACAAGATGGGGCATAATTACTACCTTTGGAGGTTGAAAGCAGATGGCAGTCAAAACAATCCTGCCTTTCGGAGAGCCGATTTTGCGCAAAAGCGCGAAGCCGGTGGTTGAATTTAATGACAGACTGGGAAAACTTTTGGACGATATGGCAGAAACGCTGTACGCCAAGGAAGGCCGAGCAGGGCTGGCCGCTCCGCAAGTCGGATTTTTGAAGCGGGTCATCGTCATGGATTGCGGAGACGGGCTGATCGAGCTGATCAATCCACAGATTCTGGAGATGTCCGGCGAGCAGCTCGGCCCGGAAGCCTGCCTGTCTTTTCCCGGCTACTCCGGCATTGTGAAACGCGCCCAGTACGTCAAAATCGAGACTGCGACCCGCACTGGCGAGACATTCACCATGGAAGCCGAAGACTTTTTGGCGCGCTGCATCCAGCACGAAATCGACCATCTGGACGGGATTTTGTTCGTGGACCGGATTGAAGGCGATAAGCTGTACCATGACCAGACGAAGCGCAAAGTGAACCTGATGGATGTGTGGAAGTTGACGCAAAAGCAAGGGTAATTCGGTTTTGATGGGAAAACGAAAAATCCACCTGATGATTTCAGGGTGGATTTTTCGTTTTATACGTTCTATACGCGTTCTGAAGTCCGTCGCTGTTCTTTGGAAACGATACCGCTGATGATGTAGACAGGAACGAACTCTTCGCTGGCATCCATTTTTCTGGCGAAGCCGTCAAGCTCCCACTTTTTCAGCAGTTTTGCCGCCTCCTCCATGCTGACCACTGCATTGTAAGCCAATTCGTGGACGGTCAGGCGACCATTCTTCCGCTTGGCTACCTGGAAAGCCACTCGCTCCATTTTTTCTGCTTCCTCCTTAGCCCTGATTAAATACAAAACTCTGTATCCGCCGATAACCGCCCCAATCCCCGCATAAAAGAGGAAATTATTCCAGTTCATTAAAGCGTAACCAGCCAATAACGAATAAAAGAAAGCATAACAACACGTCATCATCAGCTGCTCTTGCAGATGCTTGAACTTCGCTTGCGGCTTGTAATTGGGCTCCCGATTGTACACCATAGATTCATGCGAGCAATTCGGAAACAAATATATCGCTGTCCCGTCATTCTCGTACGATATCGTCACAAGATTGTTCTTGTGCCAGCGATCAATCATCGGCTGGAGGGATGACATGCTCTCATTGGTAAATTCTGCGATTTCTTGCGGATATAGCACGCCTTGGTTGTCCAAAACGTAACCCAGGACATCATGCTCGGTTTTCCGCACATAGTCTCGGTAAGCCAAGTAAACAACATGAATCAGGCGGATCACTGCTAACGTGCAGACGATGATGGCTCCTGTCAAAAATGCATCTGAATAAATCATCTGTTTATCCAATAGCCAGAGCGGAGCTATGATGGTCACAAGAACGATAAAGGTAATCCTCGGCAACTTTTTCCATGCTTTTTGTTTCTTTTCATCTTCTTCCGTTTCATCCACCTTGCCACAATAATCCCGCTCATCTGGCAGCCAATTCTCGTAGACGAGCGGCGCCAATTCATATACTGTGGCGTCGCCGACAGCAGATGAACTGCTTAGAATCTGCTTTTGTTCAAGTTCCTTTAAAATCCGCTCACATTCTGCCAGCTTCAATGAAGTTTTCAATGCCAGCATTGGCGCGGTAACCTCGTTGCCATAATCTAGCGCAATCCCGATCACATCTGCATGATACTTGATATCCTGACTCTTTTTCGCAAGCATTCGCTCAATCATCCGGGAGCCAATGTAGATCAGGGAAAGAATCACCAAGAGTAGACCTATGATGCTCTCATTGTCCATCAAGAGATGTATAGTAGTAAAAAATGGCTTCCATAGTGCAACACCAAGGATTATTAATACTGCACAAAGAATTAAAATACCCACCAAAATAAAAAAAGCCATCCCGAAGAAGTATTCCATTCCTTCCCCTCCCTTCTATTCGTCCCTATTGGAAAATCCGGGGAAGCAGTAAAGAATATCCCCTGTTTTCGCCACGCTCAAGTCTGCGTATCCCCTGTTATGCAGATCATCCAAAATTTTTTGCGATTCCGTTAAGGAAAGCGTAGTTTTTGCGGCAACATCCACGGCCGTAATGTATCCATCATTCTCATTCGCTACCGTCAAAACTCTTAAAATCGCCCAGTCTTCCCTTTTGAAACGAATCTTTTGCAGTCCTTTTGCGATCCATCCCTCCATGATTAATCCAAGCGGAAAGGCGATAGCGTAGGAGAGAATCAGGATCGCAACCGTGTCCGAATGAAACTGCTGGTAATAACCGAGCATTTCTGGATACCACAGATCGTCCTGCGTAACAGTAGGCAAATAATGCTGGAACACAAAAAACAGAATAATAGTTAGTGCGATAATACTCATGTAATTCCCTCGACTTTCATATTTTCCCATGCTCTTTCAATTTTACACGTTAGCCTCTATTTTCGGAATCATCTTCCAGCGTATGATTTACCAAAACTCGCTCAGGAACGCAGTATCGGATCAAAGCTAACGTTGGTCGAGGAAACAGAAGAAACAAGCGGCAGAACTTTCGGACTCCCACCCAACTGGAGGAAAAAAAGGATAACGGCTTTTCAGCAGCACGTGATTACGCTTCTTCGAGCACGCTGCTTTTGACGCGGTTTTCCTTTTTTGCCATAGGCGGACCAGTCCATGCTTCCCCGCAAGAGTCCAGGTGCCCTAAAGCAATTTCTCCTGTTTCCTCCCTCCACTACAGCACCGATCCCCAACGCACCAAAAAAGGCACCCACACCAAACCAACATGTGGATGCCCTTACTCTTCTACGCCAACCTAAATATACAACATCGGATGAAGCTTCTCCTTAATCAACTGAGCACGCTGCTCGTAAAACCGGAGAAACTGATCCGCATCCCACGTTTGCTCATCTCTTGGAATCAGATGCTGGTTGATGTAAAACGTTTTGTTCGTGACATGATTGTCAATCCATTCCTTCAACGGCTTCGCGTTTTTCACTCCGCGGTTTGTGCCGTAATCGAGGAGCTGATAGTTGAAGACGCTGTTGACCTGGTCCAGCGAATACCCTTTGCTCACAAGAATCGAGTACGGGTGGATGTGGTCCATATCCTGTTTTCTTGTGACAGGTTCACGGTCGTAGATCAAATAGAACAAAAAGTTGCTGTCAAACTGGTTGCTGATGCTGGATTCCTCGAGATTCCGCGTAAACCAGAGCGGGTGGCTGGTGTAGATGGAAAACAGGCGCTGCGTCGGAAAAGGCGCATTTTTGTGCTGCTTCATTTCCTCCAATATTTTTCGAATCCCCGTTTTATACGGAATCCATCCAGAGCCTCGGCTGAATACCCCGTTCAGCAGCGACCAGTACATCCATTCATAAATACTTGCGAAGTCCTCGTTGCTCGTATCGAATGTATCGAACAGATTTTCCAGCCTGTCCGTCGGCACATCCGTTTTGTGAAAAATATGATACGCGATGAAGTAGAGCGGGATAAAGGAACGGTTCCCTTCCCGGTAGTAGTTGAGCAGCTTGGCGGACTGCAAAAACTTCCGCAACGATTTTAACGTTTCAAGGATGCGCGCCCGATTTTCGATGGCGAATGTCGCGTCTGCTTCCTCGATATCGGTCATTTCCTTTTTGTGATTGTCGTTCAGCAAAAAGACGAGCTTGATCAAAACTTCTTGCGTCAATCCGATGTCTTGATAATCTTTCAGCGTGGACTCCAGAAATTCTTCCATTTTCCACTCGAACCCTTTCAGGATCGACGCCACCAAATCAAAGGAAGACAGCTTTGTCCCGCCGTCGTTCAGCCTTCTGAACAACTCGACGATCCGCTGGCGATTGGAGTTTTCGTTCAGCGAACGGTTGATGCGCACTTTCGAGAGGCCAATGCTTTCGTTATTAAAAATGCTGCGGTAAAAGCGGGCGATGTTTTTGCGAACGTAGTCCTTCTCAAGCGCTTCCGTGATCGCAAAGTTCTGGATGATTTCATCCGCTACTTGATCCTCGTCGTTTGTCTGTTTCAAGGAGCGGTACAGTTTGCTGACCGAATACCACTTGTACGTCTTCAATTCGCACTCTTCTTTATCCGTCGCCTGCTTGGGCAGCTTGTCGCTGTCTTTTTCGAACTTGAAGTAAAATACGAGATTTTTAAAGTCGCTAAACAAGTCGAAATACAAAATTTTTCCGTTAAAGCTTCCCAGCAATCCGAGGTAAAACGATTGGAGTCTTTGCTGACCGTCGATGATGAACAGGTGATCCTTTGAATTGGTTTCATCGTAGATCGAGCTGATGGCCTGACCGTCCTTCGTAAAATGCCTATAGGCAAAGAGCGGCTTGTTGCCCTCTTCTTCCTCGATCGCCATAATCCCGCCGAACGAGTTTCCCTTGAGCAACGTGTCAAACAGCAATTCCATTTTCTCTTCTTCCCAGACGAGCCTGCGCTGGATGACAGGCAGTACCAGGGTGTTGTCGTGGATACGCGTAACGATTTCGGATACTTTTTTGGTTTCCCAGTTAGCCATGTGCCATCGGACTCCTTTTTCCAAAAAGCGGGATTCAATATTCGTCTTTTCCTTTCATCTTAGTTAAAATGACCACGATTTTCCACAACCTTTTGCCATTTCAAAAGGTTTCTTGCCACCGCGGCGGAATAATCAAGCCAACTCCCACCATCACCATAAACATATTCACCATCAAAACGCCAAGCACGGCTGGCAGATGACCTTTGCGCAACATAAAAAAGCCCCCTTATCCATTTTTTGGACAGGAGGCGAAAATTCCACGCGCAAATAAACAGGCACACTTTTCCCAGAGAAAAAGTCAAATGCCCTATCATTACGAGCAAAAGCCAACACCTATCCTGTCCAAAAAAATTCGTCATTTTCATACGAGTTTTTCCTGGAAATCGGATTAGGAGATCATCGGCTTTCGGTCACCCTTTCATTTTTCGATAGGGCAAGCGTAACAAAGCCTGAAAAATAAGCAAATATTTTTTAGGCAAACACGATCGTCTTGTTGCCGTACACGATGACTTTGTCCTCCACGTGCCAGGAGATCGCCTGGGCCAAAACGTTTCGCTCGACGTGGCGGCCTGCCACTTTCAAATCTTCTTCCGTATAGCGATGGTTGACGCGAATCACGTCTTGTTCGATGATCGGGCCTTCATCCAGATCGTTCGTGACGTAGTGCGCCGTTGCCCCGATCAGCTTCACCCCGCGCATGAAGGCGCGCTTGTACGGATTCGCCCCGATAAAGGCGGGCAGGAAGGAATGGTGAATGTTGATAATCTGATTGGGAAAATGGGTAATAAAGCGCGGAGACAAAATCTGCATGTACCGGGCCAAAACGATGAAGTCGACATTGCCCTGCAACAGCTCAAGCGCCTTGCGCTCTGCCTCTTCCTTGCTCTGGGTCGCAAGCGATATGTGATGGAACGGAATGCCGTACGCTTCCACCGTCTCTTTCGCATCCGGATGATTGCTGATGACCATGGGAATATCGACGAGAATTTCCTGCGATTTGACTCGCCAGAGCAGCTCGACAAGGCAATGATCCATTTTGGAGACGAAAATCGCCATGCGTTTTCTTTGGCTTTCCTTGCTGAGCCGCCAGTCCATCGGGTAATCCTCGGCCATTTTGGCCAAGTCCTGCTCCAACTGTGAAAATGCCGTCGGAAGAGAGTCGAGGTCAAACAAAATGCGCATGAAAAACATCCCGTCGCGCGGGTCTGTCGTGTGTTGGTCGAACTGAACGATGTTCGCTTTGTAGCTGAGCAGCAGATTGGAAACGGCAGAGATGATGCCCAATCTCTCCGGGCAAGAAATCAAGAGGACGGCGCGGTTCTCATTTTTTGCAGGCTCGTGGTTCATATGTATGTTCCTCCCATTCTGGATGCTTTTCCCTCTTCATAGACATAGACTGTCCAAAACCGTTGGAAAAGCTGCGATCAGCTTTCATGGCATGGACAAACAAACAAGCAAGCTCCCGCCCTGTCAAGCAACAGGCGCGGGAGTCGCGTTTATTTGGCAATCGTCGCTTGCGCCACCTGCTCATGCGCATGGTAGGAGCTGCGGACGAGCGGCCCTGATTCCACATGGGCAAAGCCCAGCTTCATTCCCAGTTCCTTAAATTCGCGAAACTCATCCGGCGTGTAGTATTTCAGGACGGGCAAATGCTTTTTCGTCGGCTGCAAATACTGCCCGAGCGTCATAATATCGCAGTTGACGGCGCGCAAGTCGTGCATCGTCTGCACGATTTCCTCGTCCGTTTCCCCTACGCCAAGCATGATGCTGGACTTTGTTTTCTGCCCGGGCCGAAGCTTTTTCGCATTTTGCAAAAGCGTCAAGGAACGCGGATATTTCGCTCTCGCCCGCACCCGATCCGACAGGCGCTCGACTGTCTCGATGTTGTGGTTCAATATGTCCGGCTTTTCGGCCAAAACCGTCGCCAGCGCCTCCTCCGATCCGCCGAAGTCGGGAATCAATACTTCGATGCCTGTCAGCGGATTGCGCTCGCGAATCGCCCGGATCGTCTCCGCGAAAATCGACGCTCCGCCGTCGCGCAGATCATCGCGCGCAACCGAGGTGACGACCACATGCTTCAAGCCCATTTTCGCTGTCGCAATCGCTACCTTTTGCGGCTCTTCCTGGTCAAGCTCGGTTGGCAGGCCCGTTTTCACGGCGCAAAAGCGGCAGGCGCGCGTGCAGATGCTGCCCAAAATCATGAACGTCGCCGTGCGGTTGCTCCAGCATTCGTAGATGTTCGGGCATTTCGCTTCCTCGCATACGGTGTGCAGGTTGCCGCCGCGCATGATCGCTTTCAGCTCTTTCATCTGCTCATTCGTATGCAGCTTGATTTTCAGCCATTCCGGTTTTCGCTCAGACGAGGGCACCTTCATTGGCTTGGCTCCCCTCTGCTTTCGGCACAGCGTTTTCCTCTGCCGGCTTCCGATAGCGCAATACGGGCTTGCGCGCCGCCGTCACCTCATCCAGACGCGAGACAATCGTCGTATGCGGAGCTTCCTGCACAATCGTCGGATTTTCCTCCACTTCTTTCGCAATCGCAATCATGGCGTCGATGAACTGATCCAGCGTCTCTTTCGACTCCGTCTCGGTCGGCTCGATCATCATGCACTCATCCACGATCAGCGGGAAGTAAATCGTCGGCGGGTGATAGCCGAAATCAAGCAGACGTTTGGCAATGTCCAGCGTGCGCACGCCCAATTTCTTTTGTTTGCGCCCGGACAGGACAAATTCATGCTTGCAAATGCGGTCGTAAGGAAGATCGTAGTACGGCGCCAGCTTGCGCATCATGTAGTTCGCATTCAACACGGCTTCCTGGGAGACGCGCAGCAACCCTTCCGGCCCGTTGGCGCGAATGTAGACGAACGAGCGCAGCAAAATCCCGAAGTTGCCGTAAAACGCTTTGACCCGTCCGATCGATTGCGGAATATCGTAGTCGAGGCGATACGTGTCGCCCTCCTTGACCACCTGCGGACGCGGCAAAAACGGCACCAGCTCTTTTTTGCAGCCGATTGGGCCAGCGCCAGGACCGCCGCCGCCATGCGGCCCGGTAAACGTCTTGTGCAAGTTCAGATGCACCACATCGAAGCCCATGTCTCCCGGGCGAGCGATGCCCATGATCGCGTTCGCATTCGCTCCATCGTAGTACAGCAAGCCGCCCGCCGCGTGGACGATCTCGGCAATCTCCTGGATGCTTTCCTCAAACAAGCCGAGCGTGCTCGGATTCGTCAGCATCAATGCAGCCGTGTCTGCTCCCACGACTTTGCGCAGCTCCTCCAGATTGACGTTTCCCTGTTCATCAGAAGAAATCGTGACCGTCTCCAAACCAGCGACTGCCGCGCTCGCCGGATTCGTCCCGTGCGCCGTGTCAGGCACGATCACTTTCGTCCGTTTTTCCCCGCGGCTCTCGTGGTAAGCGCGAATCATCATCAGCGCCGCCCATTCGCCCTGTGCTCCCGCCGCAGGCTGCAAGCTAACCGCATCCATCCCGGTAATTTCCGAAAGCTCCGCCTGCAAGTCGTACAATACCCGCAATGCGCCCTGCATCGTTTCCTCCGCCTGGTACGGATGAATTTTGGCAAAGCCGGGGTAGCGAACGACATCTTCGTTGATTTTCGGATTGTACTTCATCGTGCATGAGCCGAGCGGATAAAAGCCGGAGTCGATCCCGTGGTTGCGGTTGGACAGCCCGGTGTAGTGACGCATCAAGTCCAGCTCGGATACTTCCGGCAGCTCCGCAGGCTGCTTGCGCAAATACTGTGCGGGGAAAACTGCGTCCAGCTCCACCTCTGGGACATCGCTCTCAGGCAGGCTGTAAGCGACGCGACCCGGCTTGCTCATTTCGAAAATCAGCTCTTTTTCCTTGTTAGTTTGCACGGCCAATCTCCCCCAATCCTTGGACAAGTGCGTCGATCTCTTCTTTCGTGCGTGCTTCCGTCACAGCCAAAAGCATGTGGTTGGCCAGCTCAGGGTAATCCCGCCCGAGGTCGTAGCCCCCGACGATCTTTTTCCTCAACAGCTCGCGGTTGACTTCGCCTACGCTTTTCGGCACCTTGAGCACAAATTCGTTGAAAACAGGGCTGTGGTAAACGAGCTGGCAATTGTCCAGCTTCGCCAGCTCGCGCAGCGCATACTGGGTCTTCTGCACGTTCAGCCGGGCCATTTCCTGCACGCCGCGCTTGCCGAGGGCGGTCATGGCGACAGAGGCAGCCAGAGCGTTCAGCGCCTGGTTCGAGCAAATATTGGACGTCGCCTTCTCCCGGCGAATGTGCTGCTCGCGCGCTTGCAGCGTAAGCACGAATCCGCGGCATCCTTCCTGGTCAACGGTCTGGCCGACGATTCTTCCCGGGATTTTGCGCATGAGCTTTTCCTTGACGGCAAAATAACCGCAAGATGGCCCGCCAAGCTGCATCGGGATGCCAAAAGGCTGCGCTTCGCCGACGACGATATCGGCGTTGTACGCTCCCGGCGGCTGCAACACACCGAGGGCCAGCGGGTTGGCACTGACGACAAACAGCGACTTGTGCTGATGCGCGATTTTCTCAAGCGAAGCCAAATCTTCGACTGCCCCGAAAAAGTTCGGGTACTGCACCATGACCGCTGCCGTCTGTTCGTTTACCGCTTGCTCCAACGCTTCCAGGTCAGTCACGCCGCCCTTGCAGCCAATCTCGATCACTTCATAGCCTTGAGCCTTGGCATTGACCCCGAGAATTTCACGCGCTTCCGGATGTACCGCTTTCGACACGATGACATTTTTTCCGGCAACGCCGCCGACAGCCAGATTCGCCGCTTCCGCCAACGCCGTCGGCCCGTCGTACATCGACGAGTTCGCTACTTCCATCCCGGTCAGCTCGCAAATCATCGTCTGAAATTCAAAAATCGCCTGAAGCTCTCCCTGACTGATTTCCGGCTGGTACGGCGTGTAAGCCGTGTAAAACTCCGAACGGGAAATCACGTGGTTCACGGTGCTGGGAATGTAATGGTCGTAGATGCCCGCTCCGAGAAAATAGGCGTATTCGCTGCTGTCGACATTTTGTCTCGCCAGCTTGGTAAAATGCCGCACGGTTTCCGGCTCGGACAGCGCAGTCGGAATTTGCAGGCTGCCTTGAAAGCGGATCGCTTCCGGGATGTCCGCAAACAGCTCCTCTACGCTAGACAGACCGAGAAACGACAGCATCTCTTGCTTGTCTTCCGTTGTCATTGGCAAGTAACGATAGTTCACACTTATCCCTCCAAGGCAAAATCTGCATATTGTTCCGCAGAAAGCAGCTCGGACAGTTCATCCGGATTGCTGATTTCCACGACGATCATCCAGCCGCCGCTGTACGCATCGCTGTTGATGACTTCCGGGCTGTCTTCCAGCTCGCTGTTCACTTCCACCACTTTGCCGCTCACTGGCGAAAACAGGTCCGATACCGCTTTGACCGACTCGACCGAGCCCATGCTTTGATTCGCGACAACTTCGGCACCCACTTGCGGCAGATCTACAAATACGAGATCCCCGAGCTGGTTTTGCGCAAAATCGGTGATTCCCACGCGCACTCTCGTTTCGCTCAGCACCTCGACCCATTCGTGTTCCCTGCTGTACAACCAACCTTTGACGACTTTGCTCATGTCCTGATCTCCTTTGACTCGTTCGTATTCGGATTCATCCGTTTCCTGATTTTTTAGCGTTTGTAAAAAGGGGATTTGACCGTTACCGCCTCGACCCGCTTTCCGCGAATCTCCACAGCAAGCGGCGTGTCTACAGCTGCGTACTCTGCGCGGATCAGCGCCAGCCCCAAGTTTTTCTTCAATGTCGGGGATTGCGTGCCAGAGGTGATGTAGCCGATCGGCTCATCCTGCTCCCCTGCTTCTTGCGCAAACACAGGATAGCCTGGGCGCGGAATCCCTCTGCCGATCAGTTCGACGCCGACGAGCTTGCGCGGCACGCCTGCTGCTTTTTGCTTTTGCAGCGCCTCTTTGCCGATGAAGTCCTGTTCCTTTTGCAGCTTCACGGCAAAGCCGATCCCGGCTTCAAGCGGCGTGATGTCGGCCCCCAGCTCTTGCCCGTACAGAGGCAGTCTTGCTTCAAAACGCAGCGTGTCCCGCGCGCCCAGTCCGCACGGCAGCACGCCGTCTGCTTTGCCCTCCGCCAAAATTTTTTCCCAGAGAGAAGGCGCATCTGCCGCAGACACGTACAGCTCGAAGCCGTCTTCTCCGGTGTAGCCTGTGCGCGATACGAGCGCCTTGATGCCCGCGACATCCACGTCTTGCTGGAACCAGAAATAGCGGATTTGCGACAGGTCAGTTGCGGTCAACCGTTGCAGCACCTGCTCGGCAAGCGGGCCTTGAATCGCCAGTTGAGCCGTCGCGTCGCTCACATTTTCGACCGTGACCTCGCCTTTGGCATGCGAGACGATCCAGTCTACGTCTTTGTCGATGTTGGACGCGTTGATCACCAGCAAAAATTTTTGCTCGCCCTGCTTGTAGACAAGCAGATCGTCCACTGTGCCGCCATCCGGGTAGCACATCGCCGCGTACAGCGCCTGATTCGTTTGCAGCGTCGTCACGTCGTTCGTAATCAGCGACTGGACAAACGCGCTGGCGTCAGGGCCTTCAATCATGACCTCACCCATATGGGACACATCGAACAGTCCTGCCTTCGTCCGTACCGTGTGATGCTCTTCGATAATACTGCTGAACTGCACAGGCAACTCCCAGCCGCCAAAGTCGATTACCTTGGCGCCGTGCTGGGCGTAGAGCGGGTAGAGCGGCGTTCGTTTCAAAGCTTGAGCTTGCATCCAGCCTCATCCCTTCGTCTTCATTTCATGATTCTCTCTTTGACCGCCTCTCCGGTTGGCGTCACGGCAAGTCCGCCGAGAGCCGTCTCGCGGTAGGCGCGGGGCATTTTTTTCCCGATCTCGTACATCGCTCCGATCACTTCATCGCACGGAATCTGGCTTTCGATGCCAGCCAGCGCGATATCGGCTGCGGAAAAGGCGATGGAAGAACCGATCACGTTGCGCTTGATGCACGGCACTTCCACCAAGCCTGCAACCGGATCGCAGACAAGCCCGAGCAACGATTTCAAGGCGATGGCAGCCGCATGAACCGCCTGGCGCGGCGTCCCTTGCTTGATCTCGACGAGCGCGGCAGCAGCCATCGCTGTAGCAGATCCTACTTCTGCCTGGCAGCCTCCCGCAGCACCCGAAATAAACGCGCGGTTGGCGATCACATAGCCGATGGCGCTTGCCGTGAACAGCCCCATCACCAGATGCTCAAACGTATATTTTTGATTTTCGTGCAGCGAAAACAGGCAGCCGGGCAAGATTCCTGCCGAGCCCGCTGTTGGCGTCGCGACGATGATTCCCATGCGGGCGTTCATTTCCGAGGTGGCAAAAGCGAACTTCATCGCATCCCCGACAATCGGCCCTGTCAGCTGCTCCCCTTTTTCCAGGTAGCGCTCCAGCTTGTAGGCATCGCCGCCCGAGATGCCGCTTGGGGCGAGGGACTGATCGGACACTCCCTGATCGATCGCCTCTTTCATCCGGACGAGCCGCAGCTTCATCGTTTCCACAATCTCCTGCTCCGACCGCCCGCTTTTCGCGCTCTCGCGGGCCACCATCACTTCTGCTATGCTCCTGTTGGTCGATTCACAGAGAGCGAGCAGCTCTGTCATTGAAGTAAAGTCCATGCTATGCTCCCCCTACCGCAGCCTCGCAGCGTGTATTGTGCCAAAGCTTGTTGCGCAAGTCATCCAGATCGTACGGCGCGTTCAACGGAATATCGACAGCGAACTCGTTCACGTAAAACACTTTCGAGATGCCGCCGCCGAGCGAGACGCCGCCGATGACGGCGATATCGCGTGCTGTGCGGGCCTGGATCATGACGGTATTGGGATGATCGTAGTACGGGCAGTCGCCCCGCTTTTCGAATACGACCTGCAGCCCTTTCGCCGCTGCCAGCTCCAGCGCTACGCGTATCCGGCTGTCATCCGTGTCCATCCCGAGCAAGCCGCCGACCACTGCCTTGTCTGTCCCGTGCCCTTTGTACGTTTCCGAAAAAGAGTCGTAAAACACAATCGTCGCTGACTCGATTTCGCCGCCGAGAAAATCGCGGACGAATTTTCCGATCGTGACGACTCCCGCTGTATGCGAGCTGGAAGGGCCAACCATGATCGGCCCGATAATATCAAAGCAGCTGTTGTATACCATCGTCGCTCCTCCTGCTTACCTCACTGCGAGCTGTTGATACAGCGGATACGATTCGCACAGCCCGCGAATTTCGCTTTTCACCCTGGCGGTCGTCGCTTCGCTGCCCTTGTCTTTGAGCACAGCGGCAATCGCCCGGCCAATCGTCTCCATATCCGCTTCCTTCATGCCGCGGGTCGTAATCGCAGCCGTGCCGATTCGCACGCCGCTCGTCACAAACGGACTTGCCGTATCGTACGGAATCGTGTTTTTGTTCACCGTAATGCCTGCCGCCTCCAGCAGATGCTCCGCTTCTTTGCCTGTCAAATCCCACGGCCGCACATCGAGCAAGACCAGATGGTTATCCGTTCCCCCGGACACGAGCGTCGCCCCTTCGCTTTTCAGCGTTTCCGCCAATGCCGCGGCGTTTTTCACCACTTGCTGCGCGTAGGTGACGAAGCTCGGCTGCAACGCTTCTTTGAAGGACACTGCCTTGGCGGCGATCACATGCATGAGCGGCCCGCCCTGGATGCCCGGGAAAATGGCCTTGTTGATCCCTTTGAAAATTTCTTCGTCGTTCGTCAGGATGATGCCGCCGCGCGGGCCGCGCAATGTTTTGTGCGTCGTACTCGTCGTGACATCTGCGTGCGGAACAGGCGAAGGATGCAAGCCTGCGGCGACCAGTCCGGCGATGTGCGCCATGTCCACCATCAGCTTGGCTCCGACTTTGTCCGCGATTTCCTTGAAGCGGGCGAAATCGATCTGGCGCGGATAAGCGCTCGCTCCGGCAATCAGCAGCTTCGGCCGCTCGCGCAATGCTACAGCCTCGACTTCTTCATAGTCGATCCGGTGCGTATCTTCGCGCACGCCGTAAGCGACGACATTGAACCATTTACCCGACAGGCTGACAGGGCTGCCGTGCGTCAAATGCCCGCCGTGGGACAAATTCATTCCCATGATCGTATCGCCAGGCGAAAGCAGGGAGAAAAAGACGGCCGTATTCGCCTGCGCCCCGGAGTGCGGCTGCACGTTCGCGTACGTTGCGCCAAACAAGCTGCTCACCCGTTCGATCGCCAAACGCTCGACGACATCGACATGCTCGCAGCCCCCGTAGTACCGTTTTCCCGGGTAGCCCTCCGCGTATTTGTTGGTCAGTACGGACCCCATCGCCTGCATCACTTCTTCGCTGACGAAGTTCTCGGAAGCAATCAGCTCCAATGTTTGATGCTGCCGCTGCCGCTCGTCTTCCATCGCCGCCAAAATTTCTTGATCGCGCTCCTGCAAACTCACGATATCTCCCCCGTTTCAACTTTTGCTCGCTACCTTTCCCAAGCGTACGAACGCGAAAAAAGGACAATGGAAAGATAGACTCCTTTTTCGGAAAAAATCTACCTTTCCTCTGTCCTTTTTACCTGAGAGTTTGGCTTCGGTTCGCGAAGCTTTCCCCTTGGGTGGCTTGTCCAGCGCTCTCCAGAGGTGCGTCCAATCGTGGTACTCTTTACCTGAGAGATTAATCCCAAGGGTTTTTGGGACTTGCTCCTTCGGTGCCAGCCAGTGCGGCCAGTCTCTCCCACGATCATCATCCGCCGATATGCAGTTATTTGTTCAGTTGATGAATGCCGTGCCCGAGCGCTCCTTCTGCCGCTTCCATGATGATTTCTCCCAGGCTCGGATGGGCGTGGATCGTCTCGGCAATATCTGTCAGCGTATGCCCTTTTTCAATCGCCAGGGCAACCTCGCCGATCAGATTGGACGCTTCCGGCCCGATAATCTGCGCTCCCAGCAGCAGCCCCGTCTCCTTGTCGCCCACGAGCTTCACGAAGCCTTCCCCGACGTTCAGAGACAGTGCCCGCCCATTCGCGGCATAAGGGAACTTGCCAACTGCCACCTCGTGTCCGCGCTCTTTGGCTTCCGACTCGGTCAGTCCCACACTGGCAATCTCCGGATCGGAGAACACGACAGCGGGAATCTTTTTGTCGGTGAGCTTGCTGTCTTTGCCAGCGATGGCTTCCGCCGCGATTTTGCCTTCGTACGACGCTTTGTGGGCAAGAGCCGGGCCTTCCACCAGATCGCCGATCGCATACAGGTGCGGAATGCTCGTTTGGCACTGTTGGTCGATCTGGATGAAGCCGCGCTCTGTCAGCTTGACAGCGAGCTTTTCCAATCCCAGCCCCTCGATGTTCGGCCGTCTGCCAACCGTAACAAGCACATAGTCAGCGGTCGCCTGACGCTCTTCGCCTTTTTCCGCATAGGTGACGCTGACCTGTTCGGCTGTTTGTTCCGCCCCTTTGGCCAGCGCTTCGGTGTGCACTTCCACGCCGAGCTTTTTCAGCTTCCTCGCCACCAGACGCGACAGTTCTTTTTCAAAGCCGGGCAAGATCGAGTCCGAGCCTTCCAAAATCGTCACCTTCGTGCCCAGCTTGGCAAATGTCTGCCCCAGCTCGATCCCGATATACCCGCCGCCAATGACCAGCAAGCTTTTCGGCAATTCTTCAAGCGCCAGCAGTTCTGTCGAGGAAAGAATGCGGCCCGCGAATGGAAAGGCTTTCAATTCGATCGGACGCGAGCCTGTCGCGAGAATCGCTTGCCGGAATTGCACCTGTATGCAGTCGTCGCCATTTTTCACCTCAACCAGCTGCTCGCCGACAAGCTGCGCTTCCCCGCTGATTCTTTTGATCTTGTTGCCTTTGAGCAGCGAGCTTACGCCTCCGGTCAATTTGTCGACCACGCTGCGCTTCCATGCCTGGACCTTGGCGAAATCGACGCTCACTTCTGCTGCCTGCAAGCCGATGCTCGCGGATTGCGTCATCGCTTCGTATTGATGCGCCGCCGAGATCAGCGCCTTGGAAGGAATGCAGCCGCGGTTCAAACATACGCCGCCGACCGTATCTTTTTCCACAATCGCGACCTGCTTGCCGAGCTGAGCCGCCCGGATCGCGGCTACGTAGCCCCCCGGCCCCGCTCCGATCACGAGGACATCCACCTGCTCTACTGTTCCGTTCGTTGTCATTTGTTCTCTCCACCTGTTTTTCTTTTTCTGTGTAAGGCGTCTCCCGCGGTTTTACCCCGCAGGAAGAGGCGCCTGCGCCTGCTTGCAGTCGGCCAACTGCTGCTCGTGCTGTTCTGCCTGTTTCCGTTGTCAACCGCGACGAACAGCGAGCCGATCCGCAAAAGCTTCTTCCGGGCTGGACAAGGCGAAGCCCAGGAAAGGGTCGTAGTCCAGGGTAAGCACATCCCCGAGATGCCGTTTGGTCAACCGATCCATGCAGACCGGAATCCCGTTTTCGTACACGAGCGTGTCGTTTTTGCGCAACTCATCTACTCCGAGCTGGACAAAAAATCCGCAACCGCAGTCGCCGGAGATCACCACGTCAATCCTGAGCGCGGTATCCTGCGGAAAATTCAGTTTTTTCAGCTCTGCTTGAGCCGCTTTCTTGATCGTAAGCTCCATTTTCGTGATCGCCTGCTCCTTTCCCATCGCGCCACCTTTCACTCGTATCCGTTTCGTTTGGCCGAAATGCAAGCGTCTGCGCCCGCTTTTGTGCAACTCGACGCGACGTTTCATTCAGCAAAAAAGGACAGAGGAAAGATAGAGTGACGAATACTCTACCTTTCCTCTGTCCTTTTTACCTGAGAGTTTAACTTCGGCAATCAATCGGTTCCGAAGTATTCCCCTTGGGTGGCTTGTGCAGCGCTCTCCAGAGGTGCGTCCGATTGTAGTATCTGGTACCTGAGAGATTAATCCCAAGGGTTTTATGGGACTTGCTCCTTCGGTGCTAAACGCGTCGTTTAGTCTCTCCTACAATCATCATCCGCCGCTATTCACTTGTTGGCTAACATTGACATTAGTAAATCACACTCCTTCTGCCGATGTCAATTCTGAAAAAAATTATTATTCAGGTAACCTTATTCGTTTTGCGGCGGGCCGCCATGACGACTGGCATCGCGAACAGGCCAAAAGCGGTAACGCCTGCTTTTGGCCTGTTGATCCACCCTATTTTTTACTGTTGCGAAATCGCAGCCTCATCCATGTACACGTATTCCCACAAATGTCCGTCCAGATCGATAAAGCTCCAGCTGTACATGAAGCCGTGGTCTACCGGGTCTTTAGCCGGCTTGGCCCCTGCTTCGTGCGCTTTGTTTACGATCTCGTCGACTTGCTCCCGGCTCTCGGCTGACAGCGCCACGATGACCTCGGTGCTCTGGGCCGTATCCGTCACGGGCTTGTTCGTGAACGATTGGAAAAACTCCTCCACCAAGAGCATCGCGTAAATATTTTCGCCAATCACCAGGCAAGCGGCATTTTGATCCGTAAATTGCGGGTTGAACTCATAGCCCAGCGCTGTAAAAAAATCAATCGACTTGTTCAAATCTTTCACGGGCAAATTGACAAAAATTTGTTTTGATTGCAGTGCCATTGCGTATCCCTCTTTTCGATAAGTGTTGTGATTGATTAAATCGTACCATCTCTTGGGATACGATGCTTCTTATGGATTGCTAATTACGCCAACTGATTCGCCCCTCCTAAGAAACCTCCGCCGCAAAAACACTCAACTCGCGCACAACAGCCTCATCGACTTCCACGCCAAGCCCCGGACGATCTGCGAGCAGCAAGCGATCCTGCTCGTAGCGAAGCTGTCCGAAGTCGCGGGAGAACATGAGCGGCCCCACCATTTCGTTGGAAAAGATCATCCCTTTTGCCAAAGACAGATGCGCCCCGGCGGCGGTGGCCACGGCTGATTCGACCATCGAGCCAACCTGACATCCCATCCCCGCCATCTCTGCCTGCGCGACCAGCTTGAGCGCCGGATACAGGCCGCCGCACTTCATCAGCTTGATGTTGATCAAATCGGCTGCCTGGCGGACGATGACTTCCCGCATTTCTTTGTCGCCGTGCAAGCCTTCGTCGACCATGACCGGAATGAACGTTTTTTGGCGAACCTCTGCCAAACCGATCAGATCGTCCGCCAAAACAGGCTGCTCAATCCAGTCGAGCTGGCAGTCCTCTACTTGCTTCAACACGCGCATCGTTGTCGCCACATTGCGCCAGCCCTGGTTCGCGTCCACGCGCAGCTGGACGTCCGGGCCAATTGCCTCGCGGACGGCGCGAATCCGTTTGACATCGACAGCCGGATCGCCGCCGACCTTGATCTTGATGCTCGAATATCCGTCTTGCAAAGCTTGCGCCGCCTGGCGAGCCATTTCTTCCGGCGGCAAAATGCTCACAACATAAGGCACCGTCAAAAAGTCGTGCGCTTTTCCGCCAAGCAAATTGTAGACAGGCTGTCCCGCGGCTTTGCCCATGAGATCGTAGCAGGCGATATCGATGGCCGCTTTTGCAGATGGCGCGCAATAGACAGCCTGCTCCATGATTCGGTGAACTTTTTCAATATCAAACGGGTTAGCCCCGAGGACGAGCGGCGCAATGTCTTTCACCAGCATCTCGTACGTGCTGGAAAATGTCTCGCCCGTCACGTGCGGGTCGGGCATGCCTTCGCCGTAACCGACAAGCCCCGTGTCCGTCGTCATTTTGACAATGATGCTCGGAAGCTTGTGAAACGCATCGTAGGCCACGATAAACGGCCGCACCAAAGGCAGCTCGGTCGCAAATACTTCAATCGCAACAATTTTCAACAGGAAACCCTCCATTGCTCACACATTTTTCTTAAAACGGTCCATAGTGCATCCAATTGGCGATGATGACCGCTACCAGCCCAATCCCGAACTGCATCAAAATCAATGGCAAAATCCACTTCGCCCAACGAATCCACGGGATGCCCGCAAGCGCCAGCCCTGCCATGAAGTAACCCGAGGTCGGGAAAATAATGTTGCCGATTCCGTCTGCCAGCGAGAAAGACAGCACCGCCGTTTGCCGCGTCACTCCGACCAGATCAGCCAATGGCGCCATGATCGGCATGGTCAGCGCCGCTTGTCCGCTGCCCGAAGGTACGACGAAGTGAATCAACGCTTGCAAAATGTACATGCCAGCCGCGCTGAGCACAGGCGGAATTTCGTGCAGCATGCCTGACGCATGGAACAACAGCGTATCGATGACGTGTCCGTCGCCAAGCACGACCAGTGTCGCTCGCGACAACCCGATGATGAGAGCGCCCGTGAGCATCCCCGCCGCCCCTTTCATGAACGACTCGATCAACTGATCGGCAGACATGCGGGAAATGAGCGTAATTACGATGGCCAAAATGACGAACAAGGCAGAAATTTCGGTAATGTACCATTGGAATTGCAGGACGCCGTAAATCAAGGCGACGAAGTTAAGCAGGAAGCAGATCAGCACCCATTTGTGCGTTTGGGACAAAGGTTGGTCAGTTGTCGGTGCAATCTGCTCAAACGCTGCGACTCCTTCGCCGTAAAATCCGAGCGAGCGATCTTTTTTCACCTTCATCGCGTAGCGGTAAATGAAGCCAACCGATACGGCATACATGATCACGAACAAGATGATCCGGTAGCCAATGCCCGAGAAAATCGGCAGCTGGGCGATTCCTTGGGCAATCCCCACTGTAAACGGATTCATGATCGCCGTCGTAAAACCGATCGAGGCTCCTACCAGGACAATCGCGGTTCCCGTGATGACATCAAAGCCGAGCGAGACAGCAAGCGGCACCAAAATCGGGATGTAAGCCAGCGTCTCCTCCGCCATTCCGGTAAACGCCCCGGCAAAGGCGAAAAACAGCATCATGATCGGGATCAGCCACTTTTCCTTGTTCCCGAGCTTTTTGGACAGCGAGCGGATAAAAGCGTCGACAGCTCCTGTCGCAGTCAGCACGCCAAACGCTCCTCCGATGATCAAAACAAAGAAAATAATTTCTCCTGCGTCCACCATCCCCGTGTGGATCGCGCTAAACAGGGAAAAAACGGAGACGGGCGTCTGTTCAATCGCTTTGTACGACTGTGGATCGACGACGTTTCTGCCGTTCACTTCCACGCGGGCGTATTCTCCCGCCGGAACGACGTGGGTGAGAAACGTCGCGATGAGCAGCACGCCAAACAACAGCACGAAAACGTTGATTCCTCTCTTGCGTCTTGCTGCTTGTTCTTTGCTGTTTGGAAGCACTTCCAACTCCCCCTTTTTTTATTATTCTGTTTTTTTATCGTAGTCGATTTGATTCGGCATGAAAAATGAGGTTGTTCAATGATAACCATAAATAAATCCATACTTCGCCACACAAAAAAACGACCCCCGGAATCGCTTCCGAAAGTCGTATACCACGGCTTCATTCAAGCCCGAAAAGTCGGCCACACATCAAGCACCACGTCGACGAAACTGCTGACGGTGCTGTAATCGCGCTGGTCGCGCGGATAAATCAAGTAAGTCAAAAGCCTTTTCGGAAAGCGGTGCAGCACTTGCAGCGTTCCCTGCCTCACTTCTTTTTCAATCATGACGTCGCTGATCAAGGCAATCCCCGTCTGGGACATAACCGCCCGCTTGATCGCCTCTTCGCTGCCGCATTCGATCGTCCAGAGCGGTTTGCAGCCGATCTCTTCCAAACATTCGCGAATAACGCCTTCCAGATCGTACGTAATGAACGGATGCTCCGCAAAAAGCTCCTCGGCGCTGCGCGACTTGACCAGGAGCGGACTCGCTACCAGCACCAAATCTTCCTGATCGATCAAAATTTCCTCAATCCCCGGCCGATTGCACTTCCCGGCGACAATCCCGATATCCGCCCGGTTCGACTCCACCAGCTTGATCGTCTCCTTGCTGTTGTAACAGAGCAGCTTCATCTGCACTTGCGGATGCACCTTCACGTAAATGCTGAGCAGTTGCGACAAGTAATAGCTGCAATAAAACTCGGGCGCCGCGATGGTCAAATTGCCGTACGGCTTTTCCAGCCGCCGCAAGTCTTGTTCCAGCTCGTCCAGATTTTGAAACAGCTTGTCTGTATGCTTTTTCAACAGCTTGCCTGTCGGCGTCAAAAACGTCCTTTTTCCCACCCGGTTCAGCAAGGTATGGCCGATGTCTTGTTCCAGCGCCTGGATTTGCAGGCTGATCGTCGGTTGCGTATAGCGCAAAATTTCCGCAGCCTTGGTGAGATTCAAACATTCCGCAACGACGTGGAACGTCTTCAAGTGGCGCAGCTCCATCCCCATCACCCCAAAAGCTCAGTTAGACTTTCGTTTCGTTTTGTATTTGTCCATCGTAGAACATTTGCTGTGAACAGACAATACGAAAACCGCACCGAAAAGCCTGTCTCGCAGGAGGGCGAAAAGCCGCTTGGCGCTGACGGATACTGCTTCGTCATGGGGCGATGGCTCTTGGTGACGGAAAAAGCTTACGGGAGAATGTCTGAAAATGTTCAGGAATGAAGCAGCCCTGGCTCATTCGGGTACCCTATAATTTACTGTGATGATCTCCCCTGCCATAGACAGACCATATATGTACGATCGGAGTGACGAGAGATGTACAAAAAGCTACTGGCCATCCCTGTGACGGCTGTTTTTCTGTTGCTTGCCGCATGCGGCGCGGGTTCCGGAGGGCAAACCGCAGACGGCTCGCCTGACGCAAAGCCGACCAGGTCCATTCAATATTTGGGCACTGCCTATAAAATTCCGGCGCGAACCAAACAAATCGCCTTTGTCGATTCGCGAAGCAGCTTTGAAGACTCGCTTTTGCTCGGCATACCGCCGTTCGCCGCAACGGTAGAAAAATCCGGCGCGTTCCCGCAGGAATACGCCTCGATTACGCAAAATACGCAAAAGCTCCCGGCAGACATCGTCGAGCGGATTGATGACCTGAAAGCTCTCTACCCGGACACTATCCTGACCTCTGACAAGACGCCTGCGGAAAAGCGCGCCACGCTGGAAAAGGCAGCGTCCGTGATCCCTATTTCCTCGAACGGAGCGCACTGGGAAGACAACCTGCGGCTTTTGGCTGAAGTGCGCGGCAAAGACGCAAACGTGGATGCGATTGTGAGCAAGGTAAGAACCAACATCGAAAATACGCGGGAAAAGCTTGCCCCGCTGAAGGATAAAAAGGTGTTGGCTGTCTGGTTCCACGAGGGCGCTTTTGTCGTCTCCCCGAAAAACGAACGGTACAACTATTTGCTCTACACCGATCTCGGGCTGGCGACACCAGACGTTGTAGAACAGGCAAAAGAGCCTGTATCGCTGACGCTTGAACAACTGGCCCAGACAGACCCCGATTATTTGTTTGTCATGGTCGACAAAAGCAGCGACCCCGGCGCAGAAGCTGCCTTTGAACAGTTGCAGCAAAAAAGCGAATGGAGCAACCTGCATGTGGCCAAAGACGGACGGGTTTACGTCAACGCCGTCAATCCGGGCTTGGCCGGGGGCACTGCCTACAGCAACCAATCCTTCATGAACGCGATTTCCGCCCGCATGTTGAAATGATGTATAAGAGCACAAAATCGGACCATACTATACTTATCGAGCTCGGTGGTGTGTTTTCAAACAGGCTGTAGTCCCTAACGGAGGCGATGTGCCATGGATGATTTACACGATCACCTAGTGAGTAAGGAAAACCGCAACACTGCAATAAGCTTCTAACTTCACACTGGAGGTAGATGCGTCGCACGTGATGATCGGTAACACCTCAAAACTAGCGAGCTCGATATATGCCGTCTCCTTTTAGGAGGCGGTTTTATTTTGCCCATGAAAAAAAACCTTCGCAGCAACTGCCAGCAAAGGTTTTTTCACGGACAAATTTATTCTCCCAGATCAACGTTATGGTACACCTGTTGCACATCGTCCAGGTCTTCCAGCGCATCGATCATTTTTTCAAACTGGGCTTGCGCCTCTTCGTCCAGCGTTACTTCGTTTTGAGCGAGCATGGTCAGCTCCGCTACGGTAAACTCGGTAATGCCCGCTTTTTTCAGCGCTTCCTGTACAGCGTGGAACTGCTCAGGCTCGGCGTAGACGATGACAGCTCCGTCTTCGTCCAAAATGTCGCGCACATCGACTTCGGCTTCCATCAACAGCTCAAGCACTTCCTCGGCGGTTTTGCCTTCGAGGCCGAACACCGCAGTCGGGTCGAACATGTAAGCGACAGATCCGGTCACGCCCATGTTTCCGCCGTTTTTGTTGAAAGCGGCGCGCACTTCAGACGCTGTGCGGTTTACGTTGTTGGTCAAGGCGTCCACGATCACCATCGAGCCGTTCGGGCCGAAGCCTTCATAACGCAGCTCGCTGTAGCTTTCTTCCGATCCGCCCTTCGCTTTCTCGATTGCGCGGTCAATAATCGCTTTCGGTACACTGTATGTTTTGGCACGCTCCAGGACGACCTTCAGAGCGCGGTTCGACTCTGGGTCCGGCTCGCCTTGCTTCGCCGCTACATAAATTTCCTTCCCGAACTTGGCATATACGCGACTGGTGCTCGCATCCTTCGACGCTTTTTTCTCTTTGATATTGTTCCACTTACGACCCATAAATTCCCACTCTCTTTCAACGTCACAGATTGATTGCTTGCAAGACTCCGTAGTCCATTTTCACACTCAACTATTATACCTCAATCTCGTGTTTTTTTACGAGAAAATCATTTCGAAAAGTTCATCCGCCTCTTGTTGCGGACAACTCCTCCATCGGCTAAAAAAGCACAGCCCCCCTGGATGGAGAGCTGCGCCGTGTACGACTTGCTTTCTATTTTTTCGTCAAGCCTTCGTAGATTGTCTTAATATTCCACTCCATCATTTTGATGTACGTATCGCCATCTTCGCCTGGCTTGCCGAGCGAGTCGGTAAACACTTTTCCGACGATCGGCACGCCGGTTTCCCGGGATACCATCTCCATGCTGCGCGGGTCAATGCTCGTTTCCACGAACAGAGCCGGAATTTTTTTCGCGCGGATCGTATCGACTACCTGGCTGACTTGCTCAGGCGTTCCCTGGTTTTCCGAGTTGATTTCCCAAATGTAGGCGGCGTCGAAATCGTATGCTTCGCTGAAATATTTAAACGCTCCTTCGCTCGTTACGAGAACGCGCTGTTCACGCGGAATTTGATTGTATTGCTTGACTGCCTCTTCGTGCAAAGCGCGCAGCTTTTCGATGTACGCTTTTGCATTTTGCTCGTACGTGTCCTTGTGCGCCGGGTCGACCTTGATCAGTGCGTCTCTGGCATTTTCCGCGTACTTGATGCCGTTGCGCACATCCAGCCACGCATGCGGATCTTCTTCGCTCTCTTTGCCTTTTGTCGTCAAATGCTTGGCGGCTACGCCTTCACTCATGCGGAACACGGGTGCATCTTGTCCAGACTTGCCTGCTGTGTGCATCAGCTTTTCAAACCACGAGTTTCCTGCTTCCAGATTCAAGCCGTTGTAGAACACGGCATCGGCATCCGTCGTTTTTTGCACGTCGGCTGGCAACGGATCGTATTCGTGCGGGTTCGAGCCGACCGGAGCCAAGCTGTGAATTTCCACGCGATCTCCGCCCACATTTTTCACAATGTCATACAGAATCGAATACGTTGTCACTACGTGCAGCTTTTCATTTCCAGTTTTTACCTCTTGATTGGAACTTTGCGGCGCACCGCACGCGGCGAGCAGGACGGATGAGATGAGAAAGACGAGAAACAGATTCCATTTTTTCATGACGAGTTCTCCTTTTATTTACTTCGAAAGCTCGGCTCTTTTTTGCCGCACTCGAATGGATTTCCATACAACTCCGTGCTTTTTCGAGAACAGGAAGGCCAGAAGGAACAAACCTGTCGCCACCATTACGATGGTTGCCCCCGAAGCCAGGTTGTAGGTAAAGCTGAAGTACAGGCCGATAATCGCTGAAATGACTCCGAAGCTCGCTGCCAGGAAAATCATCACCGACAGTCTGTCTGTCAGCAAATAAGCTGTCGCTGCGGGAGTAATCAGCATGGCGACCACCAGCACGATTCCCACGGTTTGCAGCGACGCTACGGTGACCATCGTCAGCAACGTCATCAGCAAATAGTGAATCAGATTGTTGCGCAGACCGTACGCCGCCGCAATCGTCGGATCGAAGGACGTCAGCAGCAGTTCCTTGAAAAACGCGTAGACGGTCACAATCACAATCACGCCGATCCCGACCGTCACCCACATGTCGGACGGTCGCACTGCCAGAACGTTCCCGAACAAAATGTGATACAGGTCCGTGCTGCTTTTCAGCATCGTAATCATGATGATTCCCAAGGCAAAAGCGGAAGTGAACAAAATTCCGATCGCCGTATCATTTTTAATCCGGCTGTTTTGGCTGACATATCCGATCCCGATCGCTGTAAGCACCCCGGTGGCGACTGCGCCCAGGAAAAAGTTGATCCCGAAGGCATACGAGAGCGCCACCCCCGGCAAAACCGCGTGGGAGATGGCATCGCCCATCAACGACATCCCGCGCAAAATGATGAAGCTGCCAATGACCCCGCAAATGATTCCCACCACGACTGATGTAAACAATGCCTTTTGCAAAAAATCATATTGTCCGATCGCTTGTAAAAATTCCATTACGCAGTTACCTCGGCCTTCTCCAGAAATTGCAGCTGATGCGCGTAAGCTTTGGACATGACTTCCCGGTTCAGCACCTCATCGACTGCTCCAAACTTGATCAATTCCTTGTTCAAAAGCAGCAGCTGATCGAAATACGCATTCGCTTTGCTCAAGTCGTGGTGGACGACTACGATCGTTTTGTCCTGAAGCTGAAGCTCCTTCAAAATATGGATGATCGTTTCCTCGCTGGCGACGTCGATTCCGACAAACGGCTCGTCCAGAAGGAGCAATTCCGGTTTTTGCGCCAGTGCCCGGGCCAAAAATACGCGCTGCTGCTGCCCGCCTGACAACTCGCCGATCTGCCGCTTGGCGAAGTCCTCCAGTCCCACTTTTCGCAGGCACTCCATCGCCCACAACTTTTCCTTTTTTTTCGGAAATTTGAATAATCCGACGCTTGGATATGTTCCGATGAGAACCGTATCCATCACCGTGATCGGAAACGTCCAGTCGATTTGGCTTCGCTGCGGCACATAAGCGATTTTCTTGCGCACCTCGCTTACTTCTTTGCCGTAAAACAGGACGTCTCCCTTGTCTTTTCCGATCAACCCCAACATGGCTTTGATCATGGTCGATTTGCCTGCGCCGTTCGGGCCGATGATGCCCACCATGCTGCCCTGCTCAACCGCAAACGATACACCCTGCACGACCTCAACTCCAAAATAGGAAACGTGAAGCTCTCTGACTGACACAGCACTATTCATGAGATTCCCTCCAAAAATAATCAGTCGTTTTATTCTCGCTGTTGCGCTACATCATCCGCTCTGGTTGTCCCGACTCACTTATATATGCTTATACACAAAATTGTAGTTATTAACCAATAATATTCGCCATGGCAAAATAATATGCTTGTGTATAAAAATGTTTCCCTGATGCAAAATTTACTGGAAATCGTTCTCACTGTCAACCCTTAATTTCATTTTCTAGGGAATAAAGAAAAAGCACAGCCCGCATATCACGCGCTGTGCTCTTTGTTTATTCACTTTGCCATCTGTTGGTTACACCAGTTGCAGCGAAATGTATTTGACCTCCAAATATTCTTCGATTCCTTGGTGACTGCCTTCCCGGCCGAGACCGCTTTCCTTCATGCCGCCAAACGGTGCTTGCGCGACAGATGGCCCCCCGTCGTTTACCCCGACAATGCCGTATTCCAGATTTTCCGAGAACATGAATGCCCGCGTCAACGACTGGGTGAAAACGTAAGCCGCCAGTCCGTACGGTGTCGCATTCGCGCGTCTGATGACGTCCGCGTCGTCGGAGTACGTGCTGACAGGAGCAATCGGCCCGAACGTCTCCTCTTGCATGCAGAGCATTTCGTCTGTGACCTCCGAGAGCACAACAGGCTTCAAGAAATAGCCGACCGCACCTTCCAGCTCCGGATTGCCATGCAGCACAGCCCCTTTGGAGATAGCGTCGTCTACCTGCTGCCGGACTTTTTTGACCGCTCTGTCATCGATCAGCGGGCCGATCTCGACATGGTCCTCTGTCCCGACACCTACGCGCAGCGCAGCGACCGCTTCTGTCAGCCTTTGCAAAAATGGTTCTTTCACAGCCTCGTGCACGTAAATCCGGTTGGCGCAAATGCACGTTTGCCCGGCGTTTCGGAATTTGGACTGGATCAAGCCTTTGACAGCCGCTTCGAGATTCGCATCTTCTGCCACGATGAACGGCGCCAAACCGCCCAGCTCCAGAGACAGCTTTTTCACGGTGTCCGCCGCTTTTTTCATCAAGAGCTTGCCCACAGGCGTCGATCCGGTAAACGTCAGCTTTTTCACGCGAGAATCTTCCATCCAGACGTCGACCACTTCTCCCGCCCGCGAAGTAGTGACGATGTTGATCACACCTGCGGGGATGCCAGCCTCCTCGGCGCATTCCGCCAGCAACAGCGCCGTCAACGGCGTCTGTTCCGCTGGCTTGGCTACGGCCGTGCAGCCTGCGGCAAGCGCCGGAGCGAGCTTGCGTGCGATCATTGCCGCCGGAAAGTTCCACGGAGTAACCGCAGCCACGACACCGACAGGCTGCTTCTGGACGATGATCCGTTTGGAGACGGCAGACGACGGGATCGTCTCCCCGTAAATCCGCTTCGCTTCTTCCGCGTACCATTTGATGTAGCTGTTGGCATACTGCACCTCGCCCCGCGCTTCTGCAAGCGGCTTGCCCTGCTCCATCGTCATCACGTAGGCGATTTCATCGAGTCTGGCTTCAATGGCCTGATGCCAGCGCTCCAGAAGAGTGGCCCGCTCGTAAGCCGTCGTTTTCGACCAGCTTGCAAAAGCGGCTTGCGCGGCATCGACTGCCTGCTTCGCTTCTTCCGCACCTGCGTCCGGCACACTGCCAATCGTCGCGAGCGTCGCCGGATTTTGCACGATCATGCGCTTGTCAAGTGTCAGCCATGTTCCGTTCACGTAAATCCCTTTGTTCCACTCTTGTTGTTGTTTCACGCCGCTTTTTCCTCCTGTTCATTGGCTGTAAACAATTTCTCTTTTTCTCCGCGCAACCAATCTTTTCCATATAATAAAACGCACAGCAAAATTCCCGCGCCAAAAGCCATCGCTGCGCCTTTGATCACCAGAATGGCTCCGACGACTCCGGCGATCCCCAAATCGCGCTGGCTGCGCGCCTGCATCACGCCAATTCGCACGCTGACGTAGCCTTGCACGAGCAAGGTCAATGCCACTGCAACACCGAGAATCGGCTGAACGAGGCTGACGATCGGCAACAGCAGCAGACCTGTATTCGTTCCCCAGCGGAAAGAGCCTGCGCCCCCGAAAAAGGAGTTCATCGCCTGCTTGCCTTTTTTGAACCGCTCCACGACCACGACCTGCATCGCTGCCCACATCGGGCCGCACATCGTAATATCTGGTCCGATCAGGCTCATCAGCATGTTGCGTCCGCCAAAAATCATGTGCGCCCGGTCAGGATTGTAGTCGACTTTTTCATCGAGACGCACCTGGTCAGATTCGGATAACAGCGCTTTCGTTTTCAGCACATCGCCAAAGACGACAAGGTAAGTGGCGAACACCGCAGGAAGCGCCGTGATGAAAAAGGACAGCGCCGGCAGCCCCAAGCCGAAAACCGTATACTGCGACCAGAGCGTGGCGAAGTCCGGTTGGCTGAATCCCCACTGAATGTCCGGCCACTTCGCTTCCCCGAAGATCGGCGCTACGAATACCGCCAACAAAATCGCAGGCAAAATCCCCAAATTGCCGAGCAGCGCCCACAGCTTGCCTTTTTGCTTCAATCCTTCAAAATGCTTGGAAAATACGAGATAAAAGCAGAAACCGATACAAATCGCAATCGTGTACGGGAACAGGTCGAACTTCCCGCCTTTTTCAAAAATCGAGGTGATCGCGCCAATCCCCGCGCCGAGGATAATGCCTGATTTGATCGCGTTCGGCACGAAGTTGACTACCCGTTTGGCAAGCCCGGTGACGCCCAAAATAATCGATAGCAGCCCAAGCGTCAACTGGAAGGCAATCAGGGCGTACACCCGATCCGGCCCTTCGGGAAATTGCCCGACAAACAGCACGATCAACGGAATCGCAGGGGTAATCCAGCCCGGAATGACCGGATCGCCCAGCAAGTGGTGCAGCAAATACAAGAAGCCATTTAAAATGACGACAGCCAAGCCGACCTCAAACGGCATGCCAAGGTGATCGGCAAGCAACGTGATGGCGCCGAGATCGACGGCGCACATCAGCAATCCTTGCAAGTAATCAGGCCATTCAAAACGATAATGCACGAACGGCAGGCGAATTTTGAACGGGCCAGCCGGAATATACGGAGTCTCTGCACCATCTTTGCGTTGCTTCCACTTCATGTGATATCCCCCTCTTAGTAAGCTGCGCGATATATATCTTCTATGTCTTTTTTCCGCAAGGTGCGGGGATTGTTTTTCAAAAGCCGGGTCTGCTTCATCGCTTCTTCCGCCATCTCGGCAAGCGCTGTCTCAGGGATGTTGAACTCGCGCAACGACTGGGGAATTTCCACGTAACGGCACAGACGCGTCATCGCTTCGATCGCTTTTTCCGCCGCTTCATCCAGGCTCAGGCCAGTTGTATTTTCTCCGAGCGCCCGGGCGATGTCTCCCAGCTTTTCCAGGCAGGCGATCTTGTTCGTGCGCATCACGTAAGGCAAAAGCAGCGAGTTGCTGACGCCGTGCGCCATGTGGAAGCGTCCGCCGAGCGGGTAAGCCAGGGCATGTACAGCTCCTACCCCTGCATTTCCGAAGGCAAGACCCGCCATCAACGCGGCTGTAATCATGGCTTCGCGCGATTCGATGTTGTCCGGGGCCGCGTACGCTTTTGGCAGGTGAACAGCGATCAGCTTCATCGCGCCAATCGCCAGCGCGTCCGTGACTGGGGAGGCAAACTTGGAAATATAGGCTTCCACTGCATGCACCAACGCATCCACGCCGCTCGCAGCGGTAACACTCGGCGGGCACGTCAGCGTCATCATCGGCGAGACGATAGCGACATCCGGCAGCAAGTAAGGGCTTACAATTCCTTTTTTTACTTGCTCCTTCGTATCGGACAAAATCGAGATATTGGTCACTTCCGAGCCTGTTCCCGCCGTGGTCGGAATCGCGATCAGCGGCAAGCCCGGCTGCTTGACCAGATTCGTGCCAAAATACTGTTCGATGCTGCCCTCATTAGTCGCCATGACCGCAGCCGCTTTCGCAATGTCGATCGCGCTTCCTCCGCCGACCGCAATCAGCCCGTCGTAGCTTCCTGCGCGAATCATGCTGACACACAGGTCGACGATTTCGATTTCCGGCTCCGGATTGACGTCCGGGAAGATGCCTGCCTTCATCGGCAAAAGCTCCTCGACTTGCGCTACCACCCCGGCCTGAATCAAAATATGGTCGGTGACGATCAGCGGACGCTGCACCCCCAGCCGGGCGACTTCCTCTGCAAGCAATGCCAGCGAATCGCGGCCTGTGACCAGCTTGTTCGCAGCAGCAAATGTAGAAATGTTCATGTTGTCACTCTCTCCCTTCTCTGTGCTGCCACTTAAAAGCAACTCCCGTGCCAAAGCCTTAAAATTCGCTGCACTCAACCTCGTTTGCTTCCGGCGAAATGGTAGATTTCCGCTCGCGAAACCACCTTTTCTCACATGTTCGTCACATTTTTCACTCTCGCTTTGCCCGGAACAAAAAGCAACCGTTTTCATCCGATCACCGATCATGTTTCAAATCAAAATACATCATATTGATTTGTTTTCGAATCAAATTGTTGTTGATTCTTGCCATCTCCCTTGTTTGTTGGACTTCAATCGGTCAAAAATGTTTTATGCTTAAAATAGTCTGTTAATTGGCAATTTTCGTTTGACAAGCTATTTGGAATAATTTACTATCAAAAGAACGCATGCGAATATCTATCGCGGATGAATATTGCGGGAGAGACTAAACTTACCGTTTAGCACCGAAGGAGCAAATCCTGACCCCCAGGACAAATCTCTCAGGTAAAAGGACCGCAATGGGACGCATCTCTGGAGAGAGCCATTGGCCACCAAAGGAGTTAAACACTCTCAGGTAAAAGGACAGAGGAAAATAGGAACCAGCCTATTTTTCCCGTTCCTTTTTTTATTGGCGAAAAATAGGATTGCTGCTAGAAATCGCTGCGCTTTCAGGGGAACAGCCACATCCCCACTCGGGCAAACAAGGAGGGAGCAACCGGAAGCAAACAGCAAAAAATAAGGACTCACTGAAAAATGTAAGCGTTTTTTTCGTTGGAAGTAACTTAATGATGTATTTATTCTGTACAGCTATGTTACTATGAGAATTATAAAGAATCATAAACTTTTGTGAAGAAAAAGTCGTCGAGCAAGTAGTTGTCTTTCCAAGTAACTTTGCAGAATCAGACAGAGAGAAAGAGGGGGATCACATGGAACAACAAAAATTGGCGAGAGGTCTGAAAAACAGACACGTTCAACTCATCGCAATCGGTGGAGCCATTGGTACCGGACTATTTCTGGGTGCGGGAAAATCCATTCACCTCGCCGGGCCATCCATTTTGTTTGCGTACCTGATTACTGGGATTATTTGCTTTTTGATCATGCGCTCGCTCGGCGAACTTCTCCTGAGCAACCTGAACTATCATTCCTTCGTCGACTTCGTAAAAGACTACCTCGGAAACATGGCTGCGTTCGTCACAGGCTGGACGTATTGGTTTTGCTGGATTTCGATTGCCATGGCCGATTTGACGGCTGTCGGCTTGTACACACAGTATTGGTTTCCGGGAGTGCCGCAATGGATGCCGGGGTTGATTGCCCTCGTAATTTTACTTTTCATGAACCTGGCAACCGTGAAGCTGTTCGGAGAAATGGAGTTTTGGTTCGCGCTGGTAAAAGTCATCGCGATTCTCGCCTTGATCGTCGTCGGTATCGTCATGATCGTCAAAGGCTTCTCTACCAACTCCGGCGCTTCCAGCTTCACGAACTTGTGGAGCCATGGCGGGATGTTCCCGAACGGAATCAACGGCTTCTTACTTTCGTTCCAGATGGTCGTCTTCGCGTTCGTCGGCATTGAACTGGTCGGGCTGACTGCCGGAGAGACAGAAAATCCTGAGCGCGTCATTCCAAAAGCGATCAACAACATTCCGATCCGCGTCTTGCTGTTCTACGTCGGTGCGCTGATCGTGATTATGAGCATCTACCCATGGAGTGCGATCGTTCCGACAGAAAGCCCGTTCGTGCAAGTGTTTGCCGCAATCGGAATTGCTGCCGCTGCGGGAATCGTCAACTTTGTCGTACTGACCTCCGCCGCTTCGGCATGTAACAGCGCCGTCTTCAGTACAAGCCGAATGGTCTACTCTTTGGGCAGAGAACAAAACGCGCCTGCGGCCATGACCAAGCTCACAACTCGCCAAGTTCCTGCCAATGCCCTGTTCTTCTCTACCGTCGTCATTCTCATCGCCGTTGTATTGAACTACATCATGCCAGAAGGCGTCTTCACGCTGATCACGAGTGTCTCGACGGTTTGCTTCCTGTTCATCTGGGGCATTACGGTCATTTGCCACCTGAAATACCGCAAGACAAGACCAGAGCTGGCAGCGCAAAACAAATTCAAAATGCCGCTCTATCCGTTTGCCAATTACTTGATTCTCGCTTTTCTCGCGTTCATTCTCGTCGTGCTCGCACTTGCTGAAGACACGCGCGTTGCCTTGTTCATCACACCTGTCTGGTTCATCATGCTCGTGGTGATTTACAAGCTGCGCAAAGCGAAAGTCGATCAGGTCAAAATTGCCGAAAACTCGTAAGCGGTAAGCGACACAACCAAAAACCACATTCATGAACGAATGTGGCTGCATGAGTAAAACAAACATCCCGCGATGGCGTCAGGCGCTCGCGGGATGTTTTCCTATTCGTTCAACTCCGGTTCGCTGCCGATGTGCAGCTGCCACTTTTTCATCTTCTGGACGAGCGCACTTTGGCTGATCCCAAGCGCTTCCGCTGCCAATCTCGTCGTCCGGTGCGTCTGGATCGCTTGGCTGATCATGCTGCGCTCCAGTCGTGCCACCGCATCGCGCAACGACGTCGGCTCCGCTTGCGGAAACACCTGTTGCAAAAAGCCGGGCAAATCTCCCACGTCAATCGTGTTGTGAAAAGTCGTGACAACCAGCCGCTCGACCAGGTTCGCCAGCTCCCGGATGTTCCCCGGCCAACTGTAGTTGGTCAGCCACTCGTAGCACTCCAGCGTCATCGTTTTTTGCTCGTTGTACTTTTCGTTGAATTTTTCCAGATAGGACTCAAGCAGCGGGACAATCTCTTCCCGGCGCTGCCGCAGCGGTGGAACCTCGAAAGTGACGATGTTCAGCCGATAGTACAAATCCTCGCGGAACAACCCTTCCCGCACCAGCGTAGCCAAATCCCGATGAGTCGCCGTGATGATCCGCACATCTACATGTCGCACTTGCGTGGAGCCGACGCGCATGAATTTGCTTTCCTCCACGACCTTCAACAGCTTGACTTGCAGCTCCAGCGGCAAATCGCCAATCTCGTCGAGAAAAAGCGTACCGCGATGGGCGCTTTCCAAAATGCCGACCTTGCCTTGCTTGAGCGCTCCCGTAAACGCCCCCGGCTCGTAGCCAAACAGCTCAGCCTCCACCAGATGGCCCGGGATTGCCGCGCAGTTCAACTCCATAAAAATTTCGTTGGCTCGACTGCTCCTGGCGTGGATGTATTTCGCAATCATGCTTTTCCCTACACCCGTCTCGCCCTGCAACAAAATTTTTGCATCTGTCTTGGCGACTTTGTCAGCCAGGCGGAAAAGCGAGCGCGTCGCTGGCCCGAGCACAACATCTTCCAGCCCCATCTGATCGGCAGGAGGCACATCGCTTTGCAGCAGCTTTTGACTATCCAGCTCGTGCTTCAAGCGGATCAGCTCGGTGATGTCCCGGACACTGCTGATGATGTATAAAATCTCGCCTGCGGACGACAGCACAGGCGTCGCGGAAACGATGATTTTGCGGCTGTTGCGTATCGTCTGGATCAACGTCACGGGCCTTCGCGTGCGGATCGTCTCCAGCGAAGCGGACACGGAGATCATGCCTTGCTTGATCAAATCGCCCATATGCTTGCCGATGACCTCTTCTTCGCGAATCCCGGTAATGCGCTGGTACGCCTGGTTGATGAACAAAGTAATGCCTGCTCCGTCTGTAATGTACACGCCGTCATACAGCGCATTGAACACGATTTGGCAGATCGGACTCTCGAAAAAAGCGTGAAGCTGCGCCTGCGAGCTTGCCTGCCGCTTTCGATCCGGCAAGCTCACTTCCGGCACCACGTATTCGACAATCGGCCGCGTCAATTCCCCGCGATGAATCGCATGGGCGATCGCTTCTACCGTCAAATAGCCGATAAATTCGTCTTCTTCACTGTATACTTCCTGCACTTCGTTCCGGTCTGGCGTAAAATGGGCGACGGCTTCCTCGACCGTCATCGTTGGACGCAATGGATGCATGTGCGATTCTCTCCCGGATGTCATGACCTGATCTCGCTCTCTTCAAATGGTTCCAATATTCCTTCGATCTTTATTCCTTGCTTGCGTTTGAGAAAAGCCATAAAAGGAAAATAAGAAATAAGACTGATAACCGCGGCGCCAAAAGTATAGACGATGACAGTGCCTGCCGCATTCGCCAGGCCAGCAAGCAAGCTGTCCCACATGCCGCTTGCTCCTGAATGTCCCTCTGTGGCACGCATCAAAAACAGAAAAAGCAGTTGAACAAGTCCGATCAAGAGACCCAGTGAAAAACCGGCTCCCACACATAGTTTGAGGTAGGAAGATATTTTCAAGTATTTCACTTTCCATACGGTGTACATGACTGTCACCCCTTCCTCTCTATTTTACTAGATGAATCGGGAGCAAGCCGCGCTTTTTCCGGAAGATTTTGAGATTTGTGTTGTAAAATGAAAACAACGTACATCACAGATTGCGAGGTCGTTCATGAAAACTTTTCACGTCAGCCATGCCCGAAAACTGACCATTCTCATCCTCCTGATCATCGTGGTCGCCTTCTCCCTGTCCGGCTACATCATGCGCTCCCAAACCAACCGGATCATGAAAGTCGAGATTGAGAACAAGCTGACCCTGCAAAGCCAGGCTCTGGCCGAACGGATGGACGCTTTCTTTGCGCAAAAAGCGTTGCTGATCAGGCAAATGAGCACCAACCAGGCAATCTTGCGCTACCTGCAAACCGTGCAGACGCGAGAGCATGCCTTCACCAGCCCGCATTACTTGGACGTAGCGACCGCATTGGACGGCATCCAGCGGCTGGACCACAACCTGGGCCTTGTATGGGTTTCCAGCAATGCGGGCAACTTCACGATCGGCAACACCGACACGCTCTCAGGAAAAGACTGGTCGCTCACCAAACGCCCCTGGTATCCAGACGCCGTCCGTTCCAATGACGTCGTTTTTTCCGAGCCGTACGCCGATTATCTCACGAAAAAAATGGTGACCAGCGGCACCATGAAGATTGAGGAAAACGAAAGGCTGCTGGGCTTCGTCGCCATCGATATTTTGCTCGACGACATTCCGCAAATGCTCGGCACGTACCCGATCGGGGAATCGGGCTACGCCATCCTGGTTTCCAAAGACGGAACGATCATGTACCATCCAAATCCCGAGCTTGTCAGCCGGCACAAGCTGACGGAACAACCAGGCGATCTGGCCAAAATCGGACAAAGCATGGTCGCTGGACAAAAAGGATTGCAACTCGTCTCCATCGACGGCAACAACTATTACATCGGCTACTCCCCTGTCTCTTCCACGGGCTGGTCTGTCGCAGCCGTACTGCCTGCCAGCGAAGCGCTCGGACAATTGAACTCTGTACAAGACTTGTCCAGCCTGATTACCAAAGTCTCCATTTTCGTTCTGGTCAGTCTGCTCTCGCTTTTGCTGCACTTCATGTTAAAGGAACAGCGGCGGATTCAGGCCGAACTGCGGGCAGCCAAGGAAGAAGCCGAGGAAGCGAGCAAGGCGAAAACCGACTTTTTGGCGCGGATGAGTCACGAAATCCGCACCCCGCTCAACGGGATCATCGGACTGTCCCAACTGATGCAGAAAACGGTGATGACGGTGATGCAAAAAGATTACTTGGACAAGGTGCTGTCTTCCTCCCAAGTATTGCTCCGCCTCATTAACGAGATTCTCGACTTTTCCAAGATCGAGGCTGGCAAGCTGGAGCTGGAAAAGGCAAGCTTTGACCTCGACGATTTTGTCCGGCGGCTCTCGCACATGCTGAGCATTTACCTCGGGACGAAGCAAATCGAAATCATTCTCGATCTGCCGCCGAAAATGTTGCCCAAACTGATCGGGGATCAGCATCGGCTGGAGCAAGTGTTGCTCAATCTGTGCCACAACGCCATCAAGTTTACCGAGCAAGGATACGTCTCTGTGCGAATCACGCTGGAAAAAGAAGAAGGACGACTGCTGTACTTGCATTTTGCCGTAGAGGATACAGGCATCGGCATGTCGGAAGATCAGCTCGACAAGCTGTTTGAACCGTTCACACAGGCAGATGGCACGACGAGCAGAAAATACGGCGGCACAGGACTTGGTCTGGTCATCTCGCGCAGTCTCGTCGAGATGATGGGCGCCACTCTCGAAGTGACTAGCGCAATCGGCAAAGGAAGCTGCTTCTCCTTCACCCTCCCGTTTGAACACGCGCCCTGGCGGGAAAGCGAAAGCCCTGGCTCCATGCTGCCACCAGGCTACGAAGGCCAGCGTGTCCTGATTGTGGAAAATCACGACAAAATGCGAAGCAGCATGGCTGACATGTTGTTTGGCCTAAACTTTTCGCCTATTTGCGTCGCCACCTGGCGAGAGGCTTTCGAGCTGTTGGAACACGCTGAAGCGCACAACCCGTTTCGCTTTGTGTTCGTCGACATGGAAGCGGAAGACATGTACGGCGTAGAATCGTTGCAGCGGCTGCACGCGCTCGCCGAGCTATGCGACGCAGCGACAATTGCCATGACGACAGAGTACGGCCGCGACGAGCTGGCCTCCCTGGAGGAATCCGCCCAGCCTGACGCTGTTTTGATCAAGCCGATTAACCGGATGGATGTAGCGCGCGCGATACTGGGGGCACAGGAGCACAAGGAAACACATGTGACCGAGACTTTGCAGAAGCCGCAGTCCGCTCCTTACGAAAACGTCCTCTTCCCCGGATATCGCGGCAAAATTTTGCTGGCAGAGGACAACGAGATCAATCAGCTGGTAGCGGTCGAGTTCCTCCGGCGCGAAGGTTACGCTGTGACCGTTGCCAAAAACGGGCAAGAAGTGCTGGAGCTTTTGGAGACGAGAAAATGGGATCTGATTCTCATGGATGTCCACATGCCGGAGATGGACGGTTGTGAAGCGACGATCCGCATCCGCCAGCACAAACAGTACGCCAGCCTGCCCATTATTGCGATGACGGCGAGCGTCATTAAAGCCGAACACGACAATTGCTACCGTTCGGGGATGAACGGCGTCATTACCAAGCCGATTCATTTGGGCGAGATGAAGGAAACATTGAAGCGAGCAATTCCCGTACCTTGTCTGGATGTTTCGCTCGCACTGGAGCGACTGGATGGAAAAATCCCGATATACACGCAAATTCTCCGTTCATTCACTAAAGAATATTCGGATTTTACATCAAACCTCCAAACGGCGTTTCTCGCAGGAAACTTCCAGGAAGCAAGAAGAATGATTCACACTCTCAGTGGTGTTGCGGGAAATTTGTCTGCACAAAGATTGCTTCTTTTATCAAGAAAAATGGAGGCGCAGCTTTCTGCTTCTGTAAATCCGAACGATTATCAAGAATTTATGAGCGAGCTGGAATGGCAGTTGAACGAAGTGTTAGCGTTAGCAAACGAATGGCAAGAAACTCTGGCAATCTCCTAACATTTTTTTAGCATTTTTCATGAAATTAGGTCCATTCTCCTCGCTTTTTTGCTAAAATATGAGAAAAGTATTAGGAAAAAACGAAAAATTGCTAGCTCTTTCCCATTTTTACGAATAACTTTCTCCCAGAAAGAGTGAGGAATCTGATGTACAACCTATTGATTATCGAAGACGATCAGATTATGGGCGAAATGCTGGCCATGTATTTAACCGAAGAAGGCTATTCTGTAAAAATAGCGGATCATGGACAGAAAGGCTTGGACATGGCGCAATCATTTGCTCCGGATGTCATCCTCGTGGACATGATTCTGCCGGATATGAGCGGTACCAGGATATGCAGCGAGCTGCGCACCTTTTCCGTTGCTCCCATCCTGATTGTCTCGATGAAGACAGACGTATCCGATCGCGTAGAGGCTTTGCAAGCTGGAGCGGACGATTATATTTGCAAGCCTTTTTCCTTGCGAGAGATTTCCGCAAAAATCGGAGCCATGATCAGACGAACCCACCAATACCAACAGCCTGCTGCCCCAGAAAGCGGGGAACAGGCTGACACAGCAGTCGCGAGTTCCGAGAATACTTTCCTGCTCGATTTGGAGCGCAGGGCGATCTTTGTCAATCAGTTTCACGTCGAAACGACTTTTTCCGAATTTGAGATTATGCGTCTGTTCATTACAAATGAGGGAAAAGTATTCAGTCGGGAGGAATTGCTCTACGAACTGCGCGGTTTCGATTCTTTTGTGACAGATCGGGCCATCGATGTTCACATCGCCAACCTGCGCAAAAAAATCGAAGACAATCCGAAGGAACCGAAATACATCCGCACCGTTTGGGGTGTAGGATACAAGTTCGTTTCTAAAAACTAGCAGACAAATGGCATCGTCTCCTGCGAGATGGTGCTATTTTTTTGAGATTATTTCACACTATCCTAATACATAGACAGAAACTTATCTAATACATCCCGTGCATAATCAATCCCAGAAGAAATGGACGCAAAATGGAGGGTAAATAAAACATGGAGTTTACATCGTTACTGACGAGCGAGGATCTGGAGCACAAGCTGAGACTGGCCAATGATTTGCAAGAAGCAGTACGGCTTGAACAGCTGACTTTGCATTACCAACCGCAGTTCGAAACCGTCTCTGGCAACGTACGCGGTTTTGAAGCTTTGCTCAGATGGCACCATCCGCTCTTCGGACCGATCTCCCCTACGGAATTTATCCCGCTCGCCGAAGAGATCGGACTGATTTATTCCATCGGTGACTGGGTCATCCAGACCGCTTGCCAAAAAAACAAGCAAATTCAAGAAAAGTACATGCCCACTTCCGTCATGTCAGTCAACATCTCGGGCCTGCAATTGCAAGACTCTCTCTTCTTCGATCGGGTATGCGGCATTTTGCAGAAAACAGCTCTCTCCCCTCAATCATTGGAGCTGGAATTGACAGAACGGGACAGAATCTCGCTCAAGGACAGACGGATCGATACTTTGAAAAAATTCGCTAACCACGGCATCAAAATCGTATTGGATGATTTCGGGACGGAATACTCCTCGCTTGAATACATCACGACTCTCCCCCTCTCAACTATTAAAGTCGATCGGTCATTTGTCGCTCATATTGCCAATCATTATGAAGGAACGGTACTCGTCGAATGGATCATTTCACTGGCGCGCAAACTGGGGCTCACTGTCGTCGCTGAAGGCATCGAGACGTTTGAACAGCTCCACAGCCTGCAAAAGTGGAAATGTGATTTTGTGCAAGGCTTTCTGATCAGCAAACCGTTGCACGAAAGCGAGTTGCCCCTGTTTTTCCGCAAAGTAGAATGGAAGCAGGAAAACAAGTTTCTGCATACATGATGAAAAAGCTTCGGTTACCGAACCGAAGGCACCCTCCTCTCATTCAACCAGCTTTACCAATCGGCACAGATCATAGAGAGCATGGATTCCGCGCATTTGCCAGCAGTTGACCCGATGCAAATACTGCAAGGAGTCCGTGGCGATTTTTCTCGCCTCTAAAACATCGTCTTCCCTCATGTGAGCAATGGCATTTTTCAGCTCTACAACCGTTGGCGAATACACCTGCGCGCGCAACGCTTGCAAAAGCATAATTTTTCGGATATGCGAGCGATTGAACAACCGATAGCCATTTTGCGGATCGCGCGTGGTTGTAATCAGCCCTGTTTTCTCCCAATGACGAATCGTCGAGCTGGGAAGCCCTGTTTTTCGGGAAGCTTCCTTGATCGTCAGCCACGCTTCGCCAGATTCTGCTTGCGTTTGCTTGCCATCCAGCTCGCAGAACATCCGCATGTTGCTTTCTGCCAGTTGCTTGTCCCGTTGCAAAAGGGCTTGCACCTCATTCACGCGCCATAGCGCCGCATCGAGCTGCCTTGCTTGAACGTTCCGCACAACTTCCGCAGTCACCTCCATCCCGAACCCGGGCGACATAGCCTGTATACAAGTAAAATAGGCAACGTGCTCGGCGGTATACAAACGATAGCCGCCCGCAGACCGTTCCACTGGCGGAACAAGTCCTTGCGCTTCGTAGTTGCGCAAGGCGCTTGTGCTCAGCTTCAATTTTCGCGCAATGTCAATCGGCCGCATTTTTCCGTGGACCCCTCTCTTCATTTGTTCCAGGTTTAAAGCCCGCTTATAACGTTTGAGCAACTCTCCCCTATTTATTCAACAAAACTTCTGACCAAACCTTCGAATTAGCATCCATGTTGTAAGATGAAAAGGAAAAATGTCCTCGTTAGTGATGCGCATATCGAAGGAGGGGTTTCCCATCGTCTTTGACCTGTTGGAAATGGAATTTGAACGCCAAGTTACCAATCTCGTTGCAAAAGGGTATCCTGGCATTGCCCGGATGACAGAGAGCGCATTCCGCAAGCAACTGGAACCGTTGAAGGACAAAGCAGCCTCGCTTCCTCCGTGGACGAATGAGACGGAACTGCCTGAAGGCTATGCTCCTTTTGCCCTCGTCGTAAAAAGCGAGTGGGTCGACAGCAGCCGTGCCATCCAACTCGTGGAGCGCCAGAAAAAGGCAGGCTTTAGCGTCATGGATGAGCAGGATATGTGCCGCTTCAAGCCGATCGATGGAATCGCGTTGCCTGCCGGAGTCGCCTATCTTTTGGCTGACATTGATACCGGACGACAAACGCTCAACGTCACGCCGAACGACGCCCTGCCCCGCCTTTTGGCCCAAGGGCGCTCTCCGCTTACTCTGGAGGAAGGCATTGCCCTCGTTACCCACTTTCCTGAGCTGTTGAAAAAGAACAACGGTTTTTCCCTGCTCGGCTCCCGTTGTGGCGATCGGCGCGTAACGGCCCTGTGGATCAGTCAAGGCAAGCCGAAGCTCGGATGGTGCTGGGCAGGTAACCCGCATACGTGGCTAGGCTCAGCCTCATGTCTGGAGCGCATAGGAACGGACAACATCGCAAACGAAAAAAACTTGAAGGCAGCTTTAAGGTTTGCTCCCACAACAGCTAACGGTTTTACTTTAGCGTAACTCCGTTGATGACGTGCGCTTCCACCTGGGCAATGCTTTTTCGCTACTGTCTCGTGCGGAACTCCCACAAGGCTGCGCAGTTCATCTGCATCGGTCGCAAGCGCCTTTTGCAGCTGCTCAGCCCGCATTTTCCGACCTCCATCACGAACCGGACTGGATCGCTACACGCCAAGAGCGCTTGGGAACGATTCTCCTTTGTTGCTTCCATCTTCTCGGCCACACTCGGCGAATGCAAGAAAACCGCGGTGCGCAATGTGCTTTTCGCAAGCGATTATTTCCAGCGAAAAAAGGGGATGCCTCATGCATCCCCCTTTTGCTATACCATCATTTTGCAAATATCGTTCGTGAACGCGACCGGATCTTCAATCGGCAAGCCTTCGATCAGCAGCGCCTGATGGTAAAGCACCGCTGTGTACAAATTCACTTTTTCCTTGTCTTGACCGAAAGCGGCCTTCAGCGACTGGAACACGTCATGGTTCACGTTGATCTCCAGCACCTTTTGCGCTTTCACGCCTTGGCTGTTCGGCATGGCGTTCAGCACTTTTTCCATCTCGATCGTGACATCGCCTTCTGTCGACAGGCAGACTGGATGGGATTTGAGACGCTTGGATGCTTTTACGCTTGCGACTTTGCCTTCGAGCAGGCTCTTCATGTAAGCGAACAACTCCTGGTTGTCTTCATTTTCAGCGTCTGCCGCCTTGTCCTGCTCGTCTGGTTCAATTCCCAGATCGGCGCTGGAGACGGAACGGAACTCCTTGTCTTTGTAGGTGCGCAGCATCTTGATCGCGAACTCGTCGATATCCTCTGTGAAGTAAAGGATTTCATAGCCTTTGTCGGATACCAGCTCGGTTTGCGGCAGTTTTTCGATGCGCTCGTTGGATTCCCCTGTCGCATAGTAGATGTACTTCTGGTCTTCCGGCATTCTCTCGACGTACTCGGCCAGCGTCACCAGCTTTTTCTCTTTGGAAGAGTAGAACATGAGCAAGTCCTGAAGCGTGTCCTTGTGTGTGCCAAAATCGCTGTATACGCCGTATTTCAGCTGTCTGCCGAACGCTTCGTAAAACTTTTCGTACTTCTCCCGCTCATTTTTTTGCATGCTTTGCAGTTGGCCCTTGATTTTGCTGGAGATGTTTTTCGCGATCAGCTTCAACTGGCGGTCATGCTGCAGCATTTCCCTGGAAATGTTGAGAGACAGGCTTTCCGAATCGACCATCCCTTTGACGAAGCTGAAGTAATCTGGCAGCAGGTCGGCACATTTGTTCATGATCAGTACACCATTGGCGTACAGCTCCAGACCTTTTTCATACTCTTTGGAGTAGTAGTCGAACGGAATGCTTTCCGGGATGTACAAAATCGCCTGATAGACGACCGCTCCATCCGCGCTGACGTGAACGTGCGCAAGCGGCTTGTCGAAACCGTAATGCTTGCTTACATAAAACTGTTCGTAGTCTTCGTCAGTCAGCTCGTTTTTGTTCTTGCGCCAGATCGGCACCATGCTGTTGACCGTCTGCTCTTCTTGCACTTCCTCAAACTCGCTGTCGCTGCCTTCTTTCGGCTGATGCTTCGTCACGTCCATCTTGATCGGGTAGCGAATGAAGTCCGAGTATTTTTTGATAATCGCCTTCAAGCGATACTCTTCCAAAAACTCATCGTAGCGTTCTTCTTCCGTATTCTCTTTGATTTTGAGAGTGATCGTGGTGCCGACCTCATCTTTTGCATAAGGCTCGATTGTATAGCCATCGGTTCCGCTGGATTGCCATCTGTAGCCTGTGTCTGCCCCCAGCGCTTTGCTCGTGACCGTTACGACGTCAGCGACCATGAAGGCAGAGTAGAAGCCCACCCCGAATTGCCCGATAATATTGTAGCCGTCTTTGGCATCGTTTTCTTTTTTGAAGGCAAGGGAACCGCTTTTGGCGATCACGCCCAAGTTGTTTTCCAGCTCTTCAGCGGTCATGCCGATTCCCGTATCGGTAATCGTCAATTCGCGGGCAGCCTTGTCCACGCTAATTTTAATGAAGTAATTGTCTTTATCGAACACCAGCTGATCATCCGTCAGCGAGCGGTAATAGATTTTGTCAATCGCATCGCTTGCGTTGGAAATCAGCTCACGCAGGAAAATCTCTTTTTGCGTGTAAATGGAGTGGATCATCATTTCCAACAGTCGCGTCGATTCAGCCTGAAACTGCTTTTTTTCCATCGGCCATTCTCCCTTCTATTTTGCCACACACAATTGTTAGCACTCTCACCGCGAGAGTGCTATCCACTATTTTTTATAACAGTCCTAGATTTTTCTGTCAATATACCGCCCCTGTTTTTTGTAAATTATTCCCTGAACGCCGCACACGCTTTTTGCCCAAAAGACCAAAAGAAAAAGGACCATCGTTCTCAATGGTCCCTTCTCTCTTTCCCTACTCTGCTTTTGCATGAGCCGCATACGCTTCGGCTGCGATCGCCAGAAAATAGGCAAGTCCTGTCTGCTGCCCCTCCAGCATCTGCAAATGGAAGTCGTCTTGCAGGAAAAACCGAGTCTGCCCGGCAAACTCGTACGGAGTAAGCGAATGCCCGTGCTCATGCATGAAACGCAGATGTTCCCCGATCAACTGATGCAGCTTCGCATCCGTATGCTTGACTCCATCGCGCAATGCGGCAGCCATCTGCGCCATGAACCGTTCGGCTTCCTGCGCTTGTTCATTCATCTTCGCCACGTCGATGGAAGCTTCCTGTGCCAGATCGTATCCGTACGTTTCCTGCAAATGCTCGCTTTGCTCCTGCAGGGCTGCTCTCCACTCTTCCTCACTGCTAAACCCTTGAAACATCGCTTGGTTATCCATTCCTTTTCCTCCTCGCAGGCACGCCAGCGTTTTTTGCAGCGTGCGTATGACCTCTTCCAACCTGCTTTGTCGGGCCAAGAGCAGCTGTTCCTGTTCTTGCAACACAAGCTCTCGCTCCGGCTCTCCATCAAGCAGCTCGCGAATTTTTTGCAGCGGAAAATCCAGTTCGCGGTAAAACAAAATTTGCTGCAAACGCGCAAGCTCTTTGTCGCCGTACAGCCGATAGCCCGCTTCACTGATCTCGCCCGGAATGAGCAGGCCAATCCGGTGGTAATGGTGCAACGTCTTGATCGTCACGCGGGAAAGCTCCGCTACTTCCTTAACTGTGTACAGCACGCTGTCCGCCCTCCTTTCTCCTCTAGTGTAAAGACTCCCCTAAGCGGAGAGTCCAGCGTTTTTTTCATAAAAAAAGCCCCCGCAAACAGCCGCGAGGGTTGAAAAAGGTGGTTAACAGTGTATGGTAATCAGTTTTTCCAAATTTTCCATTCCTATACTTGCAGGCTCGCTGCCAAATCTGCTTTGCCATCAGTTGGCAGCCATTTCTACCGATACAGATCAGCCTTATTGCCTTTGCAGCCCGCTTTCCTGTTCGAGCAGCCTTTGGACATTCAGCCTGAGTTGGCAGCAGTCTTTTTACATGCTTGATTCTCGGCGTGTTTCAGACAGGGGTCGTCTCGCGCCTGCTCTTGCTTTATCCGACTATCCGACCGCAACCAGATCAAGCACCGCAGCGTTGACCCCGTTCAAAAACGCAAGGGCGCTCGCCTTGATAATATCGGTATCCATCGCCCGACCGGAGTACGTTTTCCCCATGTACTCGATGCGAATATTGACACGGCCGACGGCGTCTTTGCCGCGAGAAATGCTGTTGATCTTGTAATCCTTCAGATGGACATCCAGCCCGACCAACGTTTTGATCACATCGTACAACGCTTCGATCGGCCCTTCGCCTACTGCGCTGCCTTTCAGCATTTCCTCGCCTTTTTTCAGCTTGACCGTCGCAGTCGGGTACAAATCGTTGCTGACGACCTGGAACGACTCCAGCTCATACAGATGCTTGCTGCTGTCTGCGAGCGTGCGGTGATTCGCCACCAAATAAAATACGTCGTGGTCGTACACTTCTTTTTTGGCGTCTGCCAGCTCCAGGAACTTGGCGAACAACACCTCGAAATCAGCCGCGTCGTTCGTTTCAAAGCCGAGCTTCTCAACAGCATTTTTAAAAGCGTGGCGCCCAGAACGCGCTGTCAAAATCAGCTCCATGCTGTCTGCCCCGACTTCTTCCGGCGACATGATTTCGTACACTTGCTTATCTTTCAAAAGACCGTCCTGGTGAATACCCGACGAATGGGCAAAAGCATTCGCGCCCGTAATCGCCTTGTTCACCTGCACATCCAGACCAGTCAAATGGCTCACCAGCATCGAGGTGCGCAGCAACTCCTTCGTGTTAATGTTCGTATGGCACTGGTAAAAATTCTCGCGCACCTTCATCCCCATCACGACTTCCTCCAACGAGGCATTTCCGGCACGTTCCCCGAGTCCGTTGATGGTACACTCGACTTTTTCCGCTCCGTTTTTGATCGCGGCGAGCGTGTTGGCCGTAGCCATGCCCAAATCGTTATGACAGTGGACGCTCAGGATGACATCCGGATTGAGGTTTTTCAAGCGATCGTTGATGCGGCGGATCAAATCGCCGAACTCATCCGGCACCGCGTAGCCCACCGTATCCGGGACGTTGATCATCGTCGCTCCCGCTTTGACGACGGCTTCAATCGTACTCCACAAATATTCAAAATCGGACCGCGATGCATCCTCAGTCGAATACTGAACGTGCGGCAGCAATGTTTTGGCGTAGCGTACTGCCTCCACGCCCATTTCCATGACGGCGTCCTTGGAGCGGTTGAACTTCTTCTCTACGTGGATGTTGGACGTTCCCAAAACGATGTGGATGAGCGGGTCCTGGGCGATCTTGACACTTTCGTACACCGCATCGATGTCGCTTTTCACGGCACGGGCCAAAGCCGTGATCGACACGCTGTCACCGACACTGCGGGCAATCTCCTGCACCGCACGAAAATCTCCCTCGGACGAAGCCGGAAAGCCCGCCTCGATGATGTCCACCCGCAATTTTTTGAGCTGTTGGGCGATCTCGATTTTTTGCTGGACGTTCAACTTCGCTCCCGGCACTTGTTCTCCATCACGCAGCGTTGTATCAAACACGATAATTTTACGGCTCATTTTCTGTTCCTCCCCAAAATGGTTTGTTTTTGCAACTCGATTTATGGAAAGCGGGGCCGGCTAAACCCGGTCTTCAGCCAGCAAAACGGTCATGACCCGTTTTATTGATCACTCGCAATCAACATCCGCTTTTCTAAAAAAACGTCGCGACGTTTTTCACGCAAAAAAACCTCGTCTCTGCGCATAGAGACGAGGTTGAACTCGCGGTACCACTCTAATTCATTTCCAAATAGCGGAAACGATCTTTTTCGATGGCCATCACCATCTATCCCTGTAACGGTGGAACTCCGGCTTACCCTACATTGTCAGGCAGCTGTTCATAGACGAGTTCGAAATAAACGACATTGCCGTTTCACACCACCCAACGGCTCTCTGAAAAGTCTTTTTATTTCTACTATTTCTAATCGCAACATTTGTTTTATCATTTTTTGTAATTATATGGGCAGAAAAATGCCACTGTCAACAAGCAAAATACTGGAGGATCGATCAAACATTTTTGATTGAAGGAAATAAAGCGAGAACAATCTGGCGGACAAATCGAAAAAACGCCTCCGCAAAGAAGGCGCTCGCTTTTGTCGCTGCTAAATCGTTTCCCTGTTCGACTCGCGCGTACGGTCGCGGGCAAATTCCCTTTTTTCCGCTTCCGTCCCTTCCGCAAACAGCCATCTCAGCGCATGAATAAACTTCATGGCGAAGAAAAAGCTGTCGTGCGTGCCGAGCGGATCTGTCTCGAATTTCACGTTTTGCTCCGGGAAGCCTTTGTCCAGCAAGATGCGGTACGCTGCTTTCGTCTGTGCGACCATTTCCGCTTGAATCGTCGTCTTGTGGATGCCTTCCAGCTCGCCCACGTACATGTACAGCCGATGATCGGCAGCGGGAAGCGGTGTTTCCTGCATGTGCTTGACGTAGCCCTCATACCAGAAGGAGGCGGACAGCCAGGCGCTTTTGCCAAATGTATCGGATCGCAAATAATAGGCGTGCGCACTGACCAGACCACCGAACGAACATCCGGCGATTGCCGTGTGCTCCGGTTCAGGCATCGTCGCATAATGCGCGTCGATATATGGCTTGATCTGATCGGCAAGCACTTGAATGTAATCGTTCGCTCCACCGCCAAACAACACTCCGCCAGGCACCAGCGTGTCTGCCGGCCACGGCGTGTATTCATAATTGCGGTCGTGCGGGGTGATTCCGACAAAAATCAGTTCCGGCAGCTGCTTTGTGATGAACAGATGATCGAGGTAATTAAACGCATTCAGGACGACATTTCCCCCGTCCTGCACATAAATAGCCGGATATCGCTTCTCGCCTTCCGCATAGCTGTTCGGCAAATAAATGGTCAGTTCAAAATCCGCTACTTTTTCCTTGATGATTCGATGTTGCTGCATTTTTGCACCTCTCTCCCACTCATTCCTATCAAATTATAAGGAGTAGGGCAGCGAGTTGCCATGTACTAAATCCAGATCGGAGATGGACAAAACGCCAAAAGCCGCTTGCCTGAGCTTGCCCGCCAACCTTCGCGCCCAAAAATCCCTCGCTCACGCCTCCACCTCTATCGTCGCCACTCTCCCCTGTCGATTTATTCATCTCGTTAATTCCCTTATTGACACTCGGAATTATAACGCATAAAGTAATGGTATAATAAATCCTTCCAAACAAGTTGCAGGCAGACATGCAAAAACCGGACAACCTCTGGACGCCCTGGCGCCTGGCAAGATTCGTCTTGACAGACAAGGACTTGTTGCCGAAGGATTCGGGCGAAAATTCCAAAAACGTTGATGAGGTGGGCGCATGGCAAACGACTTGATCCAAGCAATCCAACTGCTGAAAGAGAAAGAATGGGTAGACTTGACTCATACATTCGGCCCGGAATCACCGCATTTTTCTGCCTTTGAATCAGCCGAGTTCAAAACGCTGTTTACGCATGACGACGGCTTTTTCTCGCAAAGCTTCACTTTTGCCGGACAGTACGGCACGCACCTGGATGCGCCGATCCACTTTGTGCGCGACAAGCGGTACCTGGACGAGCTGGACTTGAAGGAACTCGTGTTGCCCCTTGTCGTCATCGACAAATCGAAGGAAGCCGAAGCAAACAACGACTACAGCCTGACGATAGAAGATATTTTGCAATTCGAAGCCGAGCACGGCAAAATCGAGAGCGGCAGCTTCGTCGCCCTGCGCACGGACTGGAGCAAGCGCTGGCCCGATGTGGCGGCGTTCAACAACAAAGATGCAGATGGCAACAACCACGCTCCCGGCTGGGGCCTGGACGCCTTGAAGTTCTTGTTTGAAGAACGGCAAATCAAAGCCGTCGGCCACGAAACATTCGACACCGACGCCAGCGTGGACTTCCAGAAAAACGGCGCGCTGCTTGGCGAGTATTACGTGCTGGCACAAGATACGTACCAGGTCGAGCTGCTGAAAAACCTGGACAAGCTGCCAGCCAAAGGCGCCGTCATCGTCAACATTACCCCCAAACCGGAAAAAGCGTCCGGATTCCCGGTGCGTTCGTTTGCGATTTTGCCTTAGTTTTTCCAAACAAAAAAGGACAGTCCGCAGTCAAATTTGACTTAGGACTGTCTTCTCTTATCGCCTACTTTTTGTCCTACTTATTTTTAGTGGATACTCCTCTGATTTCTAAATAGGAACCTAAAAACCACGCCATAAAGCCCAGAATGCACCAATAAAGAACAGCCCAAAATTCAAAGTCCCAAATATACAACCAGAATGCGAATACTATTTCGCACACAATGATTCCGAATGCATTGCCATGCTCTCTCAAATGTTTGTACGACTCTATATAATCTTTAATTTGATCATCCTTCTGTTCCTCAGATAAGCTTTCTTTATTTAGGTGTGTTTCGCCCGTCGTTACTCTCATTTTAAGAACGCTTGATTTTCTTGCTATATCCTCATTATTCGTTCTGAATTTGCTTAATTTCTCATAAAACTCCTGAATGAGACGAGAACTAAATAATAGTAAGAGAATTAATCCTACAATGATACTTATTGCAATGAGGTGCTTGTTATTTCTCCAATGATCCGCGTATTTCCCGTCCATTAACATAGGAGTAAATATCCAAGAAATGTACGACAAGAAACCTACAAAAAATACTATTCCTACGTATTTTGTCCATGATTTTGGAGGATAAAAAAATATTAATGACCTAATTCCATGCAAAATCAAAATCAGCATACTGGAAAAATACATATACAAAAATCCGGAGACTGCCAAAATAATCGCAGCCAAGATGGGAAAGCCTGTCTCTGTTATCTCTATGTTTTCATTTTTCGCATCAATCAAATGATTACTCCCTATAGTTTTTAAAAGACTGTTCGCATCATCAACGCCCAGACCATAAGTCGTACTAAACAACAAGCTTTTCACATCATCTTTTATACTTTGACAGACAGCAACATCGCACTCTGCACATAGAAAATCTGATTTGGGATAAAAAGCTTTCGTTATCAGCCCATCATAATTAATCACCAAATAAAACAAAATCACAATCCCAAAAATCGTGCCCAGCAAGTAGCGCACCAAATAAAACTCCCAAAACCGCGTCCCTCCCATGCTCCCCTCCATACTCTTTTTTCCATTTTCCATTCCGCTACACTCAACAATCATGCAAATTACCAAATATTGTACCATACTCCCAGGACTTTTGATCCAAAAAAAGAACCCCCAGTCAACCATCTGGGGGTTCCGCACTCTATTAACCTTGCTGCCTCGTCGGCGCCAACGCTATTTCTCGGATGTTGACACTTTGCGGCTGGCTGAAGGCGAAGTAGATCGTCTCCGCTACTGTTCTTGGGTCGAGGCCGCCTTCAATCGACTGTTTCCAATCGGTGTAATTCTCCTTGATCGTCTCATCGGTCGTGTGGCTCAACAGTTCCGTCTCGACAACGCCGGGGGCGATCGTCATGACACGGACGTTGTGCTTCGCCACTTCTTCCCGCACGTTTTCGCTGATCGAATGAACGGCGAACTTCGTGCCCACGTAAGCCGCATGGTCCGCGAACGTTTTTTTGCCCGCAATCGAGCTGATGTTGATGATCGTTCCTGTCTTGCGCTCGATCATGGATGGAAGCACGGCCTGCATGCCGTTCAACACGCCGATGACATTGACCGCGTACATGTCCTTCCATTCACTGCTGTCCTGGGAACTGATATCGCCCAGGAGCATCCGTCCTGCATTGTTGACGATCGCCTCTACCGGACCAAATCGTGCCTCTGCATCGGCAATCGCCTGCTTCAACGCTGGCTCGTCAGTCACGTCAACCTGCGCCTTGATGATATTGGCTCCCTGAAATTCCTCCAGCCGCTCCACCCGTCTCGCGATCAAAAGCACGTTGAATCCTTTTTCAATAAACAAAGCAGCGGTCGCTTTGCCGATCCCGGAAGAAGCCCCGGTTACTGCTACAAATCCCGTTTTCATTCCTGTCTACCTCTCTCCCTATCGTTTCGTGTTTCATGGTAAAGTGAGTATAAAAGGAATGCCCGCGCTTCGCTAGTAAGCACTTTGAAGTGAGCTAGTAACCTTGAGGTAAGAAAGGACGCAGCCATGACGAAGAAAAAGTACCTGAACGAATTTGACGCCACCCTGCAAATCATCCAGGGTAAGTGGAAAGTCATGATTCTTTACGAGCTGTATGAAAACTCTCCCAGACGCTTCGGAGAGCTGCACCGCTACATCCGGGATATTTCGCACAAAACATTGACCAATCAATTAAGAGAGTTGGAAGAAGACGGCCTGGTAATTCGAACCGTCTACCCCGAAGTTCCGCCGCGCGTCGAATACGCGCTGACAGCAAAAGGACTCTCGCTCATCCCGCTTTTGGAAATGATTTGCGACTGGGGAATTGCGCACGTCGATCACGGGCAAATGGAGCGTCTGCTCTGCGACGAAACAGAAGAAAAGTGACGCAGGGCGCTCTCGCTGCTACCTTTAGCCCTTTCTGGAATGCTGCAAAATTCCGCCAAGAACGGCATTCCAATCGCCATACGGCAGCTCGTGCCCTGTCCCTTCCAGCGTCAGCAGCACAGCTCCGGGAATCGCCTGAGCAAGCGCCACTCCATGCGGATACGGAATGATCGGGTCCTCTGTGCCATGAATGACCAAAGTAGGCACCGCGATTTCTTCCGTCCGGGCCAAATAAGCTTCGCAGCCTGTGATCAGGGCATGATTGTTGATGTTTGCCATCTTGCGGCTTCTTTTAAATTCCGCCGCTGCCAACTCTCGCGTGCGCTTCTCATCCAGCGGATACTTGGAGCCGACGAGCACTTCGCACCTTGCAATGCAAAACGCAATCACCGCCTGCTCATTCGCCCAGTCGACCTCTTGCGCATTGCTGAAAAATTGCATCACCTTGTCTTCCATCGGGGGCAAATCAGGAGCGAAATTGGACGTTGCCAGCAAACTGATCGCCTGCACCCTCTCCGGGTTTCGCAAAGCGATCATCTGGGTAATAATCCCTCCCATCGACATGCCGACGATGTGCGCCCGCTCGATTTTGTAAGCGTCCAGGATGCAGATCGCATCGTCCGCCATGTCCTCGAACGTATACCCCGGATTGCCAAGCTCAAAAGTCGTGGAGCGCCCGACATCGCGATTGTCGTAGCGAATGACAAACCAGCCTGCATCCGCCAGCCGCTGGCAAAACTCTTCCTCCCACCAAACCAGTGACGCCTGAGCCCCCATAATCAGCAAAATAGCCGGATCAGCGGGGTTCCCAAAGCGCTCCGTGCAAATCTTCGCGTTCTTCACCTTCACCATTTGTTCAGTCATTCGTACATCTCCCTTCAAAGTCCGTGTTATCATTAGCTCGCTTGGCTGCTACGAGAACCAGCCAGTATGGATCGCTGCCTCTGCCAAGCCTGCACAGTTGTTTCGCTTCGCTCATCACATTTTGCCAACAAAAAAACACAGGCTGGTTGCCTGTGCTTGTGTAATCGAAACATACAAAGAAAAAGAACCGCGCAAAAAACACCCTGATTTCCGCGCACGATGACAACAGCCACGAGAAAATGGCCGTTCCGTTCTCTTTTCCATTGTTTGTTGTTTTCCAGGGCAAACAAGTGTCGCATTCACCTGCTTTTCACGCGTTTTCACACGCTTACGCACTTGCGCCCTGCAAACAGGTTACCTGAATGGCAAACCATTTTTCGATTACCGTATGCACACAACATAGCCTTTTTGTGCTATTCAAAATCATTGTGCCAGGAATCCAATCGAAAAATTAATTTGCCACACGTAACCCTCCGTTCCATTCAAGTGCCTACAGCTTATCATGCGCTGCTTTTGACTGTCAATAACTGGTGCTCGCCCAGCGATTGGCTTCCTTAGCTCGTTCCTTTTCAGCTACGCAGTAACTCTCCAATCGCTTCGTTCTTTGTTGCCCATCCAACAGCCCATTCCTTCGCGTGCTACGCGGTAATTCTCCAGCCGCTCGTTCTTTGCTGCAGCTCCCACAGCCGCGCGTAAAGCCCGCCTTTTTCCAGCAGCTCCTGGTGACGCCCCTGCTCCACGACTTTGCCCTCTTCCAGCACGATGATATTGTCCGCATTCACGACTGTTTTCAGCCGATGAGCGATCATGATGACCGTGCGCCCTTTGACCAGACGGCCGATCGCCTGCTGCATGACCGCTTCATTTTCCGGATCGAGAGAAGAAGTCGCTTCGTCCAGCAACAGCACAGGCGCATTTTTCAAAATCGCCCGCGCAATCGAGATGCGCTGCTTCTCCCCGCCAGACAGGGTAGAACCTCCCTCTCCGACCATCGTGTCGTAGCCGTCCGGCAGCTTCATGATGAAATCGTGACAGCACGCTTCCTTGGCGGCTGCCTCAATCTCCTCTTGCGTCGCATCTTCTCGGCCATAACGTATATTGTTGCGGATCGTGTCCTGAAACAAATATACATCCTGAAAAACCATGGAGATTTTTTTCAACAGCTTCTCCGGGTCCAGCTCGCGCTCATCTTTGCCGCCGAACAGCACTCGTCCGCTGAGCGGGTCGTAAAACCGCGCCGCCAGCCGCAGCATGGTACTTTTCCCGCTGCCGGATGGCCCGACAATCGCCGTCAACGTGCCTTCTCTCATTTCGACAGAAACTTTGTCGAGCACAAGCGTATCGTCATAGCCGAAGCTGACCTCCTCGAACCAGATGTCGTGCCCGTGCGGCGCATCCTGTTCTCCTTGCATGATCGGCTGGGCAAGCAGGTTGACGATGCGCTCGCCTGCCATCGCATCGTATTTGAATGAAGGCAAGCGCATGATCGCGACGGAAAGCGGGTCGAAAATACGCGCTCCTACGAGCAGAAACATCGCGAACAAAGGAACGGTCATTTCCCCGCCGAGTACGCGATACACGCCAACAATCGTCACGAGCGACACACCCGACTGCATGAACGCCATCGCCACGAGAAAAAACGGGCCGAGCACCCCTTCGATGCGGATGCTTTCCTTCATGAACTGATAAAACGATCGCTCCAGCCGGGTAAAGTTGTCCGTGCGCAAATTGTACGCTTTGATGACCTTCATCCCGTACAAGTATTCTTGCAGACAGTTGGCGAGTGTGACTTTTGCCTGGGAATGGCTCGTGCCAAGCTGTCGCTCCAGCCTGGAGACTCCCCACAAAATCAGGATCGTGACAGGAAAGCCGGCCAACATCGCCAACGCCATGCGCCAATCCCAAAACAGCAAGCCAAAAAACGCGAGGAACGGAATCAGTATCCCGCTGACCAGTTGCGGCAACACCGAAGTGCTCGCATTTTCAATTTGAGTAAAATCGTTCATGATGGTGTGGCCCAGCTCGCCAGCATCCTTGCGCATGAGAAAGCCAAGCGGCAGCTTGCGCAAATGCTCGGCCAAGTTCGTCCGTCCGGCGGCAGACGCTTCATAGGCGCCGCGATAAATGGCGCGATACGCCTTCTGCTCGCAGAAATACACCACGCCGAGAAACACAACCATACCAGCCGCTGCGAGCCACAAACCTGTCGTGTCAAGCACGGCCTGCTCCCCCGCGTAATAGGCGTACACGAGACTGACAGCCCAAGCCAGACAGCCAAAAGGCAGCATGTTCGCCAGATTGGCAAGCACAGCCCAGATAATCGGCTTCGCCATTTTTTCCGGGTGGCCGGCCGTAATGTTATACAACATGTTGCGCATCAGCCGAACACCTCCTTCTCTTGCCTGAGATCGACTGTCCAATCCGTCGAACTCGTGTAGGCCACCCACATGTTTTTGTACAGCCCGCCTCTGGCCAAAAGCTCTCTGTGCGTACCTCTGTCCGCGATCGTTCCGTCCCGCAGCACGATGATCTGATCCGCCTCGCAGATGGTCGTCAACCGATGGGCGATAATCAGTACAGTCTTGCCCTTGATCAGTTCCCCCAAGGCGAGCTGCATCTCGTACTCGTTCTCAGGATCAGCGTAAGCCGTCGCTTCATCGAGAATTAAAATCGGCGCGTTTTTCAAAATCGCCCGGGCAACCGACACACGCTGCGCCTCTCCACCCGACAGATGCACGCCGCCCTCGCCGATCAGCGTGTCGTAGCCTTTTGGCAACCGCTCGATAAACGTGTGGCATTGCGCAGCCTTGGCCGCCCGGTATACGTCCTCGCGCGTCGCAGACGGCCTTCCCGCCAAAATGTTGTTGTACAGCGTATCGGAAAACAGGAACGTATCCTGGAATACAAAGGACATCGCATCCATCAGCTCGCCAGTTTTCATCGCACGGATGTCCACCCCGCCAACGGAAATCGTCCCCTTTTGCACATCCCAAAACCGCGGAATCAACTGGGCAATCGTCGATTTTCCAGAGCCGGACGGGCCGACCAGCGCCGTAATTTTTCCTTGCTGTGCCACGAAGCTGATGTCTCTCAGCACTTCGTTGCCCCCCTGCTCGTTATAGGAGAAGGAGACATGTTGAAACGCGATGTCATAGCCCGTCGGCTTGTGTCCGTTGTCCGGTTCCGGGATCGGCTGCTCTTTCAGCATGTCGTCAATACGGTTGACTCCCTCCGCGATCGTCGTCATGGCCGAAGCGAAGCTGTTCAGCTTGAAAATCGGCGTAGAAATCCCTGGCGCCAGCACGAGAAACAGCATCAGTGTGGCGGCGAAAGCGACATGATCCGGGTCTTTGCTGAGAAAATACACCCCGACCGGAAAGAAAAAAGTCGCAAGAGACAGCAAGATGACCTTGAAGGAGACGTAGCCCCGTTCAAAATTGTCCGTATAGCGCAGACTGAAATCGCGATAATGCAGCATGTCTTGATAAAACTTGCGAAATGAATGCACAGTTTGGCCGAATACTTTGATCGCCGGCATCCCGCGGACGTACTGCACAGAAGAGGTGCTGATCGATTCCAGCGCGTCAAAATACTCCTTCAGCCCCGCCTTTGCCTTTTTGCCAGCCATCATCGAAAACTGGGCGGCAAATCCGAGCACCATCGGGATGATGCAGGCCAGAGCCAGCCAAACGTCGAGCGAGAACATCGCCACGATGATCACGACTAGCATGACTGCCGTATTGATCAAATCGGGAAGCTGATGGGCAATAAACAGCTCAATTCGCTCCACGTCCAGCTCCACCACTTTTTTAATTTTTCCCGTCGCATTTTTATTGAAGTATCCGAGCGGCAAAGAGCCGATATGATCAGCCAGCTTGACCCGGATGCCGTACAAAATACGAAAAGCGGCAATGTGCGAGCACATCCCGCCAACGTACATGAACAAATAGCCGAGGAGCAGTCCAACCACGCCCCATACCGCCCATGTGATGACATACGCGGCGTCGACAGCGGCAATGTCATCCGCATGGCGCAAAAGCTCAGCCAAAACGCAGTAAATCGACAAGTACGGGACGAGCAGCAAAAAGACGCTCACGGTAGACAAAACGGCCGAGCAAACCATCAGCGTCTTTTTCTCGCCTGCCAGTTCCATAAGCCGGGCCAGTCCTTTTTTGGGCTTACGTTTCAACGGTTCTCACTCCTTGTTCTGTGAAAATCGTCTCCTCATCATGAGCCGCTTTCAACTCCACAACCTGGTCGCTTGCCAGTCCAGACAAAATCTTGTCGTGTGTAATAATCACAACAGTCTTTCCTGCCCGGGCCAGCTGCTTGACCCACGCCGCGACTTTGAGGACACCGTCACCGTCCAGCCCGCTCGTCGGTTCGTCCAAAATAATCCACTCGGCATCCGAGCAGTAGGCGGCAGCCATCGTCACCCGCTGCTTTTCTCCCCCTGACAAGGAAGCCGGATGACGGTCGCGCAGTCCTTCAATGCCGAACGCTGCCATCGCTTCATAGGCCCGCTTGCGCAAGTTCTCGTCCAGCGCTCTGCCCATGACAATCTCGTTGCCCACACTGTCCGAATACAACTGGTAGTCTGCATCTTGCATGACCAAGTAGCTGGCCGAGCGCCGCTTGCTGGCGGAATAACGGGCAGAACCGTAGAAGACCGCTCCGCTTCGCTCGCGCAACAGCCCGCACAACACTTTGCAAAGGGTCGTCTTCCCCGATCCATTTTCACCCGTCAAGGCCGTCACTGTGCCCTTCGGAAGCGTGACGTTCAGATTCGAGATCCCATCTCCTTTTTTCCGGTAGGAATACGACAGCTCCCGGGCTTCCAGCGCCATTTCCGCCGTGCGTACACTCTCCCTGTGCTCCTGCTCCCCCATCCGAATCATATCGGGATGGCGCAAACCGTACGGGCGAACCGCTTCCATCGGCAGTTCGGCAAACTCGTCCCGCGACCACGTCCGGGCGATTTGGCCTTGATTCATGCAGACAAACGAGTCCGCGACAGGCAAAAACGGATTCAGCCGATGCTCGCAAATGAGCAAAGTCGTGCCGTTGTCCTTGAGTCTCCCCAAAATCTCGATCAGATTTCGCGTAGAGGATTGATCCAGATTGGCTGTAGGCTCGTCTAGCAAAAGCAGCGGCGGGTTCAGGACAGATGCCGCCGCGATCGCAACACGCTGCTTTTGCCCGCTGGACAGCTTGTGCAGCGAGCGGTCGAGCAAATGATCTACCCCGAGTTGTTTCGCCACACTTTCAACCCGCTCGATAATTTCTCCCGGGTCCATCCCGATGTTCTCCGCCGAAAATGCCAGCTCATCCCGCACCTTTTCCATAAAAAACTGGCTGCGCGGGTCCTGAAATACGACACCCATCAGCATCGTTCTCTCCTGCGGCAAAAGCTCGGCCGGACTTTTCCCGCCCACACTCACCGTACCGCTGAGCGTCCCTGGATAAAAGCCGGGAGCCAGCCCGTTGACCAGCCGCATCATCGTGCTCTTGCCGCTGCCGGAGCGCCCGCACAACACGACGCACTGTCCGGCTTTGACAGACAAATTGATCTGTTTGACTCCCGACTCGCTGCCGGGCTCTCCGTCATCACTTGCATAATGGAAGGTGACATCGCGCAATTCGATCATCGAATAATCCCTCCCCCGTAAATCGCTGTTCCTGCGATGATATAAATGAGCAAAGCCACTGCGTCCACCGATTTGAAATGATACGGATAGATAGATGTCCTGCTGCACTTGCTCTCGATCCCGCGCAGCTCAGCCGATGAAGCCAGCTCGGCTGACAGTTTCAGGCAACGCACGACCAGCGGCATGAAATAGCACTCGTAAGCCATAGCCGGATGAAGCAGCGCGCTGTACCAGTGCGGGAAAATGCCCCGAGCGCGAATCCCGTCCCGAATCGCCTGCATTTCCATGATGACAACCGGGAAAAAGCGGAGCAAAACGCAAATCATTACCGTGATCGGCCGGGGCACAGCCATTCTCTCCAGCACGCACATCAGACTGCCAGGAGGCGAGTACATCAGCGTCGCCCCGATCATGACCAGCGGCATCATTCTGGCAAAAGAATAGAAAACGAGCTTCATCGTGCCCAGCATCTGCGGCATGATATACGCAATAACCAGCGACATCACATAAACGAGAATAAATGGCATGACCTTTCTGGACAGGTGATTTAAGACCAAGTACACTACACTTAAAGCAACCATCATATGTACTTGCCATTCTTCCTTGATCAAAATGGTCAGGATCGTTGCCAGCAAAAGCACCAACAAGTGTGTTTTTGGACCCGGTTTTCTCATGCCAGTTTCGCCTTTTTCACATGCTTCTTGAACAACACGTTTCCGATCAGGCACCCAAGCAGCCCGCCCGCTGCTGAAATCGCTAACATCGTAATCGCCATGCTCGGCGTACTGTAGTAATAGAGCATCTTATCCATGGCGGCTTTGGAATAGCTCTTGGACAAAGTGGCAATATACGCATCGCGGAAGAAAATGAGCGGAACGATGGCGCAGAGCGAATAGCCTACGTAAAACAGGGCGTAGGCAATGGCGTTGCGAACAGGATTTTTATAGCCGTCCTTGCCCCACAAAACCAGTTCGCCCACGATTCCCATGCAGGCCAATACGAGCAAAAAATACGCGTAGCCATACGCGATAAAATACAAGCCTGTAATGACGGAAGTGAAGAACAGGACACCTCTTTTGTTAATTTTGTTGGACATGACAACGTAAAGCGGCGCATTGAGCAAAGCCGTAATCCCGCCAACCACCAGATACGAGGCGAAGGTAAAGATCGGGCAAATCGTCATAATAATGAGCATGACTACGTTAAAAATAGCGAGTGTGATAAAGTCCCGCAAAGTCCATCTGTTTTGCAGGGGTGAGACGGCGGCTTCCATGATAAATCCTCCTTTTGTTCATACTCTGAGATGATAGGACTGTAAATGAGATCAATTTTCATTTGCAGTAACTTGGTTCCATTTTATTTTTTTCCAACTCGGGGGGTCAATGAGCTAACGGCAGGTGTGTCTTTTCATGGCATCATTTCGTCTGATCAAAGCATTGGGAGGTGAGTAGAAATGAAGGATCTTGTAGCTGACATGCACGTGCCTTGCCTGGCAAAATGCGGTTTTTTCCGCGATGACAGCCCATCTCCTTACAGTCAGGCGGGAACGTGCTTCTCCATCTCGCCGGAAAAAGGCTCCGGGCATTACTGGACGTATTCCCGCGAGAATCTGTTTTCCATCTCCATCCTCGACTTCGTTTTTTACGAGGATTTGTACCTGGAATTTGAGCAGCCGAAATATATGAGCCTGAACTACTACGACTCCGTGGCGGGAGAAGAGCTGCATCCGCCGAAGCGTCTCTCCTCCGGATACATCCGGGTGCATTTTGGTTGCAATAACGTGTATCGGGCGCGATATGAGAAAAATGTGCCGATTCGTTCCACTGGGTTTGAGATTACGCCGGAGTATTACGAAGATTATTTGCAGACCAAATACCCCGATGAGTACACAGACCTTCGTTCCGCTTTTGTCAGCGTGGACGGCCTGACTCATTTCCCCGAGCTTGTCTTTTTGCTCAGGCAAATCAGACAATTTCGCGGTACGGGAATCGCCGCGCGACTGTACTACGAGAGCAAGGTTGCCGAAGCGGTTTCCCTGATCGTCGAACGGGCCAAACAGCAAAAAAAGGCTCATCCGAGCAAGTTTGTGTCCAGAGAGGATTTGGATAGTCTTCAAGCTGTGACTGCGTATATGGATGAACATTTTGCCGGAGAGCTTCACCTGGAGCATCTCGCCCGCATTGCCTGCATGGGTACGACAAAGCTCAAGTACACGTTCAAGCTCGTCTATAAGTGCACGATTACCGAATACATTCAAAACAAGCGAATGAGCCATGCGGAACAACTGCTCAGCACGACTGACTTGCCGATCAGCCAGATCGCCCAGATCGTCGGCTATCACAATTCGAGCCGTTTTTCCGAGCTGTTCCGCAAGATGACTGGTCTTTTGCCCAACGAATACAGAAGACATTGCGCCACCCCTCTGCTTGGCGTAGCAAAAAAATAAGCTGTGGCCGCTTCTGTGACGGCTACAGCTTATTTTTTCAGCAAACGTGCGTCTTCAGTTGCTCGATCACGCTTTCCCAATGTTCCTTCATCTGCTCGCGCATGTCGGCATCCGCCAAGTTTTCCTGATGAAAGCTGACGGTAGTTTTCCCGTTTTTGGCGGAAATCAAGCGGATTTGCAGCGTCGAGAACTTTTCCCAATCGCTTTTTTTCCACCTTAGGCGAAGCTGCTGATAAGGCTTGACGATTTTGAACTGTCCGGATATTCCTTGCTGCGATTCAAAAGCTGCTTCTGCTGCAAGCGACAGCGGCGGCAGGTCGCCCAGCCAAAGCTTCGTTCCCTCCGGGGAGGTCAGAAAAAGCCAGATTGGCTCCGCCTCTACGGGAAGCGTTCTCCTCACGCCGATCTGAAACCCGGCAGCAGCGGTTTGCCCCACCACCTTAGGGATGGCAGCGGACTGCTTTTTGTTCATCTGTACTTCCCCCTATCTGTTCGAAATGTGCGTGCTGATGCTCACAAACTTGTCTTTCTAGCATACTTTCATTTTTTGGAAATATCAATCAATCCACAGAGGAAAACAAGTTGCGTACCCGCTCATCCCGCAGCCAAAGCCCGCCCCAGGCCAAAATGGCCAGGTAGACAGCAAACAGCGTGTGCGTCAAAAGCGGCGCATCTACGCGAACTTGTGTAGCGACGACGCCACCGAAGTAGCCTGTCAGCAAAATCGCTCCCAACACTGCGGTTCGCGGCAAAGCGTACAAAACAGTAGAGATAATCGCCAAAATGCCCAAGAGCGCAATATGGTGCTGCGCAAATCCGAGTACCAGTGTGCCTTCGACGACAGGAGCGGGTTGGATCAGCTTGAACACACCGTCAAACAGCATGAAGAGGATGACCAGCCAGCTCATGATCCGCGCTACCCACAGTCGCGTTCGGGAAATTGTTTTCGCCATGTTTTCTAACCGCCTTTCTTTATTTGCCAAAATCCTTTTGTTAAGAGAAGCGTATCATAAACCGCTGATCAACGTTTCTTCTGGCTTGCTATGTTCAGCGTCACGGCTCGTGGACCGCATCCCGCTCCGCTCACTCTCCTGCCAAAACATCGAGACGTTTTTCACAGAAAAAAGCAGTCCGTGCAAAAGGCTGCTGCCTCGCTGCTCGAACTGCCTGCGTTCTTCTGTTATTTTGCTGTGCCGCTTACTTCAGCCGCTCCACCTGATAGCCTTTTTCCTTCAGTTGGTCAAGCACCATGCCTTTCAGCGCGTAGTGGGCAGAGCCTACGACGACAAAGGAAGTGTGCTCGCCTTCCTGTTCCAGCAACTGGGCCAGCTTGTTCGCCATGTTTTTGTCCCGTTCACCAACGAGGCGCTGGTTCAATCCTCCGGCATCGAATTGTCCTTCCACGCTCAAAACGCGAGTCATGCCTTCCAGATCGCCTTGCACCCACTTTGCCTGCATGTCTTGCAACACCTGATAGCTTGCTGCCGGCTCTTTTCCGGAAAGCAAGCTGTCCAGAATGACGTTCAATTCCTTTTCCTGCTGCTCTGCGGATACGCCCGAGAGCAAATCGGCTTGCAGCTTGATGCCTTCCAGCTCGTGGACCGGCTTTTGCTCAAGCATCGCTTTGGCCAGGAAATAGCGGTCGATCCCTGTCAGCATCGCCAGTTCGCCTTCCTCCGGGCTTCCGGTATAGCCTACCGTTACCAGGGAAAGACCAACGGCAAACGGCTTGTAGCCATCGAACGCATTTTCAGGCAATTTCATGCTTGCCAGCGCCTTTTGCAGCTTGCTGTATGTGTCGGCTGACACGTGATCCTGGAGTGTCGTTCCGTCGCTGTAAATCATTTTCTCCAGCATGTAATTCATGTCGCCAGCAAGGATATCCGCCTCGACCCACAGATCGTCTGACGCTTCATAAGCGTCGCGGATTGTTTTTTGCATCGGGTACATGTCGGTTGTGCCCATATGAATCGAGCCGAGCAAATAGAGCGTATTTTGGCCTTTGGTCACTTTCCACAACAAGCCTTTGGCTCCGCCGCCCGCCAAATCATTGGCGAACTCGACCACCCGGCTGGCCATGACCGCAGCCTGCTCTACTGTTGCTGGCTGATCCAGCTCCAAACCTGCGCTCGTCCCTTTGACAAGTCCATGTTTGCGCATGTACTCCAACGGAGCGAGTGCAGTCACATCGGCTCCCTTTCCGGCTGGCCACTCATAGTTTGCCAGCAGCTTGTGCAAGGAAACGGCTACTGCTTCGCGCGTCGCCACACGGTTGTCTGACCAGGACAAAGCTGCTTTTTTCTTCAAGCCAAGCTGATCGAGCTTCTTTTCTGTCGCTTTCAGCAAATCCGCAAACTTATCGGCAGGAATCGGTTGAAGGAACGATTCGTCTTTGTACCAGGCTAACGGAAAAATTCCGTATTTCTCGCCTTCATTCAATGTCGAAATGGACCATTCACTGAGAACAGGAACCTGAACAGGCTCTGCGGCTTTCAGCGGGTATACGTGGCCGAGCAAAATCGTCAGGCCAAGCACTCCCGCCCCTGCCCATCTGCCAAGCTTCTTCCAGTGGTTGTTTCTTTGCATTTTCAAGATCTCCTCTCATGCTGTCTGCAACTTGCCTGCATGCTTCTAGTAAACAATGGTAGATTATACCACAGTTGAAAATGGTAGGTAAACGTCAAAAAGTCTGCCTGCTCCCTGTGGCAGCCGCCAGTCTGATCGCATCCAGAAGCCGATGCAGGTGGAGTGCCTCAAAAAAATCGGGAACGGTGAACGTCCCTGTCTGAATGTCCTTGGCAAAAGCTTCATGGGCACTAGCCACATATTGCCTGACTGCTTCGCCTTCTGCCGCATCTTTTGCAACCGAGACGAAGTGGTCCGGATTGCTTGCTGCAACACGGCTTGCAGAAGAGTAGGCTGCCATGTGCGCTTCCAGGTTGCCGAACTGTACATGCCCCACCGAATTGTGCTGCACGATGCGAATGACTCCCAGCTCTCCCTGAATTTCCAGCTCAAAGGCGGGATACGTGCCTGCCTGGATATGAACGAATGCCGAAGCCCCGCTTTTCAGCACTCCTTGCACCATGATCTGATCTGCTGTGTCTTTTGCAATGATTTCATTCGTCGCAAGCACAGTCGCAGTAGAAAAATTCCGGTTCATCATCGCGGACAGCTCACGAAAATCGCCAAGCAAGTAGCACAGGGCATCCAGGGAATGGCCGCCGTTGATCGCAAGCAATGTCGCACCGTGTTTTTCGCTCAGCAAATACGCCCCCTGCCGATCGGTGACTCCGCCTTTTCCTTGCGTGGAAACGCGCATGTGACAAGACAAGATACGGCCAATCTCGCCTCGCTCCAGACGCTGCTTCACTTGCCGCAGCACAGGTGACTGTCTCGCCTGAAGCCCTGCTGCGTGATGAACGCCTGCCTGTCTTGCCAGACCAGCCAACTGTTCTGCTTCGCTTGTCGTGACAGCTAGAGGCCACTCGCAGTACACATGCTGCCCGGCAAGGATGGCGCTGCGGACTGCATCGTAATGATCAGGAACCTTGACGCTTACAACTACCAGCTCCACAGCTGACGAGCCGCTTACGGCGCGATGGTCTGTCGCAGCGAGCGTAGCCCCGGTCACTTCCGCACTCTTTCGCGCACTCGCTTCGTTTGTCGTGGCGATTGCGGTGATGCGGTGTCGCTCACTTTGCAAAAGCACAGGAATATGCGTCTTACTTGCCCACTGATTGTTCAACGACCCGCCGATAATCCCGGTGCGAATTTGCTTTGTATCCATGTCTTTCCCTCCTGCTTCACGCGTGCAATTCTTTTTTGTGAAAAGTATACTAATCCAAAGACATCTCGAATAATGTTAACTTTTGATTGCTCTATCACTTTTTTTGATGGAAGGAGTTGAAAACATGGATATGGATACGATCCGGGCGTTCGTGACAGTTGCCGAGTTGAAGAGCCTGTCCGCCGCTGCCTTTCGCATGAACCATCTGCAATCCAACATGACGGCGAAAATCAAAAAAATCGAAGCTCATTACGCACAGCAACTGTTCATTCGCAGTTCCAAAGGCATGGAGCTGACGGTGGAAGGCAAGCGGCTTTACACGCACTACAAGAAGCTATTGAGCTTGTGGGAAGAAGCCGAACAAGAGATGAAACAGCTTGAACCGAAGCTTCGGCTGGGCACGATGCAATCCGTGATTGGCTCGGAAATTACCGCTACGCTTGCCGGCTTGTATGAAAAATACCCGCAGCTGTCCGTTACTTTACAGACTGGCTCAACTGCCGAAATGGAACAAGCGCTGATGAATGGCACGATCGACCTGGCTTTCGCGATTGGCGCATCCAGCAAGACGGAACAGCTGCACTATAAAAAAATCGGCTTGGAGGAAGTCGTCCTGGTTGGAAAAGGAGCCGTGCCAGGCATGTCGCTCAAAAGCATTTTGCCAGGAGCAACGGTACTGATTTTGTCCGAACAATGCCTGTATACATCGCGCATGGCACAACTTTTTTCCGATTTCGGTCTGCCAAAAGCACCCGTGACACAGGTTGCTGTAGTAGAAACTCTGCTACAATTCGCCGCGCTGGGAATGGGCATTACTCTCATGTCCAAACGCATTGTCGAACGGCTCGGTGTGACGAACTATTTGGAGCTGCCTGCCGAGCAGCGTTTTCTCGATAAATATGTGGTTACCAGGCAAGGCTATGAGCTTTCTCCGCTGGAAAAGCAATTTATAGAAGCCAGCCACTTTTTATAGTCCGACCTGGTTTTCTCCGCTTTTTTCCTGCTTCTTGTCCCGGTTCGAGGTACTGGGACAGCGCTGAAAAAAAAACACACAGCTTTGCCCCTGCTGTGCGTTCCCGATCCGCTCTTTATTTTCCCTCGACAAACGTAATCTTCTTCATGAGCAGCCTGATGCCTTTTGGCAAAAAATAAGCGACTGGAAAAGCCAGTGAAAACGCCATCGGCCACGCCTTGAGCCAGCGTGCGAGCAGCATGGAGTCGAAGCCGAAATTAACCAGCATCATGAAAAACGACAAAAGACAGGACATGCCCAAAGCCATCAGAAAAGTAAAAAGAATGTGTTCGTATTTTTTGTTGATTTTCACAAGCATCACCCTCGTTGTAATTTCCTGTTATTCCCTATTATAAGGTACCTATTTTGCGCAATAGTTACCTCGTTAACTATGGTAGATTAAAGCATAATGGCGAAGTCGTCAATCGCGTAAGTGTCGGCTGAAAAAAAAGAAAAAACCCTTGGCAATCAAGGGTTTTTAGACATGTCTTCGCTATTGTTCTTTCATCCGGCTGGCTACCGCTTCCGCCAGTTCGGTTGTCAACTGGGGAACGTGCGATTTCAGGATGGAATTTACCATCGGCGCCTTCAAGCCTTTGGCTGTAATATCGAGAAAGCCGGTCATTTTCGTACACTTCTCGCCCAATTCCTGTGCCTTGAAGTAGCCTTCGCCCGTGAAATTCTCGTTGATTCCGGCCAGCATGAATTTGACTTCGGTCGGCTCGTTCCATTCCGTAATATCTACCTGCAAGCTGATCTCCTTTTTCAAGATGCCGATGTCTCCGGTAAAGCTCCAGGTCACGCGGCGCTCGTTAATGACTTCGTGGCTGATGTAGCCCGGAACTAGCACTACCCAATGATCCAATACACGGACAAACTCCCAAACCGTTCGGATTGGCAGCGGCACTTCGATATCGTGGATGCCTTGAGGCATGGCTTTTCATCCCTTTCCCCGTATGATTTCTCTGTCTCGTAATATGTATGGTTTGTTTTGACAGGATATATCGGGAAAATGTGGCGAAGCGTTTGCCCATGCCAGGCCATTTTACATGAGCTGCTTCCGGTCCGGCTTGCCCAACTCGGTGTATGGCAGCTGCTCGACAAAAACGATTTCTTTGGGCATCTGATATCTGGCTACTTTTTGCCGCAGCCATTGCTGCAATTGTGCCTCGGTAAGCTCCACATGGCTCACAGGCTGGACGAACGCCTTCAGCCTTTGCCCAAACGCTTCATCCGGGATGCCGATCACAGTCGCGTCTTCGATGGCCGGATGCTCCACAAGCACTCGCGCAAGCTCGACTGGATACACATTTTCGCCAGCGGACACCACCATGTCGTCTGTTCGCCCGCACAAGTAGTAATAGCCCGCTGCATCCCGATAACCGACGTCGCCTGTCTCGATCCAAGCCTGTCGCTTGAAAAACAGCGAGCCGCCCGCCTTCACGCACAGCTGGCCGATTTCGCCTGCCTTGCATGGACGCTGATCGGAGTTTCGCACATTTCGCACATGCAAACGGACACCCGGGATTTTTTGCCCGATCGTGTGCGCACGATGCCGGAGGTCGCCGGGCGTGGCGATCACACATAGCCCCGCTTCCGTTGTCCCGTATAAATTGTACAGACAGTCGCCCAATTCGGCGGACACCTCGGCTACGAGTCCGGTGGCAAGCGGCGCTCCGCCTGATGCGATGCAAACAAGAGACTGCAACGCTGTCGGATCGTGATGCAGCATTTTTCTGAGCATCAACGGGACAACGGATACGACCTCTACTTTGTGTCTGGCAATCAGCTCACACGCTTTGGCGGCAGCGAAGCCGGGAGTGATCACTGTTTTTTTGCCCAAAGCGACAAACAACAGCAAGATAGCCAAACCGTATCCATGGTAGATCGGCGTCGCAATATAGGCTGTATTCAGCCGAAGCAGCCCAAGCTGGCTGAGCAGAGCCAAAAACGGCGGCAAATAATGAAACAGCGACGGCTTGTGCGGCACTTTTTTCGCACGCCCCGTCGTTCCGCCTGTCAGGAGCATGATCTTGCCCGCAGAACTGCGCGCTGGTACTGGCACTGACGCCAGCTCTTCGTCCGACCAGTCCGAGCATTCTCCCAGCAACTGGTTGATCGCGGGAAGATGCTCGTGATAGCTGTACAGACTCGCTCCCGCGTATCCCGCCTGCTCGATGGTCGCCGTCTGCTTTTCGTCGTGGATAAGCAGGTCCAGCTCCACTTCGTCGAACAACTGCCTGAGCTGTCCCGCACTCATTTCGGGATTGAGCAAATATACATCGCAGCCCGTACCGGACGCCGCGAAAATGGCTCGCACCAACGCGATGTGGTTTTGGCATAAAAAGCCGACCTGTTTGCTTTTCGCAAGACCGTATTTTTCCTTGAACACCCAAGAGAGCCGCAGAGAGTCTGTCCAAAGCTGCTGAAAGCAAACCGTTTCCCGCTCGTCGACCAATGCGACCTTTTGAGCGTGGGTGCTTTGCGCGAGCTTCAGCAGCGTCATCAGGTTCGTTCCGCATCGGAACAAGGCGGCGAGCAGCCTGCCGATGCCTGCTGGCGTCAAAAGCTTCATTTTGGCAAGCACAGCGAGCAAATACATCAGGCGCATCGTCATTCCCCCCTTTTGCGTAGCCAGCGAGGAAGCAATCGCTCCCATAGCCCTCTGCCAAACAAGGAAGCCAGCTCGCCCCCCAAAAGCCACCACGGGCGGATCGTGGTCCGTTTCGTGTACAGCGATTTGGCGATGAGCCTCGCAGCGTGCTCTGCGCTCATGGCAGGCATGCTCCGATAGGCAGTCGTGGGCAAAATCATCGGCGTTCTCACCAGCGGCAAGTAAATCGATGTCGTGGCAATCCCCTTCGCGCTCCACTCCGGCGCGGCCGAGCGAAACCAGGTGTCGAACGCGGCTTTCGAAGCTTGATACGCCGCCCAGTAAGGCAACGGGAGCAACGATGTGTTGATCGTGGAGACGTTTACGATCTGCCCTTTGTTTCGGGCGAGCTGCTCAGTAAGCGACAACAAGATTTTAACCGGAGCAAAATAATTGATCGCCATCGTCCGGGTAAAATCGTGATAGCGCTCCAGAGAGTCCATGATCGGTCGCCGGATGGACAAGCCTGCATTGCTGACCACGATGTCGATCCCGCCAGGCTGCTCGTGCAAAAACGCAAGAAATGCCTCCAACTGAGCCGGATCGCGCAGATCGGCCCCGCACACACTGACTCTCGCCCCGTCTCGCTCGATTTCAGCTTTGATCCGGCGCAGCTTTTCCTCTCTTCTCGCCACCAGCAGCAAGTGCACTTGGCAGCGCCCCAGCACATATGCCAGCTGCTCCCCGATTCCCGAGCTGGCCCCGGTAATGAGAATCGTCTTGCCCGCAACAGCCGCCGCGAGCTTGCCCTCATCCAGAGCCGTTGGCCAAAACAGCATGTTTTCCCACAACGTATAGGCAGGCATCCGCATCGTCCTTTTTTCTGTGAAAAACGTCTCGCCGTTTTTCATGAAATGGGATGTGACCGCTTGCGGTCAACAAAACGGTCATGACCGTTTTGGTTAGTCGTCCATTCTCCTTTATTTTCCTCGACCTAGCCCGCAGAAACAAGAATGAGATAAATTCTCAACTGTGATATTGGTCACAAGGCATCGCTCTGCACATGTTTTATACTGGGCTCGTAATCAATCAACTACCTGCTCCCATTAAAACGCGTGAAAGGTTGTGAAAGTGCGCCTCAGTGCGATTGCTCTGGCCTTTGCTTCCTTTTCTCATTTTTTTCCGTTCACACAATGTTATAATTGAGAATGATTATTATACTCAATTATAACAATGCGAGAAAAGGAGTGCATTCCTATGCTGTCTACTGGCCCGATCTCCTCCGTTTTGCGTTGCTTTCATTTGTTTCGCAATTTGTCCGAGCATGAGCTGGAAGCTGTTGCGGCTACGTGCAAATCCGGTGAATTTGCAAGAGGCGACTACCTTTTCTATCAATCGGAAGAAATCTTGCAAGTGTACTTCGTCATTTCCGGCCGAGTCCGTCTGTTCAGCACGAGTGAAGATGGAAAAGAACAAACTTTCCTGCTTGCCGATCAGGGCGACATGTTCCCTCACCTCGGATTTTTTCGCACAGACAGCTATCCGCACCACGCCGTCGCGCTGGATGACGTCCATTGCCTCGTCATTCCCGTGCGCACTTTCGAACAGCTGCTGCTCGCTCATCCCGCCATCAGCTTCAAAATCATGCAAGTGCTGGCGGACAAAATTATCGATCTGCAGCAGCGTCTGGAAGACAAGACGTTTTATCCGGTGGAAAGCCAGCTCGTGTCTTTGTTGCTGCGCCTGAGCGAGACACACGCAGCCAGGCTCGACGCAGAATGGCTCCGCTTTTCCACGACTTTTACCAACAGCGAGCTGGCCGGGATGCTCGGCACGACGCGCGAGACGGTCAACCGCACGATCCAGAAGCTGAAAAAGCAGCAAGCGGTCGTGATGGCCCCGGGCGGCAGCATGCACATTCACCTGGAAAAGCTGAGAAGCTTGCTTCCTGACACGCCTGTTGTGCCGATCGATCCCCAAAAAGACCATTTTATCCGCACTCACGCCCAGACATGTTGCGTCAGAGGCTGCCATGAGGTGTGAACGTGCGATCATGAGAAAGGATGTTTGACATGACCGAAAAAGCAAGCCGCAAGCCTACTCACCTGTTTCTCGCTTCCCTTGGGAAAACCCGGCTGCGTCCGGGCGGAAAAGAAGCGACCGAGCGCATTTTGCAAGCATGCCGCCTCACCGCCGATACGAACGTGCTGGAAGTAGCGCCAAACATGGGCACGACCGCCATTCAGATCGCCAAGGAGTACGGTTGCCAGGTGACCGGAATTGATATTCACCAGCCGAGCGTCGAGCGGGCGCAGGAAAACATTCGCCAGCACGGACTGGAAGACCGCGTCCAGATTGCATATGGCAATGCATTGGAGCTGCCTTTTGCCGCTGAAACGTTTGACGTGGTGATCAATGAAGCGATGCTCAGCATGCTGCCGCTGGAACAGAAAAAGCAGGCGATCGCGGAATATTTCCGCGTCTTGAAGCCGGGCGGCAGACTGGCGACCCACGATTTGCTGCTGCGCAAGGACCCGGAAACGCCGGAAGTGCAGGAGCGCCTGGCTGCTTTGCGCCAACTGCTCGCGGTCAATGCCCAGCCGATGACCGAAGCGAACTGGCGCGGTTTGTTCGAACAGGCTGCCTTCCGCCAAGTCGATTGCCAGACAGGAAAAATGTCGCTTCTGTCGCTGAAAGGTTTGCTCACAGACGAAGGCTGGGAAGGAACGATCCAACTTTTGACCAATGCGTGCAAAAACCCGGCGGATCAAGCCCATTTGTTTGAACTGATTCGTACATTCGATGCCAACGACGACCTGTACGGACACATCACCTTTACGGTCGTGAAATAACAAAGTCAGGAGGCGAGCCGATGGAAGCCTTGCTGGAATTTGCCTCCGTCACGAAGTCGTTCAACGGGACGACTGTACTCGCTGGCTTTTCCTTCTCTCTCGCGGCGGGAGAGGTCGTCGCCATCCTCGGCCCTTCCGGCTGCGGCAAAACAACGATTCTCAACATGGCAGCCGGATTGATCAGGCAGACTTCCGGAACGGTGACCGTCCGCACGGAACAGCTCGGCTATGTCTTTCAGGAGCCGCGGCTGATTCCGTGGAAAACGGTCACGGACAACATTCGTTTTGTGCTCGGCCGCATGGACCAAGACACGATGAACGAAAAAGTGACGACGGTGTTGCAAAAAGTCGGGCTGTTCCATGCCCGCGACTACTATCCGAAGCAGCTCTCCGGCGGGATGAAGCAACGCGTATCCATCGCACGCGCGCTGGTCACAGACCCGAAAATGATGCTGATGGACGAGCCTTTTTCCGCGCTCGATCTCGCCCTCAAGCGCGAGCTGCAACAAGATGTCATCCGTTTGATCGAGGAACGCCGCATCGGAATGGTCTATGTGACACACGATCCGGAAGAAGCGGCCCGCCTGGCTGACCGCGTCCTGTTGTTCAGCAAAAGCAACAACCTTGCAGCGGCAACAGTCATCCGGGAATACCCCCTCCCCGGACAAAGAGCAGGCAGGAGCGAGGATCAGATTCAACAAATCAAAGCCGTGCTGCACCAGCACCTGACAGGAGGATAGACAATTGTCACGCACATCCAAAACCAGCTACATCATGATGTCCCTGATTGTCGCCATCACCAGCGCCCTGATCGGCTGCTCCGCTCAAACGAATCAGGCTACCACCTCAAGCCAACAATCAGCCGCCGAGCAACCAGCTGCGACTGCGCAAGAAGTGCAAAAACGCGAGCATTTGACCATTCAGGCACCAGTGGGAATCTCGCTCTCTTCTCCCATCTATAAAATGATCGAGGACAAATCGCTCAGCCCGTTCGCCGAAAACGTTGAGTACAAGCCGTGGAAAACACCGGATGAGCTGCGCGCCCGAATCAGCGGCGGCCAGGCCGAAGTATCCGCCGTACCTACTTATGTCGGCGCCAATCTGTACAACCGGGGAATGGATGTCAAGCTGATCAATACGCTGATCTGGGGCATCCTCTATATGATCGGCCCCGACGGTGAGGCAGTCAGTTGGGACAGCCTGCGCGGACAGACCGTTCACGTTCCGTTTAAAGGCGATATGCCCGATCTCGTCTTCCGCTACTTGCTGAAAAAAAACAATCTCGACCCGACCAAAGATGTCAAAATCGAATACGTCAGCGCGCCGCAGGAGCTGGTCGGCTTGCTCGTCGCAGGCAAGGCGAAGTACGCCATCTTGCCGGAGCATATGGCGACCATGTCTGTGATGCAAGGCAACAAGGCAGGCAAAAAACTGGGCAAAGTCATGAGCTTGCAAGCCGAATGGGCGAAAGCGACAGGCAAATCGCCGCGCATCCCGCAAGCTGGTATCCTCGTCTCAGGCGAACTGATCGCCAAGCATCCTGAACTGGTGGCGGAACTGCAAAAACAGTTTGAGCAATCCGTCCAGTTCCTGAACGAGCAGCCAAAAGACGCTGCCGCGATGATCGCGAAATACCAGGACGGGCTGACCCCGCCAATCATTGAAAATGTCATTCCTTCCCTGAACTTGCAGTTCGTCTCGGCCAAGGACGCCAAGGAAGAACTGGAATTTTTCTTCACCGAGCTCTCCACTCTGTCCCCGGAGATTATTGGGGGGAAATTGCCGGATGCAGGATTCTACTACGCTCCGTAATCGCCGCCTGCTCGTACAGGGCGTGACAATCCTGATCCTGCTCGCCATTTGGCAAGGCTTATCGATGTCCTTGCCCTCTATCCTGTTCGCTTCACCACTGGACACCGCAGCCGCTTTCGTTCGGATGATCGAGAGCGGGGAGTTCACCGAGCAGTTGCTCCAGTCCGCTTCCCGCATGTTTACCGGACTTTTTAGCGGAATGATAGTCGCGATTTGCTGCGGGCTTGTCGCAGGACGTTCTCCCGTCCTGTACGATGCGATGCGTCCGGTTCAGTCGATGCTCATGGGGATTCCGCCGATCATCGTCGTCGTCCTGGCGATGGTCTGGTTCGGCACAGGCTCGATGGTTCCCGTGTTTGTCGTCGCTGTGCTCGTTTTCCCCGGCATTTACTTGAATACGGCGGACGGCTGGCGCAATATCGACCGCCAGCTGCTGGAAATGGCGGCGATCTACAAAAGCACTCCGTGGCACACGTTGAGACACATCATTTTGCCCGGACTTGCCGTGCCGATTTTCACTGCGATCTCGCTTGCGACTGGCTCTGCCGTACGCATCACGATCATGGCAGAGCTGCTCGGCGCAGATGCGGGAATCGGCTATTCGCTCGCCTTTGCCAGAGTCAACATCGATACGGCAAAAGTGTTCGCCTGGACGCTCGTCAGTATTTTCATCATCATCCTGCTGGACCATCTTGTCATATCTCCGCTGCGGAAATTTATTCTGCGCTGGAACCGTGAGGAGTGATCATTTATGCAAACGTTCGACCTGAAAAACTATCTGGAGTCCGCGCCCAAGCATATTGGCGCGTTGATGGGCTTTGAACGCACCAAAGTGCTGCAACTGCAATTACGCGCTGGCAGCTTTATCCCGGAACACGACACAGACGCCGACGTGTTGATTCTCGTGCAAAAAGGCAAAGCGGTCTTTGACTTTTCCGGGAAGCAGATCGAACTTGATCCACAGTCGCTTTTGTACATGCTGCCAGCGGAGAAGCACAGTGTGCGCGCTTTGGATGAAGACGTGGAAATGGTCGTCATCCGCATCGAGCGTGCGTAAGTGTACAGCCACAAGTGAACAGTGAAAAAGCCGGTATCGTTTGAGTTTGACCGGGCGATACTGGCTTTTCGCGTTGACAAGAAAAAACTGCCAGAACGAGAAACCGATGCTATCTTCAAACGTATCTCTATTAATAGGCAAAAACTGACATGAGATCGAGGTGCAAGCAAACATGGAATCTATCTCTATCGTTCTCTACCGACCGGAGCTGGCTGCGGCTGTCGCTGATATGTGGAACGCCAGCCGAGACAGCTGGGGAGGCGGCAATTCGATTACGACAGCGGAACAAATCAGACAGGAAGAAGCTCGCTCCGACGCGCTTGCTGTGTACCTCGCAATGGACGGCGAATCGGTAGTCGGCTATTGCAGCCTGGCGGAATACAGGGAAGATACGGGCGCCCTCTACATCCCCCTGCTCAACGTTCGTCCTGACTATCACGGAAAAAAAGTAGGCCGCATGCTGCTTGCCCTCGCCCTGGACCAGACTGTCCAGCTTGGTTGGCCGCGGCTTGACCTGTACACATGGGCTGGCAACACGAAGGCGGTTCCTTTGTATAAAAAATTCGGTTTTTTCTGGGAAGACCGGGATGACTCGACGCACTTGATGAACATGATGCCCACTGTCCTGCGCACAGAAGCTATCGCGCATTATTTCGATACGCTGGACTGGTACCAGGATTCCACAAGACAAATTGTGGTCGAGCCGGATGGACGAAAAGAAAACGGCTTTGATTACTTCACCTACTCCTGGAAAAAAGCCGACCTGAGCTTGCGCGTGGAGTTTGAACGGCGCGGCCGCGGGCTGCGCCTGATCGAAACGGAAGACTACTTGCTGTCCGCCGAGGTCGAGCAGCTGGAGCTGGTCTTCGGCCGCGACTACCAGATTCACTACCGGATCGTCAATAAATCGGGCAAGCCGTTGCAGCTTTCCTTGACGGGAGAGTCGAATGAAAACATTCAGTTTGACTACCAGCAGGAGCTGTCCGTCACGGACGAAACGAGCTTGTCTGCAAGCTTTACGGTCGGAGCAATCACGGAAGAGCAAAGCATTTGGCGCACGCATCCAAGAGTTTGCACACACATTCAAATCAACGGCAAAAAGGCGCTGTTCCAGGTCGGCATCTTGCCCAAATTCCCTGCTTCGCTCACCATGCACGTTCCTGGTCTGACTTATCCGGGTCAAACTGCACACTATTATTTGGACATGGAAAACAACTTTTCCGAAGAAGCACAGTTTTCTTTTGAACTGGCTGACTCGCCATTCTTGCGCTTCCACGAACACAGCCATTCGCTGCGGTTGTCCGGCAAAGAACGCGTCTCGCTTCCGCTTCGCGCCGATCTGATCGACCACGGATTTTACAGCGCCGATGTGCAAATCGTGGGGCAGCTTGCAGACGGCAAGCAAGTCTCCTTCGTGAAAAAGCTTGGCGCTGCCTTTACCGGATTGGGAGCGCTCCTGGCAGGCGAAACAGAATTGACGTGGCAAGTGCATCACGGCCGCCATACGCTCACCTTGAACAAGGACGACAACGAACTCACCATTTCCGGCGGAAACGGCGGAGCGCCGACATACATCGCCTATCCGAAGCTTGGCAAGCCGTATTCCAGCGAGTTTTCCAAAAAGCGCGCGGAGCACGTCGACTTCTTTTCCGAAAAAGGCGCCATCGGTATTCGCGCCGCTTACCGTTCCGATGCCTACCCTGCTCTTTCGCTGATCAGCAAAACGCTGCTGCACGGCGATGGCACCGTTGAACACACGCTGGATATAACCAACACTTCCACGGAAAAACTGGCTGCTGAGCTATGGCTGACACAAAGCCTCATCCACTCGATCCAGCACCCGATCTTGCCCTATCAAGGCCGCTATGTAGACGTTCCCACTTCTTACGGCAGCGACCTGGAATATTGGGACGGCAAGCTGCTCAGTGAAAACTGGCTGTTTTCCCGGGAAGATGCAGCCCCGTGGGGATTGTGCTGGCCGCCATCTTGCCAGATGGATATTCAAGGCTGGCAAATCGCCCTGGAATCGTGCATCGGAGAGCTGGAGCCGCAGAGCAGCGCGACGTTCGGCCCGATATGCGTGGCGCATGGAGCGTATACGGACTGGAAAGAATTTCGTGCTTTTGCCCGAAAAGAAGCTTTGGCCAAAGACTTGTCGCTGACCCCTCATCTGGAGCTGATTGCCAACGATCACAACCCATTTTTGGCAAACGGCGAAGTGAAAGTTGAGGTAAAAGAATACAAACAGCAGTACCTGGACGGGGAACTGACGGCCTTACTTGCGAGCGAAGAAGCTCTGGGACAGACGCAACGCTTCACGGAAGAAGCCGAGGAACAGGAAGCGCACTTCGCTTTGCCTGCTTCGGCCAAAGCGTACGAGCTGGTTCGTGTGGACGGTCAGTTCGCTACCCACGACATTTGCTTGCAAAGCGCCCTTTTCCCGGTTCAACCAGGCTCCATCTCCATGGAAGTGACCGAAGAGCAAGGCCAGCAAGTCTACAGCGCAGACAACGGCTCCATCCGCATCAAAGCAGCACCGGATTTTTACCCGTCGCTGTTCTCGCTCGTTTCGGGCGGACAGGAATGGCTGGCCAGCTCTTTCCCGCAGCGGCAACCGAAATCGTGGTGGAATCCGTGGACAGGCGGCATCGGCAACCACATCGAAGAACTGAGCGCTTTTTCACTGGTTAAAGAAGAAAGAAGCGCCGCCTTCGTCCAGCTGACCGACAATCGCCAGAACGTCTGGCAAGGCATCAAGCTCAGCTATCACGTCAAAAAACAGGAGAAGTATCGCGGCCTCACCTGCCACCAATATTTTCTTTTGCTGCCGGGCGTCCCGCTCCTTTGCCATACGGTCGAAATCGTGCAAAAAACCGGAACGTACTTTGCCCACAAAAGCTTTGCGACCGAAGTCTTTTTGCAGACAGAAGCGGCTGACGAAACGGTTTGGCTGAAAACAGCGGGGAAACACGGGGAGCCGCTGACCTACAAGCTGGCGCAGGGAGATTTGACCGTAACGGAACAATCCGACTATACGTTTGGCGCAGCTTCCCGCGCCGAGCAGCTCACGATCTTCACCGATCTGGGCACCGCAGATGTCGAAGTGTACGCCAACAAGGAAATCGCGATGACCACCATCCTGCGCGAACTGAACTTGCCGGACAACAGCACGAGCTTTACGCCGCCTGTCTTTTTCCTGTTTGCCGACAAAGAGCTGCCTGCCGATTCCTTGGCGGCTTTGCGGGCGATCCGGTTTACCAGCGAAGGCGAAGGGGGAAATTCAGATGAAGATCATTGATGCGCACATGCATTTATCGCATATCGAAGAATTTAAGCGGACAGCCGCGGAGAAGTCGTTTGTCGACTACTCTGTCCAAGGCATTTTGCAGGAATATAAGGACAACGGAGTGGTGCTCGGAATCGGCATGGGCTTGACGGAAACAAAGCAGGACGGCTTTCCCGATTACGAAGCGATCACGCCGATGGGTCTGGACTTGACCGCTGAACTGCCACCGCAGCTCGTCTACTGCCTGGGGATTAATCCGTACACGCTGGACGATGCGGCGGTTGCTCGCCTGGAGCAAGATTTGCAACACCCCCAGGCGGTCGGCTTGAAAATTTATCTCGGCTACTATCCGTTCTACGCCTACGACAGCGTCTACGATCCGGTCTATGCACTCGCCGCCAAATACGGGGTGCCGGTTGTTTTCCATACGGGTGACACTTACTCGGAGCGAGGTCTGCTCAAGTATTCGCATCCGCTCACTCTCGACGAGGTAGCGGTGAAGCATCGGGACGTGAACTTCATGATGGCCCATTTCGGTGACCCGTGGGTGCTGGATGGCGCAGAAGTCGTGTACAAAAACCGCAACATGTTTGCCGACCTGTCCGGCTTGATGGTCGGTGACGCAGACAACTGCCGCAGACTGGCCGAATCGCCGCTGTTCTTCGCTCATCTGCGCCATGCGATTACGTACTGCGATCATTATGACAAATTTTTGTTCGGCACCGACTGGCCGCTCGCCCCTGTGAAGTCGTACATCCAGTTTGTGCAGGAGCTGATTCCGGCTGAGTATCATGCGGATGTGTTTTACAAGACGGCGTTGAAGGTGTTTCCGAAGGTGCGGGCTTTTGTCGAGTAGTAAACTGCAATGAATTTCCTTTCACGTCCATCAAAAAAATCCCTCATGTCTGCGCTCATTCGCGTGAAGACACATGGGATTTTTCTTTTGCCAGAAGGGGTTTGCCGTGTTCTTTGGCAGTATTGTGCGAGCTTTGCGCCCCGGCATGCTCCCACAAAAAAAACGCCTGGTTCCCCAGACGTTCTCGTTATTTTTTCGTATGCAGCTGCCTCTCGTTACGACTGGGAGAGAAAGCCTTCCTTGAAGATTTTCAGCAAATATTCCAGCGTAATCGGGTCGCTGTACGTCGATGCTTCCATGTCGATCACGATCACATGGTTATTTTTCACAGCGGGAATCTTTTTCCACGTCTCCGAGGTCAGGAACGGATTTTCTCCGCCCTTGCGCTGGCTGAGCACGATGTAGTCTCCAGCGTACTCCGGAATCACTTCCAAAGAAAGCGTGTAGTAGCCAGGGCCAAGTGCGTCTTTCTTGACTTTTTCCGGCATGGCGAGGCCCATTGCCTGATACAGGATTTCCGTTCCGCGAGCCCAGTTGTTGCCGAAGACGTAAAAGTCTTTCGTATCATGCTCGAACACGGAGACGGTCGTATCCTTGCCGATTTTCGCCTTGATTTCTTCGCCAGCAGCTTGCGCGCGCTTCGTGAAATCGTCGATCCACGCTTGCGCCTCTTTTTCCTTGTTCAAAAGCTTGCCAATCTCGCGTTGCTGCGCCAGGTAGTCCAGCTTGCCCCACGTGTAGACGACTGTCGGTGCGATTTCCTTCATCTTGTCGAGGTTTTTCATCCACGATCCGGCAATAATCAGGTCGGGCTGGAGAGCCAAAATCTTCTCCATCGTCTCGTCCGATACGACTTCGACATCTTTGACTTTGTCGGTGAACAGTGGATTTTTCTTCGTCCACTCGTCGATCCCGACCAGTGTGCCGCCAAGCGCAACTACGTTAGGCGCGTTGGTCAGGCCCACGATTCTTTTTGGCTGGGCAGGAACCTCAACCGGACCGTTCTCCGACTGGTACGTGATCATTTCAGGTTTGGCCTCAGCATTCGCATTCGGCTTTTCTTCGGTTTTTGTTGCCTGCTGTTGATTTGTCTCACTGCCGCCCGCATTGTTTGGTGTCGGCGTCGATGCATTGCCGCAAGCGCTGACCATCAGCGAAAGCGACATCAGGAAAGGAATGAGCCACTTTTTCATGTTGCAGTCTCCTTTTTGGCAAATAAAAACTTGTAGATGATAATGATAATCATTTCTGACAATTACATACTATAAACAGTTCTCACCTGCCTGTCAATACGGTCACTCTCTTTCCCCTGACATGCGGTTGGAACCGCTTCCACCCATGTGTTGCGGCAAACAATAACGTCATGTCTGCTTGGCTGACCAGAAGCGGTCACATGCGTTTTCGCGATAAATATCGAGACGTTTTTCCATACAAATACAAAAAAACGGCCTTTTCAGCCGTTGTGTCCGTTCGCGGAGTCATCTGCTACCGTAATGACTACATTTCCTTTTTTGTGCCCTTGCTCTACGTATTCATGTGCCTGCGGAATCTGTTCCAGCGGATAGCGTCTGTCGATGACCGCCCGGAGCTGGCCCGACTCCATCAGCTCGGCGAGAAGCTGCATGTCTTCCACGCGCACTTTTGCCACTCCTTGCCCTTCCACGGTGAGGTATTTGCCATGGGGAGCCAGCACCTGCTTGCAGCGGGATTTCGCGCATTTTCCTACAGCGTCAAAGACGATGTCGTACTGCTTGCCGGATTGGGCAAAGTTTTCTTTTGTATAGTCGATCACCTCATCCGCGCCAAGCTGCCTGACCAGTTCTACATTGGCGGTACTGCACACTCCGGTCACCTCGGCTCCGAAGTATTTGGCGAGCTGCACCGCCGATGTGCCGACCGATCCCGAGGCGCCGTAGATCAAGACTCGTTGCCCGCGCTGCAACTGTCCTTTGCGGAAAAAGTGCAAGGCGGTAGTTCCGCCAAACGGCATCACTGCGGCTTCTTCATAAGTGGCATTAGTCGGCATGAGGGTGACGTTGGCGTCCTCGTGCAAGCATTTGTATTCGGCATACGTGCCAAAGTCCATCTCGGTGATCGCATACACCTTGTCTTTTGGCTTGAAGCGCTTGACTTGCTTGCCGACCGCTTCCACCTCTCCAGCCAGCTCGACGCCCAAAATCGGGTTTCGCGGCTTGTTCCATCCGATCAGCAACCGCATAGGCAGCCAATACAGCAACGGACAGCGAAAAGCGCGCACCCGGCAATCCCCGGAAGTGACCGTGGTCGCATATATTTTCACGAGAATCTCATGCTCTTTCGGAACGGGCTTGGCTACCTCCTGGAGCGAGAGGACATCCGGTGCTCCATAGCTGGTGCAGACGACAGCTCTCATGGGCTTCCTCCTTTTTCCTGTTTGCCATGAGTATAGCCGCAATGAACTGTCTCGCTACAGCTACTAAAGTATGGTTTTGCAAAAACAATCACGGCTGAAAAACAGCACCGCCTACAACAGTCCAAGCTCGCGTGCCCGCGCGACTGCCTCCGTGCGCCGCTTCACTTGCAGCTTTTCAAAAATGACCCGGTTGTGCCCTTTTACAGTCGGCAACGCAATAAACAGCCTTTCGCTGATCTGCTGGTTGGAAAAGCCTTGGGCAATCAGGCGGAGCACTTCCAGCTCGCGATTGCTCAACGGCTCGATCAGAGACTCGGCTTGCTGCGCTTGCGCTGGCTGACCCGTCCCGTGTACTGGCGCCAACTGGTTCATGGCAGCGAGAAGCTTGCCACAATACTCAGACGCCGCTTCGGCTGCTGTCCACTCACGCAACAGCGGCAGGAGCAAAGCAGCTTCATCGACAAACGTCCGCACCAGCCCGCCCGGCTCAGCCAGTGCCAAAGCTTCGCGAAGCAGTTGTACCGCCTGGCGCTTTTCCCCATGCCCAAAAAGCGCGACAGCCAAAAGCAGCTTGGCCTCGATCCGCTCCCGCTCTTGGCGGGTCTGCTCCAGCTCTGCATGCCACGGTTTGAGAATCGCCACGGCTTGGGCGGAATTGCCCTTGGCCAAATACACCCGGGCGCGAGTGCTTGCGAGCTGTCCATTCGCCGTCGCCAGGCGCTCGGCAGCAGCCAGATTGCCTTTATGCAGTTGCACCATGGTCTGGACCGCCAAAAGCTGAGGAAGCTGGACTGTGAAGTTTTGCCGCTGGACCGTGTGATCGCTTTCTGCCAGCATGCGTGCTGCCCCGCTGGCATCGCCTTGGGCAAGCTTTAGCCTGGCTAAAAAAATCTCGCTCTCGACCACGCAATCCGTCTGTTCCAGCTGTTTTGCCCACTTCACGCTCTGACGAGTATGCTCCAACGCTTTTTCCCGTTCATCCCACTCGTAATACAGGCGAGCCAAACCAAGATGCGCCTTGCAAGCTGCCGGCAGCGGCGGATCGTCTGCGAGCTTCAGCACCCGCAGATAGCTTCGCTCCGCCAGGTACAGCCGGGATTCCATCTCCTGAATCATCCCCAGGCCAAGTGTTGCCAGCATGGTAATCAGGACATGGCCGACCCTTTCACTGTTCGCCAAAGCTTGCGTATAAGCCACGCTCGCCTCTGCCCATTCGCCCCGAAGCTGGCAGCCGTACCCGAGTGCCCATAGTGTCGCTGTGCGTACAGGCACATTTTCCGGATGCAAAAGTTCCAGAGCACGGTGCGACTCCGCTACGATCCGCTCCGCGTCGTGCTTGCTCACCGCCAGCGAAGCGCGGATCGCCGCGATATGACCGAGCAAATCACGGGTCATGTCGCTTTGCTCCACCGCCTGCAACACTTTTTCGGCAGCTTGCAGCTTTGGTTCCACGCTTGTTGTTTTTCCGATCATCAACAGCGCAGACGCTTGCATCACCCACAAACCGGGCAGCTCGTTCTTTTCCTGCTCGCCCAATGACTCCAGCCATTGCAGAACAGGGGTCACTGCCCCGCGAAAAATCAGGGGCAAGCCAGCACCTTCCGCCAGCTGCGCCGCCCTTTTTGTATCGTGGGCGCAAACAGCATGGTGAAACGCCTCAAGCGCAAAGCCGTTCGCTTCATACCAGCTGCTTGCGCGAATATGCAAGCTTGCAGCGACGGTTGGATCAAGCCGTTTGCGCAAAAGCTCGGCAAAAAGATGGTGGTAGCGATACCAGCGCCGTTCGCTGTCCAAGGCGACAAGAAACAGATTGGCGCGATCAAGCAAGGCCAGCGTCGCTTCGCCAAAGCCAGCCCGGACTGTGTGCTCCCCGTCGCTCAGAACAGCATCGCACAGCGGCCCGCTCATCCGTTCAAGAACAGACGTCTGGAGCAAAAACGACTGGATGCTCTCCGTTTCCTGATTCAACACTTCCTCGACCAAATAGTCCCACACATAAGGATGATTAGGCGGAAAAGACCGAATCAACCGATCCGGCTCGCCTTCCCTGCGCAAAGCAAGCGCGACCAGCTGCAATCCGGCAATCCAGCCTTCTGTGCGTTCTGCCAAAATCCCGACGCTTGTCTCGGAAAGAACCAGCCCCATCCCCTGGCACAAAAATTCGCCGGCTTCCCGCTGGGCAAAGCGCAGATCGCCAGCATGAACTTCCGTCAGCTGATCCTTCGCGCGCATCCTCGCCAAAGGCAACGGCGACTGCGCGCGGGTCGTGATGACGAGATGAAGCTGCGGCGGCATGCGTTCCACCAGAAAAGCAACCGCCTCATGAATACTCGGAGAGCGGAGAAGATGATAGTCATCCAGAACGAGAACCATCGCCGGGGATAAAGAGTGGAGATCGTGCAACAAAGACAGCAGCATCGCCTCGCTTGGCGAACTTTCCGCAGCCTTGAGCATGGGCAGCAGCCCTTTTCCAATAGACGGCTCAATCGTCTGCATAGCTGCGATCACGCAGCGCAGGAAACGCCCCAGGTCGTCGTCTCCCCCATCGAGCGACAGCCAGGCGACAGAGACGGGAGCATCTGCCAGCCATTCACTGACAAGCGCCGTCTTGCCGTAGCCTGCTGGAGCAGAAATCAGCGTCAGCTTGCGATGCATCCCTTCGCTCAATTTTTCCACGAGCCGCGGGCGTCGGACCGCTTTTGGCCGCGGTTTGGGGATGTACAGCTTTGTCAAAAGAATGTCCTTTTCTAATCCCACCAAAAATACCACACGTCCTGCTTCAGCAAGTAATCGGCGTAATGACCGAGCGTCTGTTGATCGTCCAAAACGTACTGGCAAAAAATAAAATGCTCTTTTGCCAATTGCAGCGCTTCTTCAGCCGTTTGCGGACGCCGCTTCGCTTGCAGCACCCATGTATCGCCTGTCACAGCGAGGATGCTTGCGCCGTACTGTTCCTGAAAATGCTTGAAGATGACCGACTGGTACACAGGCAAAGGGCATTCGTTGTATCCGCCCATCGGAATCCACAGCGGAGCCTCATGCCCGCGCTCCTGCGGCAAGTTCAGCACGACGAGCGAATCTCCATCCTCGATCCGGTCCTGTGCCCATTCCCGATCGAGCTGAAACGGTTCTGTCGATGCTTCTGTTGCGACCAACTGCTCGTGAACCAGCTCGCTGCCTTCCCACATCGCTGCGTACGCCTGATAACATTCGGAAAAGTTTTTGCCTTGCAGCTGCTTCTCCTCAGCTGGCAAATCAGTGTAGACCAGCCGGGACTCCACGATTTTGCGGAAGGTATCCTCTACGCTCAGGCTGCGGGCTTCTTCCAGCTGCTGCGCGACAAAAGCGGACAACGTTTCTGCTTCCTCGCACACTTCTTCCATCATTTCCAGCAGGTTGTAGCCCGGCAACACCAAAATGCGGTGCTTCCCTTCTGCTTGCAGCGGCAACGCCAATTGTTCTACTGCGACGACTTCTGTTTCGCATTCATCCAAATACTCGACCAATTCTTCAACCATGACCGACACCTCTTTTTCTTCACGCATTCATTCGCTTTATCGATTTATGCAAATGGCTTGTTCGCATTTTTGGAAAAATAAGCCACACTTGTTCATCGTACACCATCTATCCAGAAGAATGTAGAGCTAACCTAAAAAAAGCTTCCCTCGCCAGTCGGGAGGGAAGCTTTCCTTTTTTCGTGCGATTTGCTTGTGTTACGACAGCTTAACCAGGCTGTAGTTTTTCTTGCCTTTGCGGATGATGATGAAGCGTCCGCCGATGGCGAGGTCAGCCGTTACTTCCAGCTCCAGATCGCTCACCTTTTCGCCGTTCATGGAAATCGCGCCTTTGGTAATGTCCTCGCGCGCCTGGCGCTTGGATGGCTCGATGCCCAGCTCTACCAGCCAATCCACGATGTTTTTCGCTTCTTTCGTCGCTTCATAGGTCGGCATTTCTTTGAAGCCTTGCTCGATTTCATCTGCCGTCAACGACTTGATGTCTCCCGTGAACAAGGCAGCTGTAATGCGTTTGGCCTGCTCCAGCAGCTCTTCCCCGTGCACGAATCGGGTCATTTCTTCTGCGAGCATTTTTTGCGCTTCGCGTTTATGCGGTTCGGTCTGGACTTTTTCAGCCAGCTCCTCAATTTGCTCTTTGGACAAGAACGTGAAGTAGTTCAAGTATTTCACAACATCACGGTCATCGGTATTCGCCCAGAACTGGTAAAACTCGAATGGCGTCGTTTTGTTCGGATCGAGCCAGACAGCGCCGCCAGCCGTTTTCCCGAACTTCGTGCCGTCTGCTTTCAGCATCAGCGGAATGGTCAAGCCAAACGCTTTCGCTTCTGGCCCTTCTTTTTTGCGGATCAAATCGAGGCCGCTCGTAATGTTGCCCCATTGGTCCGAACCGCCGATTTGCAGCTGCACGTCTTCGTGTTTGTACAGGTGCAAGTAATCGAGCGATTGCAGGATTTGGTAGGAGAACTCGGTAAAAGAAATCCCGCTGTCCAGTCGGCTTGCCACCACGTCTTTGGCGAGCATCGCGTTGATGCTGAAATTTTTCCCGTAGTCGCGCAAAAATTCGATGACGTTGATTTTATGCGTCCAGTCGTAGTTGTTCACCAGGCGGATTTGATTGTCGCCTTCTGTGATGAACAGCTTTTTCATTTGCGCAGTCAGCGCATCCACGTTCGCCTGCACTTGCTCCAATGTTTGCAGCGAGCGCTCCGATTGCCGGCCGCTCGGATCGCCGATCGTTCCTGTCGCGCCGCCGATCAAAATAACCGGGCGGTGACCAGCCAACTGGAAGCGTTTCAGCATGATGAATGGGATCAGGTGACCGATATGCATGCTGTCGCCTGTCGGGTCCACGCCACAGTAGAGCGAGATCGATTTTTGCTCGGTCAATTCGCGAAGTCCCTCGGCATCTGTTTGTTGATTGATGGCGCCGCGCCATTCGAGTTCATCAATAATGTTCACAGCCAATTCACTCCCTCAGGTTCGTAGTTCTCCTATACCGGATCAACGTTGTGCGTGACAACAAAAAATCGCCCCTTGTCATATAGACATAGGGACGATTGAATAACCGTGTTACCACCCAGATTGCACCAATGCCGCACACGCCTTCCTTTTGCGCGCCATTCATGCCACTCTCGGCGAGATATCGTTCGCCGCTTCCGCTCAGCATTACCCGAGATACTCCAGAGTTGTAATTCGCTTGCTTGGTGTGTGCCGGGTTTCATCATCCCCCGGCTTTCTGGGACAGGGACCAATCTGCTACTGGGCTCTTTCAACGTATGTCGCATATAAGATTACAGACAGTATAGTGAATTGGAAGATCGGTGTCAACTGGCGTTTGCCCTCACACCGCCCGGGCAAGCCGAAAGCCGAGATCATCGATGCGAAACGTCGAATGACTGCGCCTGCGGCATGTCGCGCCGACACCTCTAGCCGCTTCCGCCCAAGCCTGCCCGCCTGTCATCTGGTTCCCTCCGCTTTCCACTTTTATTTAGCCAAGCTCAGCTTTTCGATCGCCTGCTGCTCAGTCGGCAGGAAAAAGATGTCGTTGCCGTTGTTCGACTCATAGATGAAGTCTTTCAAGCTTTTGCTTGCATACACGGAAAAATCGCCCACGATCGCCAGCTTTGCCTTGTAATTGATGAACTTTTGCAAAATGTCGCCCGCCAGTCGCGTCTTCAGATCGAAAAAGCTCTCCGCAAGCATCGTTTTGTGAATGACGATGCGGTCGCATTCGGCTTCGTACCATGCCGTCGCGATCAGATCCAGTGCCGCCTGGACATCGGCGATGACGTGTTCCTCGCTTGTTACGACAGCAATATTGACTCCGTTAACGGTGTGCTTGGCAATGTTCATCGTCTACCTCCCTGTTTGATCAGCCACTTATTTGGCATGGGCCTGGAAAAGTCTTTGGACATACTGCTCGCCTATATAGCGATTGTCTTCGCCCTGCGGCGGCGCAATCCCCGCCACCCGAAAAAAGCTCAGCCCGACTACCATCGCCATCAGCCCATAAGCGGCCCCCTGAGCATCTTCTTCCGCCAGATGGCAACGGCTGATTTTTTAGGGAAAAAGAAGAACAGAAGGCGGGGCAGGGTGGCTAAAGCAGTTCATTCCCGGCAACGCACGATTTTATTGGATTCCCAGATGCTCGCGCAAGGTGGCGCCTGCGTATTCGCGCTTGAACAAGCCTTTTTCCACCAGCTTGGGCATCAGTTGTTCGAAAAAGATGTTCATCGATTTTTCCGATCCGCCCGGCAGAGCGATGAACCCGTCAATCGCTCCCGCCTCGTAACGCTCGATAATATCAGCCAGTACATCGTCGACAGTTCCGACAGACACCCAATGCGCCGATCCGACTACCTCAGGGCGTGCCAGCACTTCTTGCAAAGTCGGCTCGTACTTCGTGATAAATCGGCGCAACAGCTCGGCATGTGTCCGGCTGCGGACGGGCAGGTTCGGATCAGGGAGCATGTCAGCTGTTATGCGTTGATCCAGAGCCAGATGGCTTGCTTCCATTCCGAGTACGAATTTCAGCGAAGCCAGCCTGCGCTCCGTGCTCAAATTGGCATGCGCCACTTTATGCAATTCCTCTGCCTCCTCGCGCGTCTCCCCCAAGAAAAAGTACAGGCCCGGCAGCACTTTGACTGCATCCGGATTACGTCCATGCTCCTCCGCCCTTTTGCGCAAGTCGCTTCGCAGTTCGACTCCTGATTCAATATCCGGCATGGCTGCAAAAATCGCATCCGCGACGGAAGAAGCAAAATCACGTCCCGTATCCGACGCACCCGCCTGGAAAAACGGAATCGAGCCGGAGGCATGGGCTGGCATCGTCAGCGGCCCTTTGACACTGAAAAATTCGCCCGAATGGTTGATCGGCGTTACCTTGTCCCGATCGGTAAAAATGCCTGTCTCCCGATCCATGACAATCGCTTCGCGCGGGTAGCTATCCCACAGCTTGCGTACGACCTCGATAAACTCTTTTGCTTTCGCATAGCGCTCTTGCGGTGATGGCATCGGAGCATCGCCGAAGTTCTCGGCCCCTTCAATCGATGTGACGATATTCCAGCCAGCTCGCCCGTTGCTCAGCCAGTGCAACGACTGAAGCTGTCTCGCCACGATGAACGGCGGATTGAATGTGGTGGAGATCGTCGTCACCAACCCGATTCGCTCGGTTTCCCGGGCAATAGCGGAGAACATCAGTGTCGGATCAACGCTGCCAAAGCTGACGGCGTCTCCCAGCATCTGCGGACCGACGTATAAATAATCGGCTTTGAACAAAAAATCGAGCTTGGCTTGCTCGGCCATTTTCGCCAAATCAATATAGTAGTCGATCGTGTCCAGTTTCTCGATATCACTGTCAGGACGCCGCCAGCCTGCCCCTTTCATCCACGTAGTATTAATCGCCAGTCCGATGCACAATTGTCTATTTTCAGCCATACGTATCCACCTCTCCTGGATTGAGATTCGTTTCGCGATTAGGACTTGCCCCGCTCTTCCGTCATGTTGGCAAAAGCGCAAATACGCGCCTTTTTCCAACAATGATAATCATTATCGTTAAATAGTGTAGCAAGGGCAGAAGTAAAAGCAAATGCACAAATCACGAAAACGATATGCAAGATTGTCTAATCCAGTGCTTTTCTTTGAAAAACGTCCCGGCGTTTTCAGCGCAGTTGGTGGGCGGTTTGCAGCTCGCAGCTTGCGGTTTCTTGCAGTCAGCAATCACAGTCATGACTGTCCGACGTCCTTATGACTCTCTTCTTGCTCTCTGTACGCGGAAGGCGACACGCCGAATTTCTTTTTAAACATCCTGCTGAAATAGAGCGGATTGGCATACCCGACACTGACGGCGATATCGCTGATCGGATAGCTGCCTGCTTTCAGTAGCTCGCGCGCTCTCTCCATCCGGTAATGAATCACGTAGTCGATAGGGCGGTATCCTGTGTATTTATGGAAAAAGTAAGAAAATTGCTTGGGGCTCATATCGTGCAACTCAGCCAATTCGCCGAGCGTCAGCGGCTCCATGTAATGCCCGCTAATGTACGCAATCGCTTCTTCGATTATTTTTTGGCCTGGAGAACGTCCTTCCTCCCGACTCTTGCAGCCCACCAGCACTTGATGCATGATGCCTAAAAACAGCTCTTTGACATGCAGCTTCCCGATCCCGCCTGTAGCGCGGGCTTTTTGCTGGATCATGATGAGCGCTTCAAGCAACCGGGGATTCGCGCCGGGTTCGAGTTTGAAGTGAGTATCCAGTTCAACAGCCGCCGTGTCATTTCCGTGTTTGTTCCATCTGTAAAAAACAATGAAATACTCCAATTCTGACTGACCAATGACCCGCGAGTCCATTTGCATGCCTGGAGCAGCATGAACGACCGTTCCCGGCAACAAATCGTAAGCGGTTCCGTTCACATGCATCTTCGCCTCTCCACGCACAATAAACAGAAATCCGTATTGGACAGTCTTGAAACCGCGCAAAATACTTTTCGGCTGAATGACCAAGCGCTGCACATTGGCTATCTCATAGGAACCGCCGGCGAATATTTCCGCTATCTTGTCCAAATCCATCATGAAAGGAAACCTGCTTTCTGTCCATATCGTGTACCCCTGCTTATTTTATCATAGGATCGGGCCTGATTTTGCCGTAGGAGCATCGCATGCGCTCCATCCTCGGGTTTGCCGTACCATCTGGCGCTCCCTGCCCAAATAAATCGCGGGAAGCATATTTATTTAGGAACCGTTTGCGGGTATGATAATAGGAAAAAAAGAAAGAGGCTGTTATATGGATTCAACTTACTCACCAAGATCTACTTCGAAAACAAAAATGCTTGTGATTCATGCCCTTTTTATCGCTTTTACCCTCGCAGCTACCATGTTCATCAACATCCGCCTCCCGATCATGGGCAACGGCGGCCTGATTCACCTCGGTAACGTGCCTCTTTTTATTGCTGCCTTTGTGTACGGCAGAAAAACGGGAGCGATTGCCGGAGCTTTCGGCATGGGTCTCTTCGACCTGATCTCCGGCTGGACAGCCTGGGCGCCTTTTACGTTCATCATCGTCGGTGCCATGGGTTATGTCGCTGGCCTCATCGGGGAAAAAATGCCTGGCAAACGCACACTGGCTTACTGTGTGGCGATCGCCGTCGCGCTGATTATTAAAATCGTCGGCTACTACTTCGTGGAAGTGATTTTGTATGGCAACTGGATTCAGCCGTTCGGCTCCATCCCTGGGAACTTCCTCCAGGTTATCGTTGCCGGAATTATCGTGCTGCCACTCGTAGGGCGGTTGAAAAAGATTGTGGGACAGGTGTAAGTAGAAAATCACTTTCTCGTAAAACTTGCAAAAGAGCGATTCATGTGATGCCCCAATAGAGCTGTAACTATAAAAATCGCCCAGGAGATTCTGATTCCTAGGCGATTTTTTTTCAAGGATGTGTCTGAAATTCTCGAACGATTCGGTCAGACAAAGGCGATAAATTTGTGCTCGTATGTGTAACGATGGAGCCGGATGGGCTGAGCTGGAGCCGGAGACATCGATGGTACGGCAAAGGGAATACGGCTGTCTTGCGTCATAAGAGCAAACGCCGAGATCCTGTTGAAACACGTGGCCGATTCAACGTAGGGAAGTCCATCCAGCAGCGCCCTAAAGAAGTGAGAAAACGTCTTAGTTTTGGTCACTGGGAACTGGATACGGTTGTTTCCAGTCGGGGAAAAAGTAAAGCATGCGTCGCTAGGTTCGCTGAGCGTAAGACTCGCCTTTGCCAAGGTCTCTGAAGAAGAACTTGCTCAAGCCTTGTATCTCATTAACAACCGACCAAGAAAATGTCCGGGCTGGAAGACGGCTCACGAATCATTCATGGAAGCTCTGTCGCACTTGGCTTGACAATCCGTCTGAATCAAAAGATTTTATATAAAATAACTTAATTGTAAAAATATGTTTACACAAACCAAACAAGTTGCTATAATCCCTAATTGACCGGTCAAAAATACCAATATAAGGGAGGTTAAAAATCATATATTGAAAATATATATGATTAACTTTTTTATGAAGATGAATGTGTTTTTAAAGTTTCTAATAACTGTCGCATTATTGCTTGGTAGTGTTACAAATGTAGCTGCAGCTGAAAACTCAAGTCAACAAACTACTAGCATTACAAGTGACACGGAGAATCTAACAGATCTTTTTAAGCAGAGAAACAACGTTCAGTTCGAGCAAATTGGTAATGAACAAGAAGTTTATTTTGAATCTAACGAGATAGAAATAAATGAGGAATTAATTGAAGAGTTTCATAGTATCGACGTTGAAGCGCAAAGTTACTTTGATACTTACTTTGACTTTTATAAAGAACACGGATATTTTCCTGAAAAGAAAGTCCTTACTAATAGATTAGCTTCGTCTGCCTCTTATGATGTAGCCTTAAATCTATTAAAAGGTTACGGCGTGAATTGGACTAAAGATCAACTAATTGCTAGACTCGCAACTTTAGGTGCTATCGCATCTCTTGATGGTCCTATTCCTATTGGAGATTTTGTTGCTCTCCTTGCAGGGGCTGTGATCCTTAACCCGAATCTTGACAACTACATTGCAAATTTAGATGAAATTACAAACTATTTAAAATCAGTTTCCCTAAGAAACGCTATTAGTAAAGTCACCGGAGCTGTTTCATTAAGCATTGCAACCAGAAAAGAAATTAAGAAAGGAAAAAAACACTTCGAAGCTTGGCTATCCACTGGTGGATGGGGCGGTATTTTTATTGGACGGTCGATTAGTTTATCTGAAGCGCAAAGTCGGGCTCGAAATGGTTTGGATACATTTAGTGTAAGTAAAGAGAGTGCAAAAAAAGTAGTAAAGCAAACAAACTATTGGTATTATGATGAAGGCGGTCACATTACATTGGGATATCTCGCCAATTTACCTCATTATCATATGACCACTGATGAAGCTCGTCGAAATAAATTGCCTGGTCACCATTTCTTCCCCTACGATCCACTTGATTAATAATTAGTCTGGGACTGGAAACGACATATAAGCTATAAATGTATATGTCGTTTCCGATATTTCACTAAAAAACAGTTGCTTCATTTTTTAACCTCCTATTTCGAACATAGCTAGGTGATAATTTCATGAATCAGGATGACCTTCATTCGAATCAGAATTCCATCCATCTCGAAAAGCTCTACAAAGACATTGACGAACAGTCAGCCAAGTTCTTTCACCATAACTATCAACATTATCTGGATGAAAATGTGTTTCCCGAAGACGCATGCTCCATTCCTCAAGATATCGATCTGTCCGCAGCTACTATTGTGTTAGGTGAACTCAAATGGGAGTGGACGGAAATTGAATTGTTATCCAGATTGAGTCTGTTAGGTGCAGAAATTGGAATCAATCGCCCGATCCCCGTCTTGGATTTCTTTACATTGCTAGAAGGGAAATCCGTAGTCTGGTCCAAATACTGCGATCATTATATAGAGAACTTTGAATCGCTTATCAACTGCTTAAAGCGATTTATCCCCGATCAAGATGAATCGAGTGAATAATTTTTAAAGTGCTCCCTTTTAAGTACCATCTTCGGACGAAGGAGGGGGCACTTTCGATCATGTGCCTCCTTCGTCCGAAGGGCTAGCAATTGGTTGCATAGGTCATGTCAGTTTCACATGCTGCTATTAGCTATAACACGTTGTTTTTTGATGACTTTTAAATTCCTCCACAGACCAGGTTTGAACTGCACCACATTTGTTGGGCCCTCCAACAGTTGGAAGTGCAGTTTTTCTATGACGAAATTTAGTGAAGATTTTAAACGTCTCCACTTCAAAGATACTTAGGAGGGATGGAGAGCAGCGTTCCCTTCCCTTCATGAAAAACGCCAAACCGTTCCGTTTGATACTGTGCATCATCCAAATACACTTGTGATCGCTCCGCGAACATAAACATGTTGGCAAGCATCTGATAGTGGCGAATTGACTCGTCCGGTCGCAGCAGCCGATGCGGGATATCGGCAATCATAATGGTCGCATTTTCCCACATCCACAACGCATTGTGGAGCGCCCCTCGAAGCATTCTCTGCCCACCATACAGCTTGTCCATGCGTTCACGCCCCTTTTATCCAACCAAACAATCATAGCTGATAATCATTACTACAATGCGATTATAGAAAAGAGTCGCGATTATGCGTAAAACATTCGAAAAGATTCTGCAGGAGGTACGCCATGGACGATATCGATATCAAAATTTTGCAACTCCTTGAGGAAAAAGGGAGACTCTCGCACGAAGAACTAAGCAAGCTTTTGCACATATCCCGCCCTGCCGTTCATCAGCGGGTGGCAAAGCTGGAAAAGAGCAACATCATCAAAGGTTACCGCTGCATTGTCGATTGGAGCAAGCTGGAGCAAAAACTGAAAGTGCTGATCTTTATCAAAATGAAATGCCAAAACTTCAAAGAAATCGCAGGCAAGATTGTCGATTTGCACGTTCCGGGCGCAACGATTCTCGAATGCCAACGCCTGGCTGGGGAATGGTGCATGATGCTCAAAGTGCGGGTATCCTCCCCTGAGGATATTACGAATCTGATCGATGAAATGGTCAAATTCCCTGACGTTCAGGAGACTTCGACGACGTTTGTTTTATCTACCCTTTACGAAAACGGGATGAAGGAGAATTGAGAAAGAAGAGAGGCGACCCTGGATGATGCAAGGGAAAAAAGCAATGCAAATCGGCGAGTCAGAAAATTCAAATATCACTCTCGTTGTAATCGCTTTACTCTCCGTGTACATTTTTTGGGGAGGAACGTATCTCGGGATGAAGGTTGCGATTGAAACCATCCCGCCTTTTATCATGGCAGGCATTCGGTTTTTTGTGGCTGGAACTGTCCTCTATGTGCTTGCGCGGTTAAAGGGTGAGCAGCATCCGAGCGTTGCCGAATGGAAAGGCGCAAGAATCGTGGGCGCTCTCTTGCTCTTGGGCGGGAACGGGCTGGTCGCCTGGGCGGAACAAAAAGTCCCGTCAGCCATCGCCTCCCTGCTGGTAGCAACTGTTCCTTTATGGATTCTTGCTTTCAACTGGCTTGGCGGCAACAAAAAAAGACCTGCGCTCGGCGTCCTCGCTGGCGTACTGCTCGGCTTTTCCGGCATTGCCGTGCTCGTCCTGAACACAGGCGGAGCGAACAGCCAAAGCATGGACACAATCGGCATGATCGCCCTCTTGATCGCTTCGGTTTCTTGGTCAATCGGATCTTTGTATTCTCGCAGGGCAAAACTCCCCGCGTCTCCCCTGCAATCGACAGCGGCGCAAATGATGGTAGGCGGCGCTTTGCTGATCTTTGTTTCATTTTTCCTCGACGATTGGACGAAGCTGCACCTGTCTGAGCTATCTGTCCGCTCCGCTCTCGCCTTGGGCTATCTGATCGTGTTCGGCTCGATCATCAGCTACACAGCGTACATTTGGCTGTTGAAAAATGCTGACCCCGCCTGGGTATCGACATATGCTTTCGTCAATCCGATCGTCGCCGTATTTTTGGGTGGTTTCTCGCAAACGAGCGACTCTCTCCCCACGCCTGGGCCGCCGCTATCATTATCGTTGTCGCGGTCATGATGATTACGGTTTTTGGCGGGCAGAGGAAAGCCATCGAGCGGAAAGAAGTGGTGAGAGGGGAAGGGGAGGGCGTGTAACTATTAGTTTGAGAAAAAGGTGAAATTACCCTCATAATCCAATTTTTATAATAAAGCAAAAACAAGTCATGTTTGCTTAGAAAAAAGCAGAGGGGCGAATCATTTGGACAAAGAGAACCAGGGACTTCAAACTAAAATTTTCGACCTTATTGAACAAGAGGGACTGGAGGAACAACTGGAGTCATTGACCAGAAATGTATTTGAAGATTGCATCTCCAGAAATACAATCGAGTTAAGCCGCATAAATCCAAGCTTCATCCGTCTCATAGCGATGTTGCTTAAAAAGAGTTCTTTCCATGTCATTGGCCGAATTGAAGATAGCTTTATCAAGGACAAAAAGACAGCTACAGGGTCGCCGCCAGCGGCAGGGTATCGGTTTCAAGAGGGGTTTGGGAAGTGGTATGATCTCAGAGTGGAAGATGCCCTCTTGCTTGTAAAATACGGTAATGTCACCAACCTTGAAATTAATCCCAACGAAAATTACTTCATTGGGAAAGGAATCGATCTAAGGAAACTGCCAAGAGTAGCTACAGCCCCCGGCACTATTTTCACTGATGAAGAGATGCAGAACTACTTAGTATGGTTTAAAGGGATTCAAGTTCAGATGGGTATCCAGCCTACCATCATTTAAAAAGTAGCAAAAGCAGCCCTCTGCCAGTCGAATACAAGGAGGGCTGCTTTTGGTTTCGCGTATCTCTCAACTTTTACTACTTACTGATCGTTTCCTCACCAAGCAATTTCCCCGCAATATAATCAAACTGCTTTTCCAACGACAGCGGATCATTGAAATAAAATGTATTCGAATCAATCGTATACACGCGCTTGTTTTTGACGGCATCAAGCTGTTGCCACAACTCGTTCTTGCTTATCTCCTTCTCCAGCGAATCCTCGATAAACAAAAAATCTCCCGCATATTCCGGCAGTTTTTCATGCGAAAGCGCAACGTAGCCTTTGCCGATGTCCATCGTTGCTTTCTGGATGATCTCCGGCGCTTTCAACCCAAACTCGCGATATAAAATCTCTCCGCCTCGTCCGTAAAAATCTCCGAACGCACCAAGCGATTTCATGTCTCCCCCTAAAATCGCCACTTTTTTGTCACCCACGACCTCGTGCACGGCTGGCTTATACTTCGCCACTTTGCTATCCCAGTTCGCAATCCACGCTTCTGCTTCCTGCTCCCTCCCAAACGCTTTGCCAAAAGCCCGAAGCTGCTCCCGCAAATTTTTTTCCCCGTATTTGATCGCGACAGTCGGCGCTATTTTTTGGATGTTCTCCAGGTTTTTCGCGTTGTCCAAGGCGATAATGACGTCAGGCTTCAGCTCCAACAGCTTTTCCAGCGAGTTGCTGTCATCGCCATAGCCCCCGATATTTTCAATCCCGTCCACTTTTCCGGCGTAAAAAGGATGATTCAGGGCAAACTCCGACAACCCTACAGGCTTGATGCCCAAAGCGAGGAAATAGCCTACGTAACTGTCTGCCAAAATGATAACCCGCTTCGGATTTTTCGGAATCGTCACCTCTCCGCTTGTCGTCTTGTAGGTGATCGTCTCTACTTTTGCCACGTTATTCGCATCCCCTTGTGCCGGGGCTGCTGCCCCATTACTCGTACTGGTCGCGCCAGAGCAAGCACTCAGCAACAGCATGATGCACAACAGCGCAGTTGCCGCCAGTGACGCTCGTGAACCTCTGCTCATCGGAAAATCCCCTTTTTTTGTATATTGATAATAATTATCACTATCAATGTACCGATTCAGCATCCGTTCCACAATAGAATATGTAGGGAATTTTGCCGGACTATCTGCAACTTTGCTCTGTTGCCAATTCCTTCTCCGATACTCGGCAGGCGACACGCCCAGCTTTTTCTTGAACAAGCGGCTGAAATAATACACATCTTTGTACCCGACACCTGCCGAAATCGTCCGCAGCGAAGCGTCCGTCTCCGTCAGCAGGCTCGCCGCTTTTTCAAGGCGAATGCGAATCAAATAATCGATCGGACTGTAGCCTGTGCTTTGCTTGAATGTCGCGGATAAATGGTACGCACTGTAACGAAACATCTCCGCCAAAGACTCCAGCGTGATCGGCTCCGCATAATTTTTTTCCATGTACAGCATGATTTGTGCCGTCAAATCGGGATAGGTCACTTCGCTGCCCTCCCGCTCCAACTCTGCCAGCACCTGATAAACAAATTGGTAGAAAAGAGCTTTGATCTGAAACCGCCTCAGCGACTCTGTGCCCTGCCATTGCTCGTGCATTTGTTGCAAGTGGTGAAAAAGCAAAACCGGGCTGCTCGGGATCAGGCTGTATTGCGCCAAAAACGGGTTGCTGCGCTTTAACAATTCAAGCAAACTCTGGCTTGCGGGTGCCGGAATCGTTGCTTTGTAAAAAATCGAGTAGTATTCAAACGCTTCACCCGCAGGCACAATCTGGAGCGTGGCTCCTTTTCCGCTGTGCATGAGCTGAAACCCTTTTGCCATGTACGCCGTCCCATCCAACAAAACCTGCGCGTTGCCCCGCGTGGAAAAAAGAAACATGCTGGCCGGGAGCTTGTACGGTCCAAACCCTTCCCCCGGTGCCAACGCTGTGTGACGGATGTCCAAAATTTTAATGGCAGCCTGGTTCCATAGCAGCGCTTGGGTGTTTTCTTGCTTCAATGTGACCAGTCCTTTTTGTTTGGTTGCTTTATTATAATTGATAATAATTATCAGTTGAAGAGCAAGAACAGCAATCTGGCTAAAACGAACCGGAGCCATCGCTTTGCTGTGCTCATAGCTTTTTTCGCTGTTTATCCGTCTCCCATAAGAGTGGTCGAACCAGCGATTGACGGCATTATAAATGCATATAGTCATGAAAAACTGTCTTCCCAACAACAACAACCGCTACCTGCCAGACAGCTCCGGCATATAGCGGTTGTTTATGTCTCTGGTTAGTTGGATGAACCGTACAATGTACAATTGCCAAATGATAGTTACACCGAGCCTGAGTCTAAGTCTGAGCAAGCCTTGCAATCCCTTGTTGACCCGCTTCCCGTCCCTACAAAATTCACTACGTCCGCCGCATGTAAGCCCGCACCGTCAGCGGAGCGAAAATAGCCACGATAACGGCAGCGCTCGCGAGCGACAAAACGAACTCCGTGCCGATCGTGCCGCTATTGACCAATTCGCGAACCGCGCTCACCAGATGGGAGATCGGGTTGAGTTGGACGAACCACTGGAGCCACGTCGGCATCGTTTCAACTGGCACGAACGCATTGGAGAGAAAAGTCAGCGGAAACAGCACCAGCATGGAAATCCCTTGCACGCTTGCCGCCGTCCTCGCAATAACCCCGAAAAAGGCGAAAATCCAACTGACCGCCCACGAGCAGGCAATGACAAGAATCCCCGCAATCGCGACGAATCCCAGTCCGCCCTCTGGCTGGTAGCCCATGATATACCCCATCGCAAAAGTAAGCACGGTCGCAATCGTATAGCGGATCGTATCGGCGAGCAACGCCCCGGCCAAAGGCGCGATCCGGGCAATCGGCAGCGACTTGAATCGGTCGAAAACTCCTTTGTCCATATCCTCACGGAGCTGAACGCCCGTCACGATAGACGTCGAGATAACGGTCTGCACGAGAATGCCAGGAATGATGATCGGCAAGTAATTTTCCACGTTTCCTGAAATCGCGCCGCCAAAAATATACGTGAACATCAGGGTAAACAGAATCGGCTGAATCGTGACATCAAACAGCTGCTCGGGAGTGCGCCGAATTTTCAGCAGCCCCCGGTAGGCCATCGTCAACGAATGGCGGAGCGCCTGAGCGAAACTGGCGCGGTTTTTCAACGAACGATCAAGCTCTTGCGTCAATGCTGCGCTTTTCATACAGTGGCTTCCTCCGTTCTGTTCGATTGTTCTGAGGCTTGCTGTGCATTTTCGCTGGCACCGTGCCCCGTAATCGTTAAAAAGACTTCGTCCAGCGTCGGCTTTTGCACGCTGATCTCCGTCAGGTGAATGCCTCTCGTCCGCAGAGCGATCAGCAAATCGGTGACTTGGTCGGCGTTCGCCATTGGCGCCGTAATCTTGCCTGCTTCTGCCGTTACGCTGGAGCGAACTCCGAGCACTTGCTCCACCATTTCACGAGCATTGGCAATGTCCTGTACATTTTGGACTCGCAGATGCAGGGCGGAGTTCCCGACAGATGCTTTCAACTCATCCACCGTACCTTCTGCCACGACCCGCCCACGGTCGATCACCGCGATTCGGTCGGCCAACTGGTCTGCTTCATCGAGGTATTGCGTGGTGAGCAAAACTGTCGACCCCGTTTCTACCAGGCGGCGAATCGTATCCCACATTTGCGAACGCGTTCGCGGGTCCAGCCCGGTCGTCGGTTCGTCCAGGAAAATGAGCGGTGGCTGCGCGATGAGACTGGCAGCCAAATCCAGCCGACGGCGCATCCCCCCGGAAAAGTGCTTCAATGGACGTTTGGCAGCCTCCGTCAGACCAAACTCTTCCAGCAGCTCAGCAGCTTTTCGCTTCGCCTCGGCGCGCCCCAAGCCGAGCAAACGAGAGAAAATAATCAGGTTCTCTGTGGCGCTTAACGACTCATCGACCGAAGCGTATTGCCCCGTTACCCCGATCAACTGCCGCACGACATGCGCCTCTTTCGTCACATCGTGCCCGAAAATGCGCGCCTCTCCGCCATCCGCCCGGAGCAAAGTCGCCAACATGCGAATCGTCGTAGTCTTGCCCGCCCCATTTGGACCAAGCACGCCGTAAATCGAGCCTGCGCGCACGTTCAAATCCACGCCATCTACAGCGCGATTGTCTCCGAACACTTTGACAAGCCCACGGGCTTCGACTGCCCATTCATTGCTGTACTTCTTGTTCATTCTGGCATCTCCTTACCCACTGTTTATTTGATATCGCAACAATACCGTGCGGATTTAAACTGAATGTAAACTGGTTGTCGTTTTTTTATTTTAGGGCTTTTTGTCCGGTTGTTACACGTACATGGGAAGGGGGTGGAGGTCAGTCTGGAGGAGGAGAGGGAAGTGTTTTGCCGAGACATAAAAAGAGAATGATTGTCCAGAGACAATGTGGAATGTTCTTGGTTAGCTACAACAATCCGCTTTTAACTCCAACAAAAAAACGGCATCTCGGCCGTTTTTCGTGCTTTTATATGCTGGCGCACGTAAGCGGGAGCGAACGAGCACCATTGGCAGTATAATCAATGTAGCCATGGGGTGATATTACTGAAACCACCGCTGCTTGCCGTATTCAAGGGAAAACAAAACAGTATTACGATCAGTTTCAAGCTTCTTATAATTCCAATTTTGACTTGATGCACTGCTGTGCCCAAACATGTTAATGATGTTTTCCTTCGAAGTTATATAAGCGTTAATGACATTCTCCTGATCAATAACAATCGCAAAATAAGGTTTGCAAGCAAAATGCCCACACGCCTCGTCTACTTTTCGAAATTCATCACTCGGTCTGGTAATTGTCAGTGCGTTATCAATTTGCCCCGCTGCCCTGCTTCGCGATTTAACGGATATGCCCAACCGTTCACCTGTTGACTTCCTCGTTGCAATTATGTCAATTCCCGTATGAGTGACATGCACACACTCAAACCCATGTCGAGACAACCAGTACATAATTAAATGTTCGGCAAAATCCCCCGTAATTTTCGAGTGATTGCTGCTCTTGTCAACGCTTTGCATTTTCTGTTGTGCCTCCCGATCCTAACGTTATTTCGTTCCTCATCTCTCCAAAATCACCCGTCAGCCAATCTGCTTTTTCCAGTCAAAAAACATTTTATCATCTAATGCTTGGATAAGTTTATCGATCTGCGCCCGGCTGGCAAATGACTCATCAATTGATAGGAAAGACAACATGGAGACGGGCATTTTGGCATGAGCAGCCGCAAACATTTTGTGATGTCCGTCTAGCAAGTAGTGCGTATGCAGCCAAAGCTCATCGAAGTGTATATCATTAAGCGGAAATTTCGTGTCTAGAAAAGAAACACATAATGCCGTCGGATTGACGTTCCCTTTCCCCGTCTTCATGTACTTCTCAGTGACTGATTGGTCCAATGATCCACTCGGTTGAATCGGCACGATGTATTCCTCTATTTTCTTTCCAGAACCCACTCGTCGGGAGCCGATTTGATAATATTCGCTTCCATCTGCCTGTCGTTTCAATCGCGGATATGCTTTGAACAAAGCGACAACATACTGACCATTTGGCACGATACATGATAATTCCGACACAAAATTATGGTTTAGCTCGGTTAATCCATTATTCAAGATTACTGAAATTCCTCTTGGATTCTTCCACTCCGCGCCCGATACTTCCACATAAAACAGGCACGTTTCACAATCGATCCCTGTATTGGCAATCTCTTCTCCGTTGATCGTTAAATATCTTTGATGATAGCCAGCCCGTTTATATTCGATAGGGGATGTAGAATCACTGATTGCAAAATCATTTATGTAGCTCACAATTTTGGTCATTGTGCCACTGCCTCCCATTCATGCTCCCCTGCCTAATCTCCTTGCCCACTTCTATTTTTTCCGCATCAAAACGCAAAGAAAAGCGTATTTCACCTATTTTATGCCGGTTATAGCTGTGTCATTTTGTGCATCTCACTCAGCTTAACAAAAGAAAAAAAGAGTGAGAACCGCAGTTTTCGCTCTTTTTTCTCCACAAGATGATTTCTGAGGATTCGCAACACCCGTACTTTCTCCAACTATCGTAAAACGACGCGTTAAATTAAACTGTCGCACGAGAATGCCAAATCGCCGTCACCGATAATCGTCACATCGTACATTTGCTCTTTCGGCATGAAACGCTCTCCCTCTACTTTTTGGCGGCTTTGGTAATCCACTCAGCCAAACTGTTTATTTGCCCTTCCACAGCAATCGGATCGCGGTACCACGACTGATTTTCATTCCACAGGAACACTTTTCCATCCCGGATCGGCGGCAATTTGCCCCAAATCGGGTCAGCCTTCAACTGCTCCAGCGTCGAATTTGTCGTCAAAATCAAGTAATCCCCGGTATATTCAGGCAGCTTCTCCAGTGAAAATTCATAGTAGGAGTCCGCCAGCATATGTTCAGGAATGGCCGCAGGCGGCTTGGCGCCCAAGATTTCATACATGATCCGGCCACCACGTCCAGACTTCGGCCCGAACAAAAACACGGTGCCGTCGTATTCCTGCATGACAGACACTGTCTCGCCCTCATGAAGCGCTCCTTGTACTGCTTCGCGCAATTTGCCGGTTTTACGCTCAAAATCGGCAATCCATTGCTCCGCAACGTCCTTTTTGTCCAACAAATCGCCGAAGTAACGCATCTCCTCCTGAATCGATGCAAAGCGGTTGTAAGGCATCGCCACTGTCGGCGCAATCTTCGCATACTTGTCCACTGTTTCTGCTTGGGCGATTTGGGTAATGATCAAATCCGGTTCCACTTCAAGCAATGCTTCCAGCGAATCGCCCACATCCGTCACACCGTCGAGCTTGCCTTCCAAGTACGGACTATTCATCAAAAAAGTTTCCGAGGCAACTGGCTGGACGCCGAGCGCCAGCACGGTTCCCAAAAAAGCCTGTGCCGCTACGCGTTTTGGCTGCGCAGGCACTTCCACCTCTCCGGTCGCCGCTGTAATCGTTCGTTTTTCGGCAGTGGTAGGTGCCTTTGTCTCTGCTTGACTCGGATCCCCTGTGTTATTCGCCGTTTGGTTCGTTGCGCTGTTATTCTTTCCCCCTGTGCCTTCCGGTGCTGTCTCGCATCCCGATGCTGCCATAGTCAGGCACAGCAGAGCCGTGGCCAACCATTTTCTTTTGCTGCTTGCCATATCATTTCCCCCATCTGACAATAAATGATAATGAATATCATTATTATCAACATGATACATTGCCGGATGAGGAGCAACAACGGATGAATTTGACCGATTTCTTGTATCTTTCGAAACTGCATCCCGATATTTTTGGCGGTATTGGCCGGGAGTTACGCCTGTTTGCTTCTTGAACACGCGATTAAAATAAATCACGTCCGGATAACCTACGTAAGCAGCTATTTCCTGTTGCGTCGCTGCGGTATCACGCAGCAAATTGCGCGCCATATCCATGCGCAGACGAATGGCATATTCGAGCGGACTGCATCCCATCTGCTCTTTGAATTTTCTCGAAACGTACTGCGGGGTGTAATTCATTTGCTGGGCCAGCTGTTCCACGGAAATCACCCCGCGATAATTCCTTGCCATATAACGGATCACTTGCTCAGCCAACGACGGGACGCACGGATGCTCCGCCCGCTCCCGCAACGCCGCATGGGTGAACCGGATGAAATCCCCTTTTGCCTTCAGCCACCGTAATCCGTCGTCCTTCCCGCTGCTCTTCTCTTGGTCGAACTGCCCGCTGCCCCCGCCGTCTGCCTGCTTCCAACCGTCAACCATCGCTTGGAGCATCTCCAGCAAGACGAGCGGTTCGGACGGCGCCAATCCCCAACTTTCCATAAACGGATTCTCGGTTTGCATCATCATGTGAAACTCCCACAATGCAGAAGCTGGCAGCGATGCTTTGTACAAGATCATATAGGCGTCAAGCGAGCTGGCGGATTGAACCGATACCCGTTTCCCTTTGCCGATATGCTGCAAATGAAACCGCTCAGCCAGCCACACGTCGCCGTCTGCCCACAGCTCTGCGCTCCCATTAGCCAAATACATAAACATGCTTGTCGGCGCTACATAATCGCGAATTTCGTCGCCATGCCCGACCCGTTTGATCCGAATATCCAGCACGCGAACGATGACTTGATTCCACAGTTGAATTTGCTCGTTTATGTTCATCAAAATGCGGCGTAACGAACTTGAGCCAGCCTGTCCGTCACTCGCTCCTCCCACAGAGTATGTCAACCAAAAGACCGGGTTGGTGATTATAATTCTCACTAATAGTTTTATGTCAACGATAGCGAAAAGCACTAGACGGTGTCAATGCGGGGTATTTCGAGTGATTGGCTATCCCTTGCTTTCCCGTGTGTCAGGACTGTGACAGAGCTACATGCCACTTCCATTCAACGAATCTGCAGCTCCTATTCAGCCGTCTTTCCTCATGTACACATTGCGCATACAAAAAACAGCCGACGCTACACGCACGCATCGGCTGCTGTTGTTTATGATGAAAAAACACCGCTTTCCATTGGGCTTGAGTCTTTTGGTCCATCTTTCTCCTCCCAACTGCATAAGGCTACTTCTTCAGCAAAGCAATTCTGCATAGCGGTTGCCGTATCAAAGAGCGCCAACGGTAACTTGGCGTCAAATAGCTCATGACTGATTCAGGTAAAGTGAGGATCGGCCACACTTTTACACAGGAGAATCTATCAAAAGTTTTCCTCATAGTAGCATAACCTAGTATAGTCAGCTAGGCTGCCGACTTTAGTGCCTGGCACGGAAAATCGTTTGGTTAAAACATTGTTCGCAGATCATTCGCGGAAGTCGTCATATCCAACAAAAAAACGGCACTTCTGCCGTTTTTGCAAGATCTATCAAATCGTTTCTTTCATGCGACTGCGGTAGCGGCTGGCTTTACGGTCCAGCTGATAACTGACAAAGGTCAACAATGATGCAGCCACCGCAACGATCCCGCCTGCCCAGGATACGTCGATAAGTTCCCTGTTCACCGTGACGATTCCCCCGAGAGCCGCTCCAAATGCGATTCCGACGTTTATAGATACAGGAGCCAACGACGAAGCCAACTCCTTCGCTGCCGGATAATACTTATGTGCTACATCAATGAAATACAATTGCATGGTGGAGTTCATCATGTAAACAACAAGAGCAATGAGTGCGATACTAATCAAGGCTGCGACAATCGAATGGGAAGAAAAGTACAACGAAGCAAGGATAGCAGCTTGAATCAGAAACACATACCTCAACTTGCCAATCCCGTTACGGATCGCCAGCTTCCCGCCAATGAGCGTGCTAAAAACGGAAACAACACCGTACAGCAAAAAAATGACGCCGATGTAACGCTCAGGCACGAATAGCACTTCTTGCAGCAAAGGAGCCAAATACGTATATACCGTATAGGTAGCCCCAATACTTAATGCGGGGATAAAAAAGCCGATGACAATACGCGGATTGGTTATGAGACCCATTTGTTTTTGCAAGGAACTCTTCGTTCCCCTCAACTGTTTGGGAATGGTCACAGCGCTTACGATTAAGGATACGATACCCAATACGCTGGTAAACCAAAAAGCCATTTGCCAGCCGCTCCATTGCCCGATATACGTTCCGATCGGCACCCCGACCACGCTTGCTATCGTAAACCCCGCAAAAATAATCGATATAGCTGGCCCCCGCTTGTCGGCAGGCATCGTTTCATTCGCCACACTCATTGCAAGTGCGATCAGTACCCCGGTAACTACCGCCGTGACGATTCTGCTGGCAACAAGCAGTGCAAACGATCCCGATAAAGCCGTAATGACATTTGCGACAATAAACACCCCGATCAGGGCAAGCATCAACGGATACTTGGAAAATCGGCTCAAAACAGCCGTCAAGATCGGCGTACTTATGGCAAACGTGATGGCAAAGACCGATACAAGCGAACCCGCCGTTGATATCGCTATTTTCAAATCAGTTGACACTTCATTGAGCAACCCGACAATCACAAATTCACTCGTTCCCAAGACGAAAGTTAATAAAAACAAATTGAAAATCAGTCGCTTATGTTGTTTCGCCATTCATTGAATCTCCTCTCCAGATGAACTTCCTCATGCTCTTTCTATGGCAACCTGCAACTCGGCAACGTGAGCTTCCGGATCGTTTGACTTTTCATGCGGCAAACAAATTTCGCGCCGCGGTTCATTCTCTTTCATACGATATCCGTTCCGTTCAATCCACGCTGCCAATACCGCGCTTGCACTACAGGGGCGAGTCGTCCGGCAAAGGTGGATAAGCGTAGCCATCATCGGAACTTCCGGCAATTGTTTCACCGTAAAAGGAGGCCGGCTCGGCATATCAAGAGTCAGAGGCCGTGCCACTTCCATGTCAATTTCGTCCTCGCTTTCTTCACAACCGTGCCAAAGTACAATTTGAGGCGTAGATGGCTGAACGGAATTTCCCAATTGATCATCCACCTGTTGGAAAAGCTCCGGAATTTGCTTGAGCGAAGCTTTTTGGCGGTAAGACAGCACCAGTTGAGGCCCGACTTCCTTTACAATAACGTCGTGCGACTTTTGATTCTCGCCTTCATTTTCGATGAAAGACAGCCGTTCCTTAATTTGCGCCAGCTTTGCCTGTTCCTTAGCCAAATTGGACAAAATCTCGCTTTCCTTCAACCGAAACATTCCCCGAATTTGTTCTTGCGAGATTTGTTCTCCTACCAACTGGCGAATTTGCTCTAACGAGAAGCCCAGTTCTTTAAAGGCCAAAATCCGATTGAGTTGAAACATTTGGTCAGCCGTATAATACCGATAACCTGTAAATCGGTCGGTGTGATTCGGCTTGAGCAAATTTAACTGGTCGTAGTAACGAAGCGTCTTTACGGACACCTGGCTGATTTTTGAAAACTCGCTGATTTTAAACATCCATCCATCTCCTTGCACGGGTCATTCTATTCTCTCCCTGGTCTTTCCGAGTATAACGTTCCAGTTGAGGGGAGAGTCAAGGGAAGCGATCTAGGAGAAATTTTCGTGTAAACCGGAATTTCTGCGTCTTCGCCATTTCTACCTGGAGCCGCTGAACCTGTCATTCGTCTCACCGTTTTAGTAGAAGACACTAGATTGGCAACAAGATTCCTGCATCATTCAGAGGAGAATCCTGTTCGCGAGTCTTTCGTTGCTCTAACGTATCGCGATTGCCCCTGCATTTATCTGAAAGTAAACAGGCCGCTCCCGACACAGAAAAAAGCAGCCTTCATTTTGGCTGCTTTGGATGTTTAAGTATGGTTAACCTACTAGCGCCTCCTTCACTCATGCGTTTTCTGGCTGCTAAAACGTTTTGAGGGCTGCGGTTTGAAATGAAAAAACCCAGGATTTCTCCTGGGGAATTGTGGTGCATGCAACAGAACTATGGAGTAGTGACAAACAAGATCGTGTATGTGGCTGTTGTCGTTCCATCCGTTGCTGTAACCAGCACATAATCTCCTGTTTCCAAAAGGTCGAAGGAACCTTTTTCGACGTGAGAAGCAGAGAACAGCTTGACCGTTGCGCCGTCTGGGCCTTCAAGATGCCCCATCAATGCAGAGCCGACATAGGTAGAACCACTGAAGAAGACAGCACTTCCATCAATCACTTTTGCGGCACTGTCGATTGTGAACATCGCAGTAGGTTTCGCAGTCAATGTCACATCATTGTTGATGGCAAAATCAGCGGTAACGGTCACAGAACCCTTCTGTACCACATGATGATCAGCATCATCAGTAATCACGTAGCTAATCACTGCTGAGCCTCCACCTTGCCTCGAAATCTTGCCCTCTGTGTCGACTGAAATTTTGCCTGGATTGCTTGATGTCCAAGTAATGGTTTGTCCGGAACCTGCCGTGATCGTTTGATCCGGGGATATAGCCGTATCGCCTTCAGCAAGGTTTCCATTCGTTCCAGTACCCGAGTATGAAGGGTTGGTTTCTTGCGCTGTAGCGTAGACTGTCACAGTGACACTGTTTACAGCTCCATTAGAACTTGTATATTGGATCGTTGTCGTTCCAGGTGAAACTGCCGTAATCACTCCAGTGAAAGCATTTACAGTCGCTACTGACGGATTGCTCGATGACCAAATCTTGGTTCCTGGTTCTGTTGTTGTTGCTGTTCTCGTAATTGTCTCGCCAATCTGTAAAACTGTTGCAGATGTACCTACTCCTGTAATTGCTTGTCCGCTATTTCCGGCTAACCCAAAAACGGGCTTTCGCACAGACCAACACCGTGCAGGCGCCTTTCAACGCACACGGCGTTCCACCAACGCTAAAGAAGGACTCCTTTCCTAGGACTTTAGAACTCCTACAACGGGCAATTTGATTGTATCATAGATTTCATCGGCTATAAAAGTAAATACTGAAAAATCAGTTTTGGGGGCAACATGTAAGCAGTTCGCGTAATTATTCTGTTTCAAGTAGAAACGATAAGACCGCTATAGGTTACGCACGCGATCTTTTTCGGAACGTTGTTGAACTATGAACCTTACTCTTTCTTATCAAGTTCAAACAGATGGGCAAATTGCTTAACTCCCACTTCCTGTTCAACTGTAGGAAGCACCTTTGAAAACTGATTTTTGACCACATTTGCCTTAAACCACTGATGAGAGGCACTGTCGTTGATTGTACTTGTTTCCTCTCCAGATCGCACCCTCGGGTAAGAAACAAACTTAGAGAGTGGAGACTTGTAATTCAGCAAATGTTGGAGTTGTTCCATAGCTCTCGATAATTTTGGTGTATGCTTCTCCAGTTCATTGGAATCCAAAAGAGATAACGTCCTCAATCCGTTAGTAGAGTCGATCCGTCGAATCCATACGTTTTCCGGTTTTATTTTCGCACTCCCGTAACCAAGTGGCTTGCCGTGACCGATTTTGTGGGCGTATTGGTCGCTGTTCCCTAATGCCAACGACCAATATAGCTGTGCGAGTTCCTTTATTGTCACTTGGTCAAAATAGAGACGAAACCGAAAAGTATTATCTTCATTGATTGCCCGAACTTCTTTTTGCATCGCCAAGTTTCCATCCGATTGACTCGAATCGCTATTTTCTTCTCCCAGCTTAGGCGAATGATGCCAATAAAACTTTCGCCCTCTCAGTCGAGATTCATGTGATTTCAAGAGCCGAATTTCTTTCGAAGATTCCAGGACATCCTCATACGTCCATTTCTTGTAACCAAAATCCCTCTTTACAGGGGGCATTGTATAAAATTCGACTGCCCCCGGCTTTGGTTCTCCCAATTCTGGCAAGACTATTGACTTATACATACCTCCACGTGTTTGATTGGAATCATTAGGCACATACTCAGCATCTGAAAAACGAATACGCGAGCCAAGTGAAGATTTTGGTTTTTCCCCTATCATCCCAAATAAACCGCAAGCAGGACAAACATGGCTCCGATCTGTACACGGTTGATATTTTCCATTCTTATCCAACAAATCAGCGATTGTTTTGCGATACACTTCTTTGGACATCATTGCCGGTGTCAAATAAATAGCCTGCTCAGTTGCTCCCTGCTTGTATGTGCTGTAATAAACAAGCAACTGACCCTGTCCGCCATTTTTCCGAAGCCTGTCAAATATCTTTCGGTACTCAGCATATCCGGTATGCCCTGTTGGGCCGATATGCCGGTTCAACTTGTCATCTGCATACTGAGTCAATACCTCATTCAATCGGTTGATTTCGTCGTCATGTACAAGAATTTTAGTTTTATGTGGGGTGGTCACAAAAACTGACTCGTATTTTTTGGATTCAAACGCTTCTCCTTTATGTAAATATCCTGGATTGAAATCATTTTTTTTAAAATGACCTTTTTCTATCTCTAAAACTCTTTTAACCTTTGTTCCTCCGACTATAACCGAGACTGTTTCTCCCTCCTTCCATTGATTATAGATCTCACGTGACACAATGTACTTATCATCGGCTCCACCACTTCCTTCAGGTGCAACAGAAAGAGGATATCTCCTGCAAGGCTCTATCGTCCACCGACCTTCTTCCCTCCGCAGAATCCCAGCCTGCTTTACCTTCATCGTCCTCCGATACAACGTTCTTCCAATATCCGCCGTCGAAAGGCAACCGTTGAATGCCGCTTCATATACACTGCGTATGACTCCGCGCAGCTCGGAGCCAGGGATTACCGGTTCGTGAAAGTCTTTCAGGGTAGCTTCATCTTCGACTTCTTCGAGATTTGTATAGGAATAAAAATTGTAACTCTGCTCAATTTGCGTCCCGGAAGTATGCAGCGCCTTGTCATTCGATGTATTGGGAATAATCAGCGGTGTCAAGGTAGTGAGCGAGCATTCGATATAGCCCGTCAACCGCTCCCCTTCCCGATAATATTCAGCAGGATGACGTTCGCATCTCCCATCCAGCGGAACGAAGTTGTACGGATTTACGAATCGTTTTTTAGTTTCCTTCCAACCTTTCACGATTTTCCACTCCCCTTTCGCCCCAATCGACAAATTTGACAAAGCGTTCATCTATAAATCGATACAAACCGGAGTAATCAATATCCGTTGCTTCGACACCCGGGTGTTGTCGGCAAAATTCGATATAGCTGCGCACAATTAGTCCCTTGCTCCTTGCCCGTCCTTTTGGTTCCGGCACATAGAGACGCGTCCCTCGCTCCGAGGAAAGCAGACACCATTCTGGCACAGTCGTTCTGCCGTTTCTGCCGCTTGTATCGACCGAGCCCCAGAGCTTGTGCGTCTCTTCGTAAACCGTGTATGGCTTGCTGGTTGTGTCCTCGTCTTCCTGCAGCACCCGGCAGCAAAAAGCTTCTCCTGTGCGAACAGCCTTGAACTCGGCCAATTTGTCAAACAGCCGCAGTTCCCGCACATAACGGAGCGAATCCAGCACCACCGGGAAACCATCGACGATCAACGTAATCTCGCCGTCGCGGTACCAACCGAAAGCAACTGCATGATCCATCACCGCATACGCGAAGGCTTCAGCGAATGAATCAACTGTTTCCCGCGCCAGCTTCATAACGGTCTGCTCATCGACATCGCTTTGTACCTGGCGTTTTAAAAACACAGTTTCATCTACTGTCCGTTTCATGCCTGATTCTCCTCCTGATGTTGCGGATCGCACCATATCAGTGCTTGGCGGCTGCATCTGGACTCGAACCCGGGATCGATAGCCTTGCCGTCCAGCTGAATTTCTCCTGCCTTTTCCATGACACCGCGCCCAATCGCTGTTTCGCCGCCAATCGGCAACAGACCGTCTTGCAAATCCCGCGCCATCCACAGCAGCAAACCACAAATTACCTCATGTGACAAGGCCAGCCCATGCGCGTCCACTTCTGTTTTCTTGTCCATCCAGCGAATGACCAGCTCAACATGTCCATGTACCCATGGTCTAGTCGTAAACAATGCGCCACTCTTGACACCACCTGTAAAGCGGTCTACTGCTGTTCGTGAGGTCAGCAGCGCCGTGCCCCCCACGATTTCTGTTTCTTCTATGCGCAACAATGACGCTTCCAGCCGATTTCGATTTTCTGGCGCCCCATCTGTCCAAGAGCCGAATAACTGACTGATTTTGAAAGCCGCCAGATTCCGGTCCGCACTTATTTCCTCTACGATTCGCAGCAGATGACGCCGAATGGCTCCTGCCCAGCTCGTACCTGGAATAACGGGAAGATTTTTCGCTCCTCCGGTCAATTGCTCGTAATCGACTTTCCCGGACGAAGAGGTGTTATACTGTCGAATCATCATGGTCTGTCTGACAGCAAGCGGAATCCGAAGCTCATGCCATCTGGAGTTCGCTCGCAAGGAACGGAGACAACTGTTTTCCGTTTGCCGCAGCGTACTCTCGCCTGGTTGCCAGTCTATGGAGTAGTCGAAGTCATTCTCCTGCCAGTCCCAATCGAGCCAGCGCAGGTTGTCCCGTTCCATGCCTTTCAAATGCTGAAAGGCAGTGATTGACACACGCTCCAGCTTCAGACGCCCGAATCCTCGCCTGCTCTTGGCACCGAAGGTCAGCTCGCCCCGGGCGATGCCGTCCAACAGCATGCACAACAGCGCCTCCTCCTTCTCCTCCTGTATCACACTGTCTTCGCGCAAAATCCACTCCAGCCTCATCCGGAACGAACTGCCGCTCTCCACGATTTGCAGCTCATACTTTGCCTGATCTTCGGCCGTTTTAAATTCATCCAGTTTCACTCCATCCCTGCGAGAAAAAATCCTTTCCCCCCGGTCTGGCGAAAACAGCTCTGTGTGATAACAATGCAGTCGACTGCGATACCCTTCCCTTGATCCGAACAAGTTCGTCAAGGCATCTGTCTGATCGGGAAAAGACGTTTTTAAATAATGCAAACTTGCCCCTGCCAGCGAGCTGCCAGGCAAATAAGGACGTCCAGCGGAATCCACGATCACATCGAAATCTGTTACGATATCTTTGCCTGAGCCTGCCAACAACGGGGAAGCCAGGCAGCCCTCCAGCAGCAGACAATAACGTTTGACAATTGGATTGCTCATTTTCTTCCCCTCGCTTTCAGCTCCAACGCTCGTAAATACGATTGAATAAACACACTGCTTTTGTTTTCGCAAGGCTGGATCAGTTTCATACAAGCCTGGTTCGTCTGCGATTGCTCGATTTCCTCGACTTGTTTCTGCAGCGTCTCATAGCTGCTCTGGTTGTCGTTAGTTGTTTTCGCCCATAACCTCATCTGCTGGATCTTGGTAAGCCCCACGCTTTTAAAAGCATCAGCGAAATTGCTCACAGTCCTCTCAGCGCACTCGACTCCCGCCGCCTGTTGTTCCAGTATCCACAGCTTGTCCTGCCTGCGTTTGGCAAGCCAGATCAGTAGCGGGTGGGCTGACGCCTCTTCGACAGGTTGTGATTCTTCCAGCTTCACCGCAGACAATGTAAACGATTGTGCCTGCTGCAGTTGCTCTTCAGCAAGAGGAATCGCCCGAACCTGTCCGTTGCCCTCTCCTGTATCCCATCCCCAAAACATCGATTCCAGTTTCTCGGCAGCGATCGGCGGCGTCAGTTTTACAATTAGGGTTGTGCCAGCATCCAGTGCTGCATTCTGTGGTTTCGGCAGCCTCCATTTGGCGTTGTAGCCGGATAAGGTCGTGTAACGTAGCTGCGCCGCTTTCACTTCAACATCGCAACCAAGCTTGTCAGTAATCTGCTTTTGCAGCCACCTTGGGGCTGGGTCAGGACGGCCGCTCTCGTCCAATAGCAACATCGGTGTGACAAAAGATAACGCGACGAAAGCAGACGGTTCTCGGGCTGGCTCGCCCGATAGCAGCACCGGGCAAAAATCGTGACGAGGAACGAAGTGGACATTGCCGTATTCTGCTGTACGTGAACGTCCCATTCTCAGTCGGTTCCGGTACTTTGCGGCCAAATCAACCAGCAGTTGGACATCCTCGCGTCTACCTTGCAACACTCCATAGAACCGCTGGCCAGCCTCTATCGCTTCATATTGAAAAAGTTGCCCGCGGTTTGCAGAATCTTGTTGCAGTGGTACTCCCTGCTTTTGTGCATCTGCCGGCTGCTTCTCGCCAAGCGCTCGTCCAATGGCTCGGTTGCTCGCCCGAGCGTGATGCATGCGTACTTGTTTGCGAACTTTATACTTGTACAAGGTCGGTTTTGCCTGTTCTGTATGCGACGTTGGCAACGCCATGTGCACCATTCCGTCCAAATTTCGCAAGACCGTGTCAGATGGCTCCGAGCCGCGCATCAGATCAAAGCCATCATTTGCATTCTTTTGCTGCTGCCACATGGCGGCACTGGGCGCAAATACCCGACTGCCAACCAATGGCAGGGCATAGCCGAAGCTAACCCCGCCTCTGAGAAATATTCGTGAAAAGCGCTCATCTTCATGTGCCTGCTGACCGCATTGATACTCGCGGATGTACAACTCAGCGAAGACACCGAGCAGCGTACTGCCCGGAATCCATTCCTCGCTCCTGTCCGCAAGCCCTTTGCGTCCTGCAATGACAAGCGGCTGCTCCAGTTCAAGGTGAAAGGGCAGCTCTACCCTGCCATCGCCTAGCTCCTTCATGACAGCAGTACCTGATTGAACGAGTTCTTCTTTAGGATAGGAAAACTTTGTTAATTTACAGCGAACCTCGCCGCTGCCACGCGTACTTGCCAATCCAAGGTGACGCAGCCCCTTGACGCACATTTGCAGCGTATTCTCCAGCACCTCGGAGTTGACCTCTTCGTCTAATTCGACGTAGCTGCGCAATACAATTCCTTTGTTTACCGCTCTCACGGTACGCAAATTCCCTTCCTTCGCTGAACCATCCTGTTCATCAATCGCAGTACGGGTATGCAAATCTGTAAACGCCTCCAGTACCTCCTGCTCCTGCCACTCGCTCTCCCGAAGCTGGCGCAGCAATTCGGGAACATGTTCAACCACTTGTGTCGACGAGCCGTCCGGGATTTGATACAAATGGGCATCATGAATTTGCAGCGGCGAGCTGACGTCAAGCCCGGCCTTGCCAAATACCGCATATAAATCTCTTGCTTTCAGCAGGCCCCAGTCCACCATCTCTTTGCCTACTTCGAGCAGCGCACCCTTCAGCCGCTTCGCCGGAATGACAGGGAGTCCGTGTACATGGGCAATGTCGATATCAACAAGCCCATTCAATGTATCTCCCGTCCCCGTTGTCAATTCGCTTCTCAGTTCAATATCCAGCCATCCACTTTTCATTCGGCGCCCCCCTTGCCGCAGGTCCACACCTTCTGGTCAAACATCTGGTACAAGTCCAGTGCGTCGAGCAACAGCTTGCGCACATCGATTGGAATATCCTGTTGTTTGTTATCCAAACAGCCGACTTCATCAACAGGCAAAAGCATATCCACCTCGTAGCCGCGCGACCTGCATTCCTGCAAGTAAAACCGCAGTTGCTCTGAATTGCCCAACAAAGCGGAATACAGCTTTTCCAACCTCCAGTTCGGCCACTTGCTCTCGGTAATCCTGGCTATACATTTTGCCAATATGGAAAAGTCGTCCAAACGTTGCTTACAACTCGATGCCATCTGCGCAAGCAAGTTTTCCGCCCCAAAAGAAATGCGATACGGACCTGCCTGCAATTGTTCACGATTTGAATTTTGCGGAATGCTGTCTCTTACCATTTCAAAATCCAGATAGGCATGGCTTCCACCCTCGTCTGTCCGCTTCCGCTTCGCCCTCTTGCAGCAGGCTTCCGCAACTTCATAACCCAAATTGAATGGAAAATGGCTATGCATAAGCGCAACACCGGCACAAGCTGACAACGAGATACCATCGCTTGGCACATCACGGGATGCCTTTTCCAACTCCTCCAACATGCGAGCTGCAAACGGAACTCCCCAGGCGCCAAGACACACGATGGTCAGGTCGTCTCCATCCATAATGAGCGGCCGCATAGGCAAGTAAAGTGATTTAGGGGAACCGGATTCCGAATGCTGAGCTTCCATCAGGCTGATCGTCGCCTGCTCAAACACTTTGGAATAGCCGCTGGAGATTTGCTCGGACAGCCTCCGCATTGCCTGTACCTCATCAGAATAAGAGAGCTTTTTCTCCTTAATCTCGTTTTCCTTTTGTTTCAGTTGCATTCCCATCCCGTTTCCGTCGATATGTATGATGGCGATGAAGCTATCCGTGTCTCGCCCCTGGATCATATGGTCTAGTTCAAGCGTCCAGTTTTTATAGCCGAACACATTGGATGGGAAAGGAACAATCTCCTGTGCGTTTTCCTTTGGAATTGCCGCCAGCTTCAGCCATTGCAGTCTGGAAACATTTTGTTGTACACCCTCACTGAAATCGGTAATCGGCAGTCCGCTTTGGTTTTCCTGTTCCGATACGGGAAAAGCTCCGGGAGGTTGGGGCCGCAGCATTTGTGCCTTCACTTTGGCCATGCGCCGTTCCAGCCTTTGCTTGTCTTCGATAAAGCTTTGCCCATTCGATTCAATGGCCGCCACCGCCAAATAAAGCGTACGGCTGCGTTCCAGCAAGCGTTTTGCCAACTGTTCGTTGACCGCGTGAAAGTCGTCTACATCCCGAAAAGCGACGAAAGCATTGCCTCCGCCAACGTAAATGACCTCGATCATGACAGCCTGATTCGCCAGGAGAGAAAACGGCTGCTCACTCCAGTTGCAAATCACCCGCTGCCCCGCATCGTCAGGATACTGTTGCTTCAAAATGTCTGGCAGATGCACTTTGAGTACATCTCCAACAATCCGGGATGCGCCGATATTTTCCTTCATGCGCCTCGACTGAAAAATGTATTCCTGTATGCCGCTCACATCGTAGTTGGCAAGTATCATTTAGTGCCTCCTGATTTTGCTCCCGTTTGCTCCTTACCTACACGATCCGTGTTAATTAAATGCTCCCGGAACATATTGACATAAGATTGGTGCGGGAAAAACATCGGGTTGTTAATGAGCATCAGCAGTTGGTTCAATTGGAAGGTGAGCGACAAAATGACGTTTTCGCCCTCCTTATCGATCTCCAGTTCTTTTAATGTTTTGCCGAGAGAGGAGCCGCCCATGGCTACCTTTTCATAATCGTCGCACTCCTTATATTGCTTCAGATCATAATGATTCAGTTCCTTGTACCACTCCCTGTAATCCCAATTCTCATTGGGTATGACTTGGCTCAACTGGTTGTTTTCATCAACGTTCAGGATGATGTCGAAGTCTTTTGCGTTTCCATGCTGTATGGTACCCGCCTTGTGTGGATCGGCCGGATTTCCTTTTTCCACCAAAGAACACAAAATTAATATTGGGCGAGTGGCAGTTTGAGATTGTTGTTTTTTCTCCTTTTCTAGTAGCATTTTTGCCGATTCCAAATTATTGTGATTCAAGCCGGGTAAGACTCGCGTGACTGAATCAAAAGCTGGCAACAACCGCTTTATAGATTTCGCCCAATCCTCTGCGCCATTAATATTCGAGCTTTTGCATTGCACAGCTACTGCAACCGCTTCAATCGGAATGAATTTGATTTTGCCAAACTTGAAAATATATGGGGTGTAGTTCTCATCAAAAATAGCCAAATCCACCTCATCCGAAATGTGCCCCTCGGAGTCAATGATGAACACGCCTTGCTCGATATGAAACTTGCGAGGCACCATTTGCACAAACAAGCTCTTCCATACTTCTTCACGATGACTTCCTGTCGTCACATGATGATTCGGCGTCTTCAAGGTCAACTGCTGCGCAAGTGAACCAGCCAATCCTTTATAGTTGTCAATGATGGCACGAACTGTATTTTTTTCTGCTTTGATTCGTTCTTCCTTCTGCTTCGTCTCCTTGTCCATTCTTTATGTCCCTCCCAGTTTTCTGATCATTGTTTGTAAAGTGATGTGCTGATCTGATTGGATGGCATGAATGCTGGCATTCTCTCAATAAGGCTTCGTGTGGCGACCACAAAATTCAATGCAAGCTTCAATTAAAGTGAAATCAAACTTTTGACATAGTTCATAAGAATCATGCCCTTATCCCAAAATTTCGACTCATTATTACAAACTCCTCCCTGATTATCCCAATTAGAGAAAAATCAAGCGCATTGCCGATCTTTGCTTTTAACTAGAAAGGATGGTCATCTGTATGCAACAAATTGAAAGAGCGACACGATTGCAATGTCGGTATGGAGGCAGTGAAGAAACTGCAATAACAGATCAGTAATAATAAAGAAACGCGCAAGGTGCGCGTGAAAAAATTGAATATGTATTTTATACACTTGCGCCCATTATCACTTTCCATTGGCCATCTTTTCTATAGATTGGCACTGTTAAGTAACGACAATTTCCGTCTTTTTGAAATTTAACTTGAGCCATGACGAGATTATTATCAATTTCTATCATTTTTCCAATGCTGGCCATTGAAGTAGAGTCTTGACTCAAGAGAGAGGGATAATCTCTTCTCCGTGCATCATCATCCTGGTATCTAATATCTATGGAATGCTCAATCATTTGCTCTACATCTCTATGTTCTTGAGCGCTTTTGAAGAAAACTAATACCCTAAATGCTTCTACAGTTGGATTATCAATGTTTTCCTGATTCAAAAAATAACCTCCATTTAGTCTATTTGATAAAAAATTACAATTAGTAATACGAGACTATTGGCTTTTTGTTTCAAATAACGCAACACATGATTAATAAAGGAGTAAGAACACAGAAGGAGCGAACGTTCTGAATAAGTGGTGAGCCCTATGAGTGCTGCGATTGCAAACGAATAAAAGACCAAAACTGAAGAAGTAATGGCAAGCGTGGAGCGGATAAGAGGTTAGCGAAGTTTGTTATTGAAGTGGGCACAGGCGAATATATTGCTACAGTGAAAATGACTTTTAGCTCTTTTGTAAAAAAGGGGAGAAAAAATGTCTCTCACTACTTTAGATAGCCATGACACCTATTTGAAAAGTCATATATTACCCTCTTTTGGTCCCTTACGGATAAACCAGATAAAAACTACTCAGATTGTAACTTTTTTGGTGAACCGGCTGAACCCAGTATACTAAAAGTATGCTCGCATATTGTCCAGCACTACTCACTTCAATCAAAGAAATGAATAGATGTACAGCATGTGCATTCCGCGATCTAAACCAGAAAATTAGCTAATTACGTCAACAATCCGTAAACAGCCTCAATAATCGATTGCTGCTGTATCATTCGTAATCAAAGTCTTGTAATAATCAAAACCCTTGATTCCTCAAGGGTTTTAAGTGTTGTTATATGATGGAACATAGCCGGATTAAACCACTGACCTCTACATTGCCAGCGATGCGCTCTCCCACAATAGTTTGTTTCACTCCCCATAAATCCGAAACAAACTAAACGACACATAATGAACGAGGCACCTGGAACATCGTTTTACTATAGTGAGAAAGTTATGCAAGCCACAAGTTTACCCCGCCAACAGGACTGCTGCTAAAAAGACGAACTGAAGCACTGTACGAAGAAGTAGCTTAGGTACAGGTCTCCCCCCAATCGTTAAGGATTCCCTGGCCGCACGCACATTGGCTGGGAACATCGCCACCAGCAGCACTGCCAAACCTATGGAAGCCGCCTGAGAGGTGGCTGGGAACAGAATGCCGATGGCTCCGGCAATTTCCAGCAGCCCGGTAGCTGTCACGATCCAACCTGGCTTCGGAAAAATCGGCGGAACCATGCGGATTAGGTCAGGACGTTTTGCCCCCCAGTGGGCAGAAGCGGTAAGCAGCAGCATAACAGCTACCGCTCCCTGAAGCGAGGAATGCCACCCTTCGAAATAAGACAAGCCGATTAACCCGAGAATCTTGAACAGCAGAAAAGCTCCGACAAGCACGTAAAAAGGCACCATTTTCATCTCTCCCTTTAGGAATCTGCTTATTAAGGAACGTGACGAGGGTCAGACCCTTGTTCTATTCGCTGTTGTCCCCAGCCTTTTATAGAAGCCTGTCACTGCCAAGAGGTATACCATCAACCATCACGATGGGCGGTCGCCGTAATGGCGATGCCGAAAACTGCCCAAGAGCGGGAAGTCTCACGATACTCCTTGGAGATTTTGCCGCTTTTGATGTGGTGGAAGCTGTAGCGAATCATTCTGAGCTGCAACGGAATAAGTACGGCTAACCAGGCTAGTTTGTATCTTTATGCGGGGCATTTGGTGTCTCTATGCCAATTATAAAATACCGACCGTCGGTTTGTAAATGGGCGATCTCTTTTTTGGAAATATTTATCCTTGCGCTTTTTCCCTTTCCATAAAATGGGGGGTCTTTAGGAAACTATGCTATTTTTAGTCAATAAGATATGCTCATATAATGTTTGAATCTCACAACAAAAAACGGCACCTCTGCCGTTTTTCTTACGTTTCATATGGTGGAGCGTAGCGGGATCGAACCCCTGACCTCATCGCCGCCAGTGTAGCCCTCTCCCGTAGTGGTCAGTTTCACTACCCACACCGACTAATGGTGTTATTGCCACAGTTATTCTTTCTTGTTTATTTCTAGCAATGCATCAAAGAACAGATCAGGTTGATCCATCATCGTCATATGTCCGGCATTGGGAATAATATATATACCTTTATTCGGAGCTTCTATTTCTTCAAAGTATTTCTGGGCTATGACATATGGGGCCTGCCAGTCATTCCCGCCCAAAACATAATAGATTGGTACTTTATACTCTGCCTTTTCATTGCGTAAGTTGAAATCTCCCAGAAACCTGTGAAGATGTGCATTTGCACGAAAAATCTTCATAAACGCGACAATATCCGAAAATCTGAAAATGGGGCTCTTGAACATCGTTATCCAAACCGAAAGATCAAATTTTATGCCCAAGTTATATTTTCCTTGAAGCTTCCTGACCTTTTCGCACTTTTTCAAAAACTCTTTGTCAAAAACGATCTTATTACCTGGATATTCACCGATTGACTGAAGCATTTTTTTGGATTTTTGGTCACCGGATAGCTCAATCATTTCGAGAAGTTTGTTGTAGCCAACTTGCTCATTCTCCAGCATATTGACAACTTGCCCGACGCCTATGAAATAAGCTGCCTCTTCGGGATGTTTTCTGATAAATATCGATCCTAAAACACTGCCCCATGAATGGCCAAGAATTACGATCTTTTGCTTGTCATATTTCTTTTTCAGGTACTGAATGATTTCATACAAATCCTGTAGCAGCAATTCAATTGTAGGCAACTTATCTGGATTCTTCGTCAATGTTTTCCCAGCCCCGCGCTGATCCCAATGCACAACAGTATAAATTTCCTCCCATTTTTCCTGAAATTTCTTCGTGAATAAGGATTCGACCGATCCGGGTCCTCCGTGCAAAAACAGCATAACGGGATTCTCATTGTTTGTTCCCATGTGATACAAAAATTGACTGATGCCATTTATGGTTACATATTCCTCAAGACAAATCGTCCTCTCCGATTTATTCTTCATCTTTTGCATCCGCCTTCTTTGTTTGTTTTCTTCGTTTTTCGAATTCCATCAACACTCTTGCTTGTATTTCATTTTGATTTTCAACGTGTTCCAAGTAGCCTTCCTCTTCAAAACCGTCCTGATCTTCACCGTCAAATCGGTACATTTTCTTCAACAAGCCCCATGTTTGTTCCAGTTCCTTTGCCGTAAATTCTCTAAAAAGATCCGTAAAAAAATAGATTCCTCTTTCGGCCGCTTCCAATAACACCTGTTTTCCCGATTCCGTGATTTGGACATTGACAGCGCGCTTGTCCTTTCGGCTGGGTGTAATGTGCACGTATCGTTTCTTTTCCAATATCGAGATGATTTGTTTCACATTTTGTTTGCTGGTGCCAAGTTTTTTTGCGATGTTGTTGAGTGTTGTATCTTCTTCCTGCAGATGGGCAATTGCCAACATCGCCATGTACTGTCTGGATGTCAGACTCTTTAGGTATTGATCGCCTGTTATCTGAATCTTATTTGCAAGCGAAAACAGGGTGGCATAGGTCTGCTGCATTAAAAATAACTCTTTGAAAATATCCATAAACACCTCTCCCATTAGACAATATATAGTCTAATGGGATCATATCAAGGAAGGGAAGTTAAGTCAATATATTGTCGTTATTTGTGGGTAAGTGAAATTTTGAGTGGGACTCCGTCTTCCATAAACAGCAAAAAACCCATGATTTCTCAAGGGTTCTACATTCTTATATATAATGGAACATAGCGGGGGGCGAAGCTCTGATCTCTTCACTCCCCAGTGTAGCATTCTTCCGTGGTGAAAGTTGATACATCATTCAAGAATTCTCTACTTTCCCCAATAAACATTTGATTCACTACACTGTGCTGTGTAAGTAGGCAACCTCACTATAATAAAAAAACGGCATCTCTGCCGTTTTCCTGTGTTTCATATGGTGGAGCATAGCGGGATCGAACCGCTGACCTCTACACTGCCAGTGTAGCGCTCTCCCAGCTGAGCTAATGCCCCATTATGTATTCTTCAGCGATATTACCGCCTCAGTGTTCTAAGTATAGCACACGGTCCGTTTACACTGCAAGCGAAAAAACAGGAAAAATTCCCACTCCTTTTGAAAAATCCTTCGGCCATTCCTTCGCCTTTTCATTTAAAGAAGGGAGTCGTTAGTTTGATGACCTGATGGTGTGTCAGCTGTGCTAATCGTGCTTTCTTTTTGGGGAGCAGCCGAGTGGCGAAGAGGAATAGGGGGCAAAGCTGGTGGGTGACCCTTCCGCTCCAGTTGCTCTCTCTGACTCACCCCACCAAGCCGCAAACATTACTCCCCAGACCCCTTACCTGCCTCCCTCTCTCTTCCCACGCCCTACTCTCCCAACTCCCCCTCCATAAACTTCATCAAATAAACCTCCGGCCGCTTCATAAATTCTGCAAAGCTGGCCAGGTCGGCATATTCCTGGTGCTCCTCGTCGTAGCAGCCGATCATGCCTTTTTTCTGTGGATTCCATACCAAAACCAGACCGGAGTAGTTGTCGACGCAGGCGGAGATGCGCAGCAGCTTTTTGCGGCCGATTTTCATTTCGACTGTATCTGTCAGGGACAAAAAATCGATGTGCTTTATCTCGAAATCATTGTCTGCAAGCTTCACGTGCAAGTTGTCTCCGGTGAGGAAGGCGATTAGCTCGGCGGACAGCTTGTGCTTTTGCAGTTCGTATTTTCTGTTCTCCAGATCATGCAGCTCGGCGGGCTCCAACGATTTTAAATAGGCGGCCAGTTCCTCCTGCTTGTTGCTGACGGCAATCGTATAGGGGCGCTCGCCGCCTTTTTCCGCGAAGGTGACGTCTGCGCCGCGCTCGACCAAGTATTTGACCATGCCGACGTTGCCCATGCGGGTTGCGACGGTCAGCGGTGTTGCCTTGTACGGATAGACCATGTCTGGCTGATTGTAGTTGATGTCTACGCCATGCTCCAGCAAGTAATCGATTGTTTTGCGGTCGTTGTCCGCTGCGGCCTTGCGCAGCACCTCTCCCGCGTGCTGTCTGATGTCCAGACCGAGCTCGTGGATCAGCGGGATATTGCTTTTTTGGCCGTAGTAGGCTTGCTCATATGCGCCGGACTTGACCCGGTTCAGCATATCCATGCGGGCGCCTTGCTCTGCGATATAGCGAACGATGTTTTCTTTGCAATAGCGGACAGCCAGCAAAAAAGCAGGCTTCTCTTTCGCATTGAGGTTGGCGCCGTGTTCGACGAGAAGCTTGACTACTTCCAGCTTCTCCGCCATTAACGCCAACTCCATCGGGCTGACTGTCGTGTATTGGCTCAAGACGATTTCTTTTTCCAGATCCCAGCCGGCTGCCAAAGCTGCCTGCAAAGCGTCGACATTTCCTTCGTAAATGTGCGCTGCGATTTCTGGCAACACCTCAAAATTCCCTAAGTCCTTGATCTTGGGCATGTGTGGCCCTCCCTTTTCTCTTTTCCCTAAAAAAAGAGGGTCTCCTGCCGAATACTCGGCTGATGAGACACCCCCTGGAGCTAATGCTTCTATAGATCAGATCTAGCGTACGGTTACGACGATTGGCGTTTTCTTGCCGCCGTAGCTGACGTAAATGGTAGCTTTGCCGGAGCCAGTCGCCTTGATGATCCCGTCCTTCACGTCTGCTACGAGCAGGCGAGAGGTGGTCCACAGGGCTGGCTTCGTGACGTTCGCTTCGGTGCCGTCCATGTAAGTAGCGATCGCGCTGACTTGCTTCGACTCGCCTTTGCTCATGACGACTTGAACGACGTCAGTTTTCAAATATTTCAGCGTGTCCACATCGACCGGGACGCTCACGCTCTTGTCGCTGTATTTGGCGCTGATTGTCGCTTTGCCGAAAGCCAGACCTTTGACCAAGCCTTTGGATACGTCGGCAATTTTATAGTTGCTGACCTTCCAGTCTGCCATGTTCGTGACGTCCATCGTGCGGCCGTCTGACATGGTTGCGGTCAGGGTGATTTGTACCCCGCCACCGTTTGATTTCAGGCTGACAAAGCGCTTGTCCGCCTCCAGCTTGGTCACAATGCCTACTTCTACCGGAAGCGATACAGACTTGCTTCCGTATTTGAAAGTGATTGTCGCGCGACCGTTGGCAAGCCCACGCACTTTGCCGTTTTCCACATCCGCTACCTTCAGGTTGGTCGAGGCCCAATCTGCGGTTTTGGATACGTCGATAGTAGCGCCGGAAGCGTCTGTCGCTTTCAATTCGATTGAGGCCGTGTCATTGACGTTGATGATCAAGATTCGCGGATTGATAGTCAAGGTCTGTGCCTGGTCTACCTCGACCGTCACGGTCACGCTCTTGCCTTCAAAAGAACCTGTAATCGTCGCTTTCCCGGAGCCGATTGCTGTAATTTTGCCTGCGTTCACTTCGGCTACTGCCGCAGAAGTGGACGTCCAAGTCGCTTGCTCATTGATGTTGTTTTTGACTGTTCCATCCGCATAAGTGGCGGTCAGCTTGACTTCCTGGCTGTCGCCTTTGCTTAAGACCACTGACTTTTTGTCTACCGTCAAAGATTGCAGGACACCGACCGATACCGGAATGGTGATCGAGCGTGTGCCAAACGTCGCTGTGATCGTTGCGGCACCCGTCGCTACACCTGTGACCAGACCTTGGCGCACGGTTGCAACTGCTGGCGCGCTGGATGTCCAGGTGACTTTTTGTGTCACATCTTCACTGCTTGCGTTCGGGAAGGCAGCCGTTACTGTGATCTGCTTGACGTCGCCTACCTGAATTGCCACTTTGGAAGGATTCGCCGTCAAGCTTTGCGGTACATCCACGTCCACCACGAAGTTCGCTGTCTTGCCGCCGTATTTCGCCGTCAATGTCGCGGAGCCCGCTTTGTAAGCCGTAATGGTTTTCCCGCTGGCAAACACGATGTCCGGTTGATCCGAGGACCATTCCAGCTTGTCCGTAATATACTCACTTTGTCCATCTGCAAAATAAGCTTTTACCACTACGTTGTTGCCATTTGGTGCCGTTCCTACTTCCACGCTTTTGCCGCTTTGCATCGTCAGGTAGGACGGAATGATATCCAGCGAGCGCGGCACTTCTACATCAACGAGAATTTGCACCGTTTTGTTGCTGTATTTCGCCGTAATGACGGCTTCGCCTGAAGCTACAGCATGAATTTTCCCGTTGCTGTAGTAAGCGACGTTTTCCTTGTCCGAGGACCATTCTGCCTTGTCCTTCACGTCGACAGGAGTGGTGGAGTTGGCATAGGTAGCTTCCAGCTTGACCGTCTGCTCTGCGCCAACTTTCAAAAAGACGTTTTGTGGCGAAACGACCAGTCGTTGCGTATTGTCCACATCCACCTTGATCGTAGCTGTTTTTGTCCCGTATGTGGCGGTAATGGTGGCAGTACCCGCGCTGTAGGCGGTAATTTTTCCTTTGATGGCGTCTGCTACTGCAGCGTTGTCAGAAGACCATTCTGCTTTTGCAGCGACATCCTTATCTTCGGAGCCATCCGGATAAATCGCGGTCAGCACGATGTTTTGCGATTCTCCCAAAAGCAGCGACAGTTGGGTTTTGTCCGGGTCGAGTCGATGCGCAATCTCGACGCTTACCTGCATGCTTGTAGACTGACTGCCGAACTTGGCAGTAATCGTTGCCGTACCGGAGCTAAGCCCTCTGATCTTGCCGTTGATCACGGTGGCGACGGCCGGCTTGTCGATCGACCAGTCTGCTTTTTCTGTTACTTTTTCCGGTTCGCCTTCGCTGTAATACGCAGTCAATTCAACCGTTTTCTCTTCCCCGATGCGAGTGTTGACCGACTGCTGATTCAACGACAGCGCCTTGACTTTTTTCGTGACGGTTACATTGACGATGGCTGTCTGGCCCATATATTCCGCAGTAACTACGGCGTTTCCAACAGCCTTGGCCGTAATTTGTCCTGAGTAGACGTTAATCACTTTGCCCTGGTCAGGGCTTTGCCAATTCGTCTTTACCGTAACATCTTCTGTTTTTCCGCTCTCGTAAAGGGCTGTGGCTCCTACGGATACCGTGTCACCCAACTCTACCGTTACCTCGTTTTTGGTCAGCACCAGGCGGTTGATTACTTCCGCAGCCAATCCGACCCCTGCGCTCCCGGTTCCCACAAAAAGCAGGGCGGCCAGAAACAAGAGCATTGTTTTTTTCCAGAACATTGCCAGCCTCCTCGCAAGTATGACATTTGCTGTTTTTCGAAACCATTCCACCATTACTATATCGGCATTTGCGAGAAATAATTTACCAGTGATTTATGTCGGCCATGTGTCGAAGGGTGTAACTAGACAGCTGTTTCCACGTCTAATGAAAGAGAAAGAACTAGCATTTGTGCGAAAAAGAGAGATACAAGGGAGCAGCAAAAAAATGAAGAATCTAGCAAAACGACTGCAAATATTTTTTCCGCGAAGAGTTTTGGTCGCGTTGGCTATCCTTTTTCTGATCGGCGGAGTGTGGGTCGGCTATCATTGGTGGCGGATTGAACAAGCAGCCGCACAGGCGATTCCTCGCCATGCCGATATCGGAATTGTCCTCGGCGCTGCTGTGTGGGGGGAAGGCCCCAGTCCCGGACTGCGCGAACGACTGGAGGAAGCCGTCCGGCTGTACGAAGATGGGTACGTTTCCACTTTGCTGGTCACTGGCGGGCTTGGTGAAGGCAAGACGCGAACAGAAGCAGAGGTCAGTCGCGAGTATTTGATCGCCCACGGCGTTCCGTCCGGGCAGATTCTCATGGAAGACGAATCTACCAGTACATACGAAAACCTGCTGAATAGCCAGCAGGTTTTGGAAAAGCACTCTATTCGACATGTGTTGATCATTAGCCACGACTACCATTTGGCGCGGGCGATGACGATGGCTGAATCGCTGGGAATCAACGCCTCTCCCGTCGCCGTCCATTCGCACGTCCTGTTTGGACCGTACCATCGCGGCAGAGAAGTGCTGGCTCTCTCCTATTGGGAGGTTTCCAGCCTGTTCTCATTAGTTGCCCGCTCGGTGGTTCTGGCGGCGGATTTCGTAGACGTCCACAAAATGGCGAATCCGCTCCATGATCCGGGCCGCTTTCGTCTGTTCAATCCGGTTGCCGTTGGAGATAGACAGATGCTCCTGTAGTTCCTCCAGCGAGTAATTCGATGTAAACAAAGTCGGCAGGTGATTGTTCGCCCGCTGGTTCAGGATGACTCCCAAAATCTCGTCGCGCACCCATGGCGTCAAGTTTTCCGCGCCAATATCGTCCAAGATGAGCACGGGCACTTCTTTGAGCAACTCGAGCTTTCCGGCATACGATTGATCCGAGATCGAGTCTTTCATTTCGCGGATAAAGTCGGGAACGTAAACGAGCAGGGAAGCCACGTTCTTCTCGGAAAGCTCGCGGCCGATCGCGCCCATGATGTAGCTTTTTCCTACGCCGAACGGGCCGTGAAAATACAGACCTTTTACCCGCTCGCCCGTGCCGATCTTTTCACAAAACTGCACGGCCGCTTCCACCGAGGCCAAATTGTCTGTGTCGATGACCATTCCTTCAAAGCTCGCGTTCAATGTCTCTTCTGACACGTAGTAGCTGCGCATGAGGCGGCGGCGGCGCACTTCTTCCTCATGGGCAAGCTGCTTGGAACAGGGAGTGATGGAGCTGACGATGTTCTGGTGGGCCACTTCCAGCTGCGTGCTGTGGCCCTTGACCAGATTCGGGCACTCTTTCAGCCCTGGACAACGCTCGCACCAATACTGTTCTTTGACCGCTGTATATATACTGGAGAGCGAGCGCAGGTAATCGTCTCGGGTCAATGCCGGGTGCTCCGCTTGAAATGCTTTCAGATAGGCGGACGAACGAAACATTTTATCCAATTGCTGATCGGGTGTCAGCAGCTGACGCGGTGTTCGCCTGGCAAGCTCCTGCATGAACTCACTGATAGATTCCATTTTCCCTCACGCTCCTTACTTCCGTTTTCGCAGTGTTTCCAGTCTCTTCTGCAAGTCCGGAAAATCTTGAATCGACTGTCCTTTGGCAACGTCTGGCGCTGCCTTTTCCTGCGACATTTGCCACTCCACCGAAGCCGGCAGCTTGTCTTGCAAAATCGCCCTGCCGTTGCGTCTGACTGGCGTCGTTTCCTTTTTCGCTGTCTTGGCTTTCTCGGCCGATTGCGCCCGTTGCTCGGAGCGCTCCACGATTTGCTTCACCGCTTCATCGACCGTGGCGATCCGCTTGGCCTTCCAGCTGTCGCGAATCGTCTCCATGTACGCTTTTGGCAGCTCCATTTGCATGCTGGCGAGCGTGTGCAAAAGCAGTGCGTTCACTACTTCAGCGGACATGCCGTCTGCAAAAACGAGCGTCTCCGCCCGTTCCAAGTACACTTTGCTCACGCGGCCGCCCACGACCTTTTCGAGCAGCGCAAGCGGGGAAAGCAAGCGGCATGCACGCACAAACGCTTCGCTGCCCGGCTCGGGCAACTTGCCTGGCCCCCAGTCGTCATCCAGCGATGCAGGCGCCGAATCGCTGCGGTACAGCTTGTCTTCCGTGTAGCGCTGCATGAGCCGTTTGCGCAGCACATCCCCGTCCAAACTCCGATCCGTATTGTACAACGTCCAGTCCCGCAGTTCCTGCCCCATTCCCCAACTGTCCAACTGATAAAAATGGCAGAGGGAAAACAACAGCTCCATGCTTTTGCCATCCAGAACCTTGGCAGGATCGGCATTGTCCGGCAAATAAAGCCGCAGCGACGACACGCTCAGCGAGTGGTTCACCTGGGCCTCGAAGCCGGATTTCATCGCAGCCTGCGGGAAGCTCGTCTCCATCTCGCTCAAAAAGCGCTCGCGCTCCGAACCTTTTTTCACTTCCAGCTCCGACGGTTTCAACGATTGGAACACTTCATGAAAATCTTTCGTTATGTTTTCGACCTGCGAATATTCTTCCGCCAACTGGCTGCCCAGCCCATCCGCATACTGCTGGCGCAGCTGGGAGAAGCGGACGTTTTCGATCTTGTTGAGCAGCATTAGCGAGAGGACGTAATCGGCAAAAAACTCTCCGGGTGCAAGCGGAGGTTTGATCAAGTATTCGTAGTAATAATCGCGCTGCTGGTTTTCGCGGCGGCGCACTTCTACAAGTCCGATGGCCTCCAGACGTTCACGCGCATCCAGCAAACGATCCAGGGACAAGGAAGACGCAAGCATGAGACTGCGGTGGGTTCCCTCCGCAGAGGCCCCGCTCGCTTCCTGCATGCTATGGACAAGCATTTGGTAGAGGGCGTACGATTCGACGCCAATGATCGGCAAGTACAACTGCGTGACAAACCCCATTTCCGAAAAACTGAGAGGTCTTGCCAGCCGCACCAAATAACGATCCTTGGGCAACAATTCGTTCCAGACTAAACGGCGCATCCGATCTTTCCTTCCTGACAAAATTCGATTCTTTTATTATAGCATGGCAAACGAATGTGCGTAGAAAAATAACTGGAAAGCAAAGAAGCCCTGGCGTTTTTTCGCAAGAGCGTGAGGAGAAATCTATAGGAGCGGACGCGTCCGCCTTTCTCTATGATTCTTTTGGGGATGATGGCTGGCTGCCCCTCGCCTGCGTCAGAAGCTCCTCCAGCTCTTTCATGAATACATTGATATCTTTGAATTGGCGGTAAACGGACGCGAAACGGACGTAAGCGACTTCATCTACGTGGTACAAACGTTCCATGACCTTTTCCCCGACGTCGTTGCTCGGGATCTCGGCCTGGCCGCAACTGCGCAATTCTTTTTCGATGTCGTTTACCACATTTTCCAGGACTTCCAAAGGAACGGGCCGCTTCTCGCAGGCGCGCACCAATCCGCGCAGCACCTTTTCACGGCTGAACTCTTCGCGGGTGCCATCCTTTTTCACAATCAACAGCGGGGTCTCCTCGACCATTTCAAATGTAGTAAAGCGACGCTCGCACGATTCGCACTCACGGCGGCGACGGATCGATTTATTATGATTAAACGGACGCGAATCCAGGACTTTAGTCCCGTTGTATTCACAAAATGGACAACGCATATCAGAATCAACTCCAATATTGACAATACATGTCTACAGTGTCCCTCATATTCCAGTCAGAAGTCAAGTCAATCCTTGTACCTATTTATATGATAAGTCGTTTGGAGTACAATATGGGTACTGTTGGAGGGATTGCAATGCGTTTAGTTTCTTTAAGACAAGTCCAGCCGGGAATGAAGCTCGGCCGTACCGTTTTCACGGAAGATGGCAAAGTGCTGCTTGGCGTCGGTATGCAATTGACAGAGCGCTTGATTTCTGGGCTCCAGCGATCTGGTGTGGACTCTGTGTACATCGATGATCCGCGTACAGAAGACATCGTGGTGGAGGAAGTCATTCGCCCCCAGACTAGACAAATCGCGGTCGAAGTCATCGAAAAGACGATCAAGCAGATCACCAACTCAAACAAGCTCGCCCGTAAAATCTCCTTGAAAGAGATGGGGTTGCATTTTCAACGGGCTTTTAGCTCCATTCTGGACGACCTGATGCAAAACAAGCAAATGGTCGGCCACCTGACGACAATCTCTTCTCACTCTCCGTCCTTGTATCATCACTCGGTCAACGTGGCCGTGCTCGCGACAGCCGTCGGCATGTCGATCGGCTACAACCGGACACAACTGATGAACCTGGGCGTTGGGGCCATGCTGCATGATATCGGCAAAGTCAGCTTGCCTGAAGAGTTGTTGCAGAAAAAAGAGCGCTGGAACGCGGAAGAACAAGAGATTGCCAAGCAGCATACCACGCTCGGATTTAATCTGCTCCGCAAGCAGCATGACATTTCTTTGATGTCCGCACACGTCTGCTTGCAGCACCACGAACGGCTGAACGGAAGCGGATATCCTCAAGGACTGGTCGGAAAGCAGATTCACGAATTTGCCCAAATCGTGGGCATCTGCGATATTTACGATTCATTGACTTCGCCTCGTCCTTGGCGTAAACGATACATGCCGCAAGATGCCGTCGAATACTTGCTCGGCTCGGGCGGTCACCTGTTCGAGCACCATCTCGTGAACGCCTTTATCAAGCATATCGCCATCTTCCCGATCGGAAGCAGCGTCGTTCTCAATACAGGCGAGACAGGGGTAGTCAGCCGTGTTGACCCGGACTATTCGCATCGGCCAACGGTGCGTATCCTGAGAGACGGCCGCGGCAACGATGTCATCGCTCCTTACGATCTCAACCTCAAGGAGAACATCAGGCTGTTTATCATCGGGTTCGAAGATGACCAGTTGTTTAACATCAGTGGATTGTCTGAATCCGAATCCTCGTGACTTGCTATCCGGCTTCGTCCACTTGCGGCGAAGCTTTTTCTTTTCCCTTCTCATGTCATGAAAAAACCCTCTGCCCGTTCAATCGGGACAGAGGGTTCTCCATAGCAGCAACTTAGTTTACACCAGCTGTAGCCGCTTCTTTCACAGTTGTTTGGTTGTGCATCTCAGATACGTGGCGAACCAGGTCAACAACGCGGCAGGAATAGCCCCACTCGTTGTCGTACCAAGCGATCACTTTTACTTGGTTAGTTCCCATTACCATCGTGGACAAACCGTCTACGATCGAGGAGTTGTCGTTTCCGTTGAAGTCGCTGGATACGAGCGGCTCGTCGCAAAATTCCAGGTAGCCTTTCATATGGCCTTCGCTCGCTTCGCGCAGCACGCGGTTCACTTCTTCGACCGTTACAGGCTTTTTCGTGTTGATCACCAGGTCCACAACCGACACGTTAGGAGTTGGGACACGCAGCGCGAAGCCGTTCAGCTTGCCGTTCAGCTCAGGCAACACTTTGCCTACCGCGCGGGCAGCACCTGTAGTGGTCGGGATGATGGACTCGCCAGCAGCGCGGGCACGGCGCAGGTCTTTGTGTGGGTTGTCGATGTTTACCTGATCGTTCGTAATCGAGTGAATGGTTGTCATCAAGCCTTGCTCGATGCCGAATGCATCATTCAGCACTTTTGCCACAGGAGCGAGGCAGTTGGTTGTGCAGGAAGCGTTGGACACGATATGGTGATTCGCATGGTCGTAGATGGAATCGTTTACACCCATTACAATCGTTGCGTCTTCTTCCTTGGCAGGAGCGGTAATGACTACTTTTTTCGCTCCGCTTTGCAGGTGCTTGCCAGCGCCTTCGCGGTCTTTGAATTTGCCTGTCGCTTCTACGACGATTTCCACGCCCAGTTCGCCCCAAGGCAGTTTCAGCGGGTCGCGGTCAGACAGGACAACTGTCGCTTTGCCATCTACGATGATTTTGTTGTCTTGTACTTCTACTTTATTTTGCAGGCGTCCGTGAATGGTATCGTATTTGAGCAAATGTGCAAGCGTCTCCGCTGGGTAGCTAGCGTTGATCGCTACGATTTCAATGTTGGGGTCCTGAATAGCGCGGCGGAATACCATGCGCCCGATACGGCCGAAACCATTAATACCAATTTTGATTGTCATAAATAGAAACCCCTTTCGCGATTAAGTTACGCTCATCTGTTACTTTCATTATAATAAGTATAACACAATTATCAATGTGTTTTACTGAAAAATAAATATTTGGACGATTTTCCCCTCCTATTTTTTGTCCGTTTTGTTTCTTAGCCTGCCCTAAACACGAACAAAAGCCGCCCTCATACACGAGAAGCGGCTTTTACCTCAATTGGAAGTCATATATGCGCTTGTAACGGTCATGATAATAGAGGACTCGCTGCACGTACTGGCGCGTCTCTCCGAACGGAATGTCTTCAATCGTCTCGCGGTGCCCGCTCCACTGCTCGGTCGTCAGCCAGCCGTTTACTTTTCCCGGGCCGGCGTTGTAGGCGGCGACGACCTTGATCAGATCGCCCTCATACCGATTGAGCAAAAAGTTCAAATACCATGTTCCGATCTCGATGTTCATGACCGGATCGTACAAGTATTGCTCGTCTTTCGGTTGAAATTTGGCCTGAGTGACGATCCATTCAGCGGTGTCGGGCATGATTTGCATCAAGCCAACTGCGCCCTTTTTCGAGACGCGATCCGTCTTGAAGCCACTCTCCGAACGGATGACGGCCAACACGAGATAAGGGTCCACATTGTATTTGATCGCTGCTGTCAAAATTTCCTGCTGATACTTGATCGGGTACATCCACTTCCAAACCATAGGCGTGCCTTGCAGCAAAAAAACGCTCATCAAGACGAGCAGGATGAATGCTGCGCGTTTGCCTGATTTCATGATCGCAGCTCCGCCCGAATCTCGGCGAGAAGGGCTTCCACTTGTCGCTCTGTCTCTTCGCGTGAAAAGGAGTTGTCGATCAAAAAGTCGGCTTCCAGCTTCTTCTGGTCAATCGGAAATTGCGCTCGCAACCGTTTTTGCGCCTGTTCTTCTTCCAACTCGTCCCGTTCCATCATGCGGGCGAGCTGCATATCGCCTGGCGCGTAGACCACGACGATTTTCTCGACCATGTGTTGCAGCTTGCTCTCGAACAACAGCGGGATGTCCATAAACACGATGTCAGCCCCGTTGGCCTCTGCTGCTTCCGCTTCCTCCCGCATGACTCTCCGTACCTCAGGATGGACGATGGCATTCAGCTTTTGTCGCTCGGATTCGTCTGAGAACACGATTTCTCCCAGTCCTTTTCGATCAATCTGACCGTCTTCCAGCAAAATGTCTCTTCCAAAATGACGCACAATCGCTTCATAGGCTGGTTTCCCCGGCTCTACGACTTCTCTGGCAATCTGATCCGCATCGATCACGGGAATCCCGCGTTCTCTGAGCATCCCTGTGACTGTGCTTTTGCCAGTGGCGATCCCGCCTGTCAATCCTAAAATCATATCCATCCTCCTCCCTCGGCAAAAATGTTACTTCTTCTGGCACACCGGACAAATATGGGTTCCTCTGCCACCCACGACAAAGCGGACGATCTCGGCTCCGCAGCGGACGCAAGCCTCGTTTTTCCGTCCATACACCGTAAGCGATTGCTGGAACATGCCCATCTCGCCCTGGCCGTTCACGTAGGACTTGATGGAGCTGCCTCCTTGCTCGACAGCCTCGGACAAAGTAGCGACGATGCTCTCGTGCAGTCGTTCGACCTCTTCGCGGGTCAATTCTCCTGCCGGCTTCTCCGGGTGGATTCCTGCCTTAAACAGCGACTCGTCCACATAAATATTCCCCAGCCCGACAATACATTCCTGGTTCAGAAGGAGCGGTTTGATTTTTGTTGACCGCCCTGCCAAAAGCTTGGCGAGAACATCGGGAGTAAAGCTCTCTTCAAGCGGCTCTACTCCCAGTTTTGCCAACGGTCCGGTCGCTGTTTCCATTCCTTTTGGAAAAAGATCCATCGTCCCGAACTGGCGCACGTCCCGATAACGCAGCTCCGACTGATCTGTAAAATGGAACACGACATGCGTGTGCTTTTCCATCGGCTCTTCCGACTGGTACAATCCGTACCTTCCTTCCATCCGCAGATGGGAGATCAGCACATCCTGATCCATGAAAAATTGAATGAACTTGGCCCGGCGCGAGATGTCCTGAATCGTTTGTCCCGCCAATTGGGCCTTGAATTGTTCGATATCATCCGGCTGGCGAATGATTCGGGGCAGATGGACACTGACCCGCTCAATCGTTTTTCCCAGCACCAAACTGCGCAGTGTGCGCACAACGGTTTCTACCTCTGGCAACTCCGGCATGGTGCCTCCTCCTCTCGCTGTCTCTTTGCTTACTCTATTGTTTACGGCGACACGCCTGCTTACTTCGCTTCGTACCAGCTGCGTCCGTCACTCACGTCCACTTTGAGCGGAACATCGAGCGCAAGCGCCCCTTCCATGACTTCCGGCACGAGCTTGCGCATGATCTCAAGCTCGTCTTTTGGCACTTCAAACACAAGCTCATCGTGCACCTGCAAAAGCATGCGGCTGGACAGCCCTTTTTCCACCAGACTCTCTTGCATGCGAATCATCGCCAGCTTGATGACATCCGCCGCTGTCCCTTGAATCGGCGTGTTCATCGCTGTGCGCTCTGCAAAGGAACGCAGATTGAAGTTGCTGCTGCGAATGTCCGGCAAATAACGGCGGCGGTGCAGCAGAGTGGTCACATAGCCATCCTGCTTGGCCTGCTGAACGATCTCTTCCATCCAATGTTTCACGCCGGAGAAAACGGCGAAGTAACGCTCGATAAAATCGGCCGCTTCCTTGCGGGTGATGTTCAAGTTTTGCGACAATCCGTAGTCGCTGATCCCGTAAACGATGCCGAAGTTGACCGCTTTGGCCTGACGGCGCATCAGCGAAGTCACTTCGTCTTCGCTCACTCCGAACACGTCCATCGCTGTCCGCGTATGAATGTCCATCCCTTTTTGGAACGCGTCGATCAGATTGGCGTCGCCGGAAATATGGGCGAGAATCCGCAGCTCGATCTGCGAGTAGTCCGCCGCCAGCATGTACCAGTCCTCCTCGGACGGGATGAACGCTTCGCGGATTTTGCGGCCTTCCTCCATGCGGATCGGGATGTTTTGCAGGTTCGGCTCCGTACTCGACAAACGTCCTGTGGCGGTAGTGGCCTGATTGTACAACGTGTGCACCTTGCTCGTCTTCGTATGAATTTCTTTAATCAAGCCTTCAATGTACGTAGAGCGAAGCTTCCCGAGCTGGCGGAAGTTTAGGATCGCGTCGATAATCGGGTGATACGGTGCCAGCTTCTCCAACACGTCTGCGCTGGTCGACGGACCTGTTTTCGTTTTTTTGATCACAGGCAAAGACAGCTTGTCGAACAAAATTTCACCCAATTGCTTCGGCGAGTTGATGTTGAACGAACCGCCAGCCAGGTCGTAAATCTGGGTGGTCAAATCAGCCAGCTTTCTGTCCAGCTCTTCCCCCATCTGTGCCAGGCGCTCGCTGTTGACCTTGATGCCCTGCTTCTCCATTTGCGCCAACACCATGCTGAGCGGCGCTTCCAGATCGCGGAGCAGCTCCACCATTTCATTTTCCACCAGCTGCTCGCGCAGGACGGGCACGCTTTGCCAAATCGCGGCGGCTTTGTGCGCTACATGCTCACTGAGCACATCCATTTCCGGAACAAGCCGTTTGGCTCCTTTTCCATATACCTCTTCTTCGGACAGTACGCGTACGTGGGCATATTGCGAAGCGATGCTGTCAAGTGTAGGGTTGCTCTCCGCAGCGTTGAGCAAATAAGACGCGAGGTACACGTCAAAGCCGATCCCTTTTGCCTCCAGCTCATGCCAGGCCAGGCCGACCGTGTCGCGCTTGCCGTCAAACGCCCACTTTTCCTGCGCCGGGTCAGCCAGCCACGTACAGAATGCCTTCCATTCGCGTGCCACGTCCCACGGTACGAACAGGACGTTCTCTTCTGACGCCAGACCGAAGCCAAGAATCGGCGCATGGTGGTAGTTCTCCCCATCCATTTCGATGTACAGCGCCATTGGCGAGGTCAGCTTGTCTGCGTGCTTGTCGGCATTTTCTTCCGTGACCACTTCGAAGTGGAACGGCTTCGCCTCTGCTTGCTCGCTGCCTTCTCCGGGCTGTGCCACTTTGATTTTGGAGAGCAGCGACTTAAATTCCATCTTTTTAAAGAAATCGCTGACGAGCGCTCCGTCATAGCCGTCGTACGCTGTCTCTTCGACTTGCAATTCGACCGGAGCTTCGCGCAAAATCGTCGCCAACGCCTTGCTCATGTTGGCCTTGTCCACGTTCTCGCGCAAGTTTTCTTGCAGCTTTTTGCCGGAGATGCGATCGATGTTTTCCAGCACCTTCTCGACAGAGCCGTATTCGTGCAACAGCTTCAGGGCTGTTTTCTCGCCGACTCCGGGAACGCCCGGAATGTTGTCGGACGAATCGCCCATCAAGCCTTTCAGATCAATGATTTGCAGCGGCGCAAGGCCGTATTTTTCCTGAATTTCCTGCGGGGTGTACAGCTCGATTTCACTGACGCCTTTGCGAGTCAGCGCGACCGATATGTGATCGGACACGAGCTGGAGCATGTCTTTGTCCCCGGTAATGACGGTCGTTTTCCAAGACTGCTCGTCCGCGTGCTTGGTCAGCGTACCGATAATGTCGTCGGCCTCGTAGCCCTCCAGCTCAAATCGCTTGATGGAAAAGGCGTCCAGAAGCTCGCGAATCAGCGGAAACTGCTCGGACAGCTCAGGTGGTGTCTTGCTGCGTCCACCCTTGTACTCTGCGTATTCGCTGTGGCGAAACACAACTTTTCCGGCGTCAAAAGCAACCATGATATGCGTTGGCTTCATTTCTTCCAGCACTTTCAGCAGCATGGTGGTAAAACCGAGCACTGCGTTCGTATGCAGTCCAGCTGACGTGGACAACAAAGGGAGCGCGTAAAACGCCCGGTTAGCAACACTGTTTCCATCAATCAACACAAAATGACTCAAGGAATCCGACCCCTCTCGTGGCGAAACTACTATCTTTTATCGTAACATAGGGCGATTGCATAAGCCAAGCCGCAGATGTCGCGGGTAAACACGGGCATGGTTGAACAGACTATGAAAAAAATGACAAGGAAGGCGATTGCATGCAACTGCTCAAAAAAATCCCGTTGATTGTAGCGCTTCTGCTCTCGTGTTTTGCCTTTTCCACGGCGACAACGGCAAATGATACGCCTTCGCCCGAACAGCCAAAGCACCTGATTGCTTTTGTCATCGATGATTTTGGCAACAACATGGCGGGAACAGAAGAAATGCTGAACATGCCCGTACCGCTGACGGTTGCGGTCATGCCGTTTATGCCCAGTACGAAGCAGGACGCGGAGCTTGCCCACCAAAAAGGGCACGACGTATTCGTCCATATGCCGATGGAGCCGGTAAAAGGCAAACGCTCCTGGCTCGGCCCCGGGGCGCTCACCACGGATTTGTCCGATGAAGAAATCCGCAAGCGCGTGGAAAAGGCGATTGATGACGTGCCGCACGCGATCGGGATGAACAACCATATGGGCTCAAAAGTGACGGCGGACGAGCGAATCATGCGCATCGTGATGAGCGTCATCAAAGAGCGCGGTCTGGTTTACCTGGACAGCAAAACAACCGACAAGAGCGTCGCAGGCAAGGTCGCGGCTGAAATGGGGGTTCCCCATGCAGAAAACCGGATTTTTCTCGACGACCAGTACACCGTGCCGCACATCACCAAACAAATGGAGAAAATATGCAAGCTGATCGATAACCACCCGGTTTGCATCGCGATCGGGCATGTCGGCCCTCCTGGCAAGAAAACAGCCTCCGTTCTGCGCCAGTACATCCCGCGGATTCAGAAGGAGGCCGAATTTGTAACTATCTCGAAGCTTATTCAACAATCCGGCCATTGATTTGCTCAATCAATGGCTCTTGCCACCAGCTTTCTTCTGTGGACGCCTCCATTTTCAAATTTCCCGTCAAGGTCACGTACTCGCTCACGGCATCGCTGATCGCCTGGGCGATTTTTTCTTGTGACTGGGGATGGGTAAGCATATGTCGGTCAGACGCGTTGCTGATAAACCCCATTTCCACAATGACGGACGGACAGTATTGGTGGCGAAGTACGTAGTACGTTTTGCCTTTGACTGGTTTGTCATTGGTGTTCGCCAGACGGTTGAGGGAGCTTTGCAAAAGATCCGCCAGCATGTAGCTCTGCTCGTTGCTCTGGTAGAGCACGACAGGGCCGCGGCGGCGCGCATCTTTTGACCAGTTGACGTGCAGGCTCAGCATCATTTGCGGCACCATTTCTTTCGCCAAGTTTTTGCGCTGGGCCAGGTCGCGAATGTGCCGGGAGCGATTCCCCAGCCAGCGGTTGTCGTCGCTCAGCGCGATATCCTCGTACCGATTGAGCGCGACGCTGTACCCCGCTTTGGTCAGTTGCTCGTACAAGCGCTTGGCGATTTGCAGATTGATGTCCTTTTCGTAAAGGTCGCCATACGACGTGCCGGAATCAATCCCTCCGTGACCGACGTCAATCAAAATGTGGATGGGAGTCAGCGGGATCGCTTCTGTCCGGGCCGGAAAACTGACGACGACGAACAGGAACAGCAGGACAGCAACACGGAAAAAGAAAGGTAGATATCTCATGCTTGTAGGATTGCCTGATTGAAAAAAAACCTTTCAGGCAACTGGGTAAGCATAACATTGTGAATTTTTCAGGCGGACGTTACAATAGAGAACATCGTGACTTTTAGCAGATATAAGAAGGTGTACTCATGAATCATTCATTGGAAAAGCCGCCTTTTCCCCCGTATCTCGCGCTGTTGATCGGGGTGATTGCGATTTCTTCGTCCGCGATTTTCGTCAAACTGTCCAGTGCACCTGCACCGATCATCGCCACGTATCGGCTGATTTTTTCTGTCGTACTCACGCTTCCTTTTTTGCTCTGGAATCGCGGTGCCATCGCCGAGATCGGAAAAATGAGCAAAAAAGTGTGGCTACTCTGTCTATTGTCTGGCGCATTTTTGGCCAGCCACTTTCTGTTGTGGTTCGAATCGTTGAACTACACATCTGTAGCCAGTTCTACGGTTCTCGTAACGTTGCAGCCCTTGTTCGCCTTTATCGGCGGTTACTTCTTCTTCGGGGAACGCGTGCGGCTGCTCGCGCTCTCTGGCGGACTGCTCGCGATCGTGGGCAGCTTCGTCATCGGCTGGGGTGATTTTCAAGTCGGGGGGATGGCTCTTTTTGGCGATGCCCTCGCCTTGCTCGGAGCGGTGACCGTTACAGGCTACTGGCTGGTCGGCCAATACGTCCGCCAGCACATGTCTTCGTTCTCCTACACACTCGTCGTCTACTCTGCCACGAGCGTGATTCTCGTGGCGTACGATCTCGCACTGGGCTATCCGCTGGTCGGCTATCCCGCGCAAGACTGGGGTTGGTTTTTCTGCCTCGCCCTGTTCCCGACTTTGCTTGGGCACTCGATCTTCAACTGGGTGATCAAGTGGCTGAGTACGACCACGATTTCGATGGGAATTTTGGGAGAACCGATCGGGACGGCCATCCTGGCTTACTTTATTTTGGGAGAGATCGTTACGGTGCCGCAATGGGTAGGCGGCCTTGTCATCATCGCAGGTATTTATTTGTTCATTCGCTATAACCAACCAGCTAAAGGAGTGTCCCAAGGTGAACAAGCACCCCCAACACCGAAAAAGCTTGCGTGAATTTGTCAAAGGACTGAACGTCTGGGCCAAGATCGGCTGGACGATTCTTTTGGGCTACATCGTCGGAAGGATCGTGTACTGGTTGTGGAAGGTTACTTCCTGACTGGATGAAAAGAGGGTCACCCCCGCAGCCTGACACAAGGCTTGCAGGAGTGACCCTTTCTTCTTAGGCAGCCGCCTTTTGCTGCTCGGGCGCCTGTGGAGCTTTCTTCGGTTTTTTATGCAAAAAGTACAAGAGTGGGATCGACAAGGCAATCGGGATGACAGAGACGAGGAACGTGTCTCCGATCCCTTGCACCAGCGCTTCTTTTGCCATCATCCCGTACAGGATCGTGCTCGCTCCGCCTGTTGCGCTCGCCGTATCTACCCCTGCCTGAACGTACAAGCCGGAGATTCCGCCGATAAACTGCGTAGCCATATCCGAGTTCAGGTTGTCGGCAATGGAAGACATGTGGAACGTTTGCCGCGCCTGCATGATCACGGTCAAAATCGCAATCGCGAACGAGCTCATGACCTGGCGCAGCACGTTCGAGAGCGGAGAAGCATCCCCGACACTCGTCCGCGGCACCGCGTTCATCCCGACCGTCGACAGCGTCATCATGCACAGGCCGATACCCACACCGCGGATGGTCAAAATCATGTCCATCCAGGAATGCATGCTGTCTGCCGCGAGATTGTGCAGCTCATAAGTCGTGATGGTCATGATCGTCAGTCCGACCAGTCCGATTGGCCCGATGCCGTATTTATCCATCAGCTTGCCGCTGATCGGCATCATGACTGCCATCGCAATCGACTGCGGCATCAGCAATATTCCTGACTCCATGGCCGTCATCCCCTGAATGTTTTGCAGGAAGATCGGCATCAGGAAGATCCCGCCCATCATCCCCATCATGACAAAACCGGACGTCAGAATACTGATGGAAAAGACAGGAATTTTCAGCAAGCGCAAGTCAAGCAGCGGCTGTTCTTTTCCAAGTTCCACCCAGACGAACAGCGCAAGGCTCGTGATGGCAACGAAGAACAGACTGACAATAAAAAAGGACGTCCATCCTTCCGCCTGTCCTTTACTGAACGCGAGCAGAAGGGCACCAAAGCCGACAATCGCCAGAAAAGCGCCGAGAAAGTCGAACTTCAACTCCGGTTTTTTCGGTGTTTCCTTGAGCAAAACCATACTCATGATTACCGCAAAAATCCCGAAAGGAACACCGACCAAAAACAGAAACTGCCAGCTCAAAAACTCAATGAGGTAACCGCCAAGAGTCGGGCCCAATGCAGGCGCCGTCATCGAAGCAATCCCGAAAATCCCCAGAGCCATCCCGATCTTTTCCCGGGGAACGATCATGTAGATCATCGACATCCCGATCGGCATGATCATCCCGCCACTCACCCCTTGCACGACGCGAAACGCAATCAGGGAAGAATCGCTCCAGGCGAGCGCACAGAGGACGGATGAGATCGTAAAGGCAGACAATGACAGGACGAATATTTTCTTTGCCCCGAATTTGGCTGACAGCGAACCGCTCATCGGAATCATGACGGCGTTTGCCAGCATGTATCCTGTCAAAACCCATTGCATGGTCTCTGTCGTGGAGCCAAAAATACTGACCATGGTGGGCAGGGCAACGTTGATCAAACTGTTATTCAAAATCGCAACGAAGGTTCCCGAGAGAATCGCGATCAATGACAGCCACATGCTGCCGTTGCCGCTCTTTTCCTCCCGCTGTGCCACCGCTTCCGCCATGTCATCACCCCCGTTAGTTTGCGATCACCTTGGTGCCCTCGGACAGTTTGTCTGTCGGGTTCAAAACAATCTGATCGTTGTCTTTCACACCTTGGGTCACAGTTGTCCAGTCACCGCTGGCGTTGTCTACAGAAACTTCCACCTGGTGAACGACGTCGTTGTCCACGGTGTAGATGTAATGCTTGTTTTCTTTGGCAAGAACAGCTGTCGTCGGTATTTTCATTCCTTGGGTCGCCTGACCTTGCAGGGCCACTTCAGCTACCATCCCGGCGCGCAGCAGTCCTTCTTGATTGCTCACCTTCACCTTGATCGGGAACGAGCTGCTGTTAGGGTCAGAAACCGGGGAGACGAACTCTACTGTACCTTTCAACACTTTTCCGCCCAGGCTGCCGACTTTTACGTCAACTTCAGAGCCAACTTTGACGCTGTTGATCTGATCTTGCGGTACGCTTGCCTCTACTTTCACGTCAGCCATGTTGACGAGGACGAGCAATGGCGTGCCTGCTCCAGCCATTTCGCCCGGATCGATGGAACGCTTCGCGACGATGCCGCTGATTGGCGCGCGAATGATCGTGTTGTCATAGCTGCTTTTTGCCAGCTCCAAGCTGGAATTGAGACGGCTTACCTCTGCTTGAAGCGCGGCAACCGTGTCAGCGGTCGGACCTGCTTTTGCCAGATCGTACTGCGCTTGCGCCTGCTCCAGTCCTGTTCTCGCCTTTTCCAGATCGAGCGAGACTCTTTCCAGTTCAGCCTGTGACAGCGCCCCTGCATCGAACAAAGCTTTCATGCGATTGTAGTTGCTCTCTGCCACCTTCAAGCCGGCTTGCGCTTGCGTCACGATGCTCGACAACTGTGTGAGCTGCTCGTTGCGTGCGCCTGCTTTTGTATCGCGCAGCTTGGCGCTTGCTCCGGCAATAGCCGCCTGCGCCTGATTAATTTGTTGCTGATAGTCTGCCGCCTCCAGCGTAACCAATACATCGCCTTGCTTGACGACAGAGCCTTCTTTTACGTTGACGCTCGCCGCTTTGCCGGACACTTTGGACACGACCTGAATTTCATCCGAAGCGGCGATTTTACCGTTCGCAATGACTCCTGTCTGGGAAGGTGTCACCTTCCATGTCTTCACAACCGGAATGCTTTCGCCTCCGGAAGACGCGGAGGATGTATCGCTACAGCCTGCTGTAATGAGCGAAATCGCCATCAAGACAGCGGCGATGGACTTCCATTGAGCTGTTTTTTTCATGCCAGATTACATCTCCTTCACTTGCACTTTGATCTCGGCGTTCAAACCGGCAGCCAAATGAAGACCTGCTGTGTCATCAATGGCAATTTTAATCGGAATACGCTGGGTGACTTTGGTGAAGTTCCCGCTTGTGTTGACGGCTGGCATCAAGGAAAACGTGGAGTTGGTCGCTTTTCCGATCTCCATCAGATGACCAGTCAGTTTTTTGCCCGGATAGGCATCCAGCGAAAATTCTACCTTTTGGCCCAGCTTCAGCCGCTCGATCTCGGTTTCTTCCAGGTTTGCGGAGATGTACAGCTTGCTCTCGTCAATCACCAGCGCAACGGATTGCCCTGTGGAAACAATTTCGCCTTCCTTCGCCTGCGTTTTGATCACGGTTCCTGTAATCGGAGAACGCAGGACGCTGTTTTCCAGCGAAGTAGTCGCGAGGTTGCTCGTATCTTGCTGTCCGACAATTTGATCTGCTACAACCGCGTCGCCTTCTTTTACAGCGAGTCCGGTCAGCTTGCCTGTCATTTTAGGCATAACCCGATAAATATCCCCTGCGACTCTGGCATCCTGCGTCGTAACGTAGTGTTCACCTTGATACCAGTAGTAGTAACCGATGCCCCCGCCCCCTGCGACAAACAGGAGCAAAATGACATACAAAACCAGTTTTCGCTTCATGATTTCTCCTCAACTTTCTCTCTCTTCTAGTTTCGTAATCAACGTTTCCATCGAATAAATAATGCCATCTAGGTCTTCATCCGAAAAACCATGGAAAATCCGCTTGTAAAATTCTTCCGAGAAAAAGTCAACCTTGGCAAACAGTTCGGTAATCTTCTCCGTTTTCTGAATCCAGACAACTCGGCGGTCCTTCTCATCACGCACTCGCTCGACCAGCTGCTCCCTTTCCAGTCGGTCAATGATGCCGGAAACGGTGCTGTACGACAAATCGACAGCTTTGCTCAACTGGCCGATCGTTTTGGGCTCGCAATGAATTTGCCGAATGATCATCAATTGGGGAACGGTCAAACCGTATTTGCTCAGTTCCTTGGTAGCCATCGTCGCGAAGGTCTTGTTCAGACGCTTCAGCAAGTCCCGTATATGCAACGGCTTGTTCATGATGCACTCCTTTCCTAACTAATATTTCGGACACGAAATTTTTATCACAGAAAACACTATACGACTTTTTTTATTCCGTGGCAACTATTTCTTTACATTAAATTTTAACTAGGTAATAAAAAAACCAACATGCCCGTCAAGCTCAAGGCAGTGTTGGTTCCGTGATGGTTTCCGGGCTGGCTGGCCCTTCTTCCGGTGTGTTCTGGCGCACGCTTGGAACATGTCGAGGCTCGTATTCAATCTCGGGAAACGAATGCACGGTCACATACATCGCTCCGTTTCCTGCGATAGCCCTGAGCATGATCGGGTAGGCGTATTTGTTCTGAAACACAAAATCCGGCCCGTACCAGCTCACGGTCGCATCCCGGCCAGGCGGGACGTAGGCGACGTTTCTGCTATGGGAATAGCGCTGCATGATATGCAATCCAGCCTTGTCCACGGCGTTGAACAAAGTCGAGGATACTTGGCAAATCCCGCCGCCAATTCCCTCCGACAGCTCTCCCCTGACGATGATCGGTGCCTGCATGTACCCTTTTTCCTTCGTTCTTTGGCCGACTACTTTATTGAAAGAAAAAATCTCTCCCGGCAAGACGACGTAGTTGTTGATCGCTTGGGAAGCGAGTTTGATGTTGTGAGAGCGGTTTTTGTTCCGCGAATTGAAATAGGTGGCATACTGCCCGATCACTTTTTTCCGGACCTGGCTGATGAGAGCCTTGTCCACTTTTGGATGGACTTCCTGGAAGGAAACTTGTAGAGTCGAAGCGCCCTCGCCGTAGTAATACTGGTAAAACTGCTGCAAAAAAGCAGCTTCATCCAGCTTGCGCCCTTTTTTCTCGGCAACGATGGACCCTTGCGCATTAATCGTCGCATTGATCGGCTCCACATACGCCTGTTTGGCGACATCGTCTATTACTTTTTGCAAACGGTAGTCATCTGCCACTGGGACACCGTCAACAGGCAAGGTATAATCCGCTCGGTCCAGGATGGCTACTGTTTTCTCTCCCAACTCGATGTGCAAAAAGTTGGTCGGATCGAGGGGATTGGCTAGCAACAGCAAAGCCAGCGTCAAAGCAAAACCCATCCGGCCGCTCACCTCCTTCTTGTAGTATGAGCAGCCGAACAGGTTTCATTCGGGTCGATATTGGTTTATCCCATCCGCGCCAGCCTGCTCATGATCGCTTGGGCAACCGCTTTGAGCCTGGACTCATCTGCCAGTTCGGCGTACACATTGTTCAGCTGATCGCGCAGTTCCTTGGCAGCCAAAAGCGATGCTGTCGCTTCCTTGATTTTTTGCGTGTAGCGCGACTTGATCTCAGCCAGCTCATCGTGATACAGCTCGTCGGTGTCAGGGTCGATCGCCCGTGCGTACATGTCGATCACTTCATCTGTTTCTTTGCTGGGGAAGTATTCGTGTGGAGCCGTACTGTCAAAAATCGCCACGCTTTTCTCCGGCACAATCACCATGTCCAGGCTGTGCGGGTCAAGTCCGCAGTGGTATACCTCCACATCGAAGCCGCGATTCTCCGCCTCTGTCACCAGCTTTTTCAGCATGGTCGACTTGCCTGATCCCGGCCGGCCTTTGATGAAATAGCGCTTCTGCAGCGAATCGGTCAGCTTCATGATGTGATCCACCGGACCGTTCGGAGTGGCGGCGCCAAGGTACATTCTGCGCACCTGCGCCCGCTTGTTCTGCTTTTCCTCTCCGAAAAACAGCTCCACGACCTCTTGCGTGACGAGATTGGCTGCCTCCCGGTTCAGGTTCTCGATGTAAGGGGCTTCCCATTCATCGTGGATGCGCAGCGCCTCCCCGAATGCCTGATAAGCTTCTTCGCTCTTTTGGAAAATCTCTTCGTACCACGCCGCGATATGCCTTTTGTACAAAGCCAGCTGATCGGTATCGAGCGCCGACTGCAAGTTGACGTGAATCTCGGTAACGCCGGGCGCAGCCGGTCTCCAGATGCGGGGATAGCTGCCGTCCATAATCGCTACCCGCCATTCGTGAAAGACAACACCATCGTACTGCCCGTTCACGAACGGTGAATGAATCCACTCCACCTGATCGGTCTTGCGAGACATCTCCTTGCCAATCGTCTCGATGAGCGGCGATGTAACCCCCTCCACCACTCCTGACAGGATGTATACGCGCTCCATGCCTTGCAGGACCGAGTCGTAAAATGTTTTGTATCCTCGCGCCGTGTTGCCCGCAGCGTATATGTGACGCACTTTTTTAGCCATGCACATTCCCTCCAGTCACTCACTGATCGAAAATGGATCGGATCGATGTATTGTATGCAGCGAGGAGGAAATGGGCATCTGTCACGACAGGAAAAAGGAAAAAAGCCGCTGCAAGCGCGAACGGCTCACAGCGACTTTTATTCCGTATCCAGAGCGCCCGCTGGCAAAAGCTTTGAGCGTCCTCGATCCTATTTGTTCAAGTCCGTCATTTTGCCTGTGGACATGTAGATGATCCACTCGCAAATGTTCGTGACGTGATCGGCAATCCGTTCCAAATATTGCGCCACCAGGAGCAGATGCGTGCCTTGGGAAATCGCATTGCCATTTTTCGTCATGACCTCGATCAGATCACGGAAGATCGTGGCGAACAGCTTATCGACAATATCGTCTCGCGCAGCGATCTCTTCTGCCGCTTCTTTGTTGCGAGCGATATAGGCATTCAGGCAATCCCTCACCATCGCTTTCACATGATCCGCCATCAACGGAATATCGATCAGCGGCTTGACGTATGGCTCCGCCATCAGGCGACGTGTCGTCTTGGAGATGGACACGGCATGATCGCCCATTCTCTCCAGATCAGTCACCAGCTTCAGCATGGTTCCCAGGCGGCGAAGATCGCTCCCGACAGGCTGCTGCAAGGCGATCAGGCGGAAGCATTCGCTCTGTATTTCCTGCTCCAGCTCATTGATAACCGGATCGGCCGCAATCACTTGTTCCGCCAGATGGACATCCCGTTCTACCAAACTTTTAATCGATTTATGAATCGCTTCCTCAACCAATGTTCCCATGGACATGAGTTTGCGATGCAGTACATCCAGCTGCTCTTCGAAAGCGTGCCGCGACATGTTCCTCGTCCCCCTTCATTTGTCTGACACGACAAATAGTACAAGGGGATTGTAGTCTGCGGGTAAAGCTACTATTTTGTTTGTGTAAATATTTCAGGTGAGCGGCAAGATGACTGTGAAGGTGGAGCCTCTTCCTTCCACGCTCTCTACCTTGATCTGGCCGTGCAGGTTTTCGACCAGATGCTTCACGATGGCCAGACCAAGCCCTGTGCCGCCCGAATCGCGGCTGCGAGCCTTGTCCACCCGGTAGAACCGTTCGAAAATTCTTGCCAGGTCTTTTTCCGGAATGCCGATCCCTGTATCTGCCACCTGAATGGTGATCTGCTTGTCGTCCGCTTCTGTCCTGATCGTGATCTCGCCCTCTTCCGGCGTGTAGGCGATCGCGTTTGTCATCAGGTTCAGCACGATTTGCTGGAGGCAATCTTTGTCCGTCATCAGCCAAATGTCCGGCTGGCTCTCCGGCAGCGTCACTTTCAGCTGCTTTCTTTGCGCCTGATCGTGCATGATCGCGGCCGCAGAACGGATCAGCTCCTGTACGTGCACGTGGCTGAGATGCAGCGGGATGCGCTTCTGCTCGATTTTGGACAAATCGAGAATGTCGCGGATCATCCGGTACAACCGTTCACTTTCATCGGAAATGATTTGCAGGAAGTTGCGGCATGTCTCCTCATCCTGCATCGCGCCTTCCAACAGCGTCTCGGTAAACCCTTTGATCGACGTAATCGGCGTGCGCAGCTCGTGCGACACGTTGGCGACAAAGTCGCTGCGCATCTTTTCCAGACGGCGGATTTCCGTGATGTCATGCAGGACGACGACTACTCCTCGCGACTCGCCCTTGAAATTGATGTACGGGGCAAAATTGACGTCGAGCACGCGTTCCTGCGGGTAGTAAATGTGAACCTCCTGCCGAAACTTCTCGCTCTTGTCCAGGCATCTGTCGATGTACTGGGACAGTCCAAAGCTTTTGCCTGCCTCGATGTGCAGCTTGCCTACCAGCTCATGCCCAGCCGTCCCGAGAAGCTTCTCGACCGCAGGGTTGACGAGCATGATTCTGCGCTGCTCCGATATGAAGATCACACCGCTCGTCATGTTGGTCAAAACCCCGGCGAGCCTCTGCTGGTTCTCGGAGATTTCGTACATTTGCTGCTCCAAGCTGGAAGCCATGAAGTTAATCGCCCCGGCGAGCTGACCGATCTCGTCCTTGGCCTTGATCCGTACCCGGCTCTCGTACTGACGCTGGGTAATGTTGCGGGCTACCCTGGTGATTTCCTCAATCGGACGGATGATGGAAAAAGAAATGCGTGAGACCACGATGGAGCCGACCACCAGTGTGACCAAAAGCCCTGTAAGCAAGCTGTACCACATGTTGTGAATCGTGTCCGTAATGTCTTTCATCGACATGGCGGAGCGAACAGCCCCGACAATGTTTGTGCCTTGCTCGACTGGCACCGCCACGTACATCATGTCATAGCCGAGCGTCTCGCTGAACCGGCGGGAAATGCCTGTTTCGCCCCGCAGCGCAGCCTTCATCTCCGGCCTGTCGTGATGATTTTCCATCTCCTCTACATGGGAGGAGTTGTCGTACAGCACCTGACCTTCGCGGTTGATGATCGTCAGGCGGACTTCGTCGGAAGGAGCCACTTGCTTGACGCGATCCGCCAGCGTAACCTGATTGTCAAAAACCGTCGGGAAGCGAACAGCCTGGGCAACAAGCTTGGACTCGCGGGATAAAAGCTCATGCAAAGATTGCAGGTAAGAGTTCTCCAGTACCTTCGCAAAGTACATTCCCATCAAAAGGAGAACCAATGAGATTAATCCCAAGATAGTGAAGGTGAGTTTGATACGAAAGCGAGTCAAGGTCGTGCCTCCTGTTATCCTTCCAGTTTGTATCCCAAGCCGCGGACTGTTTTAATGTAGCGCGGATTTTTCGTGTCTTCTTCCAGTTTTTCTCTCAGGTGGCTCACATGTACGTCCACAATCCGCGAGTCGCCGATGAAATCGTAGTTCCAGACGGCATTCAGCAGTTGATCGCGCGTCAGGACACGTCCCTGGTGGCTGGCCAAGTAGTTGAGCAGCTCAAATTCTTTCGGAGTCAGCTCGATTTTGGCGTCTTTGCAAAACACTTCATATTTTTCCGGATAGATGCGGATGTCGCCAAATTGAAGCACGACGTCTTCAGGAGCAGTAGCCGTTTCCGGTGTCGATTGGATTCGTCGCAAAATGGCTTTGACGCGTGCCACTACCTCTCTCGGGCTGAATGGCTTGGTCAAGTAGTCGTCAGCCCCAAGCTCCAGGCCGAGAATCTTGTCCAGCTCGTCATCTTTTGCGGTCAGCATGAGAATCGGCGTATTGATGCGTTCCTGCCGCAATGTTTTACAGACATCCATGCCGTCCATTTTTGGCAGCATCAAGTCGAGAATGATAAAGTCAGGCTGCTCGCTTTTCACCATATCCAATGCCTGTCTGCCATCAAATGCAGTAACGACCTGAAATCCCGATTTTTCCAGATTGAATTGCAGCAGCTTCACGATAGAAGCTTCGTCATCCACTACCAAAACCTTGATCATTTTGTCCGTTTCCCCCTACCAATGCGATGCTACAGATTGAATGTTGCAGACCTTCGTCCTCTGATTTGTTTCTTCTCTCTACACTACTCAGTCTGCCAATGCTGAAACCGGAAGACAAGTAATTTTTTTGTAAAGGTGTTTAGCGACAGGCTACTCTGGGCATGAAATTTGCTTTGGACTGTAGTATTCCTCGAAATCGGCTTTGGCATGAAAAAAGACGCCCTTCACGAAGAAAGGCGTCTTTCGTATTCCGATCAGACAAACTATTTCAATACAGCCATGACATTGCGCACCGAGTCGGCCGATTTGTCGAGCGCGGCTTTTTCTTCTGCGGTGAGTTCCAGCTCGATGACTTTCTCGATTCCGTTTGCACCCAGAAGGGTCGGAACGCCGAGGTAAATATCTTGATAGCCGTACTCGCCTTGCAAAAGCGCAATGGATGGAAGGATACGTCGTTTATCCTTGATGATCGCTTCCGCCATCTGTACGAGAGCAGCAGCCGGCGCATAGTAAGCGGAGCCGTTGCCAAGCAGATTGACGATCTCGCCGCCGCCTTTGCGGGTGCGTTCGACGATGGCGTCCAGGCGGTCTTTCGGGATCAACGTTTCCAGTGGAATGCCACCCGCATACGAGTAGCGAACCAGCGGAACCATGTCGTCGCCGTGACCGCCGAGCACGAAGCCTGTCACGTCCTCAACAGAAACGTTCAGCTCCATGGCCACGAAGGTACGGAAACGCGCCGTATCCAGCACGCCGGACTGCCCGATGACACGCTCTTTCGGGAAGCCGGACGTTTTAAAGAAAGTGTAAGTCATTGCATCAACGGGGTTGGAAAGGACGAGCACGATCGAGTTGGGAGCATATGTCTTCACTTGCTCCGCAACCGACTTCATGATGCTTGCATTGGTGTTTACAAGGTCATCGCGGGACATGCCTGGCTTGCGGGCAATGCCTGCGGTGATGATCACCAGATCAGCGCCTTGAATATCCTCGTAGCTTGCAGTACCTGTAATCTGGGCGTCGAAGCCAAGCACAGGGGAAGACTCCATCATATCCAGCGCTTTCCCTTTTGTCGGGTTCTCCAATTGCGGAATGTCAACCAAAACTACGTCGCCTAATTCTTTTTGCCCCAAAATAAATGCTGTGGTTGCACCAGTGAAGCCACTACCGATAACAGCGATTTTTTTACGGTTGAATGCCATGACTTAACTCCCCTCCAAACTGTAAGTGTAAATAGTTGCCAAACTATCTCTATCTTACATGTTTTGAATCAGCGCGTCAGCAAACTCGGAGCATTTCAGTTCAGTTGCGCCATCCATCAGACGAGCGAAATCGTACGTTACTGTTTTCGCGGAGATGGTTTTTTCCATGGAGTTGATGATCAGATCAGCTGCTTCGTTCCAGCCCAAGTGACGCAACATCATTTCTCCGGACAGGATCACGGAGGATGGGTTCACTTTGTCCAGACCAGCGTATTTAGGAGCTGTACCGTGTGTTGCTTCGAAGATCGCATGACCAGTCAGGTAGTTGATGTTCGCTCCTGGAGCGATACCGATACCGCCTACTTGTGCAGCCAGAGCGTCGGAGATGTAGTCACCGTTCAGGTTGAGGGTAGCTACTACATCGTACTCAGCCGGACGAGTCAAGATTTGTTGCAGGAACGCGTCAGCAATCACGTCTTTTACGATGATTTTGCCAGCTGCTTCTGCTTCTTTTTGCGCTTTGTCAGCGTCGCCGCCTTCTGCTTTGATGCGGTCGTATTGTGCCCAAGTGAACACTTTGTCGCCGTATTCTGCTTCAGCCACTGCATAACCCCAGCTTTTGAACGCGCCTTCGGTGAACTTCATGATGTTGCCTTTGTGTACGAGGGTAACGGATTTGCGTTTGTTATCGATCGCGTAGTTGATCGCTGCGCGAACCAGACGCTCTGTACCGTCTTTAGAAACAGGCTTGATCCCGATACCGGAAGTTTCCGGGAAGCGGATTTTCTTCACGCCCATTTCGTTTTGCAGGAAGTCGATTACTTTTTTCACTTCTGGAGTGCCTTCTGCCCACTCAACACCAGCGTAGATGTCTTCTGTGTTCTCGCGGAAGATCACCATATCTGTCAATTCAGGATGTTTGACAGGGGATGGAACGCCATCGAAGTATTGAACAGGACGCACGCAAGCGTACAGATCCAGCTCTTGACGCAGCGCTACGTTGATGGAGCGGATACCGCCGCCTACTGGTGTAGTCAGAGGACCTTTGATTGCGATCAAGTATTCGCGAACAGCAGTCAGCGTATCTTCTGGCAGCCACTCGTTGTATTGGTTGAACGATTTTTCGCCTGCGAACACTTCGAACCAAGCGATTTTTTTCTCGCCGTTGTACGCTTTTTCTACTGCTGCATCCAGAACGCGAACGGAAGCGTTCCAGATGTCAGGGCCAGTACCGTCACCCTCGATGAAAGGAATGATCGGGTTGTTTGGAACGACCAGTTTGCCGTTATCTACGGTGATTTTTTCACCAGCAGTTGGTTGAGTAAGGTTTTTGAACACAAGAATCCCTCCAGTGTTGAAGATATTGGGTGATTATGAATATTTCCAGACGTAGGAGAACTACCACTTCTTGTGGTAGTTCTCAAGCTTGCACTTAGGGCTGGTCAGCATGGCTGCACACGGCCCTCCACGCTCGAAAATAGCGGGTTTTTAGCGGCGGTCAATCGGTACGTAATGTTGGTTGACCGGACCGATGTAATCCGCGCGAGGACGGATCAGACGATTGTTTTCATACTGTTCCATGATGTGTGCCGTCCAACCGGACATGCGGCTGATGGCAAAGATCGGTGTGAACAGGTCTGTTTCCAGGCCGAGAGAGATGTACACGGATGCGGAGTAGAAGTCAACGTTTGGCTTCAGTCCTTTTTCCGATGTAATCATGTTGTCGATTTTCACGGACATTTCATACAGCTCAGGACGGCCGATTTGCGCCGTCAGCTTTTGGGACATTTGCTTCAGCCATTTCGCACGCGGGTCGCCATCTTTGTAAACGCGGTGTCCGAAGCCCATGATTTTCTCTTTGTTGTCCAGCTTGCTGCGGATGTAGGATTCCACGTTGTCGAGTCCGCCGATTTCCACCAGCATTTTCGCAACCGCTTCATTGGCGCCGCCGTGCAGAGGGCCTTTGAGCGTGCCGATTGCGGACACGATACCGGAGTAGATATCTGTCAGGGTCGCAACGGTTACGCGAGCAGCAAAAGTAGAAGCATTGAACTCATGGTCTGCGTGCAGAACCAGCGCAACATCAAACGCTTTCACAGCTGTTTCTGTTGGCTCTTCGCCAGTCAGCATGTAAAGGAAGTTTTGGGCAATGGTGAAATCTGCACGAGGAGCGATTGGCTCCAATCCTTTGCGCATGCGCTCGTAAGCAGCAATCAGAGTAGGAGTTTGAGCCATCAGACGGATGGATTTGCGATAGTTGGCTTCAGGAGACATATCTTGCGCTTCTGTGTCGTAGAGCGCTAACGAAGAGACAGCTGTGCGCAACGCCGCCATTGGGTGCACGCCTTTTGGGTAATGGCGAATGCTTTCCAGCACTTCTTTTGCTACTGCTGCATTTTCACCCAATTGTTTTTTCAAAGCGTCCAGCTGATCACGCTTCGGTAACGCTCCATGCCAGAGCAAGTATACAACCTCTTCAAAAGTTGCATGTTCTGCTAACTCATCGATGTTGATCCCGCCATAGCAAAGAACCCCATCGACGATCGAACAGATCGATGATTGAGCGGCAACGACGCCTTCAAGTCCACGTGTTGTTGTCATAGAACTCCCTCTCCTTTTCCACTCAAGTAATAGTGCTTATCCAGTCCTTCGCTTGTCCTCGTGACTGATAAACGACCTCTTCTTAAAGAAATTGATAGCAGCGGTTTCTTTCATCCACCACTCTTGTCAGGAAATATATCCACGCAAATCCTTGAGCATGCCAAGGGGGAGAGGCGAGAGAAAAGAATCCACTATAAGTCGACCCAATTATAAAAGATTATTGCGATTTTGTGAATAAGATTGGCGAAAAAATGTTTCAAAGGATGAAACCCAGTTTTGTTTTTTCGCGCGCTTGCTCCATTTGTCCCGATTGCTGCATAATAGTTCCATAAGCATTTGTTGCTGTTTTTTGGCAGAAAGGAGACCTTTTTGAATCAGGAAAACTGGGTGGAGCGCGTCTTTCAGATCATTCGCTTTTTCTGGGTATGCCTGCTTGTTTATGTAGGAATCTGGCTGTTTCAGTTTGCAACACCATTACTGTACCCATTTATAATCGCTTTAGTCATTGCGCTCATGATCCACAGACCCGTCACTTTCATCACGAAAAAGTTCAAAATTCCCCGCTGGCTGTCGGTTACGATCGCCCTGCTTGTACTGATGCTTCTCGCCATCGGCCTGGCTACCCTGGTCGTAACGGAAACGGTCGTAGAGATCGGCGAACTGGCAAAACGGCTGCCGGTGTTTGCCCAAGAGCTGTCCGAGTATTTGCAGCGGACGATTTCCCAAGACTTCTTGCTCGGCATCTACAACCAGGTTCAATGGATTTACGACCAGCTTGATCCGAACTACAAGGACAAAATCAGCAACACGGTCGGCAGCGGCATCACTTCGATCACACACGCCGGACAAAATCTGATTGTCAGCTTCCTGGACGGCTTGAAAAACTTGCTCGTCTCCTTGCCGAACATGGCTACCGTCTCGGTCATCTCCATCATGGGCGCTTTCTTTATTTCAAAAGATTTCTTCCTCTGGGAATCGCGCTTCCGCCGCCTTTTGCCAAGCGGGGTCAACAATCGCCTGGATCAGATTTTTCGCGATCTGCGCGCCGCTTTGTTCGGGTTCATCAAAGCTCAGGTGACGCTTATTTCCCTGACTGCGGCAATCGTGATCATCGGACTGTTGATCATGCGCGTGGAATACGCGATTACGATCGGCCTGATTACCGGATTGGTTGATCTCCTGCCGTATCTCGGCACGGGAACCGTTTTCGTTCCCTGGATCATCTACATGTTTTTCAAAGGCAACTACACCATGGTCATCGGTCTGTCGATTTTGTACGCTGTCGTGCTCATCTTCCGCCAGATCATCGAGCCAAAGGTTGTAGCAGAGAGCGTCGGCCTCGATCCGCTGCTCACGCTGGTCGCCCTGTTCGTCGGGTTGCAGCTGTTCGGGTTCCTCGGACTGATCATCGGCCCCGTCTCCCTCGTGTTGATCAACGCCCTGGTCAAAGCCAATGTGTTCGTCGACATCTGGATGTACATCAAGGGAAAACGCATCTAAAGAAAAAACCGCTTGCGAGCTGCCTGCTGGCGCAAAGCTCGAAGCGGTTCTTTTTTTGCCATAACCTGTCTGTCTTCTACCTAGCGACTTAGCGACGGAACAAAAAGCGAATCCGTCCCGAAGAAATCAAATACCACAGCCATTGCTTCAGCAAGTGCCGCAGCATCATCCGGGTGTAGGGGATGAGAAAAATCAAACCGATCACATCCGACACAAACCCTGGGAGCAAGAGCAAAATGCCGCCAACCAAGATCAGCACACCGTCGATGATCGTCTCTGTCGGCATCTGCCCGCGAGACAGTTGGAACTGAAGCGTGCGAAACACTTGAACCCCTTGTTGCTTCGCGAGCCAAGCGCCCAACAGCCCCGTAACAATGACCAGCAAAACGGTGTTCCATCCGCCGATCAGCGAGCCTACTGTAATCAATCCCCATAGCTCCAAACCAAATCCGATCACAAACAGGATCACGAGAAAGCGCAACATGCTATTCCCCTCCTTTGTGCTGGGCATCCAGCCAAGCGTAAACTTCCGGCTCCGTTTTGGCCAGGCGTATCGGTCTAAGCTCGCTGTTCGTGAAGACGTGCATCGTCTCCCCCGACACAAGCAGCTCCTGATCCGACACGCGAATAGCTTCGTAAGCAAACGTCAGGCGAACGGCAGTCAGTTCTTTGACCCGCGTCCTGATCTCCACCATATCATCGTAACGAGCAGGCTTTTTGTACGAGATGGCGGCATCCGTAACCGGCAAAAGCACGCCTCTTTCCTCCAGCTCGCGATAGGTGAGTCCCGCTTGGCGGATCAACTCTGTTCGCCCCACCTCAAACCAGTTCAAGTAATTCGTATGGTAGACCACACCCATCTGATCGGTTTCGCCGTAGCGCACTCGCAATTGATGAGTATGAATAATTGGACTCACAAACCATCGCCCCTTTCTCTCTAAGGCTATTGTACCATAGACAAACTGCGCTTGCGGTTGACGATGGTATGGCATTTTTTCATTCGGTCAATACTCGAAGAAAAGACTGCCTAAATCAGGAAAGTAGGAAAAAAGGGAATGTGGGGAGCAGCGTTTGTTTTGGTCACAGCGGCCATCATCGCCTGGTTTGAAGTCCCGAAGCTTGTTCGAAGACGCTATCATCGGGAGCTCGTCGTGTTTTCCCTCTTGCTTCTGCTCGGCGCCATTACAGGAACGCTCAAGATATTGGACGTACCTGTCCCCAATCCGGGCGACTGGGTGAAAGTCATCTTGAGTCCCTTCGGAGAATTTTTGCAGAAACTGTTCGAATAGGAGGACGTCAGGTGCTGTCCACAGTCAAAATCTCGAATCGGCAAATGACGATCATTACTTGCCTATTCAGCATCGGCACGACGATTCTGGTCGCCCCTTCCACTCTGGCTGCGAACGCACAACAGGACGCCTGGATTTGCGCCCTCTTGGGAAATGCAGTCGGCTTGGGCCTGGCCTGGCTGTACATCTCCGTCGGCTTGTTTTATCCAAAAAACAACCTGCTGGAAATAAACGAACGGATCTTGGGCAAATGGCTCGGCTGGCTTGCTTCGTGCTTCTTTCTGTTCACCATGCTGCTCTCCTCCGCTCAGGTGCTTTTTTACATCGGCAATTTTTTAAAGACAAACATGTTCCCGGAGACGCCCATCATCGCGCTGCACATTCTTTTTTTGCTCGTCGTCATGCTCGCTGCCCACCTGGGACTGGAGACGTTTGCGCGAAGCATCGAGTTGTTTGTGCCGCTTTTGCTCTTGTTGTTTTTCTCCCTGATCTTTTTTCTTTTTCCGAGCATGGAGATCGAAAATATCCAGCCGATTCTGGAAGCGGACGGGAAAAGCCTCGTAAAAGGAACCTTGACGTTTGCCAGTATGACGTATTTGACACTTCCCACCTTGCTCGTCTTTTTTCCCGTTTGCCTCACTGATCCCCGCTCCGCGCGCAAATATTTTATTGCCGGAGGGCTGATTGCCGGTTTGAAATTATCCATGGTCATCCTGGTCAGCATTTTGGTACTGGGGCCGGATGGCTCGATCCTTTACGCCTACCCCAGCTATACGCTGGCCCAGCGGATCAGTATTGGAAATTTTTTGCAGAGGGTGGAGGCGATCGTCGCCATCCTCTGGTTCTTTACCATTTTTGTCAAACTGAGCATGTACTTTTACGCCGGATTAATCAGCATGACCCACGTGTTTCGGCTCCGCACCTACAAACCGTTGATCATCCCGACCGCTTTCGTCGTAGCCGTTTTTTCGCTGATTGTCTACCCGAACACAGCGTACATGGCAAAATGGGATGTCGATGCCTGGTTTCCCTACAGCCTGATCTTCGGACTGTTTTACCCGCTGCTCCTGCTCGTCGTCGGCCTGATCCGGGCCAAAACAAAACCAGGGAGAGACCCATCGTAACGGTCTCTCCCTGGTTGATGACTGACTGGATTAGCGAATCGGGCAAGCGCCGCCTTCGCAAGATTCTGCGGTCGACAGGTCTGCATCTGTGCCTGTCTCGTATTGCTGCAAAATAGCAGGATCGAACGGCTTCATCGACTGCTTGAGCGCTTCGTACTGCTCTTTGCTGCATTCCTCGTACGGAGCCAACTGGTAGTTTCCGCCATCGAGCTGCAAGAAAGACACGCCGACAAAATTGTCCCAGTTTGCATAGACGATCTCTTCCACTTCGTTCCATTCTTCCTTGCGAACGGTAATCGTATTAGAAGAATTGTGCTCGGTGTACTCCTTTTGGAAACGGAAGTACGTATCGAATTGGCGCTTGGCGCTCACTTCGTTTTTCGTTTCCTGCGCACCCGACGCTACCGGGAAGTCAATCACGAGCGTGCGGGCATTCGCCATGCGCTCCTCGTGCGTCTCCCCTTGTGTGCCGACCTCCGGGTGAACTGTCCAGCCGAGAGCTTGTACCGCTTTTGCCAACGGGTCTTGCGCGTTGATGCGAATGCGGCGGATGTAGTACGGCGAGTGCGACCAGTGCAAGCCGCTGGAAACCCCGCCAGCCACCTGTGACAGCGTTCCTTCCGGCTTCACTGTCGTGACCAGCAGCGGCGAATTGACGCGCAGCTCGTACGCATAGCGGTTCGCTTCGTCGCGGGCAGCATTTCCGAGCTGACGCAGCAGTTCAAGCTCCTGCTCCTCCGTATAGCCGAGAGACGCGAGCGCATCTTTCAAGCCAGTCAGCGACGTTCCTAGCAAACGGTCGCGCTGTTGCACCGTATCCCAATGTGGCAGCTCCAGTGTAACGAGCGTCATCCGCAGTCCTGCACGGGCAGATTTGCGTTGCGCATCCAAAAGTCCATCCAGATCCAAATACTTGGAGCCGTCTTCGTTCTCACGCACAAACTGAACGAGATTGACCGTAGTCAAGTTGCAAACGCCATATGAATCAAGCAAAATTTCCGCACAAGGATTCAAGCCCTCCGCATTTGGACGACGGCGATTGGCTTCTTCCAAGTTGATAAAGCCAGGCTCGCCTTCCAGTTGCATCAAGGTGAACACGAGATGCAAAAACTCTCTAGACGGTTGTTTCGTAAAGGCGATGGAGTTGTTGGACATGCGGCGGTGATCCAGGCCGAATCGTCCGTCCCCTACCTTTTCAATGCTGTCAAACCATACAGGCTTGTGCTCGCCCAAAAGTTCGCCGACGCGGCGGTGATGCGCCAACTGCTCTTCCGTCCAGAAGCCGTTGATGCCGTATTTCGCCAGCATGCACTCGTAGTCGTCGTGATCGAACAGGAAAATTTCCGCTGTGCGGCGCACGCCCCCAACTACGACGTTTGCTCCGATCAGATTGCCAATGTCGAGAATATGTACGGGGCGAATCTTGCCGTACCCTTTTTCGTCACTTTCAATCGGGGCCAGATGCTCGTCGATCTGGTTTTTCAGCACTTTGTCGATGCCTTCAAACATCTCGCGAAGCGGCTCATGTCCGCTTGCTGTACCGCCAAAACGCTTCAGTCGCTCTCCTTTTGGACGCACGCTGTTGTAGGAGATTTTCACTGTATGAATATGCTCGTAGGAACCGTCGGTCAAAATTTGCAGGTACAAGCGCAGCGACTCTACCCAGCCCTCTTTGCTGTCTCCCACGTAAATTTTGGCGAAACCGTTATCCAGCACATTCAGCTCGGAACGCTCCAGTCGCTGATGCTTGGGCAATGGGCGGTACTCGGAAGAAAGCAAGGCCACGTTGGTCCGGATCGGACCGAGTCCTGCTGCCATCGCTTTCGTGCATTTGAAGCCGACACCTGTTCCTACCAGCAGCAGGTAGAACAAATCGCCAAGGTCGTCCCACGATTTGATGTTCAGGAAAGAGCAGTTGAAGTTGGCCAGCGGGTACAAATCGGCCACGCCGTTTTCAGCTCCGCCCACCCACAGCGTCCGGCCGGACAAAAACTGACGCAGGTTGAACATGTTGTCAAACAGACCTTCCGCTTCTGCTTCCATCGCACGCTCATCCGGGTACAGGCCGATTTTTTGCAAATGTTGATACGCAAGCTTCATATTGTAATCCACCGAACGGCGGCATGTTTCTTTCCATGTTTCCCGTCTGCCTTTTTCCGGGATAAAACGAGAATAAGTCCGATAGTACACAAATTGTCCCAGAGGATTCATATGATCGGGAAAGTCTTTGTATTGTGCTAAAAATTCATCCCTCAAGAAAGCGGTGCGGGATACAGTTTCGGTCGCCAGCATAACGTTCCTCCTTCGAATAGTTCCTCTCTAGTTAACTATCTTTATGGGAAAAACTCAATAGTTTTATCTATATCTTGTACGCAATAAAATTCGACAACACTATATGTTGTGTTTTGCTTAAAAATAGTTCTTGACATCGCTCATCCTGCAACGGGAAGCGATTTTCGGTGTTTTCGCTCCTTGCAAACAGGCCATTACAGTGAAAACTCAACACTTTCCCGGCGCTTGCTCAGACGAACACCTGATCGATTTTATCAGATTCCCTCCCCGTTTGCACCACCTAAAAAACACCGTATTCTGGAAAATGCTATCAGCGAAAATCGCGTTGCCACCAGTCTGCCCAATGCAAAAAGGGGTGACAAGATGCCACCCCCAAAAAGTGCTTTTGCTATAAAAATGAGTCTGATGACCTACAGAACCCGCGTCTGCCCTGAATAAATATGCCCACGCTCGGAGTCAACCGTAACGATTTGGCCTTCCTTCAGCAAGTCGGTGGCAAACTGCACGCCTACGATCACTGGGACGCCCAAATTGAGCCCGACGATCGCTGCATGGGATGTCAGCCCGCCCTCTTCGCAAATGACCGCTCCTGCCTTGCTGAACGCTTCAATCATGTCCGAGTCCGTTCCGATCGTCACCAGGATCACGCCGTCTTCTACTTTTTGCAGCGCTTCTTCTGCCGAACGGGCGATGACGACTTTGCTCGTCACGACTTTGCGACCGATGCCTTGGCCTTTTGCCACGACATCGCCGATCACGTGAATCTTCATGAGGTTGGTTGTCCCTACTTCACGCACAGGCACACCCGCGGTAATGACTACGAGGTCGCCGTGACGCACGAAGCCTGCGTCGATTGCTTCCTGGACAGACATCTCCAGCATCTCATCGGTTGTGTTTGCCAGCACGCCTTTGACCGGATATACGCCGTTTACGAGCGCCAGTCGGCGAATGACAGCTTCGTGCGGTGTGACCGCTACGATGGGAGCTTTCGGACGGAATTTGGATACCATGCGCGCTGTATGTCCGCTCTCTGTCGCCGTAATGATCGCTGTCGCATCGAGATCGAGCGCTGCATTGGAGACAGCCTGGCTAATCGCATCGGTAATCGTCACTTGCTTGAGCTGCGCTTGCGCATACAAAATCTCACGGTAGTTAAGCTCTTGCTCTGCTCGTACCGCGATGCGGTCCATCGTTTCGACCGATTCTACCGGATATTTGCCCGCAGCCGTCTCACCGGACAGCATGATCGCGTCTGTGCCGTCAAAAATCGCATTGGCTACGTCGCTTGCTTCTGCGCGAGTAGGACGAGGGTTGCGCTGCATGGAATCGAGCATTTGCGTCGCCGTGATGACAGGTTTGGCCAGCTCGTTGCATTTTTTGATCAGCTTTTTCTGGACGAGCGGCACTTCCTCAGCAGGTATTTCCACGCCGAGGTCGCCACGCGCTACCATGATGCCGTCTGTTACGACGAGGATTTCATCGACATTGTCGACGCCTTCCTGGTTTTCGATCTTCGCGATGATGTCAATGCGCACGTTGTGGCGCTCCAAAATCTGGCGGATTTCGAGAATGTCGCTCGCCTTGCGGACAAAAGAAGCCGCAATGAAATCGACTTGCTGCGCAATCCCGAACTCGATATCTTGTGCGTCCTTTTCCGTAATTCCCGGCAAATTGATTTTGACGCCTGGCACGTTGACGCCTTTTTTGCTTTTCAGCGTTCCGCCGTTTTTGATTTGGCAAACGATCTCGTTGCCTTGCACTTCCAGAACCGTCAGCCCGATCAGGCCGTCATCAATCAAAATCGTGTCGCCCGGATTGACATCCTGAGGCAGTTCCGAATAAGTGATCGAAACTTTCTCTGCCGTTCCTGCCAGTTCTTCTGTCGTCAAAATCAGCGTCTTGCCTTCTTCCAGCTCGACCGAATCTGTAGCAAGCGTGCCTGTGCGAATTTCCGGCCCTTTTGTATCCAAAAGAATCGCCACCGGCTTGCCTGTCTCTTCGGACGCACGACGAATGTTCACGATCCGCGCTGCGTGCTCTTCATGGCTTCCGTGGGAAAAGTTCAGACGGGCTACGTTCATCCCCGCATGAATCAGCTTTTTCAACGTTTCAACGGACTCACTCGCCGGTCCGATTGTACACACGATTTTTGCTTTCCTTAACATAGGAATTATGCCTCCTCTATACACTGCTACCCAGGCTTTGCCTGATCAAATAGACAGTGTGCGCGCCAGTTGATATACGGATAAATCCAGTTGGTGTTTCTGGGACAATGCTTCATTGAAATCGACGTCGACGATTGTGTTGTTCTGGATGCCAACCATCCGGTCTTTTTTGCCTTCCAGGAGCAAGTCGACTGCGGCTGCTCCCATCCGGCTCGCCAGCATGCGGTCCATCGCGGTAGGTGAGCCTCCGCGCTGAATGTGCCCAAGCACGGTCACACGCGTCTCCCAGCCTGTTTCCTTGGTGATGGCTTCCGCGTACGAAGCAGCGCTGCCTACGCCTTCCGCCACTATAATGATGGAATGCTTTTTGCCACGGCGCTGTCCGGCATGCAGGCGTTCTATAATATCGCTCATGTCTTGGGATTCTTCCGGGATGATAATCGACTCGGCCCCAGCAGCAAGTCCTGCCCACAGTGCCAAATCGCCTGCGTCCCGGCCCATTACTTCGATAATGTAGGTGCGCTCATGAGAAGTTGCCGTGTCGCGAATTTTATCGATCGCTTCCACAATCGTATTCAGAGCGGTATCGAACCCAATCGTAAAATCGGTGCACGGAATGTCGTTATCAATCGTTCCCGGCACGCCGATGGTCGGGAAGCCTTTTTCCGTCAGCTTCTGTGCGCCGCGGAACGACCCGTCTCCACCGATGACGATCAGCCCTTCAATCCCGAATTTGCGCAGCTGCTCCACTGCTTTTTGCTGCCCTTCCTCTGTTCTGAAGGCTTGGCTGCGGGCAGAGTAAAGGATGGTTCCTCCTCGCTGGATAATGTCCCCAACGGAGCCCAGTGTCATTTCCTGGATATCGCCATTCATCAGACCTTCGTAGCCGTGATACACCCCGTACATTTGCACTCCGTGGTAAGCAGCACGACGAACTGCCGCACGCACCGCGGCGTTCATGCCGGGCGAATCTCCTCCGCTGGTCAGAACCGCAAGCTTTTGCATGGAATCCACCTCTCCAATCCATTTCGTCTTTAGCATGTCATGAAACGGAAACAGTATGTACCATAACGACTATGAAACATGCTGTATTACTCCATTTCGTATATCTGTTATACACAGAACAGAAATGTGCCATACTTTTTGAAAGCTCTGATAACTCGCTTGTTCGAAATCGATTGTAGCAGATTTTCCGTGCCAAAAAAAGATAAGAAAACTTGGCTGTGCCATGATTTTATTGCGGTCTGTGTTCAAACTATACGATCGTCCATCAATAGACTCAGTCTTTTTACCGCACAAAAAACGCCCCCTGTGACTTACAGGGAGGCGTATTCGCCGATTCGTTTGAACTTCTCATATCGGTCCTGTATCAGTTCATCCGGGCTCAAACGACCCAACTGTTCCAATTGCTCGGCAATCACCGTCTTGACCGCTGTTGCCTGCGCAATCAAGTCTCGATGCGCCCCGCCGAACGGCTCGTCAATGATGCCGTCGATCACGCCGAGCGCGAGCAAATCAGGAGCCGTAATTTTCATCGACTCCGCTGCGCGCATGCCAAGGCTGGAATCTCTCCACAAAATGGCCGCCGCGCTCTCCGGTGCAATCACGGAGTAATAGGAATTCTCCAGCATATAGATGCGATTGCCGACGCTGATCGCCAGCGCACCGCCGCTGCCGCCTTCGCCGATGACGATACAAATAATCGGCACGCGAAAAGTAGCCATTTCCCGCAAGTTGCGAGCAATCGCTTCGCTCTGGCCGCGCTCTTCTGCCGCTTTACCCGGATACGCTCCCGATGTGTTGATGAAACAAATAATCGGACGTCCGAATTTGTCGGCCTGCTGCATGATGCGCAGAGCTTTTCTGTACCCTTCAGGATGCGCCATCCCGAAATTGCGCTTGATGTTGTCCTTGGTGTCTTTGCCTTTTTGATGGCCGATCACAGTCACCGGACGACCGTCCAGCTTGGCGATGCCGCCCACGATCGAATGGTCATCCCCGTACAACCTGTCCCCGTGTACTTCTATAAAATCAGTAAAAAGAAGTTGAATATAGTCCAAAGTCGTTGGTCTTTCCGGGTGACGGGCCAGTTGGACGCGCTGCCACGGCGTCAAGTTGCCATAAATTTGTTCGGCAAGCTCTTTTGCCTTTTGCTCCAGACGCTTTACTTCGTCGGAGAAATCAATGCCTTTTTCTTCGGTAAAGCGGCGCAATTCCTTAATCTTGTCTTGCAATTCTACTAATGGCTTTTCAAAGGGGAGTTCGCCTGCCATATTTCCACTCCTTCCCGTGACGTGTGCATCTCTACCAGTTTGGACAGCGTTTGACGCATGTCCTTGCGATGTACGACCATGTCGAGCTGACCGTTTTTCAGCAAAAACTCCGCAGTCTGGAAGTCTTTTGGCAGCTCCTGGCGAATCGTTTGCTCAATGACGCGACGTCCCGCAAAGCCGATCATGGCTCCCGGTTCTGCGATATTGTAGTCGCCAAGGGAAGAGAAGCTTGCAGATACACCGCCATATGTAGGATTCGTCATGACCGAAACGAACAGCAAGCGCTCGCGGTCCAGTCTGGACAAAGCGGCACTGGTCTTCGCCATCTGCATCAGACTCAGTACGCCTTCCTGCATGCGCGCACCGCCGGATGCGGAGAACAGGATGAAAGGCAGACGCCGTTCGATCGCTTGCTCAATTGCACGCGTAATTTTTTCCCCGACAACCGAGCCCATGCTGGCCATGCGGAAGCGGGAATCCATAACCCCGATCACGATGCGGTTGCCGCCGAGCAAGCCCTCGCCAGTGATGATCGCTTCGTTCAAATTCGTGTTTGCCATATCCTGCTCCAGCTTTTCCAGATAGTCAGGGAACCCGAGCGGATTGGACGCGATCAGGTTCGCGTCAAACTCCTCTGTCAGGACACCTTCATCCAAAAGGGATTGCAACCGCTCTGGCGCGGACATGGAATAGTGAAACTGGCAGCCTTTGCATACGCGCAAGTTTTTTTCCAAATCCTTCGAGTAGTGGATCGTCTCACAATGTGGGCATTTATTCATCAATCCCTCAGGGACTTCCTTCTCCTTCGTACCCGCTTCCTTGCTAGCGTCGGTGGAAGCAGGGACACGTGCCAGCGTCTCGGAAGGGACAGTGGCAAATTTGCGCTTTTTCCCAAAAAGATCTTTTAGCACAGGTACACCCCACCTTTCTCATCAGTGAAGGATCGAGCCGAGTACATCCCGGACTTCGTTCAGTTCGCCTTCGGGCACAAGAATCTCGTATTGCTTCGAAACTCTCGCCTCGCGAACCTTGACCAAAAATCCTTCATCTGTCAAACGTTGCTGTATCCGTTCAGCTATTCTAGCGCTAGGAGCGATGTAGATGACCGTCCACATGCTGGCTTCCTCCTTCATCGTCCAATACAGGTCTGCATCATCATATCACAGCGCCAGCGCCCCTCGCAAATAGGAGTAAAATCTAGAGCTTGCTGTTCTCCAAGTGGTGCCTCATTCTCTCAACCGCGACAGTGACATCGCCTTCGCGAATCGCTTCCATGATCTCGCGATGCTCCTCCAATGCCATGCGCGCCCTGCCTTCCCGCGACAACGATTCAATCCGCACACTGTTGCTGTACTCTACCAAAGGCGTCCAGATGCGGTGCAAAATGGAGTTGCGGCTGGATCGGCAAATCACGCGGTGGAACTGGTAGTCTTCTTCTGTAGGAACCTCGCCTCTCTCTACCCGCTCTTGTGCGATCGCGAGAATCCGTTCCATTTCCTCGAAATGCTTGGGCGTGGCCCGTCTACAGGCGAGACGGACAGCATCGATCTCCAGCATCTTGCGCATTTCGATCAAGTCCTTCTTGGTTTTCGTATCCCGTAGGATAAAAAAGCCAAGAATATCGATCAGTCGGTTGTGCCGATAATGCTTGAGGAAAGTGCCTTCCCCGCGGCGCGTCTCGATGAGCCCGAGCAGCTCCAGCGCACGGAGGGCTTCGCGTACAGAGGAGCGACCAGCCCCTAATTGCTCAGACAACTCTCGCTCCGACGGAAGCTTGTCGCCAGGCCGTAAGTTTTGCTCCTGAATGATTGCATGCAATTGCAGGAGTATGCCTTCGTAAACCTTTCGATCTTGAGTCGAGTCGAGCACAATGATCCCCCTTAATGGCTGCTACTGGTGAAGTGAAGCACCCCCCACATATTCACGTCTGATACAGATGCTCGTGGAGGGTGTTTGACTGCACTTCCTTACACTTGCTGATAGGAAATGGCTGCCAGACTGGCTGTTTTCTCTTTTACTGCTTCCGGATCGACAGTGATGCGGGCAACGCCGCTCTCCATCGCTGCTTTGGCTACGGCTGCCGCCACATTTGGAGCGACGCGCGGATCAAACGGAGCAGGGATGACTTTTTCTGCGGAAAGCTCTTCTGGCGTGATCAGGTCCGCGATTGCGTACACGGCTGCCAGCTTCATGTCCTCGTTGATTTCAGTCGCGCGCGTATCGAGCGCCCCACGGAAAATGCCCGGGAAGGCAAGTACGTTGTTCACCTGGTTCGGGAAGTCGGAACGGCCTGTACCGACTACGGCTGCCCCTGCTTCTTTCGCCTCGCTCGGCATGATTTCCGGAGTCGGGTTCGCCATCGCGAAGATGATCGCATCGCGGTTCATGGAGCGAACCATGTCAGGAGTTACCGCGCCTGCTACCGATACGCCGATGAAGACGTCAGCGCCTTTCATCGCGTCAGCGAGATCGCCTTGCAGCTTGCTGCGGTTCGTGATTTTCGCCATCTCTTCTTTTACCGGGTTCATCCCGAATTGACGGCCTTCGTACACGATTCCTTTTGTATCAACCATGATCACTTCTTTTACGCCCATGGAAATCAAAAGTTTCATGATCGCGATACCAGCAGCGCCCGCACCGTTCGCTACCACGCGGATATCTTCGAGCTTTTTGTCAACCACGCGCAGGGCGTTGATCAGGCCCGCAGCCGTTACGATTGCTGTACCGTGCTGATCGTCGTGGAAAATCGGAATGTTTGTTTCGCGCTTCAGGCGCTCTTCTACCTCGAAGCATGCCGGAGCTGCGATATCTTCAAGGTTAACACCGCCAAAAGTCGGTTCGAGCAGCTTCACAGTTTCTACGATTTTGTCTACATCAGTCGTGTTCAGGCAGATCGGGAATGCGTCCACGCCTGCGAACGATTTGAACAGTACAGCTTTTCCTTCCATCACCGGCATAGCGGCTTCCGGTCCGATGTTGCCGAGACCGAGAACAGCGGTACCATCGCTCACGACTGCAACGAGGTTGCCCTTCATGGTGTATTCGTAAACTTTGGATTTGTCGTCAAAAATGTCTTTGCAAGGCTCAGCAACACCAGGAGAATAAGCAAGGCTCAGATCGCGAGCATTGCGAACGGGAACCTTGGTCACTGCCTCCAGCTTCCCTTTATTTTTTCGGTGAAGTTCCAGCGCTTCCTCTCTCAAACTAGACATCCATTACCACTCCATTTCACGATAGTCTTTCTATGATTGCCTGAACAGCCTCTTTATTGCTTGAAAGCCCTAAGTGGTCTGACCACTTAACGAGTTATGAATTCAATATATAGCAAAACCTGTTATCCTGTAAACCTGCCGAAAACGGCGAAAAAGGGAGGACATTCCTCATCCTCCCCAATTTATGGGCAATTCTTTCTGAATTACGCTGTCACGTCCCACAATATCTCGCGCTTGCTCCAAAAATGACTCGTCCACCTCGACCCGAATGTCCTCCGGCAGGCGAATTGTCTGTCTTTTTCCCTCGTAAAACAGAATCACAGGAATCGTTCCTTTTTTTTCGACAAACAGCCGTTGCAAACGTTGCAGTGTCGAATCGTGCTCCTGCTGGGCGGAAATTTTGACAAACAACACCGTCTCGGCGGTCGGCGCTTGCAGTGTCTCGGCATCCCAAAAGCGCGATGCGAGCAGCTTCACCATGTCATCCTGATGATCCACCCGCGCTTCGGCTACGACCATCCGCTCTTTGCCGAGCAAGTCGCCGTACTTGGCAAACACTTGCGGAAAGACGACCAGCTCCACCTGCGCGGTTTTGTCCTCCAGCACCAAAAACGCCATCGGGTCGCCCTTTTTCGTCTGGATGCGCTTTTCTTCCGTAATCATTCCGAACACTTTCACCGTTTTGTCGCGGGCCAGCTCGCTGAGCGCCGAAATAGCCGTCACTTCGGGGCGGGCAGCCACGTGCGCATACTGGTCGAGCGGATGGCCGGAAATGTACACGCCGATCAGTTCCCGTTCTTCTTTCAGCTGCTGGGCGCGTGACATCGGCGGCACTTCCGGGTATTCAGCCGGCTCGCGCAATGGCGCCGCTTGTTCTTCTCCCGCAAACAGGTCGAGCTGATTCGCGTCGCGCTCGATCCGCTTCGCATTCGTCTTGCCGACCGCCTCGTCCAAAAGCAGCAGCAACTGGCTGCGGTGACCAGGCAGCGAATCCAGCGCCCCGCAGAGCGTCAGCGATTCTACCACTCGTCTGTTCACGAGACGCGCATCTACTCTGGCGCAAAAATCGAAAACGTCCCGATACGGACGCACAGCCCGTTCTTTTACAATCGATTCGATCGCTCCATAGCCGACGTTTTTGACGGCAGCAAGCCCGAAACGAATCGCATCTTGTTCGACTGCAAAGGACGCCGTGCTTTTGTTGACATCCGGCCCCAGCACGCGAAGCCCCAGGCGCCGCGCCTCCTCCGTGTACTCGGCGATTCTCGTCTGCGAGCCGATCGACAGCGACAAAAGGGCTGCCATAAAAGCAAGCGGATAGGTCGCTTTCAAATACGCCATCTGGTAGGCGATGACCGCGTAGGCGACAGAGTGCGCTTTATTGAAGCCGTAATCGGCAAAGCGGACGATCAGATCGTACACTTGATGACCAAGCTCTTCGCCGTAGCCTTGACGGACGCAACCAGCCACGAACTTTTCCCGCTGCTCGGCCAACAGCTCGCGTTTTTTCTTTCCGACCGCCCGGCGCAAAATGTCTGCCTCACCCAAACTGAAGCCAGCGAGCGTAGACGAGATTTGCATAATTTGCTCCTGGTAGATCATGAAGCCGTGCGTCTCGCGCAAGATCGGCTCAAGCACCGGATGCGCGTAATGCACAGCGCTCTGGCCGTGCTTGGCGGCGATGTACTGCGGGATAATTTCCATCGGTCCCGGCCGATACAAGGCCAGCACAGCGATAATATCGTCCAGACTGGTCGGCTTCAGGTCGCGGAGCACGTTGCGCATCCCGCCGGACTCCAGCTGGAATACCCCTGTCGTCTCGCCGCGCGACAACATGCGGAACGTATTCGGATCATCCGTCGGAATGCTCTCCAGCTCAATCGCAATCCCCTGTTCATGCAGATGACGAAGTGTCTCCTGAATGATCGTCAAGTTGCGCAAGCCGAGAAAATCCATTTTCAACAGACCGACTTCCTCCAGCACCTCCATCGGATACTGCGTCAGTGCCAAGCCTTCGCTGCCCGTCTGCAACGGAACATAGCTGGTCAGCGGCTCCCGCGAGATCACGACGCCCGCCGCATGTGTCGAAGCATGGCGCGGCAAACCTTCCACGCCTTTTGCTGTCTCGATCAAAAGGGCGGCCTGTCTGTTTTCCTGGCACAGCTTGCCGATGTCCGGAATGAGCTTCATGGCACGGTCAATCGTCATGCCGGGAGATTGCGGAATCATTTTCGCTACCCGGTCGACGATCCCGACGGACAGGCCGAGTGCCCGGCCTACGTCGCGCACCGCAGCGCGAGCCGCCATCGTTCCAAACGTAATAATCTGGGCCACGCGGTCGTGACCGTATTTTTTCGCCACGTAATGGATGACTTCGTCGCGCCGCTCCACGGAAAAGTCGATATCGATATCGGGCATCGTCACCCGCTCCGGATTGAGAAACCGTTCAAACAGCAGATTGAAATGAAGCGGGTCTACGTTCGTTATTTTCAATGCGTAGGCGACGAGGCTTCCGGCAGCAGAACCCCGCCCTGGTCCGGTCGGAATCCCGTGCTGATGGGCGTAGCGCATGAAGTCCCAGACGATCAGGAAGTAATCGGTAAAGCCCGTGCCTGTAATGATCGACAGCTCGTGATCGAGACGCGCCTGTATGTCCGGCGTGATTGTCTTGTACCGCTCCCGGCAGCCTTGCTCGCATAGCGAACGCAAATATTGCGTCGAATCCCGGCCCTCCGGCAAGGGAAATTCCGGCAAAATGTGCGCCCCAAACGACAATGTGAGGTTGCATCTGTCCGCGATTTTTCCCGTGTTGGCAAGCGCTTCGGGTACGTAAGAAAAGGCGGCGGCCATTTCTGCTTCGCTTTTCAAATAGTATTGGTCGGTTTCGTAGCGGAAGCGGTTTTCCTCGTCGATGGTCTTGCCCTCTTTGATCGCGAGCAAAATATCGTGCTGGCGATGCTCGTTTTGCTTCACGTAGTGCACATTGTTCGTGACGACCAGCGGGATGCCCGTCTCCTGGCTCAGCTTGACCAGACGGGCATTGAGTCTGCGCTCGCTCTCCAGGCCGTGGTCAGCCAGCTCCAAAAAGTAATTCGCCTCGCCAAAAACGCGAAGGTGCCACAAGGCTGCTTCTTTCGCTGCCTCGGCTTCGCCAGCCAGCAAAAGCTGCGCAACCTCGCCCTGCTGGCAGCCGCTAAGGGCGATCAACCCTTCCGCATGCCGGACCAGCACTTCTTTGTTCAGGCGGGGAATCATGTAGTTTCCATCCGTATTGGCGATCGTGGCGAGCTTCAACAGATTGCGATAGCCCGCCTCATTTTCGGCAAGCACGATCAAATGGCTCGGGGGAGGCGCATTGCGCACGCGATCTTGCAAATTTCCTTCGATCACGTACAATTCCATCCCGATAATCGGCTTGATCTGGTTTTCTGTACATGCTTTATAAAAAGGGACAGCGCCATACAGATTGGCGTGATCCGTAATCGCCAGCGCAGTCATGCCCAGCTCTTTGGCACGCTCCACCAGCGCATCAATCCGCGCCGCTCCGTCTAGCAGGCTGTACTCCGTATGAACATGCAAATGGACAAAGGAGGTCATCTGGTTCCTTCCTCTCCTGTTTACGACTCGAATCGTGTAGTAGCTTTCTCTCTATCATTATACCGAAAGTAAGAGGATCGTGGGGAAACAAGAACGAACGTTCTTGTTTGAATTTGACCTTTCTTGCTTTGATTTGGTAGGATAATACCAGATTTGTTGGAAAGGATGAAGCCATCTATGTGGTCGGCCTTTTATTTGACCGGCGTTCTCGCTTCACTTGTAGCCAGCGTCTACTTCAGCATCCACGCACGCAGAAGAGGCATCCACCCGCTGGAATCCAGAATGACGCTGGGCAAAATGAACATCGCACTCGGCATTCTCGTATCTTTGTTCGGGCTTAACCAGTTTACGTTTGATACGCTCGATACGATCCGCATCGTGGTCGCGATCATCATGCTGATCGTCGGTGTGCTGAACCTGTACCTGGGAACCCGCAACTTTTTGCACTATCGCAGCGCCTGGCAGGCAGAATTGAAAAAAGGCAGCTGAGAGCTAAAAAAGCATGAGAACAGAGCGATTGTTCCACATGCTTTTTTCTGTATGGGGGCCTATGTGAAGCGAAGCCGAGAACAACAGGCGAGCAGCTTGCTACCAGTTCTGCATCGCTTGTGCTGCTGCTTTTTGCCAGCAACACGTTCCTTCTCACGTCGAATACGCGAGCCCTTCACTAAATGGGAAAATCGTGCGTTTTTGAAAGAGGGTGACCAACGTGAAATTCAATTTTATGTTCAGCCTGTCGCTGATATGTGGTTTGCTTGCTTCTGTTGGAACCATGATTCTTTGGTACTTTTTGCTTTACAACAAACCAACTGTTTCTGTCTTTACTGCACTTTGTTTGTTACTTCCCGCGATATTCGGTTTACTTACCTCGTTCCTTAAACAACCGCTGATCATTATTTCTTTTGTGATTTCCTTACCTTTAAGTCTTTACTTATTGATGACCGGAGATATGTTTACTCTATTTTTTATTGCTTCCATCCTGTATTTCATCTCTGCGGCTCTTAAATGGAAAATATCAAAAGTGAATTGGAATTAAGCGAAGAAGCAGCATGCTGAAATACTTTTCCTGTTTTCCCAATCGTTTGCCATGGCTAAACGCAATTAGTTCTCGCTATAATCAGTTTGTGTGACATTCTATTGTTTCCGACAACCTGAGCGCAGTGCCGACGGTTGTCTTTTTTTATATTTTTACCAAAAGGAATCATTTTCCTGTTAGCGCAATTCTTCTGCCTTGGCCCACATCTCTTCCGGATTCAGCTCGTAGATGCCCTCTTCGCGGTACATATAGTGGTTCATGACAAATTCGCGGCGAATCGTCGCGTAATCGTCGTGAAACTGGCGGATGTAGTCATTGATTTCCTGTTCCTTGTATTTGCGGCCAAACTCCAGCCCCCGCACCATGTATTCGAACACGATCAGCTTTTTCTTGCGCTGGGCCGGAATCTGCTTGAGCTTGCCGTCGGGGGTCAGGAAGCTTTTGATTACGTGCATCTGATCCGCTGCCATCTGGGACCTCCTCTGCTCCTGGATCGTTTTGGTTTCCTCATCTGCAAAAAGGTCTTCCTCCATCGTACCTTTCGCCCGTTCCAACACATTCAAAATCGCCTGGGTTTGCCGCTTCATGTTCGCTTCGTGCAAATAAAAGTAAATCGTGTTTTTGTCACGCCGCTCGTAGACGATTCCTGCATCGCGCAGCTTCGCCATATGGTGTGTAATCGTCGGCGGCGTCACTCCGAGCTTCCCTGCCAGCGCCTGCCCGTGCAGCGGTCCATTTGCCAACATCGCCAAAATCCGCACGCGAGTCGGGTCGCCGAGCGCTTTGTAAAAGGTGACGAGTTTATCGAGTTGCAAAAGAGATGCTCCTTTCTTCGCGGGAATGAACTCCAAAATCTAATTAGATATTTTTCTAATTAGATGATAGATTATTTTTGTTTGGTTTGTCAATCAGGCGGACGGGAAAGACGCCACGGCTCGCGAAGCCCTGCACTGCGGCCACTTCCCCAAGCAAAAAACAAAAAAAGAGCAGCCCCCCAAAGAGACTGCCCTCACCAACGATCCACTATTACCGATCAATAATCTGCGCCGTAATCATAGCCTGCCCCACAAGCTGCTCGCCGTGGTAAACCGACACCTCGACCTTACCGAAGCGGCGGCTGATGTCCAAAAGTCGCGGCTGCACCTGTATGTGGCTCTCCATCTGCACCGGCTTCAAAAAGTACACCGTAATATTTTCCGGCACCATGTCGCCGCGGCGATGCTGACGCAGCAAGTTACAGGCCGCTTCGACCATCACTGTCGTCATGATGCCACTGGCGATCGTTCCCAGGTGATTCGTCATCTGCGGCGTGACGTCGCCCAAGTAAATCAGCTCGTCTGCCTGACGCTCCTCGCGGAAATGCGACATGATCAGGTTCGGAAATGTTTCACTCATCTGCGGCTGCTTCGCCGTAAACTGGAGCGCCTTCAACACGTCGTTGCGGCTCAGCACGCCTACCAGCTTGCGATAATTGTCCACGACCGGCAACAGCTCGATCCCTTCCCACACCATCATGTGCGCCGACGAAGCGACAGACACGCGCGGCGAGGTCGTGATCGGATTTTTCGTCATGACCTTGTCGATCGTCGCCGTCTCCTCGTGGCCGATAATATCTTTCGAAGTCACGATCCCGATGAGCCGCATTTGCTCATCGACAACCGGAAAGCGCGTATCTTGATACAGCTCCGTGTACTGGTGCCATTTGGCGACTGTGTCGGACGGCAGCAGCACGGGCGTTTCAGCCAGCGGCTTTAGCACATCCTCGACCATGACGATTTCTTTTTTGATCAAACGGTCGTAGATGGCCCGGTTGATCATCGATGCTACCGTAAACGAGTCGTAGCTCGACGAAATGATCGGCAAAGCCAAACGATCCGCCAACTGCTTGATTTCCTCGCTCGTATCGAAGCCGCCCGTGATCAGAACGGCCGCTCCTTGCTGCAAGGCAATTTTGTGCGCCTGATAACGGTTTCCTACAATTAATAGACTGCCCGCGTCGATATAGCGCATCATCGCTTCCAGCTGCATCGCACCGATGACGAATTTGTTCAGCGTCTTGTGCAGCCCTTCCCGTCCGCCAAGCACATGGCCGTCGACGATGTTCACCACTTCCGCGAAAGTCAGCCGCTCTATGTTTTCTTTGTGCTTCTTCTCGATTCTCACTGTGCCGACACGTTCGATCGTACTGACGTATCCTTGTGTTTCCGCTTCCTTGATTGCGCGGTAGGCCGTACCCTCACTCACATCCAGGTCTTTGGCGATCTGCCGCACGGAAATCTTCGAACCGATCGGAAGGCGATCAATATGTTGCAAGATTTGTTCATGTTTCGTTGCCATATTGCTAATCCCCCTTCCTGGTCTCCCACCCGTTCCAATGTACGTGCGCTCCTTCGACCAATATACCCGAAGGCGCGACAAAAAAAAAGGGTAGCTTTTTTCAAGCTACCAACTCAGAAAGTATATCATTAAGGGGGTTTTCATCGTGCTTTTATCTTACCCAAGGAATATTACAGGATTATTACAGAGCCGTTACAGTTTCGTTTCAGTTTTCCTATCCCAGCCAATTCGCCAAAAGTCCCTGAACCAGTCCGATAATCCCGCCAAGAATAAAGCCGAGGACCGTAATCATCCGGAACTCTTTTCCCGAGATGCCGACCACCATTTCTTCGATCCGTTCGATCGGGAAGCCTTCCACCTGTCTCGTAACAATATCGCGAATCGCTAGACGGGAAAAGATTTTCTCGACGTTTGTCTGCAAAGACTCTACCATCCATTTCGCCAGGCGCGGAACGAGATCGTTTGTGACGGTTTGCTGAATCGGCGCGGTCAGGCGCGACATAGGCTGATCCACGAGTTGCAAACTCTGCGCTTCGATTCTCGCAAAAAGCGCGCGGGACCAGTCGTCGAGCTGATCGTGGCCGAGCCACTCCACCAGTTCCCCGACCGTTTTATCCAGCAGCTTGTCCGCCTCTTTGCGCAAAAACTGTTGCAAGCGCTCAGCCATCTCCGGGCTTTGCAAAAGCTCATCGAGATGCGGAACAATTTTGCCAATGATCTTGTCGTCTCCAAGAAACATGCCGACCAGCCCACCGAACATGCCCCCGCCTCCGCCGAGCATGCCTTTGACCATGCCTTGCAACGTTTGCTGTCCTTGCGGGGAGTACAAATACTCGCGAATCCGGCCCAACATATGGTGACTCGCCGAAGTCACCGCCCCGTCCAGGCGATCTATGCCTGCTTGTGGAAGCAGATCGCGCAGTTTTGTTTCTTCATATTGTGTAAACAACTGCTGGACAAAAGAATGCCATTTTTGCTGGACAGGGACGCGTACCGCTTCGCTCCATCCTCCGTCCTCGGTAAAAAGCTGGGGCACTGCCCGTTGCAGCGTTTGGCGCAACGTACGCTCATCCGCCATCCAGTCCGCAGCCAGGTTGTTCATCCAGCCCGCCAGCGTATTTTCCAGGTCGCCCTGGGCCAGCGCCCGCCTGACGCCTTCTGTCGTAAGCAAATGCTCCTCCACTAATCTGCCCATTTGTATCGCGATGTCGTCCCGCCTTCTCGGGATCAGTCCCGGGGTGAACGGAAGCTTCCAACTGCCGATATACCAAGGCTTGAGCGGTCGAAACAGCATGCGGATGGCGAGTTCGTTCGTAACGCCGCCGATCACAGAGCCTACGCCGATATTCACTAATACTATCCACAAGTTCATAAATACTAACAACCTTTCTTCTCTGCATGGCACCAAACGATTTGGCTACTCATACCATAGACTAACTTTATGCCTGATGGGAAGGGGATAGCCATGTCTTACGTTCCAACCATCGTCGTCGGATACGAGCCAAAGACGGAAGTAGACCTTTACCTGCCCCAGGCGCAAATGCGCAAATGGAATCTTTCTTCGCCCACAGCTACTGTCCAATTCGGAAGCAAAACGGTTCGCGCCCGTATCAGCGGCATTGATCGCAGCAACCAAACGCTTATCCGGCCTGCCTTGGCCCAGTCGCTCCGGCTGCCTACAGGAGGGCCCATGCTTGTGCGCTACAACGCAGATCAGCAAACTCTTGTTGTCGGGCCGTATGTAGGGATTCTCGTATCCTCTTACAATGCCCAATTTCCGCAATCCCCGTTTGGACCATTGTCCCCTTTTTTCAACGAAGTAGCCGATATTTGCCGCAAGCGCGGAGGGATTATCTGCGCATTCCGCCTACAAGACGTCAACTGGGATGCCGGGATCGTGCGCGGTCTTGTTCGCCGGGGCGGAGTGTGGCGCCAAAGAGTCTTGCCGTTGCCCCAATGTATTTACAATCGGCTCGTATCCCGCCAGCGGGAGCGCAGCGAGCAGATGGCCAACTGGTTGCAACGGTGCAAAGACGCCAACATTCCGTTTTTCAACGAACACTTTTTAAACAAGTGGCACGTGCATTCCGCTCTGCAAGATCAGGAGAGTGCTTCCGAACATCTTCCAGCCATGGTTCGCTATCAAAGTCTGGAAGATTTGCGGACGATGCTGTCCGAGCACCGGACGGTTTATGCAAAGCCGGCAAACGGCAGCATGGGTCGAGGGATTATCCGGCTGCGCCGAACGCAGGAGGGATATCAGCTCGCTCGCCCGGGCGGGTTTGGCAAAACATTTTCCAGCATAACGGGCTTGCATCAATATTTGAGCAAACAGACAAAAGGCAAACCTTATTTGCTGCAACAAGGTTTACCATTGATCGGCCTTCACGGACGGCCGACTGATTTTCGTGTATTGGTGCAAAAAAACCGGGCAGGCGAATGGGCCGTTACATCTATGGTTGCCCGTTTGGGATTGAATCGCATCGTTTCCAATATATCCAGAGGCGGCCAGATGATGACGCCCCTCCAGGCTCTGCGTGCCTGTGGGCCTTGGGCCAGTTCGGTTCGCCCATCCCCAGCCACACTAAAAGCTGTGGCGTTGAAGCTGTCTGTCTTGCTCGAAGAGGCGCTGCCCGGCCATTACGCTGAATTTGGTGTCGATCTCGGCGTCGATGTCCGCGGGCAAGTATGGCTATTGGAGGTTAACAGCAAGCCGTCCAAAACGGCCAATACCGTTCCTTTGCCTGAAGGCGTGGAAGAACCGCCCCGCCGCGCCCGGCCTTCCGTCGTACGCATGCTGGAATACGCATCATACATCAGTGGTTTTCCCCGGTCAGCCAAAACTAAAACCAGAACGGCAGCAGGAAAACCGAAGAGCAAGAAAAACAGGCGAAGGTGACCCACATGAGAGCAGACGAGCGAAGTCTTGGCATCATGACGCGCTGCCAAGGCTCCCACTTTGTAGACAAAGGCTATTACAAAAAGCTGACGCTTTACGGACGCAAGCACGGGATGCGTGTCTTCGTGTTCTCGCCGCGTCAGGTCAACTTTTCCTCGCGAACCGTAAGAGGCTTCGAGTACCGCAACGGATCATGGCAGCCGAACACTTTCCCGCTCCCCGCCTTGATCTACGATCGGTGCTTCGTTGGCCCATCTTATCGCCACTATAAACCATTTGTGGAAAAGTTGCAAAACGATCGCAACATTACATTTTTGGGGCATGGCCTGTCCGGCAAGTGGCAGGTGCACCAGATGCTGACCCAATCGCCGCAGTTGGCTTCCCTGTTGCCGCCGACCGAAATTTTATCGCTCGCCACGGTGAACGACATGCTGCAACAATACGGCGCCGTCGTCATCAAGCCAATGGCGGGAACGCATGGAATCGGCGTCGTGCGCATCAAGGAAACCAAAAGCGGCTACGAGGCCACAGGGCGGAACCGGGAGAACCAGCCGTTCCGCAGACTGATCCGCGACTCCGCCGGATTGAAAACTTTTATCGCCTCGTTCACTTCTGGTCGCAAGTTCCTTGTACAGCCCTATCTGAAGCTGCACACACCGGACGGCACCCCTTTTGATGTGAGGGTGCTCGTGCAAAAAAACGGGCAGGGTGATTGGGAGACAACCGGCAAGGCGGTCCGCTTGGGCGACAAGCGAAGTATCACCTCCAACCTGCACGGAGGCGGTAAAGCACAGCCGCTCTCCGCTTTCCTATCTCGTCATTTCAAGCCTGCCGTCCACTCCAAAATCGAGACGACCATCAATCAGGTGGCAGAAAAATTGCCACGCTTTTTGGAGGAGTGCCACGGCAGACTGGTGGAGCTGGGAATCGATGTCGGGATTGATACATCCGGAAACGTCTGGATTATCGAAGTCAACAGCAGGCCCGGCAGGACTGTCTTTCGCTTGATTGACGACCCGATCGCCAAACGTCACTCGATTACCCAGCCCGTTCGATACGCCCACTATCTCATGAAAGAGCGCGTAGGAGGTTACTAAGCATGGAAACGTTCAGAATGCGACTCCGCTTCCTTTCCAATCCCCGTGTCAGCGGGATCATCCTGCCGACTAATCTCTTCTCCAAGCTACAGCTGCGCCATCGGCAAAAAATCAAGGTCATGCTGGGCAAAAAGGAAGTCGTCGCAACCGTACTGCAAGACAAGCGGAATCCGGAAGCAAACGTCATCAAGGTGACGACGCTGTTGCAATCCGAGCTTGGCATTCCTCACGGCGGCTTGATCCAGCTCAAGCAAGAAGACTCGGCGCTGCGCATCGGTCCGGCTATCGGGATTGTCACCACAGGAATCCGCAGGGACTCGCGGCAGCCAATCGGCCCGCGCACCTCTTTTTTCTACAAGCTGCTACAAGCTCAGGAAGGAAAAGGCGTCTTTTACTACATCTTCTCCCCGCACGACGTGGACTGGAGCACGAATACCGTCAATGCCTGGTTTTTGCGCAAGGGCAAAACAGGCGGATACTTCTGGAAAAAGATGGTCACAGCCATGCCGGATGTGGTCTACGACCGAATCCCTTCCCGTTCAGCGGAGAAGCATGAAGCTGTCAGGGAGTTCAAATACAAGCTCGCCAGCTACCCGAACATGCCGATGTTCAACCAGGGCTTTTTCAACAAGTGGGGAGTTCACCAATTGCTCTATCCGAACCCGGAAGTCAATGAGCATATCCCGGAAACGTACACCTCCCCGTCCCTCACCACTGTGCGCAATTTGCTGCGCAAGTATCCGATCGTCTATTTGAAGCCGAAAAACGGCAGCCTCGGTTACGGCATCGTGAAGGTCGTCAGACAATCCGGCGGCGGCTATACCGCTTCTTACCACAACGGCAGCGGAAATGTGAAACGGCAGTTTTCCAAGCTGTCCAGTCTGTACCAGCATGTGTTCCGCAGCCGTCGCGTAGGCGGTTATTTGGCGCAGCAAGGCATCCCGCTCAAAACATTCCACGGACGCCCGTTTGATTTCCGCGTCCATTTGCATAAAAACCAGCAAAACGAATGGGTCGTGTCCTGCACGGCCGCCAAAGTAGCCGGTTCCGGCAGCGTGACGACACACGTGCGCACAGGCGGCACCGTCATCCCTGGCGACGAATTGCTGCACCATCTGTACGGGAAACAAAAAGAATTGATGTCCGAGCGGGTCAGCGAAGCATCCATCCGCCTCGCTACCGCGATTGAGCAGGCAAAAGGAATCGACCTTGGCGAACTCGGTCTGGACATGGGAATCGACATCCACGGCCATGTCTGGATGTTCGAAGCTAACTCCAAGCCGGGACGCTCCATCTTCAAGCATTCCAGACTGAGGCAGGCAGACCAGGAATCCCGCAAGCTTCTCGTCGACTACAGTTGTTATTTGGCCAATTTCTAGGCGCATGCAACTAGCACCGTTTTTCAGGAAGGAGGAACACCCATGCTTCAGCAGCGCTCCGGGTGGCTGACCATCCTCCCAAGCGGCAAATGGTTCATACAGCTACCTCGGCAAGCTCTAGGCAAGCGGTCGCAAAAAAAGTTATTCGCAAGCCTCGGCCCCTTTTCTCATCACAAACGGGTGTACACCGGCTTGCCGGCGATGCAGCCAGGACGTTTTCGAACGAGAATCAACTGGAAAATGATCAACAGCGAGTCACTGAAGCTAGGTCCGCTCATCGGCATTTTGACCGTTGGTGAAGGCACGGCCTTTGTGGGAAATCGCGAAAACTTCAAAGACATCTCACAATCCGGCAAGCGATGGGGCGCACTCGTGTACGTCTTCACTCCCCAAGGCATCAACTGGGAGAAAAAGAAGGTTCGCGGCTATTTGTACAACCAAAAGCAAAATTTGTGGCAAGAAGTCATCCTTCCTTTCCCGCATGTCGTCTACAACCGCATCCCAACCCGCAAAGCCGAGCAGCGGCCCGACGTCAAAAAAGCTTTGGCCCGCATCGACGAACTGCCTAACGTCACCTTGTTCAACCGTTGCTTTTTTGACAAGCAAGAGCTTTTCTCCATGCTGAAAAAACACCCTGAGGTGCAGACCTATTTGCCGGAGACGAAAAAGCTCGATACGCTCGCCCGCTTCAAAGGCTTTTGCAACGAGCATCGCTTTGTGTACCTCAAGCCCGTGCGCGGCAAAGCCGGAGAAGGAATCATGCGCATTGAATACAAAAATGACGGCTGGCGTCTTCAGCGGCTGAAGGAACAAAAGGCCGTCACGCGCCGTTTTTCCAATCTGGACGATTTATGGAAGCATGTGAAGAGCCATGTGCGGCAGCAGCGGTACATCATGCAGCAGGGGATACGCAGGGCACGCTTCAACGGCAAGCCGTTTGACGTTCGGGTGCTGGTGCAAAAAGACGGCAAAGGCGAATGGGGCGTAACCGGGGTCGGCATCCGGCGTTCCGGGTCGCAAAGCATTACTACGCACGTGCCTCGCGGCGGCTCCATCCACTCTTTGTCTTCCGTTCTCCAGTCTTTGTTCAAGGCAGATCCGGAAAAGATGGAAAACTCGATTCACGAGACAGCACTTGCCATCGCCCGCGCTTTGAATGAGGAAATCCCGGATCTGGCGGAAATGTCAATGGACCTCGGCCTGACAGAAGACGGCAGTCTGTGGTTTTTTGAAGCCAATGCCAAACCGGAGAAGTTCGATGAGCCTTCCATCAGGCGATTGTCTTTGTCCAACCTCATCCACTACGCTCAGTACGTGTCGCGATTGCAAAACGGGCGTGAAGCCGCCGCAGGGTAATCGCCATGATAAAATCGTTGAAATACGTACTCCTGCCTCCACAAGCACTGGCCGAATCTCAGGCAACCTTGGTGAGATTTGCCCGTCAGGAAGGGGAGCGGCGCATCACCCAGCACGCAATCGAATGGCTCGCGCGCCTGACCCCCAAGATGCTTTCCAAACAGGAAACCAGTGTCGCTCTTGCCATGAACGGGAAGCACGTAGTCGGACTGTTCGCTGTTTCTCGCTGTGGACTGGGTCATTCCTTCCTGGTTGTAGATAAGCGCTACCGCCATCGCGGAATCGGCAAGGCACTGACGGAACACATCTGTCAGTGTCTGCCCAAACTGTATGTGCGCGTAGGTCTGGATAATGAGGCAAGTCTTTCCTTTTTCCGAACGTTGGGCTTTGAGCCTGTCAAAGCGAGCATCGGGCCAGCGGGCAAACCTACGCTTTGGCTCGCCTATGGCCATTGGACTCTCACCGATTTACAGGAACATGCCGGCTGATGGTCCGGCATGTTTTTTCTTCCTAATGCGAATTCTTTTGCTTCATCGATTCGTGCATGAGTAAAACCACCTTGGTAAAAATACCTCGTGGAGGTGGTCTTACCCATGACCTACACAAACAACCAAAATCAAATGCAATCTGGACAACAACAATTTCTCGGAGCGATGACTCCAGCAGGGGCTATGCTTCAACCAGGGTACGCCGGAACAAACGTTCAGGAGGTACAACACTGGAATCACGGTGGACATGCCCAATCGATCGGGACTCCTACATACGGCATGCCTGCGGGCGGCGGTATCGGCCAAGGACAGTCCATTTTCTCTCCAGGCTTCGCGGGTACAAACGCACAGGAGGTCAGACAGCTGAACCACAGCTATCAGGCTCCGCAAGCACAAGGCTACAACCAGCAACAAGCTTATGGTCAGCAACAGCAAGGCTATGGACAAAACCAGGCATTGCAATCCATCATGCACCAATCGGGAGGCTACATTCCGGCTCAGCCTGCGTACCAGCAATCGTACGGCGCCGGCATCAATTCGATTTTCTCTCCCGGTTTTGCCGGAACAAACGCGCAGGAAGTGCGCCAGCAAAATCAACCGGGATACGCTGGCTACACAGGTCAGCAGCACTATGCTGCACAAACTTCCTATCCTCCTGCGCTGACAGGCAGCATCTTCTCTCCTGGATTCGCGAATACAAACGTTCAGGAAGTGCGTCAGCTCAACCAAGGCGGCCATGCTTCCCCAACCGCGCAAGGCGGGTATGGCATGCAGGCAAACTACAACCAGCCGCAGCAATATCAGCAACACCAGCCTTCGATCGGCCTTGGGGCACAATCGATTTTCTCTCCTGGCTTCGCCGGAACCAACGTGCAAGAAGTTCGTCAGTTGAACGCGCCTGGTCAGGCAGCAGCGCCACATACAGGTTCGATCTTCCCGGGATCTTACTAGACTGCGACTTCTTCACACTATCGAGAAACGTAACAATCAGCTAAACATTGTATAGGAACGAAAAATAACAAAAAGAATGCTGGCGTAACTTTCTACGTGCAGCATTCTTTTTTTGTTAAAGTAATCCGTTACTTATTACTTGGGACGGTTCAGTTTCACAATCAAAGCTACAATTGCTGCTATAAATAGGATCAGGATTATGATTCCTGGCACCCCAATAGCCGACATTCATACCCCTCCTTTCACAGCCCTTATAAATACCATTTTTCACCAAAAACACTAGAAAGTAAAGTTGTCATTATATTTTATCAATTAATAATTAACAAAAATTAACTATATTATTTACAAATAAATAAAATTAAGGTTAATATTGTAAATGGAAATATTTTCATGCATAGGAGGATGATTAATTTGAAAAAGATTTTTTCAGTTATGTCTGCAGCAACATTGTCTCTAGCACTATTAACAGGAAGCGCTTTTGCTGCCGAAACACCCTCTACAAAAGCCTCTGCTAGCATAGATTATTCAACCGTAAGTAACGAAATGATTAAACAAAAGCTTATAGAAATTGCTAATAAATATGATATTAACGAAGTAATTGAGGGTGAGGATCTGGAATTTATCAAGACGTACGGAACTAGAGTTATTTCAGTCCCCCAAAAAACCACCAGTAACCAAATACAAGCAAAAGCTGTTACTGATTCGGTAAAAACACACAAAGTAAAAGGTGCAGCCGACAATGACGTGTTCGCTGGCTCTATAAAAGGTACTCTCGAAACAGCTCTAGGCATTTGGCAAAATACTATTGAAGGAGATATAACCACCAAAGTGACCAGCGGAACTCCTGACTCCTATAAAACAGATGTACGGATTGTGGGATACGGTGTTGTTGGTACTAGCGGTACATATATTGGCAAAACTGTTGACGAGACTTACACAAGTGGTTGGACAAAGAGCAAGAAAAAATCTTGGACATATACTTTAGATCGAGTTTTTTACGGGAGTGTAGCTTACCTTACAATTGATGTTGTTGCTTCTGTAAGTGGAGAAGATGGTGAATTAGAAATTACATCTGACTAAAGTGTGCCTTTAACTACGAGAAACGTAAAACACCAGGTTCAACTTGCCTATAACGAAACAATGCAAATTACACGACAATCAATGAACCGAATAAAAGGACTACTGCCACCTGAAACGGAACCAGCAAGGTTAACTATACAGACCGTCCCCTCACATTGGCATCAACAGACCGCAAGCCTGTCGATCAAAAAAAGCGTGACCGCCCTTACAGACGGTCACGCTTTTTCACTTGTAGACATGGTGCGCTGTTCCTCGACGGCGGCAAACAGGGCGTGCAACTGTGCCAGGCTCGTCTCGTCGACTGTGAACGTGAAGCGGTCGAACAAATAGGCGTCGCGTTCCACCCCGACACAGGACAAGCCGGAGCTTCCCGCTGCGAATTGGGCGGCTACACATGCCTCTGTCTGCTCCAGTTGCTCGCGGACAGCCACATGCGTTTCCAGTGCGGTCCGAAACGTATCCATCACCTTCGCCAGCCGCTCATCCTGACGGGCCAAGCGGTACAGCGCCAACTCGATTTGCAGCCAGCAAGTCGTGTAAAAATGAAATTCCAAAAACAGAGTCGCAAGAGCGGCACGCAACGGCTGATCGTCACCAGTAGCTTGCATCTGTTCAAAACAGGCGTAAGCCTCCTGCTTTTTCTCCTGGATCAGGTCGTAATGGCTGACGGCACCGCGGTAAAACTTGCGAACGACGTTGTACAAAAGCTCAGGCGTGCGAGGCGGAAGACCCCGATGTCTGTTGGAACTGTCACGCATGATCGTTTCCCCTCTCTTCCACCGACCTTCCTCTCTTCATTGTACAACACTCGCCAGCTCGTAGCGCGTCTTGCCTGCTTTTTACTCTTTCCCGTTTTTCCAGTAATCGTAAGCGTGGATGGCGTGGCCCATGTACGATTCGTACGGCGCAAGCGATTTCGTCACCTGCTTTAGCTGCCGCTCCATCTCGGTCATCCCTTCCTCGTAAAACGAGATGCCGCTCCCTTCGTGACTTTCCTTCGTTTCCACGGCGACGACAATATTTTTCTGGATGCTTTGCGCGTACGCCAGCTGCTGCTCTACCAGTCCGACGATTCGGTCTGCTGAATCGCGAAAAGCCATCAAGGTCGTATGATCCATCTGCTGAATCATCCAGTGGGAAAACGGCAGATCAGGCTGTCCCGGCACTGGCGTATGATCCAGCCACGCTGCGAGATCGACGCTTGCTTCCAGTTCGCCGTCTCGCTTCGTCTCCTCCACGAACGCTTCAATATTGCCCATCCACTGGCGCAATACCTCGTCCTTGTCTTCCCGCCAGACAGGCATGACATATGGCTCGATATCGAGGTGGATGCCGTGAAACTGTTCGTCCTCGCTGACGGAGCGGTTGTACGCCTTCACCCAGTTGACGAGCTTCATGATTTTCCCTTTGCTCTCAGCCAGCGCCCAGATCGGATGACCGCCCATGGCGTGCACTTCGATCCCCGCAGCTTTAGCTTGGCGGACAAAATCACGATAATAGGAAGGCGGCTGTTCCAAATCAAGCCGGACGTACAACAGGTTGACCCCGTTCTGTTTGGCAAAGGCGAGAATTTCCGCTTTTTCTGTGCCGATCAATTCGGCTCGCCATATATAGGTGCCTCTGTAACGCGCTTTCGGAACCGGCTCCAACGGCGCAGCCTCCTTCCAATGCCGATAATCGTGGATCGCCACACCGGAAAAGGAGGGATGATCTCCCAGCTTTTCCGGCAAAAGCGCAAGCTGGCGGTTCATCTCCATCGCACCTTCTTCGGCGAAGGAAGCGTGATCGTCGCTGAGCTTTTTCATGTTGACTGCCACCATCACCCGTTTGCCCAGCTTGTCCGCTTCTCTCAGCTCATCCTCGACCAGCGCAAGGATGCCGTTGTTCCCGGCGAGCGTATCGCGGTACGCCATGATGCACACCGTATCAAACTGCTCGATCATCCACTCGGACACAAAAACATCTTTTTGATCCGGCATGGATATATCGTCGAGCCAAAAAGCGATCGCCGCACTCGCCACAAGGTCGGGCTGCCGTTTCACTTCCCGCGTGAATGCCTGCATGTTCGCTTGCCACTCGCGGAGCACCCGTTCGCGATCGGTGTCCCAAAACGGCAGCAAATACGGCTCGATATCCAGTTGAATACCGCGGATTCGCTCCTGATCAGTCGCCTCCAGATTGTATGCCTTCACCCACTTGACGATGTTGAGCATTCGCTTTTCGTTGCTGGCAAGCGCCCAGGCGGGATGACCAGCGACAGCGTGAACCTCGATCCCCAGCGCACTTGCTTCGCGAATAAAAGCCTGGTAGTAATCAAACGGCTTGTTCATTTCGATCCGCAAGTAAATCAAATTGATCTCGTTTTCCTGGCAAAAGGCCAGAATTTCCCGTTTCTCGTCTCCAATCATCTCGGATTGCCAAATCCACGTGGCCTTACTCTTTTTTTCCGCTGGGGAAAAGCCGAACAGAAAGCCGAGCGTCAGGCAGAGTGCACTAAGGTAGATGGGCGCGGCTTTCATGTATGTTAGCTACTCCTCTCGTTGGCTTCTATACTTTGCTTCCAGCTTTCGTAGTCGTGAATGGCGCTTCCCGCGAAGGCAGGATTGTCTGACAGCACTTCTTGCAAAATGACCAGCTGGTTTTTCATCTCCGTCGGGCCGTCAGCAAAAAAGCTGACATGTGCGCCTTCCGCCGATTCCATGATGTTGACCCCGACGATGACGGAGCCTTTTTTTCGGGAATTGGCATCGGCGACGATCTTTTTGACAAGCTCCACAATGCCGTTGTTCCCCTCGGCACGATTGCGGTACGCCATGAGCGTGATGCTGTCGAGCCGTTCCACCATCCAGTTGCTCACTTTTTCTTCGCTCCCCGGAACCGACACGGAGTCGATCCAGAACGGCAAGTCCGCGCTGACCGTCAAATCGGTGTCTTTTTTCGTCTCAGCCACCAAGTATGTAACATTTTTCAGCCACTCCCGGACGACTTCTTGCCGGGATTCCTTCCAGTCCGGCAGCAAATACGGCTCGATGTCGACATGGATGCCTGAGAAGCGTTCGTTTGCCTTCGCCTGCTTGTTGTACGCCTTCACCCAGGAGATCAGCTCATCGATACTTTGGCGATTCTTGGTCAGCGCCCAGTTGGGATCGCCGCCAAGCGCCTCCACCAAAATGCCAGCCTGTCCCGCTTTGCGGACGAAGGAGCGGTACGTGTGCGGAGCAACCGCAGTCGGTTCAATGTGCAGGTAAATCAGATTGATCTCATTTTGCCTGGCGAAGTCGATCATTTCGTCGGTCTGTGTCTCGATCTGTTTGGCATCCCATATCCAGGTAGCTGTCGTCAGGGCTTGACGGGTTTGATTTGCGAGTGTGAGCATGAGAATGGAGGCTGCCACGAGCAGCGCAACGCCTGCCCAGAGCGGGCCGTATTTGCGTAGTGCGCGCATCATTTCTGCTCGTAGCTCTGCCCGCTTGTCGCCGCCCCTGCATATGCCAATGCCCTGTCTGTGTGCCTGTTCCCGTCAAACGCCGAAAATGGCGGAACTCTCGTGTAATCCTCGATATTCATGTCTTTTACCTGGGCATGCGGCCCAATCTGGCAGCCTTCCCCGATCCGGGTTTGTCCCAGCAAAACGGTGCCGGGATAGAGCACCGTGTCACGGCCAATCGTCACGGTAGAATCGATATAGGTGGCGTTGGGATCAACCATCGTTACCCCTCTGCGCATGTGGCGCTCGTTGATCCGCTTGCGCATGAGCTGCTCCATGTAGGCGAGCTGCACCCGGTCGTTGACTCCCGCGCCTTCTTCCGCATCCGCTGCCACCGATGCAGCCACCAGCTCGCCTTGCTCCTGCAACAATGCGAGGACGTCCGGCAAGTAATATTCACCTTGGGCGTTCTCGTTGGAAACGTGCGGGAGAGTGGCAAACAGCTTCCGGTTGTCGAAGCAAAAAATTCCCGTGCTGATTTCGTTCACCTTTTTTTGTCCCAGCGTCGCGTCTTTCTCCTCGACGATTTTGCGGACGGCTCCATTCTCATCGCGGATAATTCTCCCGTAGCCTGTCGGGTTGTCCACGACGGCGGTCAGCACGGTGGCCGCAGCCTGTTTGGCCTGATGGCAGTCGAGCAGCTCCTGCAATGTTTCGCTCTGGACGAGAGGTGTATCGCCGTTCAGGACAATCGTTACACCTTCTTGCTCCCCGAGAATGCCGCTGCTCATCCAGAGGGCGTGCGCTGTGCCAAGCTGCTCTTTTTGCAAGGCGTACTGCACGCGGTTGCCCAACTGCTCTTTCACCGCTTCCGCTCCGTGGCCGACGATCACTACCAGATTTCGCAATGCCAATGGAACAAGCGCATCGACAACATGCTCAATCATCGGCTTTCCGCACAGCGGATGCATCACTTTGTAGAGCGATGAGTTCATTCGGGTGCCTTTTCCTGCTGCAAGCACTACTGCGTGTATGTTCATCCTGTCGCCTCCACTTTGGCCCCTTGACTGGATGCAAGCGGGCCTTGCTGGATTTGTGGTTCCAAATACGGTTTCAATTCATACGTCAATGTGTGGATCATCATGTTCAAATCAACATCTTTCCTCTGCACGCCCAGCTGATAGGCTTGGAGCATGATCGCAAGCAATACTTCCTGATTCAACTCCGGCTTCGAGGTGCTCATTCGCTCGTTCCTCCCAGTCAGTCCCGTATTGTGGTTCTTAACCATGGACGGATCAGCCTACTCAACTGTTACACTTTTGGCCAAATTGCGTGGACGGTCTACATCATTGCCCAAGACGACTGACGTGTAGTAAGCGATGAGCTGTAGCGGAATGACGCTAAGCACAGGGGAGAGCAGCGCATCTGTCTTCGGAATCAGGCACACATCATCCACTGTCCGGTGCAAGTCGAGGTGGTCTTCGTGCGTAATGCCGAGCACGTTGGCGCCGCGCGCTTTTACTTCCGTAATGTTGCTGATCATTTTCTCATGCAGCGCGTCCTGCGTGGACAGCGCGATCACCCGCGTCCCTTCTTCGATCAAGGCCAAAGTGCCGTGCTTCAACTCTCCCGCCGCGTACGCCTCGGAGTGGATGTAGGAGATTTCCTTGAGCTTGAGCGAGCCTTCCATGGAAACGGCGAAGTCGATTCCGCGCCCGATGAAAAACAACTGGCGCTCGTCCTTGATCGACTCGGCAAAATGCCGCAACTGCTTGGCATGGGTCAAAATCTCTGCGACTTGCTCTGGCAACTCTTTCAGCTTCCCGAGCAGCGCAGCAATCTCTTGCGGGGCCATCGTCGCTTTTTGTTGCGCCAAATACATTCCCCACAAATAAAAGGCGATCAGCTGGGAAGTGTACGCTTTCGTGGAAGCGACGGCGATTTCTGGCCCGGCATTGGTCGTGATCACATCGTCTGCTTCACGGGCAATCGAGCTGCCGACCACGTTGGTGATGGCGAGGACAGCCGATCCGTTGCGCTTCGCCTCTCGCATGGCAGCGAGCGTATCCGCCGTTTCCCCGGACTGGCTGACGGCAATCGTCAACGTATTTTTCGCAAACAACGGTCGGCGGTAGCGGAACTCGGAAGCGACATCCACCTCGACCGGGATTTGGGCAAGACTCTCGATGACGTGCTTGCCGATCAAGCCCGCGTGATAGGCGGTGCCGCATGCGACGATGTATATTTTCTCGATTTGCTTGACAGATCGAGACGATAACTGAAGATTAGGAAAAATAACCTTCTGTCCTGTCTCGTCGATCCGCCCTGTCATCGTATTGCGCAGAGCGCGCGGCTGCTCATGGATTTCCTTTTCCATGTAATGGGCGTACCCGTCTTTTTCCGCCTGCTCCTTGTCCCAGTCAATGCGGACGAGTTCGCGCTTGACAGGATCGTCTGTCAAAAGGCTCATGACCCGCACAGAATCACTCGTCAGCACAGCCAGATCGCCGTCCTCCAAAACGTACACATCGCGCGTATGCTCCAGAATAGCGGGAATGTCAGAGCCGATAAAATTCTCGTTCTCCCCCACTCCGATGATCAGCGGACTCGCCACGCGTACCGCGACGAGCTTGTCTGGTTCGTATTCCGACATGACTCCGAGAGCAAACGCTCCGCGAATTTTCCCTGCCACTGCGCGTACCGCCGCGACCAGATCGCCAGCGTATTCCCGCGCCAGCAGGTGGGCGATCACTTCCGTGTCTGTCTCCGAGCGAAACGCGACACCCTGCTCGATCAGCTCCTGCTTGATCTCCAGGTAGTTTTCGATAATGCCGTTGTGGACAATCGAAAACTTGTTGGTCGCATCCAAGTGAGGATGTGAATTTTCATCGGAAGGACGCCCGTGCGTAGCCCAGCGCGTGTGCCCGATGCCGATGGAGCCGGATAGCCCGGATTGCTCGGTCTTTTGCACCAGCGCATCGATTCTTCCTTTCGCCTTGCGCACGGCGATAGACTCTCCATCGCAAATCGCGATGCCAGCCGAGTCATAGCCTCTGTATTCCAGCTTTTTCAGGCCGTTGATCAAAATGGGTTGTGCTTGTCTGTACCCGATGTATCCCATGATTCCGCACATGTTCGTAACTCCTCCTTCTGTTGCCCGGCGCTGTTTACGCCAGCAAGCTTACAATCTGTTTTTCCTCCTGGATCGCTACCGAGGTGCCGATGCGATACACATTCGGATTCTTGATTCCGTCGAAGGCATTGCGTGTATCGATAATCGCGATGCCCAAATCAGCCAGCTCCTGATAATCAAAGCATTTGTGGTTGGTGATGAGCACCATGCAATCGTACGTTTTGAACAAGTCGTAGTCATTATTAATGGAAGAAACAACTTGCCCCTTTTTGTCGAGGAAGCTTTGCGCGTACGGATCGAAATAGTCCACCTGCGCACCGCTCTTTTTGAACAGCTCGTAAATTTCCAGGCCCGGGGACTCGCGCAGATCGTCGATATCCGGCTTGTAGGCCATGCCCAAAATGAGGATGCGCGAGCTGTTGATCGCCTTGGCGTAAATGTTCAGCACTTGTGCCGTCTTGTTCAGCACGTAGTCTGGCATATTGTCGTTGATCGATTGGGCAATTTCGATGAACTGGCTGTGGAAGCGATAGCCTTTTGCTTTCCAAGACAGATACATCGGATCGAGCGGTATGCAATGCCCACCGATCCCAGGTCCCGGATAAAACGGCATGAACCCGAATGGCTTGGTCGATGCGGCCTTGATTACCTCCCAGACGTTGATGCCCATTCTGTCGCACATCATCGCCATTTCATTCATGAACGCGATGTTGACGCTGCGAAACGTGTTTTCCAAAAGCTTGGACATTTCCGCCACTTTTGGCGAGGAGACAGGAACCACTGTTTTGACCAGATTGCCGTACAACAGCGTTCCCAGCTCGATGCAACGCTCCGTTGTCCCTCCGATAATTTTCGGCGTGTTGTACGTGTTGAACTTGCGATTGCCCGGATCGACCCGCTCGGGCGAGTAGCAAAGGAAAAAGTCGACACCTGTGACATAGCCGAGCTTCTCCAGCTCGCGTCCGATCAGCTCGTCGGTCGTTCCCGGATACGTCGTGCTCTCCAGAGTGATGAGCAGCCCTTGTCGCATGTACGTTTTAATTTGTTCCACGACATTCGTGATGTAGGACGTGTCCGGGTCCTGATTCGGACTGAGCGGCGTCGGAACGCAAATGCTGATCGCGTCCAGCTCCCCGATGACGCGATATTCGCTCGTTGGCAAAAAGCGCTCGGTTGCCAGGCACTCCTGCAACGTTTCATTGGCGATGTCCTGGACGTAGGACTGTCCGTTTTTCAAGCTCTCGATTTTTCCTTCGTGCAAATCAATTCCTACTACGGTGTACCCGCTTTTCACAATTTCCACTGCGAGCGGCAGCCCGACGTAGCCAAGTCCAATTACGCCGATTCTCGCTGTTTTGTCGGCAATTTTTTTCTGTAGCTCCTCGTATCTAGTCATCCCGGTTTCTCTCCCTTTTTCTTTATGAAATCAAGCGCTTGACTCTGGCTTCCAGCTCTACTGGCGAAAATGGCTTCGTCATGTAGTCGGACGCCCCGAGGGCAAACGATTTTTGCACGTCTTCTTCCAGCTTTTTGTCCGTCAGCACCATGATTTTGCTCATCGCTTCCTGACCGAGGTGGCGAATTTTTTCCATCAGCTGGTAGCCGTTTAATACAGGCAAATTCAGATCGGTAATGACGAGATCAAAAGCGGCCTGGCGCAGCTTTTCCACGCCGTCTCCTCCATCGTGGGCGACCGTGATCTGGTAGCCTTTGCGCTGCAAATAGATGCGCAAAAACTCGTTGACCGTCTCATCCGGATTGACGAGCAAGATGCTCGCCTGCTCCTGCTGTCTCTGATTGCCGTGCTGCTCGTATACGCTGATGCTGCCCGGCTCGCTCTGCTCCTTCATTTCCTGGATCATTCGCATCAGCATTTGCGCTGTGGAACGGGAGCTTTCCGGGAAGCTGGCGATGTACATGCCGCCAGTCAGCAGCTTGCGCGAGAGCATGTAATCCCTGATTTGCAGGGCGTAAAAATGGGTATCTGCCAGTTTCTTCTGTTCTAGCAAAATACCGAGAATTTGCTTGTTTTTGTCGTATGCGGCATGCAACGTGAGCCCGTCTTTTAGCTGTGCCTCCATGTCCCGTTTGACCAGCTCCAGCGACTCCGCCGAAACGTTTTTGCAAGCAGCCAAAATGACGCCGCACGCCACGCTTCGCTCTTCCATTTTGCTCAGAAGCTCATAAAAAGCAGGTACGAGATTACTCATGATCAAGCCTCCAGACTGGAAATGTTTTTATTGCTTTTCGACTGCCAGCTCGTCCGGGTCATCGTTCCCCACGAATTGTTGTTCCGCAAATATTCAATGTGTCCGAGGAATCTCCAGATGACGCCGATTTGCCGATAGCCGAAAAACATGAGTATGGTATAGAAAAGCATTTTGACGATGTCCTGAAAACGGGGATAGCGTCGAAATGCGATTTCCTCTAGCAACAGGGACCCGATGCCGAGCAGTACGCCGTACAGCACGTTGAGCAAGCCGTAAATCAGAAGAACGTGGCTGTTCGTCATGTCCAAAAGCGTATAGCCGATCAGCGCCAGCAGTCCCGTAATGCGGAAATACGGATTCAATGTCTCAAACAAAATGTTGAAAGGCAGCGTCAGCATCCCGAACAGCTTGTATTTCGGGCGCAGTACCATATGCTTGCCGTATTCGATCATGTTTTTCAGGTTGCCCCGCCCCCAGCGGCGGCGCTGACTGCCCAAAATTTTCAACGAGTCGGGCGCTTGCGTCCAGCAGACGGCGTCCGGGCAAAACGCTACCCGGTACGGCAGCTTGTTTTCCAGCATGTATTTGTGCAGCTTGATGATGATGTTCATGTCCTCGCCCGGATACCCCTCGCGATAGCCGCCGACTTTGACCACGTAGTCTTTGCGGAAGACGCCGAACGCCCCCGAGACGATGATCAGGCCGTTGATCGCGCTCCAGCCGATGCGTCCGCCGAGAAACGCCTTCAAGTATTCCACCGACTGCATCATCGGCAAAAATTTGTCCGGCAGGCGAATTTCTTTGACCACGCCGTTCTCGATTTTGCAGCCGTTGGCAATCCGAATGTCGCCGCCGATCGCCACGGTTTCCTCCGGGTTTTCCATGTACACCTTGGCAATGCGAATGAGCGCATCTTTTTCCAGCAACGAGTCGGCATCAATCGAAGCGATCAGCGGATAGTGCGACAAATTGATTCCGGCGTTCAGCGAGTCCGCTTTGCCCCCGTTTTCTTTGTCGATCAAGTACAAGTTGGGGAAATCCGGGTTGTGGTAAATGCCCCTGACCTGTGAAGTGTGCAGCAGCGGCTGAACTGGCAAATGTTTGGATATCGTCAAGGAAAACTCTTGGATCAACACTTGCAAAGTATCATCCTTGGAGCCGTCATTGACCACGATCACCTCATACCGCGGATAGTTCAGCGCAAGCAGCGATCGCACATTCTCAATGATTGTCAGCTCTTCGTTATAGGCAGGCACGAGAATCGAAATCGGCGGTACGTGCTCCGAGCCGGACAATGCCTGGAAGCGCGAATAAATCGAGCTTTTCAAAATCCCCATGATGCTTTTGAACGAAAACAGCATGATGATAAAATACAAGGAATTGATCGCCATGACGTAGTAGATGGCAAACATTCCGTAGTACAGCAAAAACTCTCTCATGCGGGCCTCCTTTCTGCTTATCCTTCCATCGCCTGAACGGTGGAAATGGTTTTTTTGCACGACTTGCGGTACAAATGCAGCTTTTCATTGTAATCCAACAGCTTTTCTGTGCTTGGCTCGCCACCGAGGCTGCGCTCTGCTTTTTCCAGCTCTTCCTGGATAATTTGCTGAGCCATCTCGCTTTTCGGATTGCTGCCCTCTTCCCGCAATATGTCGCACAGAGCCGAAAAGCCTTTTGCTTGCAGCTGCGTCAAGCTGCGGGCGCTGTGATGCCGCACCCACCAGTTGGCATCGCCAACCGCTTTTTTCAGGGCGGGCACATAGTCCGCAAGCTGCATCGCCCCGATTGCTTTGACGATCAAGGCGCGTATTTCCCAATCTTTGTGGTTCAAAAAGTCTTTGATCGTCTGGTCGTTCAAATAGCGGATGTCGCGGCACATGAGCTTCACGGCCTTGATCCGCACCTCTTTGTCAGCAGAGAGCGCCAGCCTGGACAATCCCGGCTCCAGTTCGAGCTGAGCGTGCACGGCGAAGCCGATCAACCCGATTTTGACCAATTCCGGATTTTTGTCGCGGATCCATTCGGTATAAAACGAAGTCGTGTCCAGCTGCGAGTCGCTGATCATGTCGACAATGAGCTGGTGAACGTTCTTTTTCATCCGCACGACATACTCCGCCATCTGCCGCAGGTCTTCCGCATCTCGGGCGCATTTGGCAATCGCCCTGGCAAAGATGAACAGGCTCGGATCGTTTACCCCGCTTTTTTGCAACAGAACGAGCAAATCAGGCGCTGCCTGGCCGGATCGCATGACCCCCAAATTGTAGGCGGCGTCGACTCGCGTCCATTTCCAGCCGCTCCGCAGCCGTTCGAGATCGTGTGCAACGAGTCCCATATCTTCGCAGAGCTGGATCAATTTCTGCCTATGGACGCCCGTAAAGCGTTCCATCAGTTCAAACAGCTTTTTTTGAATGAGCTGCTTTTCCTTTTGCGTCACCTCGCCGTAGGGCACCTTCAGGCGTTCTTCCTCTTCGCCGTAAGCTTGCAAGTAGACGAAGTAATCGCGGTATTTTTCTTCGCACATGCGTGCCTGCTTCTCTGCCGATAAATTTCGCAGCTTCAGTGCGAACAAGGCAAGCAATCCCAGCACGGTAATCCCGCTTAGCGTGTACACAAAAACAATTGCTGTCGCCAAAGGTGTTTGCACATTTGCCACTCTCCTGTCCAACATTTAAGGTTGAGCTTTGTCTGTCACGGGAGCCTGTATCTGTTTCCATGCTTTTTGGATGATCGAATAGCTTTGCTTTTTCCGCTCGTGGTAACCGACCTGCTCCCAGGCTGGCCAGGAGTAGATCGGAAGCTGCGACACCGGATAAGGGGAAGGCAGCTCGTTTTTCCCGACAATGCTTTGCGTCGAGCGCTCGACGAGAATGGGCAAAAGCCTGATTCCTTTGCTCGTCTCTGATGAAAAGCTTTTGCCAGCATCCTTGTAGCTCATGACCGCAAGCGAACTCGGATCGGTGAATCCAAGCAGCATCCACGGCACTCTCAGCTCTACCACATCGCCTTTTGCCTGCCAGGCCGTCCGCGAGTCGTACTGCGGGTCCTGGGCATCGGTCGTTCCCCGCAAAAGCTTCCCGACCAGCACTTCTTCCAGCGGATGGTACGTCTTGCTGTCGGGCGGCTCCATCTCCAGTCCCACGGCGAGTTTCCACGGCTTGAATACACCGGAATCGTCGCGCAGTTCCTCTTCCTTCACTTCAAGCATCCCGTACCGTTTCCCGTAAAGCCGCGTGTGGAAGTCGTAGTTTGCCGCAATCTGAATCTGGCTCTCCTCGGCTTTGCCCAGCTCGATCAGCGTCTCCCATCCTTCGTCCAGCGTAAGTCCGGGCAGTTGTGCCGTGTGCTTGTTGCCTCCCTGAATCGTATCGACACCGAAATACAGCTTTGCTTTTTCCGGGTCAAAAGGGTGCGCAAGCTTCGCCAGCATATACACATAGCCTTCGTCGTGCGTCATCCAGATTTCGTCGATACCGGGAACACGGATGTCGAGCTTCTGCTTCTCCTCCGGTTTGAGCTGATCCCAGTCGGAACGATCGCCATCCATGACGAGCACGCCTTCTTTGTTCGGATACATCCCCAGGACGCCGAACAACGACTCGTTGGTCAGGACGTTGAGCCAAAAGGAACGGCGATCTTCCGGCAGTTCGAAGCGCATCGTGTTCCACGTTTTCTTGAACCATTCATCCTGCCAGACGAACAGGATGCCGCCGGCGTATCCTTCCTGATGAATTTCGCGCATGAGCGCCGCGTCGATCTCGCCTTGCTGCCGCTCGGAGTGCCCGCCCTGATTGCGTCCGAGATTGCCCAGGTGAGCGATTCCGACTGACGCCGGGACACCGAACTCCGTAACCATGACTGGCATGTTTTTGTGATGCGCCTTCAATTGCCGCAAATACGCCTTGTACGTGTCGATTTGCCCTGCGTCGTTTTTCACTTGTTGCAGGGCCGGATCGTAACGGAACAAATCCGGATAGTACGGATAGACGTGGTAGGACGCGAAGTAGCCCGCCTCCCATTTCACTGGCTGAATATGCATAGGGTCCACACTGACCAAATCTTCGTGATGCAACGGTTCTCCCGGATGCGACAGCGGATCGGTCGTCACCCAGTTGGTAAACGTCATCGGGTGCTGCCAGCCGTACTTGCTTTCTTCTGTTGCGACCGTATCGACCATTTCGGCGATCCAGGTCTCAAAAGCGGTAGCATCCGCCGTGGCGTTAAAATGCTTCCCCTGATACGGCGGCAGCTTCTGGTGCAAACGGTTTGTGTTTTGCACCATGACCGGGTCCCACTCCGTTCCGGTGTGCCAGCCAATCAAGTATTTGCCTGCATTCGCCGCATATTTGCCGCTCGCCTTGCCTGACTTCTCCGGCAGAGTGACCTCGCCGTAAACAGCCCCGACCGCGTCCTTGATCTCTTGGCGAAACTGCTCGCGAATCTCTGGCAAATACGCGTCTTTTTTCTCGATCAACAACTCCTCCGGGCTCCAGATGCCCTGCATCAAATAGAGCGGTGATCCTGCCTTGCTGCGATTGAACTCAACGAGCGCCTCATAAAAAGCAGGCGGGTGAATCGTGTATACGCGGATGACATTCGCGCCCATCTCGTCGATCATCGCGAACCAGCGCAAGTAGTCTTCTTTTTGAATGGGCAGCTCTCCCGGATAATGTCCTGGCAGCGACGCCCCCAGATTGACGCCTTTTGCAAAGAACGGCTGCCATTTTTCCGCTTGGAATACCTGGAGCTGATCGCCTTCCGTGCGAAACTTGATTTGGATGCCAGACGTCGTCTCCATGCTCTCGACCCGGTCTGCGTCCCAGAACCACCACACCGCGCTTGCGCCTATCACCATCAGGGCCATGAGACTCGCCCAACGCTTGCGTCTATTCTTTTTTGGTTCCAATTCCCGTCAACCTCCGATAAGCTGCCGCTGCCGCGAGCGGCTGCCGGCTCTCTCGCCCAACATCACTGTCATTGTAAACATAGGGGGCAAACGGTTCCCATAGACGAAATTCACTAATGTCTCTTTTGCCTATTTGTCATGAAAATGTAATGCAAAAGCATATTCGCCCCCATCGGCCTACTTTTTTTGGTGCGAAGTCCTGCAACCCGACCGTCCATCTGACCCATATTTTTCTGACAATTAGGTATATGTGCTTGAAGTTTTCCATTTGGGAAAGGCAGGAAAAATAGTAGGTTGCTACTATTTGGAAATGACTGATTTTTGCCGATATCGTCTGATCTTTACATAAAAATTACAGGAGAAAAGTTGTAAAAGCCGTTTCGAATCGGCGAATAGCCCTACTCTTCTGTTTTTCGTGGTAAGGAAGACTGCAAAAAAAGAGGCAATCTCCGCCTTACCAGGACGGTGAGATTGCCTCTTTTTTCACGCTTATGCTGTTTGACTAGACGAAATTACAAAGTTTTCATGCCAGGCTTCCAGTTTGCAGGGCACAGTCCGCCTGCCTGGAGAGCTTGCAGCACGCGAGTTGTTTCGTCGACGCTGCGGCCTACGTTCATGTCTGTAACGACTTGATAGCGCAAGATTCCTTCCGGGTCGATAATGAACAGTCCGCGGTGAGCTGCGCCTGTTTCTTCATCCAGTACGCCGTACGCACGCGCTGTGTCTTTGTTGAAGTCGCTCGCTATCGGGAAGTTGACTGGACCGATTCCGTTTTGGTCGCGCGGCGTTTTGATCCATGCGCGGTGAGTGTGTACGCTGTCTGTGGACACGCCGAGCACTTCGCAATCGAGATCCTCAAATTCTTCCATGTTGTCGCTGAAGGAAGTGACTTCGGTAGGGCAAACGAAGGTGAAGTCGAACGGCCAGAAGAACAGGATCAGCCATTTGCCTTTGTAATCAGCCAGCGTCACGCGCTCTTCCAATGTCTCCAAGTTTTTCGTGGAGAGCATGTTGAAGTCTGGTGCCGGTTTTCCTACTTGCAGTTGTACAGTTTGTTGCGTTGTCATCATCAATCGCTCCTTTTCCTGTTGCGCTTTTTATAGTCAGTGGGCGTAAGTGATCGAAACAGCGGCGATGAATTACTGTGCAGTCTCTTCCAGAGCTGCCAGCGCTTTTTTGATGCGGGTCGGGTTGAAGCCGAGGATTTGCTTTTCACCGATGACCGTCAAAGGGACGGACATCACGCCGAGACGGTTCAGTTCTTGGGCAAATTCTTCTTTTTCGTCAATGTTGCGCTCTTCAAAAGCGATGTTTTGTTCGGTCAAATATGTTTTCAGTTGTTTGCAGAAGCTGCAGTTTGTGCTGGAGTATACGATTGCTTGTGCCATGAGAAAATCTCTCCTTTATAGTCGTCGATTATTTGTATTGGGGAACCACTTTGGAACGTTTGTTGATGTACTTGTCGACAGCCATCGCCGCAATCGCTCCGTCAGCCGCAGCCACGACAGCTTGCTTGACCGGAGTTTTGCGAACCTCTCCTGCTCCGAACACGCCCGGAACAGAAGACTGCATGTATTCGTCGAGGATCATGAAGCCTTCGTCGTCGAGCGGAACCTGTCCGTCCAGAAAATCCGTCCCGGGCTTGCTGCCGGACAAAAAGACGAACACACCGTCTACCGCAAGCAGCTCTTCGTTGCCTTCCGCTGTGCGGACGCGCAAGCCCTCTACTGCCTTTTCACCGACAATCTCCAAAGGTCGGGAGCGGAAAAAGATTTCCGTATTAGGCAGCTCAGGCACTTCTTCGACTCCTTGCAGGTCGCCACGCGGTACGAGGAAAGTAATTTTATCTGCAAATTTGGTCAGCGCATGCGCTTCTTCCAACGCTTCCTCCGAATCGCCGATCACAGCGACATGCTTTCCTTCATAAAAAGCGCCGTCGCATGTCGCACATGTGCTGACACCGCGACCGAGCAGCGCCTCTTCGCCTGGCAGCATCCGGTTGCGACCTTTGGAGCCGGTAGCGACGATGACAGCCTTCGCTTCAAAAGTGCCATGCGCCGTGAAGATGCTTTTCACCTCATCTTCGACATCGACAGCGGAAATCGTCGTCTGGATAAATTCAGCGCCGAAGCTCTCTGCCTGTCTGCGCATTTTATCCAGCAGTTCTTTTCCAGTCATTTCGCCTTCTACACCAGGGTAGTTGGCGATTTTATGTGTCAGGGCAAGCGCACCTGTGCCGGGTGCCTTGTCGATTACGAGTGTTTTCAAATTTCCCCGGGCTGTGTATATGGCAGCGGATGTACCAGCCGGACCGCCACCAATGATGATGACATCATACATGTATGGCTCCCCCTTTCTCGCATCCAAATTATAATTATTATCAACTAGGAACATTTCTCATTTTACTAGATATAAAGTAAAAGTCAATATCTTTTTGTAATCATTTTAAATAAGCTTTTTCCCATGGAGCGATATGCCAGCCAAGCTTATGATCGCAAGAAATGTGCTACTACTCCGTATTATTTTGCTATTCTGAATTTATTTGAACGCGTTGACGAAGCTGGGCATTCAGGATAAAGTCAGCCTATCGCTTGAACGCACAAAAGCAAAAAAGCCAAAAAGCGACAAAGCACAAAAGTGGAAAGCTGTGCAGCTTGTCCGCTTTTGCTTGCCAGTCTTTGCAAGGAGTTGCCATCATGAACAAAACTATTTCCTTTTCCCAAAGTCTCTGGGTGCTCTTGATCATATTCGGCATCCTGTTTCCCGCCTTATTCTGGGGGAAAGTAGAACCACACATGCCGCTTTTTGCCGCCACGATTGCGGCAGCCACTCTGCTGCGCCTGTTCGGCGTGCCTTGGAAGCAGATGGAGGAAGGCTTGGTCAAAGGCATTCAAACCGCGATCGCGCCGATGCTGATTTTGTGCCTGATCGGCATTTTGATCGGCGTCTGGATGATGAGCGGAACTGTGCCGATGATCCTGCACCTCGGCATTTCCTTGATTTCGCCGGAATATTTTACGATCAGCGCCCTCTTTTTGACTGTGATTGTCTCGACTGTCACTGGCAGCTCGTTTACGACGATCAGCACGATCGGCGTGGCGATGATGGGTGTCTCCACTGCGCTTGGGCTTGATCCGTTGATGACCGCCGGAGCGATTATTTGCGGAGCCTGTTTTGGGGACAAGATGTCTCCCCTGTCGGACACGACCAACTTTGCTGCGGCTATCGCCAATGTCTCGCTGATGAATCACGTCAAATTCATGTCGCATACCGCGATTCCGGCGCTGGCGATTACTGCGATTTTCTTCGTCCTTCAAGGGCAGTCCGCGAATGTGAGCCTCGATGCCATCCAAGCGATCCAGTTGTCTTTGGAACAAAACTTTTCGCTTGGCATAGCGACTTTGTTGCCTGCTGCCGTCGTGCTCGTCTGCTCTGCCCTGCGCAAGCCGATCCTCCCGACGCTCGTCTTCGGGATTTTGAGCGGAATCGCCACAGCTGCCCTGATGCAAGGTGTTCATTCCCCTGTCGAATGGATGAACGTCATGCAAAACGGCTTCGCCAGCGAGATCGCCAACGAAGCCGTTGCTTCTATCGTAAACCGGGGAGGGCTGTTGTCCATGACCTGGTCCCTCGCCTTGATTTTGATTGCCCTGTCTCTCGGCGGCATCCTGCAATACAGCGGTGTGTTCCACGCCTTGTTCGCAGGTATGATCAAACGAATCAAAAAAGCGGCAGGCATGGTCGGACTGGCCGGATCGTCCTCCATCCTCGTCAATGTGCTGACAGGGGAGCAATACTTGTCGATCCTGCTGCCGGGACAAATGTTCCGCGATGCGTTTGCCGAGCAAGGAATCGAGGGCCGACGTCTTTCCCGCACATTGGAAGACTGCGGTACATTGGTTAACCCGCTCATCCCCTGGGGCGTCAGCGGAGCCTTTTTCACCTCTACGTTGCACGTAGCGACGATCGATTACTTGCCGTATGTGATCTACCTGTGGATTTCGCCGCTGCTCACTTTCCTTTTTGCCCTGCGACAGCCGAAAGCCTAGCCTGTCGCGTACACGGTCGTGCAGTTTTTGCCTCTGCGCTTGGAGCGGTACAGTGCCTCATCGGCTGCCCGCTTCAAGCCGTCCGCCGTGTTGCTGTCGTCCGGAAACCGGGCGATGCCGACACTGACCCCGATTGGAATACAGCAATTGTCCTGAAGCAAGGGATGCAAACGCAAAAAGTCGCGAATCGCCCTCACCTTTTCTTCCGCCTCTTTCATGCTCGCCTGTGGACACAGCAGCATAAACTCGTCTCCTGCATAACGATAGGCGTTCTCTTTTTTGTCCGCCACCGTCCGCATCGCTTGGGCAATTCTGCGGATCAGCTCATCCCCGGCATGATGCCCGTACAGATCGTTCACCGATTTCAGGCTGTCCGAATCGAGCATGATCAAGGCAACCGCCGAATCCTCTTCTCCCAGCAACTGCTCCAAATCGCGGTGAAACGCCCGGTAGTTGGCAAGCCCCGTCAATTCATCCTGAAAAGACATCTGGTACATGCGATCGTACAGACGCGCCGTCTCAATCGCGCTCGCCACCTGGAAGCCGATCATTTTCAAAAGCTCCTCGTGCTCTTTTTTATAGGCAAATTCGAGATACGACTGGGCCGAGATCACGCCTTTGATTTGATTCCCCAGCATCAAGGGAACGAAAATACAAGTGTTGGTGTCGATCTCCGGGCTGCCCCAGCGGATCATTTCCGGCTCGCTCGGCTCTCCCTTCATCGTTCGGATGTGGATCGTTTGCTTCGTCTCGATCACTCTGGAGATGAGCGCCTGTCCGTACGGAATGACAAGCGGCCCGTAATTGACACCGTCGTCGATGCTGATCGGAATCCTGATCTCACTGTCGCCCTCGTCAAAAAACGCAATGAAAAACGCATCTGTGCGCATCACGCGCGAAACCAGCTCGAACGCTTTCCACAAAATCTTGTCCTCTTCAAACGTCTTCGCAAAAATGTGGCTCAAGTCGTGCAAAATCTTCATGTGCTCCGACATCCACATCATTTCGGACACTTTGTCGCGCAAGGCGCTGATTTTGCCCAGCAGCTCCTTGTGCAGCTGTCCGACATCTGCGGAAAATACTTCGTCTATCTCGACAGCGACTGCCTCGATTTCCTGCGGATCTACTGATTCCACACGGCTGAGCCAGTCGCTGTAACGCTCCAACAACTGCTTTGCATACGCTTCTTTTACGGCGTGGTCTTCATGCATGAACAACCCTCCGACTATTGGGTAGTCTTACGATTTTTTCTCATGATATCGATCGACAGCTGCACGAATTGCCTGCAAAACAGCTCCCTGGCCGGGGGCGAGGAAACGCTCCTGAATCGTCTGCGTAATTTCCTGCATCCCTGCTGCCACAGACTTGCCCACGAGCAAACTGACCAAAAACTCACTGGTCTTGTCCATCACAAAAGTAAAGCTGGCATCGCATATCACACCGTCATCCGCGTCGATGATGAGCACACAGCCGACCATCGTCGACACCTCGTACAGTGTCGTCCCTTTGGGAATTTGGGCAAACCCCGCTGTCAGCACCGTATTTCTGTTTTTCCAGTCAGCCATTTGCTTGTCCTCCCCTTCGCCGCTCGCGCCCTGTTAACTGATAATGGGCAAACATACCTCTACCGTCGTACCTCTGCCCTGGGTGCTCATGAGCCGTAATGTCCCGCGATGGTTTTCGATGATTCTGCGGCTGACCATCAATCCCAGTCCGGTTCCTGACTCTTTGGTCGTGAAAAACGCCTCGCCCAGACGAGCAAGCTGCTCCTCGGGTATCCCTACTCCATTGTCCTCAAAACGGATGACGACCTTGTCCCTCTCGCACCACAGCCGGATGACGATTTCTCCGCTGCCGGATGTGGCTTCGATCCCGTTTTTCAAAAAGTTGATGAATGCCTGCTTCAACTGGTTCTCATCGCAATGCACCATCGGCAGCGGCGACTCCATGACCATGCGAATCGTCACTTTTTGCAGGATCGCTTCCGTTTCCAAAAGCGTCACGACGTGGTTCATCAAGTTGGTCAAGTCCCGTACCTCGAAGGCGGAAGCGTGCGGTTTGGCCAGCACCAGCAGTTCGCTGACGATCAACTCAATCCGGGCCAGCTCCGAGCTCATGATGGAAAAATACTCCTGCTTTCTCATGCCATCTTCTTGCATCAGCTGCACAAAGCCTTTCAAGGAAGTCAGCGGATTGCGAATCTCATGAGCGATCCCGGCAGCCAATTGCCCAACCAATGCCAGTTTTTCCGAGTTTTGCAAAAATTCATGCGCTCTTTTCCGCTCGGTCATATCGCGAATGAGTATGTATTTGCACAGCTTGTCCTGAATCATGACAGATGTTCCGCAGACCTCGACTTCAATGCGCGCCCCGTCCAGCCGGATCAGCTCCGCCTCGATCGGAGCCGCTGTCTCTCCCCACTCCAGCCGCTTTTGCAACTCGCGAATCAACGGCATGTCTCGCGGATGAAAAAAGGATGTGAAAGGATACGGCAACAGTTCCTCGAAACGCTGTGCCCCGATGAGCCTGATGCCAGACTGGTTGACATAGCGCAGCACGCCCTTTTCATAGACAAAAGCCGCTTCCAGAGACAGGTCCAGTATTTTGCACTGTTTGACCTCGCTGGCCTCTGTCATGGCTTGCGACATCTTTTGCACCATCGCGTAGTATCCGATCGTTGTCCCTTCGGAAAAAAACTCGCCATATGTAATATGTACGTGAACAGGCGGGCCATTCTTGCGGGAAAAATAGGTGCAAAACGGCTTCGGCTCCCCTTTTACCGCGCACTGCGTTTGCAGACGCACTCTTTCCTGTTCTTCTGCAACTGCCAGCTTCCAGAACGGGTCGCCTTCCCACTCGTCTGCTGAAAAGCCTGTCAGTGCTTCGCAAGCCGGATTTCCCTTGCAAACGCTTCCTGATTGATCTAGCAAAAAAGCGGCTTGCACCATTTGATCAAAGAAGGAGCGATAGAGAAGACTGCTCCTGCATTCATTATCTACCAAGTCTTTCATTGTGCCCCTCCCCTCCTGGGACGAGAAAACGGCTACTCCACTCCGGAAATAGCCTAACCGTTCTCAAATGCTATTCATACCCAATTTTACCCTATTCCCTGGGTCGTTTCCAACCCTTGGGTTTGCGAAATGCACATAAATCTTCTTTTATATAAGTTCGATTGCTTCTCTGACCTTGTGGCCGACACGCGCCAGACGCTCTTGTGCTGCCTTGGCTGCCAGTCCTGTTTTCTGCATCACAATCGCCACTTTCACATCGCCCGCCGCTTCCGCAAGCAGTCGGCCGGCAACCGCGTACGAGACACCCGTCGCCTGCATCACAATATGTTTGGCCCGCTCGCGCAGCTTCTGGTTGGTCGCCTGGACGTTGACCATCAAATTTTGGTAGACTTTGCCCAGCTTCACCATGCTGGCTGTCGTCAGCATGTTCAGCACCATCTTCGTCGCGCTGCCCGCCTTGAGCCTTGTCGAGCCTGTCACCACTTCCGGGCCGACTGCGAGATTGATCGCAATATCCGCGCTTTTGCCAATATCCGGGTCAGAGTTGCAGGAGAGCGAAATCGTTCCCGCCTGCCGCGTCTTTGCTTCCTGAAGCGCGCCCCATACGTACGGTGTCCGCCCGCTGGCGGCTATTCCGACCACGACATCTTTTTGGCTCACTCCTGCTTCCTGCACATCTTGACAGCCCAGCTCGCGGGAATCCTCGGCTCCTTCGATCGCCTCTGTCATCGCTTTGACTCCGCCCGCGATGATTCCTTGCACGACAGAAGGCTCCGTGCCAAAAGTCGGAGGGCATTCTGCCGCATCCAGAATCCCCAGCCTGCCACTCGTACCCGCCCCGAAGTAAAGCAGCCGCCCTCCGCCGGACAAGGAGCGCACGATCATGTCGACGGACTGAGCTATTTGTGGCAGCACACGCTTCACGGCCAAGGCGACCTTTTGATCTTCTTCGTTCATCAAAGTGACGATTTCCAGCGCACTCATCTGATCCAGCCGCTCGCTTGCCGCATTGCGCTTTTCGGTCTGAAGCTGATACAAGTTCTCATCCATGGTGAGGCTCACCTCTTCTCCAAGGCTGTACCGCTTTCTCGCAACTGCTCTGCCACGCTTTCGTCCACCCGGTGGCCTGCGCGGGTCATGGCTGCAACCAACGCCCCGATCACAGGCGAAACCTCAGGGATCACAACCGGAAATGAAGCTTCTGCGAGCACGCGCTGTCTGACCAGCGTGTCTTGTGCAAGCACCCCGCCAGCGAGGACAACCGGGAGCGCTTCCTGCGTCTTTTTCAAGCAAGCATGCGCCAGTTCGCACAACGCAGCCGCCGCTTCCCGGATCAGTCCGTTCGCGAGACGGTCCTTCTGCCTTGCCGCCTGCTCCACCAGCTCACTGGCTCTGGCAAGCTGCATGCGCGGGTTGTCGTCACCGTAAATGAATGCGATCAACTCTTCCGGACTGGACACATGGTAATGGGCAAGAAACAGCTCGGTTAAAACCGTCGGCTCCCCGCGCCCGTCATGTGCGCGCAAAACGGCCGCGGCCGCTTTTTTTCCCAGATCAAAGCCGCTGCCTTCATCCCCGAGCAAATAGCCCCAGCCACCTACGCGATGCCGCACTCCTTCGCTCGTCAGCGCACACGCGATCGAGCCTGTACCTGAGATAAGAACGATCCCCGGCTGCCCCCACGTCCCGGAGTAAAGCGCCGGGATCACATCGTTGTCAAAGAACAACCGCTCCTGCCACGCCTCAGCAAACGCAGCATCGATTTTTTCCCGAACAAACGGGCGATCTGCACCGCCCAGGCCGATGAACAGGCCCGAAACCTCTTCATCCCTGATCCGGGCCTCTTGGCATACGGTTGTGACGAGCTGTTTGAGCGTCGCTTCCACCTCAGCCCAAGGACGCGACAACGGATTGGAAGAATCGCCTGTCGCGATCGTCTGCACCTGACCTCGCTCATCGCAAATCGCCGCTTTTGTCTTTGTTCCCCCTCCATCTATCCCGATAAACCATTTTTTTTCGTCATTTGACAGCACCTGCGGTCAACCCCTCCATGAACTGCTTCGACGCCAGCAAAAATACGACGATCATCGGCAAAGCAGACAATGTCAATCCGGCAAAAAGCAGACTCCAATCTGTTTCGTATTCTCCGAACAAAACCATCATGCCCACCGGAATCGTCTTTAGCGCTTCTTCCTGAATGAAAATCAGCGGGAAAAAGAAGTCGTTCCAGGCGTGGATGAAATTAATGATCACAACGGTCGCAAGCGCTGGCCGGATCAACGGCAAAAGCACCCGCCAAAACACTTGAAGATGATTGCAGCCATCGATTCGCGCCGCTTCCTCCAGTTCCACAGGCAAGGTCCGGAAAAACCCTGTCAAAATAAACACGGAAATGGGAATCCCGCTTGCTGTGTAGATGAGAATCAGCGACCAGAGCGAATTTAACAGCCCGATATTTTTCATCAGCAAAAACAACGGCACAATCCCCAGTTTAATCGGAATCATCAGCCCGATAATGAAAAAGAAATAGAGCGCCCCCGTCCATTTGTAGGAAAAGCGGGACAAGTAAAAGGCCGCCATCGCGGAAAAAACGGTGATGAGCAGGACCGACATGCCACTGACGAAAACACTGTTCAGCAAAAAGTCGGCAAAAGGCACGGCTTCCCACAGCTTTTTATACGTATCCAGACTGAAAGAGTTGGGAAGAGACAGAGGACTTGAAAATATTTCCAAGTTCGTTTTCAAGGAAGAAAGAATCATCAGGACGATCGGATACAGCGACAGTAATGCAAACACATACGCGGCGACATACGAGATCGCCTTGCTGCCCACGTTCGTTTTCACCCGCATCCCTCCCTTCACGTTCCATTTGCCACACGCCTGATCGCTCAATGCTGGACTTCACGCTTGCGCATCAAGTAGAGCGAGACGGCCGATACGGATGCGACGATGAAAAACAGCACGACAGCCAGGGCAGAACCGAGTCCGACCGCCACGTCTCCCGCCCCGCCCGCGCTGGAAAACGCCAATCGGTAAAAATAGACGGCAAGCGTATCCGTCGACCGAAACGGCTCGCCCATCGAGCCTTGCATCGCATACACCAGCTCAAAAGCTTCAAACGCCTGGATAAAGGTGAAAATGGTCATAATCGTAATCGCAGGCATGCACAACGGCAGGATGATTTTCCACAACAGCCGGAAGCCCGTAGCGCCATCCAGCCTGGCTGCCTCAATCAGCTCCTCCGGGATCGCCTGAAGCCCCGCCAAAAATATGAGCATGGCAAAGCCGATGCCGAACCAGCAGTTGATCAAAATGATCGCGAGCAGCGCCGTATCCGGGTCGCCCAACCACGGTTTGGCCCATTGTTGCAGCCCGATTTCTGTCAGCAGCGTATTCAACGCGCCATAATTCGGATTCAAAATCAATTTCCATAAAAACCCAATCACAATAACGGACAGAAGTCTCGGCATGAAGTACGCCATCTTGAGAAAAGCCGCGCCGCGAATTTTGCGGTAGATGAGAAAAGCCAGGCCAAAGGCGATGCCGTTTTGCACGATCATCTCGATGACAAAATAGTAGACGTTGTGCCCGAAAGCATTCCAGAACATTTCATGAAACGGCTCCACTGTAAACAACGTGACGAAATTTTTCAGCCCGACAAATACTCCGCGCTTGATCCCATCCCAATCGTACAAGCTATACAAAAAGGCGCTCACAATCGGGTACAGGACAAACAGCGTGTAAATGATCAGCGCGGGCAAAGGAAACAGGTGGATCAACCAGCGAGCCCGCCCCTTCGGTTGAATCGTGTGCCTGTTCATCGTACCGATGTTCTCCACCCCCTTAACAAATCAACAGGCGGGAGTTTTGCCCTGCCTTTGCCTCCCGCCTGTTGTCATCACGGCCTACTTTTTAAATGGAGGGAACCAGGTAGCGGCTGACTTTTGAATTTCCTCTGCAACCTGTTCCGGTGTGAGCTTGCCCAAATACATGCCTTGCAGTGCATTTTCCAGCGCTTGCTTCGTCGTCGGTTTGCCCTCGGCAAAATGAACGACCATCAAATACGGTGTCGAGCTGGATTGGGACAGCTCCGCCATTTTGTTCACCAACGGATCATCAGTCGACACGCCCGGCACTGCACTGATCCGCTTGAATTGGTTGGCAAACAGCTCCCCGAATTTTTTCGTCGCCATAAACTCCATGAACTTCAACGCTTCCGGCTTATGCTTCGACTTGGCGTTCACCGCATAAGAGCCGTCTACCCAAGTCGTAATGACTGCTTTTTGATCGTTGGTCGGCATCGGGAAGAAATCGAGCTGCAAGTCAGGGTTGAGCTTTTTCAGTCCTTCCAGCTCAAAGCTGCCATTGATGAACATCGCCGCTTTTTCTGTCGCAAACAGCGTGCGCATATCATTCAACTCAAGCCCAACATAATTTTCCGGGAAATAAGGGATGAGTTCCTGCATTCGTGAAATGGATTGGAGAAACTCGGGACTTTGCAAATTGCTCTCGCCTTTTAGCAGCTTGTCGATGTAACTGCTGCCGCTGTAGCTCGCTGGCGCAATGACGCCGTGACTCAAGGAGAGCAGCCAGCCTTCTTTTGCTCCAAACGAAATCGGAACGATTCCTTTTTCCTTCAACGTTTTGGCCGTTGCAATCAGTTCATCCCAGCTTTTCGGTTCCTTCAGGCCGTTTTGCTCGAAAATTTTCTTGTTGTAGAAAAATTGCGTGGAGTTCAGGGAGAGTGGGACGCCGTAGACTTTGCCGTCTTTGCCTGTCGCTGCTGCGAGGACGTCTTTGGGGAAAGCCGAGATGCCTGCTATGTTGTCCAGCGGTTCCAAATACCCTGCTTCCGCAAGCGAAATGCCCGGGGCGTATGGCCGCAACTGGAGAATGTCCGGCCCGCTGTCGCTTTGCAGCGCCGTGTTGAGAATCGTGTTGTACTCCGTCGCTTTGAACGGCTTGAAGTCGATCTTGATATTCGGATTTTCGGCCTCGAATGCTTGGATAATCGCCTTGTAGCCTTCCGTGTCCTCGACGCGCCAGCTATGCATGGACAGCGTCACTTGCTGTCCGCTCCCTTCACTTGCGCCTGGCTGAGTGCCTGGCGCGGCTTTCTCCCCTCCTTGCGAGCTGCAACCGACAAGCGCCATGGCTGCAATCAAACAGACAGATGCCACCTTGTGAAGACGGAACTGCTTCATCCGCAAACCCTCCCCCTTTTTCTTCGAACCGATCCTTCCTGCTGCTCCCGCTTTATCCAGTCAGACCGTTTGCAAAGCGGTCGTGACAGCGTCATGCAGAATAGGCCGCAGTTGCCTAAGCTGATGATTGCGCCCGAGGTGAACGGCATTGGTGAGGAAAATGACAGCAAGCTCGCGTACCGGATCGAGCCAGATGCTTGTTCCGGTAAAGCCTGTATGTCCGTAGCTGGTAGAGTGAAAATTTTGGCCGCAACTGAGCAACGTTCCCGACTGATTCAGCTCCCAGCCGTAACCGCGACTGCCATTGGCGTACGCCGTATGATTGCGGACAGCCTGATCGCGCCACTGCTTTGCCAGCAAGGGAGGGTCGGCGTACAGCCAGCTTTTGGCGTACAGGCACAAGTCGTCAGCCGTCGAAAACAATCCGGCATGACCTGCGACGCCTCCCATGGCGAATGCTTTTTCATCGTGCACTTCCCCGCAGATGTACGCGTCTGTGAGCGAACAATACTCTGTTTGCGCAATATTCGGAAAACAACTGGCGCTTGGACGGAAACAGGTGCGTTCCATTTTCAAAGGAGCAAATACGCGCTGCGTGACAAACTCATCCAGCGGCTTCTCTGCCAGTTTTTCAATGAGCAAACCGAGCCAGATCATGCCGAGATCGCTGTAAACGACCTGCTCGCCTGGCTTGTGAAGCAACGGCTGGCGATACAAAAGCCCCGGCAGGTCAATGTCGCTGTTCCTTGTGCGCACCTCCAGATCAGCGGGCAAACCGGATGTGTGCGTGAGCAATTGCCCAATCGTAATCTCAGCCTTATCTGCTGGACAATCCGCAAAAAAGGCGCCAATCCGGTCGTCAGCCGCAAGCTTTCCGTCCTGCATCAAGAGCAACACGGCGGGCAATGTCGCCGTCACCTTCGTCAGGGACGCCAAATCGAATAACGTGTCTTTTGTAATCGGTTGGCCGCAAGCTACACTCGTGGCGCCAACATCGAGAGAAAAGCAGGTCCGCCCTTCCCTTACGATGCGCAGGGCGGCTCCCGGCAACAATTTCTCGTCGATCCAGCTTTGCAACAATGTTTCGATCGCCTTCATGCTTTCCCCTCCTTCCGCTGTCAATTGGATGAACGCTTCGTACGGCTGACAGCCAGCCTGGTTTTTTCCAGCAATGGTATGACCTCTTCCTGCTTTCTGCTGACCATGGTCATGAACAAAATATCGATGACATTCAACTGTGCGATGCGTGATGCCATCGCTCCGCTGCGAATGCTTTTTTCGACCGAGCTGGTAAAGAGCCGAATGTGGGCCAGCTCCGCTACGGGAGAAGGGCCGAACTTGGTCAGCGTAATGACGGTAGCCCCTTGCTGTCTCGCTTCCGTCAGCGACTGAATGATGTCTTCTGTCTGCCCGGAATAGGAGATGCCGATCACTACATCGTTTGGCGTCAAATTGACTGCCGATGTCAATTGGGCGTGAAAATCGGAGTACGCCTCGCACCACAGATTGATCCGGCAAAATTTTTGCTTGATGTCATCGGCAATGACGGCGGAAGCTCCCACGCCGTATACATCTATTTTTCTCGCTGTAGACAGCGCTTCGACCGCTCGCTTCACTTCCTCGCTTGATAAAACCGAGAGAGTGTCCTGGATCGACTGGATGTTGTTCCAGCTGACCGCCTGCATGATCGATTCTACCGAGCCTTCCATCATGATTTCCTGATAGCTCGTGGGAGTCGTCTGCTTGTTCAGATCGCCCGCGATTCGCAGCTTCAACTCCTGATAGCCTTTCATATTGAGCGAGCGAGCCAGACGAATGATCGTCGCCTCGGACACTCCGCTCAGCTCCGCCAGTTTTTGCACCGACAGCTTCACCACGTCTTCCGGGTGAGCTACTATATACTCTGCCACCTTGCGTTCGGATGGTTTCAACTCATCCAAAATCGCCTGCAAGCTGACAAGTCCTCCGTTTAACATATGCGCCACCGCTCTCTTCCTCCGAATCTTACTTCCATTTTATGTAGCATTATTTCCTGCGTCAATTGTTATCTAATAAACAATATTACAGAAACCTGCAAATCAGCACTGCTTTTCCGCCCGATGCTGTTTTTTTCACGGCAAAACGTCCTTGACTCTGCCGTGGCGTGAAGCTTTACGCTAACAACCGAACAAGATACCAAGGAGGAAGCGGAAATGAAAACATTGCTGATTAAAGGCTGCCACATCATGACGATGGTGGAAAAGGAAAAGCCGTGGATCGGAGACATTTTGATCGAGAATGGCCGGATCGTCCGGATGGCGGAAGCGATTGAGGCGAGTGCAAGCACCGGCACCGTGATCGAGGCGAAAAATAGGATAGCCATGCCAGGGCTGATCAACGCGCACAACCATGCCAGCATGTCGCTGTTGCGCGCTTTTTCCGACGACCTGAAGCTGATGGATTGGCTGGACAAAAAAATGCTGCCTGCCGAGGCGCGCATGACGCGAGAAGACGTCTACTGGGGAACGTTGCTTGGCATTGCCGAGATGATCGCATCCGGCACGACTGCTTTTGCCGACATGTACGTGCACATGGATGCTGTCGCCGAAGCGGTGCAGGACAGCGGAATCAGAGCTTCCCTGACTCGCGGGCTCGTCTTTTTGCAAGATGACGGCGGCCGCCGCATGACAGAAGCCCTCGATTTGATTGATAAATGGTCGGGTGCAGCAGACGGCCGAATCACGACGATGCTCGGGCCGCACGCACCTTACACGTGCCCTCCGCAACCGCTGCAAGAAGTATCCGCCCTGGCCAGAAGCAGGCAAATCCCGTTGCATATTCACCTCGCGGAAACGCGCGAAGAAGTGGTCAAAGTCCGCGAAAAATACAACCAGACTCCTACCGAGTATTTGCACGAGCTTGGGGTGTTCCACGACAATCACGTCCTGCTCGCCCACGCTGTCCATCTCGATCCGGAAGACATTGGACGGCTTCGCGGCATGCGCGGCGGTGTCGCGCACAATCCGGTCAGCAACCTCAAGCTCGGCTGCGGCATCGCGCCTGTGACGGAACTGCTCTCGCAAGGTGTCACCGTCGGAATGGGTACGGACGGAGCGGGAAGCGCCACAACGCTCGACATGTTTGCCGAAATCAAGGCGGCATCCTGGATGCAAAAGCTGCACTACGGCGATCCGACTGTCCTGCCTGCCGAGCAAGTTTTGCGCATGGCGACGATTGAAAGCGCCAAGCTGCTGCGCATCGATCACGAAGTGGGCACACTTGAGGTCGGCAAGCGGGCTGATCTCATCCTGATCGATACGAACAAGCCGCATCTCTCTCCCCTCCACGACTTGCATTCGCTCATCGCTTACAGCGCTACCGGAGCAGATGTCGATACGACCATCGTCAACGGGGAAATACTGATGCGCAACCGCGAACTGACGCTCATTTCCTGGGAAGAAATCCAGCGGGAAGCCGCTGTGCGGGCCAAGCGACTCGTCGAAGGACTGTAAGCCAAGCAGCGCTCAGCGCTCACAAATTCAGCACACAGAACGAAACAGCCAAGTAGATGGCAAATACGCTCCACTGCAAATACGGAATCAAGAGCGAGGAAGCGATTTTGTCCAGAGGACGGATCGCTCTGATCAGGACCCATGTCGAGTACAAAATCAGGAGCGTGTCGACAGCGGCAAGAAACGGGAGCTGCAAGCCATAGAACAAAAGCGCAAACAACTGATGAAAAAACCAGTTGATTCCATATAATAGAAGCAGCTCCCGGTTCATTTGTCTGCGCCGAACCGAAAGAACGACAGAAGCGGCGATGAGCGCATGCAAAAGAAACCAAACCGTTCCCAGCACATAGTCGGGTGGCGTTCCGTCGGGCTTGGCTAATGAAGCATACCAAGCCCCGCCTACTGGAAAGGCGAAGCTCGCCAGCGAATAAAGGACAATGACAGTGAAAAATAGCAAAACATGATGCAGCGTACTCATTCAGACAACCCTCTCCTTTTTGCCAAGTTGCCTTTCCTATGTTTCTATGTCTATGAGAGTCGCTACCATTTTCATGCCGTATTTTCAAAGATAGTCCCTTGCTTTTTTTTCAGCGTCAAGTTTAGAATGCGTATTGCCTGATAAAAGGAGGCAAGCAAATGAACAGGCCTCTCGGAGTAACCTTAATCGGCTATTTTTACATATTTGGTGCAGTCGTGCTGCTCGTCACAGCCGTAATGTGGCAAGCAGATGCCAGTGAAATCGGGCTTGCAGACAGATTTGGCGTCTCGCCCTTCCCGGAACAACTTTTTCGAGTGATCGTGGCTATTGCTGCCCTGATCGGCGTCTATGGCTACATGCGGCTACAAAAATGGGGTTTCTGATAACTCCTGGCAAAACAAGAAAAACCGCTTGTCCCTTTTTCGAGACGAGCGGTTTTTTGCAATCGCAAAACAAGTGCTCAAGCTACGGCAGGCGCAAAATCTCTCCCGGCTTGAGCGCTTTGCCTCTGATATCCTTTTCGGCCAATGTCGCAACAAAGGCGTCTCCATCCTGCTTGATCGGCGGGAAGGTGTCATAGTGAATCGGCACAACGTAGTCGGCTTCGATCCACTCAGCAGCCTTCACGGCATCCTCCGGCCCCATCGTGAACACGTCTCCGATCGGCAAAAACGCCAGATCGATGTCGTGGGAATCGCCGATCAGCTTCATATCCCCGAACAAGCCTGTATCTCCCGCGTGATAGATCGTTTTGCCGCCCAGCTCGAATACGAATCCGCCCGGCATGCCCATGTAGACGATTTGCTGTTGGTCATCGAGCACCACGCCCGAGCTGTGGAACGCCTGTGTCATTTTGACTTTGCCAAAAGGCAGCGTCACCGATCCGCCCAGATTCATGGAAATCGTTTTTACTCCTTGCCAGCCAAGGTATGTAGCAAGCTCATGCGTCGCAACGATCGTGGCATCGTTCGCTTTTGCCAGTTCCACCGCATCGAGAATGTGGTCCTGATGTCCGTGCGTCAGCAGGATGTACTGGACGTGGATGTCTTCAAGCTTTGTTTTTGCCAGCGGATTTCCCGAAATAAACGGGTCAATCATGATCGAATGACCTTCACTGGTCAACTGCACGGAAGAGTGTCCGTGAAACCGGATTTCCAACATGGTATCCCCTGCCCTCTTTCATTATCGTTTTGTACTCTATCATGTTACCACGTCCAGGGGTGGGAATAAAATCCACCTGAACAGTTGCTGCCCAAAAAGAGAAGAGGCCGCCGATTGCTCGACAGCCTGAGGAACAACTTTTTTCTTGCCAAGACTTCCTTGGAAGCTTAGCAATCGTGGTCGTGTTCTGTAACGGCAATGATTTTCGAATCACGGATGATAGTGCGGCGATTATTATCGTGTTCACGCAGGATGATCGTGCTGGATTTCACTTCAACCAGCTTGCCGAAAAAGTTGCCATTCACAGTCTCAACCTTTACATTTTTCCCTTCGAATCGTTTCACCTGGTCTCTGAATGCCATGGTCAATCCCTCCTTCTGTAAGCATCCTATGTACGTTTGGCATAGCCCTACTGAGCAGATGCACAGACAAACAGAAAATGTACTTGTACCCGTCCGTCATTTGTCCCGATTGCCGCTTTTCCCGTCAAATAGACAAGTTTTTCCGCCAGTTGGCAGAGCCGGACAAACAGTCGTGCACGGGTTTCGAACGCTGCTGGAATTTGTCGCACGATTCCAAAAGGATTTCCCTTTTGGCGCACAGAAAAGGGGTAGAAAACGTACGAACGCACTCTGCGTCAGGAGGGGTAAACATGGGAGACGTCATTGAGCTTGTTGCCAGAGAACGGACTTACAGCGGCAGGGAAGTCGCCGAGATGCTGGGAATTGGCGCGAGCACCTTGCGCAAATGGAGCATGCTCTTAGAACAGCACGGCTACTGGTTCCTGCGAGACAGCCAAAACCGCCGCGAGTATCGCCAGCTGGATGTATCCTGCATGAAACGCTTTTATCGGCTGACCAAAGATCAGCTCATCCCCCAGGAAGAAGCGGCGCAAATGATCGTCAGCCAAACCCAGGTGGAAACGACCCGAAACGAAACGGCTGTCGCGGTTGCCCTCGCCCCTGTCACTCACCCTGCCGCAAATGAAGACGCCCTAGAAGCACTGGAAGCACTGGAAGCCATCGATGAAAAGCTGCACGCACTGGCGCTCCACGTGAAGCAACAGGACGAGAACCAGCAGGCATTGCTCGCCCGTCTGGAAAAGCAGGAAGCGTACATTCGCACCAGCCTGAAGGAGCGCGACCGCCGCCTGACCAAAGCAATGAGCGACATCATGGACGCCAAGGTGCAGTTGGCAAAAATGCAGGACGCCGAGCGGAAAACTTCTATTTGGCATAAGCTGTTTCGGCTGAACTAAATGTAATGGTAGATAGCTGCTGCTTGGCAAGCTGGCGGGGGACGGTTCTGCGGTTTCGTTCATTTGTTCGTGAGGCAAATGCAAAAACACTCTGACTCGCCTCGGTGCGGGAGGGCGGTAGAGTGTTTTTTGTTTTGGTCGTTAACTGTTACGTTGTGGGGCTGGTCATGATAGGCGATTGCGCATGCTCTTCAGGCGCGTTGCTGATCATTGGGTGTATTTTTCATCTCTTCCGCCAGTTCGATTCTGGCAGACAGCTTGCCGCTCCATCGTCCATTCAGGTAGCCTTCCCTTTGCCCTCGCTGTCTCTCCGGTGAAATTTCTTGATGCGAGTCGTTTACGATTTCAATGAACCACTGTTTATCTGTCTCCTGCGAAGAGTCAAACCTGACGATCCCTTGTCATTTATTTGGCACTCTTGTGCAGACATTTGATAATGTTCTAAAGCCAGTTTGGCACCACTCAGGAGGGACTCAGAAGCTGACGCCAGTTGAGTACCGACATCAGCTTGCTGCCCAGGACTTTTTTCAATGTCCACTAAACAGGGCTTGACCACAACTCGACCTATTCAGATACCAAAAGACAGGTGGAGAAAAGAAATGAAAAAGCTTTCCATAACGGTACTTTCAAGTATGTTAGCTGTATTACTGGGAGTGGGTTCTGTTGTCGCTCTGAACGAATACAAAAAAAGCGATCGTCAGGAAACCACTGCTTTAAGCCCAGCCTACAAAGAAAAAGACAAGCTTATGAAGAAATCGGATCTGATTGTGACAGGCTTTGTTCCCGAACAATATACGGAAGTAGAAGTAGAGCTGCCTGACGAAAAAGGGCTTTATGAAATTTCACGCGTGTACGAAGTCAAAGTGGCAGAGTCCGCCAAAAACAACAGCAGTCACGCTCTCAAAAAAGACGAAATGATTGAGCTTTACGTTCCAGTTGGATTGAAACAAAAGAAAAGCGGTAAATTTCTTCCTCTTGTCGAAGAAGAAAAAATAAAATTGGAGGCAGGGGAATATTTACTCTTTCTTAAAAGCACCCACTCAGATTTATACGGAAAAGAAATTTATCAGCTGACAACTCCCAACCATATATACAAAAAGAACGGCGAAAAATACGAAAACATCGGCTCTTCCCTTGTTCCGGTAATAGAAGCAAGAGAGCTTTCCATTGAATAGTTTTGCCACAGCAAAAACAGACACGTCACATGCACGTGTCTGTTTTTCTTGCAACAACTCCCCGCACCCGAACCGGAACTTGCACGCTTATAGTAACTTGGATCTGTACTTCCTTCCATCATCTTCCCAAAAGCATAAAAATTCAAGCGTTTAAGTACGTACAAGCATATTAGAGGAATATCATGCGGAGGTGATGAGGGTTAAGTTCTTTCGGAGTGTGCCGCCCGATTCATTTGGCACTGGGTGTGAAGGAGAGATAGAGAAGGTGGCAACTATTCAGCTACCACCCTCTTGTAATTATTTGTTCATTGCTTATTCTTTAACATCTATTTATGTCTACATCCAACACTTCAATTTCGTCATGATTTTTAAGTACACTTTTAAGCAGCATGGTTAAATAATAATCAAGTTTAAACTCCTCTCGTTCAACATCACATATATTGTCATTTGGCAAAATTGATAATACATAACCTTCTGTTTCACCAAATCCTTTATACCCTTGTAATACCACGCTCAGACCTAATAATGGAGATGAGATGAATAATGCTGGTACCTCATCATAAATTCTCTTCTCCTTCCCTCCAAATTTTAATCCCCCTAATATTTCCTTAGAAATAACGTTTCCTACTTCCTCTATTTCCAAGTTCGATTTTATTGTAACATCGCCCACGAGATAAGGTAATTTATCCATTCATGTCCTCCCTATTTAAATAAATTGTATCCATACGGTTTAACCTTTTGTTCGAACTCTGCCTCTGTCCAAACCCTAAATGTAAATGGTTTTCCAGGTTCCGTGCGATATCCATCAAAGGATTTTTTAAATACCTTCTCCAAGTCATCACATATAGCACCTAATTCCTTAAACCTTCTCGCATCCCTGAAAACAACGTTAGGGCCAAACTGAGAAGCCAATTTATCACTTACGATGAAAGCATCTACGTCAAAATCATTCGGGTCAAAAGGGCCCCCAGTGGAATATTTGGTGCCAGTTGCAAGAGACCCTCGATAACCAACTTTTGCATCGGGATATAGCTTTTTAATTTTTGTTACATAGGTAGTCATAATGTTGTAAACACTTTTAGCTATATCACACCATCCAATATTATGAACCCAAATGCCCAAGTCACTTACAAAGTAGGTATGGAAGTCAGCAACAGTAAAATTATATACCTCAACTGGCTCATCATGCTTAACAATCTTGATGTTGTCAATCGTCAAGGTATTCCCGTTACTCTGCTGTAACTTATCCCCCACCTTCAAGTCTGCCGCCAGTACCCAGCCTTTGCCTATTGCCCAAAACGGATGGTTATCGGTTGTCTCAATGACTTGGTCGCCTACAGTGAGTTCATAGATGATCTCCTTATCATTTCGATACAGATGCGTAACTACCTTGTAAGCCTGCTCACCAGTTTCTTCATTCTTGGAAAGAACCTTATCTCCGACTTCAATGTCTTCGATATTTTTCTCCCCTGCGTCTGTTAAAATCTTTGTGCCTGCTGTAAAGCAGTTGCATTCAAATAGATCATCAATGGTCTTACCCGCTTTCTTGACTAGCTTTCCACCACTCTTGGTCAAGCGAAGCACAGGAACCGCGGCTGCACCAGTCTCATATATAACAATATCTCCATTAAAGAGAAACTGAGCAAACTTTCCATATTTATCCCGCCCAGTCGCTCTTCCTGAATGGATGTAATAACCTAACTGATTCGTTAACTCCCCTTTCTCTTCTAGCACTTCTCCACCGCCAACGTTTACGTTGAGAGAAACATGCACGCTTCTGTTCAGAATCACTTCAAAAGCAATGACAGACATCAAGAAGTCTTCATTGTACGCACCCGTGATCGGGCCATCGTAGAACAGCATCGCCTGTAGGTTCTCTTGTGCTTGACGGATCGTTGCGCTTGGAATGGTGCTATTGTAGCGAGAGATTAAATATTGGATATCAAGCTCTTCATTCGGGTTCGTATTCACAACGCTTATTGGCACAAGAATTTGATATTGTTGTGCATCGGAAGCTACGACTTTAACAAAGTAGACGCCACTTTCAGCCCGTTGTCCGGGATTCCCTTTTGTGTAGATGCCATTCCAACTAAACGTATGGTATCCTGCTGGTTGGTTTGTTCTCGTCTCTTCATAGACAGGTCTTCCCTGCTTGATTACCTGAATCGTTACGCTTGGATGCGGATTTGAAAATCTCCATTGTACAGTTACTGATTTTTCAAAACCTGGTGTTGTATCCACTGCGAAATTACTGGAAATTCGTTTTGGGCCATGAAAGCCTGCCTGATAGTTTCCACCGATTTCGGTGGACAATAGCGAAATGCCAGACTTTAATTGGGCTTGCATATGGCTTTTATTCCAAACTACTTTTGCATAATAGGTCCCAGCCACTTCCGTAACAAACAACGTGTCTTCCTCATTCGCGTGGAAGGTTTTAAGCTCTGTTCCTTGTGAGTCCTCCAAGATGAGCATGTTATTTGTCACATAAAGGTTCATGTAAGCCATTTCTTCAGCCGTGAGCACAAAGTAGTCAACGTCATAGGGAGAAGACAATTTGTCCGTATAAATTTCATCCCATTCAGCCGGAATGGCTGTTTCTCTCGTGCTGTCCAAGTCTTCTTCAAATGTAAGTCGAGACTGCAAGGCAGATGCTGTTGTTTCAAGTTTAACGTAGTATGTTGTATTCGCTGTTGCGTCCCATTCGACTTTTGAAAATTTGGTGCCAAAAGGACCATCGTGATCGTCGTTGCTTGTCACTTCATTCTGCAAATTTACATCCGAATAAATATACAGTCTTGTATCTTGTTCAAGTCCATTATTTAAATACGGAGACGAAAAGATCCGGTGCTTACCAGAATGGTCCGGCGTTACTTTAAAGAAAGCCGCTGTGCGATTATTTTTATTTACATCCGTAAATGCATCGACACTCAAGTTCTCAAACTGCGGTTCATTGCCGCTGTCATTTGCGATTTGAATATGATCGTAGGAACCAAAAAAAGTGATCGGAGCTGCTGATGTTACGGTTACTTTAATCGCTCCACCTGCTGGAACTTGAAGCGAAGTAAGCGCTGAGTTTAACTCGCTGGAAACCAGGGAACCCGCGCTATCGTAGATTTCGTAGTCGTATCTCTCCACCACATTGATCGCATCGTATCTCAGCAGTTGGCTCTCCAGCAAAGATTTGTTTTTAAATGTAAGGTTCTGACCTTGAACAACGGTTTCTCTAATAATTGCAGGCTGTGTTCTTTCCAAGCCAACAAAATCCGAGGTGAAGGCTTCTAGCATGAGCGGATCATTGGAATGATTCGTAATGATCAATTTGCCACGCGGCGGAACTTGCATGGTAGAAATGGTTGCATCCATATCTTGTGAACGGATAGACCCATCCTGATTCAAGGTCACAAAATCAAACGACTTTGCTCCATTGGTACGGATATCTACACTTTGTTGCTGATCGGTTTGATTCACAAACTCATACGATTGAGTGTTCTCCAAAGTCTTTTGAATGATAGAGGAGGCACTCTGCAATTCCGGCCGAAATATTTGTTCGTATCCGCTAAACGTAACGGGCTCCTCTGATGTGACTGTAGCAAGGATAGTTGCATTCGCAGGGATGTTTCGATAGGAAACAGTGGCATTATGATGAGCAGATGTAACCGTTCCGTTTTCCATCAACTGGTAACTAAACTTGCCTCCACTGCTAATGGTGAGCAAGTCTGCATTCGCCTTGCCGATGTTCGTTACCGAGATACTGCTTCCTTTGCTGAGCTTCTGTGTAAATAGAGCAGGTCTCGATGTATCTTGCCCGATAAAATAAGATTTGAATGCCCGGAAGGTTACAGGCAACTCTGATGTTGCGGTAACGACAATCGTTCCACCTGCAGGGACAACTTTGGAAGATACGCCTGAATCAATATCCTGATATAACGGGTCCCCGCTGCCGCTATAGATGGCATAGTTAAAAGTTCTTTTACCGGACGAATTTAAGGTGCCATCTGTATCTATGCTTTGGTTAGAACCTGACGTATTTACGAAAATATAAGATTGACCATTGTCCAACGTTTTCGTAATGATCGAATCCGCCGAAGTAAGGTCTTGCAAAATATCATAATAGCCGGTAAAGGTAACAGGCGTATCACTGATTGTAGTTGCGATCAGCTTGCCACCAGCAGGGATGGAGAGAGAGGTATTTCCAGAGTCATAGGACTGTTGATAAGTAGATCCATCACTTTTTAACAACTGGTAACTGTAGCGTCTGCTGCTGGAGCCGTTTACCAAAACGGTCGTGCTTTCCGTTGCCGTATTGAATAGTTGAATGGTTTCCTCTTTTTTGAGTGTTTTTTTGATTAATGCCGGATGATCGTTTCTTTTCCCACTAAAGTAGCTTGTGAAAGCCTTAAAGGTAACGGGAATAGCTGACGTGGCAGTAACGACCATTTTCCCGCCAGCAGGGATCGTTTTGGAAGTAACCGTTGCATCGGCATCCTGGGCATGAGCGCTACCATCTGCTTTATATATGGCTGAATCGTATGTCTTCTTGGCACTGGACGAGTTTGAAGCGTTTGTTTTAATGACGTGGGTAGCCGTATCATCAAGATTTTCAAAAAGATAGGATTCCCCTGCTTCCAAAGTTACGAAAAGTAATGCATCGCTTACAGGTTCTTCGTCGTTAAAGTCATAATATCCAGCAAACGTAACGGGATCGTCGGCTGTCACTGTAGCGATGATTTTCCCACCTGCGGGTATCGTTACGGTACTGGAAGCATAATCATAGGCTTCGGTTGATAAAGTACCATCTTCTTTATACGTTTGATAACTAAACTCTTTTGTTACACCTTCCACCTTGATGGAATTGTTAACCTCCCCGGTATTTACAAACGAGAAACTCTCTCCTGACGACACTTCTTTTTTTACTAATGCCGGAGTAGTGCTCGCTTCAGAGATGACTTGACTGGTAGTAAAAGTGAAAGTAACGGGGTTTGACGAGGTAACTGTAACAACCATGTGCCCACCGGCACGAACGGACCTGGAAGTAGACTTTGAATCCGTATCATAATCGTAACCGGATCCGTCTGGCAGGTAGATGGCGTAATCGTACGTATTTGTACTCGTTGCGTTAGATTTTATGTACGTGGCATTCGTATGGATGTTCGTGAATTTATAAGACTCACCCTTTGATAAGGTGATGGATCCATCGTAAGCTGCTGCTAGTGCAAACTCCCCTTTTACCGAGGCTTCTTCTTCAAGATTAGCAGGCTCTGCTTCGGGTGTTTTTTCTGATGACGTGCCATCAGCAATCTCTTCTTCTGTATCAGTCTGGACAGGTTCTTCCGGAGGGGCAGTGCCCGGATTCGTCTTGCTTTCATCGACGGATGAAACAACTTCCTGAGCCAAGGCCGTATTGTTAAAAATGAGTGGCTGGCTAAAAATACCGATTGGTTCTAGCAATAGGCAAAACATAACAAAGCAGCATAAAAGTCGCTTTAAGTGAACCAAACCTTACACATCCCTTCCTCTTTTTCCAATTAATTGATATGCAAACTTGATTATACGCTTAATGAATCTGAGTGCAAGATGATTAGCTTTTCACATCAAAAACAGACACGTCACATGTACGTGTCTGTTTTCTAACAAATCCCTGCCCCCAAACCATAATTTACCGCCGCGGCGGGAAGAGAACGATTCGATCATCCTGCAACTCGATCCGCAGCTTGCCGTCTGCCTGGATCGCCTGGAGGTACTCCATCGGGATTTGCAGCCGTCCAGCCTGGTCAAGCACTGCCCATTCTTCATGGGAATCCGCCTCTTCTCCTGCTGAATCGCCGCTGTCCTCTTCTGTTCCTTTTCGTCGCAACAGCTCGCTGGACGTCTTTCCGTCCCGGATCGCTACGACGCGATCCACCTTGCGCGCAAGCTCCAGATCGTGCGTCACGATCACGACGGTAAGACCGAACGAACGGTTCAGCTCCTGAAACAAGTCGAGAATGATCGCCGCTGTGCGGGTGTCTACGCTTCCCGTCGGCTCGTCAGCCAACAGCAGCTTTGGGTTGTTTGCCAAAGCAATGGCGATCGCCACTCGCTGCTGCTCGCCACCGGACAGCTCGCTCAGCTTGTTCTTTTTGCGATGGCCCAGCCCGACCAGTTCCAGCAGTTCGTGCGCCCGCTCGCGTTTTCGCATGCCGCGAAGCAGCATCGGCATCTCTACATTTTGCAAAGCCGAGAGATACGGGATCAGGTTGCGCGCGTTGTTTTGCCAGACAAAGCCGACCGTCTGCAAACGATATTGCACCAATTCCCTCGGCGTCAACCGAAACAAATCCGCTCCCGCGACCGACAGCTTTCCGGCCGAGGGACGATCCAGTCCCCCCAGCATGTTCAGAAGCGTTGACTTTCCGCTCCCGCTATTTCCGATAATTCCCATCAATTCCCCGTTCTCCACACGCAGATCCAATCCTTGCAGCGCCACTACTTCCAGATCGTTAGCCTTGTAGATTTTAACCAAGTTTTCGCACACAATCATCTGCTTAGTCCTCCCCCAGCTTGACGGCCTGGTGAATCTGCATGCGCGACAGCAAAAACCCTACAATGCCGATTCCGATCGCAAGCGTCACCGCAATAAACGTATAGATCACTTGCTCATCTTGCGGCATCGAGACGACGGTAAAGGGCGGCACTTGCTTGTCCGCATGCAAGTAGAGACGCAGTGCCGGCAAAAACAGGATGTTGGACAGCTTGCCTGCCGCCATTCCGATCGCAAAAGCAAAGCCGAACGTCAACAGCTGCTCCCAGGCCAGGATGGACAAAAGCTGCCTGAACGGCATGCCCATCGCGCGGAACACGCCGTATTGCAATTTCCTTGCTCCCAGTGTCAGTACCCAATACATCACGTACCCGATAAAAGTAACGAGCATCGACAGCAAAAATCCGAGCGTCAGCGAGCCGTTCAGTCCGAGGTAAAAGGCGTTGTTTTTCACCGTGATCAGCTGCTGCCTGGCATTGTCCAGCATGGCGAGCTTGACCCCGCCTTGGGCCAAACTTTTGTAGAGCGACTCGGAGGATGCCCCAGCCTTCATTTTGATCCAGACCTCATAAGGCTCCAGCCGAATCTTGTCCTGGACAAAAGGCAAGTTGGCCACAGCCAGGTACTGTTCCTGCATTTTGCTTGTATACGTGCTTTTGACTGGCGCCGGACTCCATCCCGGCCAGTAGTCGACGATCGCATATACAACCATCTCAACCCGGCGCGAATTGCCCCATCCCATCAGGATCGTTTGCCCCTCCACAACGTGCAGCTTGTCGGCGAGCGAACGGGACAACAAAAGCGCCTGCGGTTCTTTTGCCAGCAAGTTCAAATATTCATGAAAATGATGCGGCAGCAAACCAGGCTTGATCCAGGCCGTCTGCCCGAACTCTTTTGGATCGATCCCCATCAAGGTAATATCTGACACCGGATCTCCCTGAAAAGCGGCCTCGGCCAGTCCATTTACGTATACCTTCGCGGCATGCTCCACTTCCGGCAAGCTGGTGAACACTTGAAAATCCGGCTCGATATACTGAACAGGAGGCGCTACAGGCTCTTTTTCCGCGCTCTCGCCTTCCTCTGCGTTGTTGCCCCGCCTAAAGACCATGACAGGTGGCTTGTCGCTCTCCCACTCGGTTTTCAGCCGGATGTCGGCACCTGTTCCGTAGCGGATTCGCTCTTCCGCATTTTGATTAATGGTCCGCGCCGTGCTTGCGCTGTACATCCCGACTGCAACGGTAATCGTCACAAAGAGCATGAGAAAATGATACTGGCGCGGCGACCTGCCTACCTGGACCAGCGTAGTATGCAGCGAGAGCGGAAAGACCGAGCGCCCCGCCCACGACAGCAACCGCAGCAACCACGGGTACAGCCGGAGGCAGAGCAAGCCAAAGCCTAGCGAAAACAGAACAGGCACAAAAAAGAGCAGGAAGTCTACGGAGATGTCCGAAGCCCCTTCCGTCACTTTGGCGGCGTTTTCCACGGCGAGTCGGTGCGAATACCAGCCATACCACGATATCGCAAGCAGCAGTACATCGAGGAAAAGCCGATGCCAGACCGCCGAGCCACTCATTCGCGCGAGACTTTGCTTATGCGTCACTATATTTTGTCTCGTAGCGAAAAACACCGACAACAGCAAAAGCCCGATACATGCAAGCACCGTCCACGCCGCGTAAGCAAAAACCTCGCTGTTTACGGCGATCTCCAGTCCTTTGCGATCGACAAATTCGAGAAACCCGTTGGAAATGCCCAATATTTTGCTGAGCTGAACCCCGACAAAAGGCCCGAGCAGAAAAGCGCACAATCCGAGAATGCCTATCTCCATTAAATAGATAAAAAAGATTTGCAGCCGACTCGCTCCACGGCTCCCGAGCACTGCAATCTCTGTGCGCTGCCTCTCCACAATCAAGCCGGAAACCATGACCAAATACAGACCGAGCATCAGAAAAATCGGGATGTAGAGCGACCAAAGAATCAGCTTGAACTGCTTCGCCTGCTCCTCGTATTTTTTCGCGATACTGCCTGCTGGAAACTGAATGCCGTACTCCGCCCCCTTCAAACCTTGCTGCTTCAAATACGCTTCCATCCCCGCTACGACAGAAAGCAACTGTTCCGTATCGGGAATGCGAAACGACTGATACTGCATGGCCACGTACATCTGGGCAAATATAACGAGATTCTTTTCCTGCAAAAAAACGCTGCGCAATAGTTGCTCGTCCAAAATAAAGCCTTTTTCGTATTCGGACGCGGTGACAAACCAATACGGATCGTTTCCCTCTTTTTCCTTGAATACGCCAACTGGCTTGACTCGTACCGCGAGTCCTTTTGCCTTATCTGTCGTCAGCTCATACAAACTTCCCAGGACCATTTTTCTATCCCGCAAAGCTTTTTCCGTCACAAGCGCTTCCAGCACGCCATCTACTTGCGTTGCAGCCGGCATTCGCCCATCGACCAGAGTCATATGCTTTTCCAGCTCACTCAAGGAATAGAGCGGCGTACTATCGGGGCTGGCAGCCTTTGTTCCTTGCAGCCGGGATGGCGCAGCGTCAAAAGGGACTGTCCGCAAAACGGTGACATGTTCGAGTACAGGCACACCCAGCGGAGCAATCACCTCGTTTTGCAAATGGACGGCCATATTGTCGAAAAGGGCTGCGCTATTCTCCACTGGTTTGTTCAAATTGACGGAGACGAGCAGGCCGCCAGGGAAGTGCTTCACCTTGTTTTGGTATTCCTCCAGCTCCTTTGTGAGCAAACGCTGGAGAACCCCTGACGTGAAGGCAGGAATGCTGGAAACCAATCCTACAGCGACGATCAGCCCGATCAGCAAACTGCCGACAAGCCAGCGGTTATTTATCATTTTTCGCAGGATCATCTGCACCATCGCCACGACATTGTCCCCCTATTCCAAAATAATCAGTTGGCCTGCCACAAGACCCTTGCGAATTTCGACCTCCGTCTGGTTCATGATCCCGATCTCCACGTCCACTTCCTTCTTGCTCTTGCCGTCCAAGACGCGCACGTAATTTCTGCCCGCTATTTCATGCAGCGCTTTTCGCGGGATAATCAGTGTCTGCTCCGCTTTGTCCACGATGACCTCAATGCTGACTCCCGTTCCGATTTCCAGTCCCTGCGCAAACGTTTTCGGGGAGATGAGCAAGCTTCGCTGATACAAATTGCTCAAATCTTCCGGCAAATTTTCCGGGACGTGAAGCGGTGTCTGTACGACTGTTCCCTCTATTTTATCTCCGCCGTTAACAGAGATAATGACGTTCATGCCTTCCTTGACATCTTTCAGAGCCTCTCGCTCCGGAGCGGTGTAAATGACGTACAGCTTGCTCGGATCGCCTACAGTGACGAGCGTTTGGTGCGCGTCCACCTCATCGCCTACTTGCTCGTTGCTGACGAAGATGACGATTCCGTCAAAAGGCGCCACCAGCTTGGTCTGCGTCCAGCGTTTTTGCAGATTGTCCAGCTCCATTTGCTTTTGCTTCACATTCAGCTTCGCCCGCTCCACGGCGTACTTGCGTTCTTGCGGGTCCTGCAATTTTGCCAGCTCCAAAAGAGCCTTGTCCCATTCGATCTTGGCCAGCTTCGTCTCACTCGCCTTGGCGTTCATCTCCGCCTTCAGAGCATCCAGCTTGGCCGATTCCACTTCGTAATGATTGTCGCGCTGGGCATCCAGCAGCTCCAGCTTGGCTTTTTCCACCTCGTAGCGGGCGGATTCGATCTCCCGCTCCAGATCGGCGGCATCCAGCTCAGCCAGCACTTGCCCTTTTTTCACCCGCTCCCCGCTTTGGGCAGCAAACGACTTCAGGCGCAGTCCTTTTGTCTCGGGAAAAGATAGCTCCACCGTATTCGCGGTCGTAAACGTACTGTTGCCTTTGACGCTTTTCACGATTGATCCTTGCGTCACTTCGGCAACCTCGTACGTAATCGGAGATGGCTCTACCAGCGGCGGCGCCAAAGCTTCCTCTTCCTTTGGCAACAGGGAACAGCCTGTCAACATCACGGCCAACGATACATACAGCCACTTCATCTGCTTACCTCGAACCGCGTACCGTCTTGATGCGACCGTCCTCCAATTCATAGACATCATCCGCCACCTCCATTACCCCAGGATCGTGTGTGGTCATGACGATGCTCATTTCGCCTTCATCCACCAAGCGGCGAAACAAACGGCTGATCTGCAACCCTGTTTTGCTGTCTAGCTCGGCTGTCGGCTCATCTGCCAAAAGCAGTGTCGGCCTGCTCGCAATCGCTCTGGCAATCGCACATCGCTGCTGTTCTCCCCCGGACATCTCGAACGGCCGATGCTGTGCCCGTTTGGACAATCCCACGAAGTCAAGAGATTCACCGACACGCTCCTTCCATGTCGCAGCAGACGCTCCGGACAGGCGCAGCCCAAACTCGACGTTTTCCGCCGCTGACATGAGTGGAAGCAAGCCAAACGATTGAAAAATAAAGCCCATGTGCTTTTGCCTGATTTTGGTGCGCGCATGATCAGGAAGCTTGCCGATTTCACGGCCCTCGAAATAAACGCTGCCTGACGTCGGGCGATCAAGGCCGCCCAGCAGATTTAAAAGAGTCGTCTTGCCTGACCCTGATCTTCCTTTTAAAACTAGCAATCTTCCTTTTTCCACGTGCATTTCTACACCTTGCAGCGCTCGAACGGCAGCGGCCCCTCGGCTAAATATGCGCTCTACGCTTTTTGTCTCTGCAATCAAAGTCACGATGACACCCCCGAAAATAAATTTTTAAATAGATAGAATATTATAGTAACGAAAATAATGACTTCTTTTCCATGAAAATGCAATAAAGTAATATAAAATAAAATAAACCGTTACTTTATTTCTTTTTGTTTCCAGTTCTATTCCTATTCAAAATTCTTATTGATAATAGTAATCATTCTCTAATATAATCATCCCAAAAGACAAAGATATTGATTCTCATTATCAAGTAACGGGAGGCTATACATCGTGAAGCAAGCAGGATGGAAAATGGGCATGATGGCGTTGCTGTTGACAAGTGCAGTCGGGTGCAGCAACACGCAACCTGCCGAACCGGCGAAGGATTCAAGCGCAACCGCACAACAACCAGCTACAGAACAACAGACAACCTCGTCCTCAACAGAGAAAGCGGCTGCCGCAATTAGCGTGGACGAGAAACAGGCAGCAGAGCTGCTGGCGCAATTCCAGGGTCACTCTCCTGCCAAAGTCGTAACGATCTCCGTCGCGATTACCGAAATCATGAACGAGCTAGGCATTGCCCCGATCGGAGTGCCTACGACCAGCAGCAAGCTGCCTGCTGCTCTGGACAGCGTGCCCCGGATCGGGACGTCGCACCAGCCTGACCTGGAGCAAATCGCCAAGCTCCAGCCGGAAATCGTCCTCGGCCCCAGCTCCATCAAAGACAGTGTCGACAAAAAATTGAAGCCTGCGGGCACGCCAACCGCTTATTTGCCCGTCGATTCCCTCGATGAGCTGAAGCTGTCCACAGTCGTGCTCGGACGCCTTTTCAAACAGGAAGCGAAAGCAGAACAACTGCTCGGCAAAATCGCGGAACAGGAAAAAACCGCCATCGAGGCGACGAAGGGCAAGCCGGCTCCCAAAGTGCTGTTTTTGTTCGGCTCGGCTGAAGCGCTCATGGTCATGAATGAAAACACGTTCGCCGGAAGCATCGCCCGCAACCTGGGGGCTGTCAACGTAGCTGCCGATACACTCAAACAAACGCAAACCTACGCTCCTTTGAACATGGAGAGCATCATCGCGGCCAATCCGGATGCCATCTTGCTTGTAGCGCACGGCGATCCGAATGCTGTAGCGAAAAAATTCGAAGAAGACGTGAAAAAGAACGGCGCCTGGGAAAAAATGAACGCCTTCAAAAATGGCAAAATGCAGTCGCTTGATTTCAGTACGTTCGGCACGGCTTCTCTCGTCAACGCCCCTGCGGCCTATCAGCAGCTTGCGGACATCCTGTACAAGTAAGCAATAAGGAGCTTTTGCCGTGAGCCAGAACCACTCAAACAAAAAAACAGTCGTGTTGGGAATCGCCTGCCTGCTGCTTCTGCTGGCTACGCTGCTCTCTGTCGGGCTCGGGAGTGTGCAGCTATCGCTGTGGGAAACAATGACAACGGTACTGGGGCAAGGGACTGAGGCCAACCATACCATCCTGTGGGACATTCGGATTCCCCGCGTTTTCCTTGCGCTCTTGATTGGCGCCAATCTCGCCGCATCCGGAGCGCTGTTGCAGGCTGTCATGCAAAACCCGCTGGCCGATCCCGGGCTGACCGGAGTATCCAGCGGTGCAGCCGTCACGGTTTTGTTCATTATGCTGGTGGTGCCCGGCTATTCCGCTCTCATCCCGCTTTTTGCCATCCTCGGAGGCGGGGTCGCTGCCTTGATGGTTTACATATGGGCCTGGAAAAAGCAGGGGGGCTTCACTCCTGTGCGCATCATCCTGTCTGGTGTCGCCGTCAATGCCGTATTTGGCGGCGTCATCGGCCTGTTGTCCATTTTGTACAGCGACAAGCTGCCAGCGGCTCTGCAATGGATGAACGGGAGCCTGTCCGGGAAAAGCATGAGCGATGTGCTGACGATCCTCCCCTACTCGGTCGCCGGGTGGATCGCCGCTCTGTTATGCATTCGCTCCGCCAACATCTTGCGCCTGGGCGAGCAGGTCGCGCACAATCTCGGGCAAAACTTGAATCGGCTCCGCTTCACCTTGTCCCTGATCGCCGTCTACCTCGCTGCCATCTCCGTATCGACCGTGGGACTGGTCGGTTTTGTCGGGCTGATCGTCCCGCACATGGCGCGCATGCTGATGGGCTCCGATTACCGGATGAACCTGCCTTTCGGACTTGTCCTCGGCTCTCTCGTCCTGCTCGTAGCGGATACGCTGGGACGGACGCTTTTTGCACCGCTCGAAATTCCGGCAGGGATCGTCATGGCGATTGTCGGCGGCCCCTACTTCCTTTACCTGATGCGAAAAGGAGGACAGTGAAGTGCTACATGTACAGTCGTTGAATATAAATTACGGGAGCAAACGAATCGTCAACGATTTTTCCCTGACGATCGAGGAAGGGGAAATCGTTTCGATCATCGGACCAAACGGCTCAGGCAAATCGACCGTGCTCAAAGCGATCTCGCGCCTGATTCCTTGCGAGAGCGGCTGTGTGCGCATCGCGGGCCAACTGGCGGACAGCATGAGCATGAAGCAGCTGTCCCGCGTCATGTGCATGCTGTGCCAATCCAACTCCTGTCCCTCGGATGTCACCGTCGAGGAACTCGTCGGATATGGTCGTGTTCCGCACAAAAAGTGGTATGAACGACTCGATGCAAACGATTTTGAAATCGTCGACTGGGCCTTGCAACAAACAGGCATGGACAGCTACCGGAAGCGCTATCTGGCTTCCCTGTCCGGCGGGGAAGCCCAACGAGCCTGGATTGCCATGGCCTTGGCCCAGAAACCGAAGCTTCTCTTGCTCGATGAACCGACAACGTATTTGGACATCGCCCACCAACTGGACGTACTCGAGCTGGTAGCAAAGCTGAATAAGGAATTACAGCTCACGGTTGTGATGGTGCTGCACGATCTGAACCACGCCAGCACTTACAGCGACAAGATTTGCGTCATCAAGGACGGGGACATTCGCGTATTCGGCAAGCCCCAGGATGTCTTTACGATGGAGCTGATTCGCAGCGTCTACGGCGTCGACACGGAAATTCAATATACGCCAGACAGCAAAAGCCCGCGTATCCACGTCCTGAAAAAAGCACAATAATTTACGAAAAGCGAGGGATGCTCGTATGAAAGCAATGGACAAAGAAGCGATGAAGGTTCAGTACCAGACGTTTGCTGCCGGTATGAAAACACTCATGCTCAGCACAATCGACGAGCATGGAACGCCGTTTATCTCCTATGCCCCGTTCGTCAAGCACAACGGAAATTTTTATATTTACATCAGCAAAATCGCCAATCACTACCGTTACCTGGAAGAACAGCCGGGAGTCGATGCGATGCTGATTGAAGACGAATCCAAGACGGCGAATCTGTTTGCCCGCCAGCGCGCCCGCTTCGTCTGCACAGCCCGCAACATCGGCAACACCGGACATGATGAGATATTCGCCCAGTTCGAACAGCGCTTCGGCAAAAGCATGATGGATATGCTGCGCGGCCTCGACTTCTCCCTGTTCGAGCTTGAGCCATCGGAAGGACGCTACGTTGCCGGATTTGGTCAGGCCTACGACATCGACCTGGCCGCGGACAAATTCGTGCACGTCAACCGGGACGGCCATTCCCAATCAGCCAAATAGACATTCACGCCAACAGGAGGGCAATTTCATGACTACATATTCAACTGCATTGACACTGTGGCTCACCATCCAGGAGAGATTCCACAAAACAGCCAAAAGCATGCCGGAAGAAGATTTGAAGCTCCGCATGGGCGCGGCATCCATCGGCTATATGCTCAGACATAACGCCGAGGTGGAATACATGTTTGCCGACTGGTATTTCGGGCAAAGCATCCCGGCAGACGTTCAGCTTTTGACGAAAAACGGGCCTGTCGAGGGAAAAGAATTTACCAACATGCGCGAGCTTGCCGATTTCATGACAGCCTCCAACGACCATCTGCTTGCCGGAATGCAGAACATGTCGGAAGAAGCGTGGACGACGCCTGTGACGACGCCGCTCGGTACGTCGACCCCGCTCGAAGCATTGGGACGCCTCATGTACCACACAGGCATCCACGCCGGACAAATCTCGCAAATTCAACGAGCGTTCCATGCAAAAGAAAAAGAGCGCACGCATTAAAGCGCCGCTCTACACAAACAAGATCGCCCCTCGTCACGATCCAGCGGACGAAAGGGCGATTTTTTCATTGGCAATTGCGTCAGGACATGACGATTTTTCTGGCTGCGTTCAAAAACATTTTCACGCCGATTTCCAGCGCATCCTCGTCGATGGTAAAGCGCGGATGATGGTGCGGGTAAGTGATCCCCTTTTCCTTGTTTCCGGCCGCGACATAGAAGAAGCAGCCCGGAGCTTTTTGCTGGAAGGCGGAAAAGTCTTCGCCGCCCATCGTCGGACGCATATGCTCGACCCACTCTTCGCCCAGCGCTTCCACGACGACCTCTTCCATCAGACGCGTCACTTCCGCATCGTTGATTACCGGACGGTAGCCGAACTCGTATTTGAACTGATAGCTCGCGCCGTGTGCTTCGGTAATCCCTTTGATCACGCGCTCCATCAGGCCGGGAATGGACTCCCGCAACGTTTGGTCAAAGCTGCGCACCGTCCCGCAAATTTCTACCGAGCCAGGAATGACGTTGTGAGTAGTCCCGCCGACAAACTGCGTGACGGACAGCACCAGGTTGTCGAGCGGATCGGCATTGCGCGAGACGATATGCTGCAAATTGGTTACGACTTGTGCCGCAACGGCGATGCTGTCGATTGTTTCATGCGGAAGCGCGGCATGGCCGCCTTTTCCCACTACAGTGATCCAGAACGTGTCAGGCGCTGCCATCATTGGTCCCGGGCAAATGCCGACTGTCCCGAACTCCATCGTCGCCCACAGGTGCGTCCCGATGACGATATCCACGCCATCCATTACACCTGCCTGCACCATCTCCTCCGCACCGCCTGGAAACACTTCTTCGGCGTGCTGGAACAAAAAGCGCACTTCGCCCTTGATCTGCTCTTTCATGCCGGACAAAATTTTCGCAGTACCAAGCAGCATCGAGGTATGTCCGTCGTGCCCGCAAGCGTGCATCACGCCCGGATTTTTCGAGACAAATTCAAAGCTGTTTTCTTCCGTGATCGGGAGCGCGTCCATGTCCGCGCGCATCGCCAGCACTTTTCCCGGCTCGGAGCCGATAAGCCGCGCCATCACACTGTTTTTCGTCGGTCTGCTCACTTCCAGGTTGCCAAAAGACAAAAGCGTCTCATAGACGAATTGCGCTGTCTTCTCTTCGTGGAAGGACAGCTCGGGATGCTCGTGCAAGTAGCGTCTCCACGCTATGACTTGCTCTTTGACCGCTCCGGCCGCCTGGTTCAAATCTGTCACTGTCGCTGTCATCGTTGTCTCCTCCTCGCCCGGCGAACGGCTTTGGAGCGCCTGTCCGCCTGCCTGCTCTCTATATTTGCTTTGCCAAAGTCAAAACGGTTCGGTACAACACCTTCGCTCCGTCCGCGCAATCCTCCATAGTCGAGTATTCCGCCGGATTGTGGCTGATGCCGTCTTTGGAGCGGATGAAAATCATCCCGACCGGACACAAATCGACCAGCTGCATGCAGTCGTGCCCCGCTCCGCTAGGGAGTCGGAACACTTCCAAGCCTTCCGCTGCACAGCCGTCCGCCGCAGCCTCCTGAATGCTGTCCGAGCATACCGCTGGCGCGATCCGCTGCAACAACTCCACTTTCAGCGTCACGTTGCGCTCTGCGCAAATCGCCTTGGCCCGATCGCAAATGCGCCGTTCCACGTCATCGCGAATCAACTCGTCCACATCGCGCAAGTCGAGCGAGAACTCTACCCGGCCCGGAATCACGTTGACCCCGCCAGGAAACGCCTGGATTTGTCCGACTGTCCCGACGCTGGTTCTCGTCCGGGCAGCTTCGTCTTCGATGGCGAGCATCACGCGTGCGGCCGCAGCCAGCGGATCACGGCGCAAATTCATCGGGGTAGCTCCGGCATGCCCTGCCTCGCCTTCCAAAATGAATTTCATCCAGAGCGGCCCCGCTACACCTGTGACGATTCCGACGGACAAACCGCGGCTTTCCAGCACTTTGCCCTGTTCGATATGCAGCTCCACATACGCCTTGACGCTGCCAGGCGCGCGTGCGGCAAGGCCCGTCTGGTCAGGATCAAGCCCGACCTGGCGCATCGCCTCGGCTATGGTGATTCCGTCCTTGTCTGCCTGCTCCAGCTCGCTTCTTTTGATCAGTCCGGCAATCGCCCGGCTTCCGATCATCCCGTAGCCAAACCGCGTTCCTTCCTCGTCCGTCAAAGCAAGCACCTCAATCGGGTGCTCCGTCTCAATTCCCTGCTCATTCATCGTCTGCAAAATTTCCACGCCTGCCAAAACGCCAAGAGGCCCGTCAAAATCTCCGCCATTCGGCACGGAGTCGATATGCGAGCCAACCAAAACAACAGGTGCCGAAGGATTTTTCCCTTCTTTGCGTCCAATCAGATTGCCTACTTCATCCTCGCGAACGTCAAGCCCTGCTTCCTTCATGAAGGAAGCTACGAGATCTTTTGCCGCACGCTCCTCGGGGGTAAACGACAGCCGCGTTATCCCTCCAGCTTCCTGGGCGCCAATCTTGCCCAACTGCCCCAGCCGATCCCACAACCGATCCGCATTGATCATGACGAGTGACTCCTCCCTTATCCAACCGCTTATTAACGGTTGATTTACGGCTATGTCCCTAATTGTATAATAGTCTGTCTATTTTGAAAAGAAAAAAGCGTGTCGCCACGCCTCCCAAATAACGCACTTTTCACAAGGAAATCCGGTACACTTTGCGCGGACGGCCTCGCGGATTCGGACTCTCCTCGCCGACGACTTGCGCGATGCCTTTCGACTCCAGCTCGATCAATATCCGGCGAGCACTGCGCGGCAAAATTTGCATATGCGAAGCCAACTCATGCGCGTTGATCTCTTGCTTGCCCCGCTTTTTCAAAATCGACTCCAGCTTGGACAAAGTCATGACGCTTAACGACGTCAACTGGCTCAGTTCCTGCAACTTTTCCGAGTCGTAGCGATAGGCGATCTGCTCCTCCCGTCCCAATGGCCCAAGGACGCTTTTGTCGTCCAAAAACACCATCCAGTTGCCAGCTCCCCGCTCCTTGGCGTGAAGCAGTGCCGTGCCGCCGTGAATTTCCGCTTCGTAAGCTGTCTTGCCGATGCCGATGCCGCACGTGACCAGATCGGGGCGAATCCCGAACAGCTCCTCCAGATCGGGAATCGTGGCGTAGTCAGACGTGACCTCCTGCACTTTTCCGCGCGTGGTAAAAATCACGTAGCGCCCCGGCCCGGCCGTCTTCAGCGAGCCTTGCAAATACTTGGCGTAGCGCAAGAGCTTTTCCATCGTCTTGATCTCGGCATTTTGCCATTCATCCGTGGAAAAATTGCCGCCCGCAAGCTCGCGGAACGGATCGATTTCCATCATCTGCACCGCGATCTGCGTATCCTTGAAGTGGAGCATCTCGTGCGTGCGCAAAAGCATGTGGATGACAGACAGCACGCCCGCTTTTGTCGGCACGACGCGATGTACCGGGACACCGCGGCGCAAAAGCTCCAGCTCAGCCGTTCGCAGGCAAGTGACCGCTGCCTTCGTCTTGCCTTCCTGCCATAGCTTTTCGTGAAAATCCGCCAGCTCGCTGGCCAAAATCGCGCCCTCGTAATGTTTGAGCCAGCGAAAGCCTTCTGCTATGCCCGCTTCCTGCAAAAAGTGTCCCAGCTCTTCCGCGGTGAACGTGTCGAAGCTCACCTCGTCTACGCGAATCCCGAGCTGGTGGGACAAATGCAGCAACGTTCGGTACAAGCTCGCGCCAATGTGCGGCACATAGGCTGTCGGCACCTGGATTTTTCCCGTCTGGCTCGCCATCGCATGCGGAACCTGGCCGGAAAAAAGCCACATGTCCACCTCGTCCAGGTGCGGCAGCAGCAAATCCGGAATGTCTTCTTCTCTCCAATACACAATCGGCAAGCATTCAATCTCGGGAAACTCCTGCACAGCCGATTCGATGATCGCAAGCGAATCATCCGCGCCGATCACGCCTAGTCGCAGCCTCAATACTCGTCCCTCTTTCACGCTTTTTTCCTAGAATAGCAAAAATTTGCGCCGGCAAACAGCCACCGCCTTCCGTTAACGGGCGACCAGACTGCCTGCTGCCTGCCCGATCCGGTGCGCCGCGTACAAAATGGGCACGACCAGCAAACAGTAAGGCAGCGTGCTCCAGACGAGCGACCATGTGACCAGACCCGCTTCGAACAAGCGGACATACGTGTACACGCTGTAGGGCAGAACCAAAATCACGGCAGTTGCCACGCCAGGTGTGTACGTGCGCAGCGCAATCGTATGCCCGAGATGGGTGAAGACATGCAGAAACATGACGTGCAGGCAGACCAGGAACAACGGCAAATAAGTTCCCTGTGGCAGTGTGGCAGCCGCAAGCACGACCGCAGCAGAGAGGACAGCGAAAATGCACGCGACTGCCACGGCAAACTGTGCGGTACTCATGGACAGAGACGGCTCCAGCCATTTTTGCAGGCCGCGGGGAACCTTTTGCATGATCTGCTCCCGCTTCACCCGGAGCCAGCTTTCGACCATGATGATTTCCTCCAGATCGTGAAAGACAAACACAACCAGCAACAGCCAAATGAGATGCGTCAACTCACCCATGCGCCATCCTCCTCATCGCTTTTCCTGCAAAATTCCGTGCGCCAAAAAGCATACGGCTTCGTCGGCGAGCTGCTCGGGCGGCTTTTCCCCGGTCAGCAAAAAGCGGGCCGTCAGCCGGTAGCATACGGCGACCATCGCTTCTGCGGCCACTTCAGGCGACAAAGCGGCGCGGACGTGTCCGGCAACCTGATTTTGCCGCAAGTTGGCGCTTACCATCGCTGCCAGCTTGCGGTGCAGCTCCTCTCCTGCTTCCGCCTGATACAGGACAATCTGCGTCAATTCGGGCCGCTCCTGAAAGAACCCAAACAGAGCGACGAGATTTTCGCGCACCTGGTCGAAGACGTCTGCTTTGCCCAACGCCGTTACCTTGCTCCCTCCGTCAGCAAGCTCCCACAGCCGGGAAAAAAATTCGTCCATAAGCTGCTGGTACAGCCCTTCCTTGCTCTCGAAATACTGGTAAAAAGAAGCTTGCGTCAGCCCCGCCGCCTTGACGATGTCGCTCACCCGCGCACGATGAAACCCTTTCGCCGCAAATTCAGAAGCTGCCGCCGCAAGCAGTCGGCCACGGCTTTGCTCGCCTTTTGGCAATTTGCTCTCCTCCATCTCCCCACCCCCAAAAGTAACTCAACAGTTATATAACTCATGAGTTACTTTTACATTTTTTGGCTTATTTTGTCAATCCCCTCTTGCTTTTTTGATTGGCACTGCGTAAAATGATTGCTCAAAGGGTATCTTTTTAATGGCAATGAGGAAGAAGAGTAGTCATTTTTCGAGACGACAGAGAGCTGATGGTTGGTGCGAATCAGTGTTGAGGGAATGATGAATGGGCTTCCGAGCTCCAAACCGAACCCGGCTTGTTCGCAGCGGCAGTAGGCTTTGGCGTTACGTCCGTACGTTACAAAGGACACCGTATCAAAACGGTACGGAACAAAGCGATTTTGCGCATGATTGTTTCCTGTGCAAAATAACAAGGGTGGCACCACGGTTCATTCGTCCCTGTCCAGGGCGGATGGACCTTTTTGTATTTCCATCATTTATTTCCCCATTTGGAAAGGAGCAGCATCTATCATGAAAACCATTTTTTCCGGTATTCAGCCCAGCGGCATCTTGACCCTCGGCAACTATTTGGGCGCCATGAAGCATTTTGTTCCGTTGCAGGACCAGTTCAACTGCTATTACTGCATCGTCGATCAGCATGCGATCACTGTGCCGCAAGAGCCGGCTGTTTTGCGCGAAAACATTCGTCGTCTCGCAGCCCTCTACCTGGCAGTCGGCCTCGATCCGAACAAAATGACCTTGTTCATCCAATCGGAAGTTCCGGCCCACGCCAAGCTCGGCTGGATCATGCTTTGCACGGCGTACCTCGGCGAGCTGGAGCGCATGACCCAATTCAAGGACAAATCGGACGGACGCGGCGAGTCGATCCCTGCCGGACTGCTGGCGTATCCTCCACTGATGGCGGCAGACATTCTCCTGTACGGCACTGACCTCGTTCCGGTCGGCGAAGACCAGAAGCAACACCTGGAGCTGACACGCGACCTGGCAACCCGCTTCAACAACCGTTACGGAGAAATTTTCACCATTCCGGAAGTTCGCCTGCCGGAAACGGGCGCACGCATCATGTCGCTCGCCGATGGCACGAAAAAGATGAGCAAATCCGATCCGAACCAGGGCGGCTTCATCTCCATGCTGGATGACCCGGCTACGATCACGAAAAAAATCAAGCGTGCGCAGACCGATTCCGACAGCGCTGTGCGCTATGACAAGACAGAAAAGCCAGCTGTCTCCAACCTGATGACCATCTACTCGCTCTGCTCCGGCAAATCGCTGCAAGAGATCGAAGCGATGTACGACGGCAAAGGCTACGGCGCTTTCAAGACCGACCTGGCCGAAGTCGTGGTGGAAACATTGCGTCCGATCCAGGAGCGCTACGAGCAGCTATTCCACTCCTCCGAGCTGGATGACATTCTCTCTGCCGGAGCCAAAAAAGCCAATGATGCTGCCAACGAGATGCTGCACAAAGTCGAAACAGCGATGGGCATGGCTCGCTAACCGACAGCAAGAACCACGCAAAAAACGGGCCGGGATATATCTCCCGACCCGTTTTCTTTTGGCAAAAGCGACTACGAATACTGCGTTACTTGCTTCGCATCGGCCGCCTTTTTGGTAACGAAGCTGACAGCAACCATGACGAATATGTTGACCACGAGAGCGAAGACCCCGTTGTTCAAATCCTGAATCCACTGGGGGAAGCCCGCGAACAGCATGGCCATGGTCGTTTTGGTGAACGTCATGTACAAGACGATTCCTACCCCGAAGAAAATGCCCAGGAACGCCCCTTGCTTCGTAATCTGGTTACGCTTCATCAAGCTGCAATACAGGGCCGGAGCCAGTTGGGTCACCAAACTGAACGAGGTGAGGTACAAAGTGGCAAGCGTGTTGTTCTCGCCCAAAGCCATCATCGTGCACACGAGGGACAGGACGATCACGAAGCTTTTGGCAATCAGGGCAGAGTTGGCCCCTTCGGCCTTGGGAAACATGTAACCGTATACATTCTTCGTCAGCATCGTAGCCGCAGACATCAGCATCATGGAGCCGGGCACGAGGGTAGCCAACAAGCCTGTAGCACCGATGATGCCCACAAACCACGGATCAAACGTCTTCATCGACAGGCGCAAAAGCGCGTAATCGCCGTCTGGCCCCGTAAGTCCAGGCACTTGAACGATGGCGGTAAAGCCGACAAAGTAGACGAACAAAATCATGATCGCATAGAGCGGAAGCAAAATGGCGTTGGTACGGAATGTCCGCGCATTTTTGGCTGCGAAAATCGTCGGTGCGTTATGCGGCCACATGAAGTAGCCGAAAGCGCTGATCGCTACGGTGGAGATGAACCAGGAGAGACTCATGCCTTTGTCCGGCAAGGTCAAAATCCCTTCCTTGGCCGCACTGACCGTTTCAAACATATGTTGAAAACTGCCATGGTAATGCACGGGCAAGTAAATACCGAGGAACAGGATGACAAAGAAAATCAGAAAGTCTTTCACCGTGGAAGTCCAGGCAGAACCGTGGATGCCGGAAATCATGACGTAAACGACCAAGGCGATCATCCCGATCCAGATCGCTACGGTAGGAGAAATCGCTCCGTACGAAGTGGCGGACACCAGTATACCCATCGACTTGAACAACAGAACAATATAAGGGACAAGGGCGACTACGCCGACAATCGTCACAAACACGCCCAACACGGGACTGTTGTATTTGACGGCAAAAAATTCGGATTGGGACACGAGGTTGTGTTTCTTCGCGAACCGCCAGATCGGGGGCAACAGCCAGTAGGACGTAATCGCGCCCAAAGTCGTGAAAGCGATCAGATAAAAGCCGACTGCGCCTTTGGAATAAGCCAGACCGCTCGTGCCGAGCAGGGTAAAAATCGAGTACGTCTCACCCGCCAACAACAGGAACACGAAAATACTGCCGAATCCCCTGCCGCCAATCGCCCATTGCTCCATGCTCATGTCTTTTCCCCTGCGGGCCATGATGCCCAGCAACAGACTGACGAGTAACGCCCCGAAGATGATCCACATCGCGCTGTTCATTCGGTTTCCTCCTCTTGTTTGTTAATCGGATCGAGCTTGAAAATGATCCACATGATGACAGAGGACATAATCGTCCAGAAAAAGAACCAGAACAGCAGGAAAGGAAGTCCGAAAACGAATGGTTCCATTCGGTTGACAAATCCTGTGCCGACAAGAATTGCCAGAAACGGCAGCAAGCCGAGCAAATAATACACTTTCATCGATGTAGCCCCCTTTTCGTGGCAGGCAACAGGAGACCAGCCGCCCGGTCCGGTCGTTTACAGCCGTTCCGGTAAAAATGGCCAGCGCTCCGTTCGCCTGCTCTGTGACTGTTTTTATTGGGCCTGTCCGTATGTTTTCATCAACAAATGCAGCGTTTCCAGCATGACATTGGCTCCAGCCTCAATGTCTTCCCAAGACGTAAACTCATCCGGATGATGGCTAACCCCGTCCTTGCTGGGAACGAAAATCATGCCGACGTCGGTAACAGCCGTCAGCGAGTTGGCATCGTGATTGGCCCCGCTGAACATGTACTGGTAAGACTCGCCTAGTTGCTGGCACGCTGCCTCTATGTTCGCCTGAATCCGCGGCGAGAGCGCATTTGGCCGCTTTTCCACGTCCACCTCGATCCGGGCCGCGATATTGGCTTGCGACCAGTTCCGAATCTGCTCCTCAATCCCCTTCATTTCCTCCCAGTTGCTGCCGCGAATTTCAATGTTGAGATCGGCTTCGCCTGGCACGACGTTTGCCAGATTGGGCGAAATAGCTATTTCGCCAACCGTTGCCACAATATCGCTGTTCGCTGCGACAGCGAGCCTGTTGACCTCCTGGATCAAGCGCGCCGCATCAAGCAAGGCGTCATGGCGCAGATGCATCGGTGTCGTGCCGGAGTGGCTGGCCCGCCCCTTAACTTTCACGGCTAGTCTCAGGATTCCCGCAATGGCTGTCACAATGCCGATTCGCTTTTGATTGGTTTCCAAAAGGGCGCCCTGCTCAATGTGCAGTTCCAGATAGCAATGGTAGTCGTCTTTACTGCGCTTGGCGCCTGCAACGTCGCACCATGTAAAGTTCAACTGACGCAATTTTTCGTCAAAATCTTCCGACTGTTCGATTGATCCTGCGACTGCTCTGCTGCCAAATGTGCCTCCGAGAAGATTGGCTTCCTCGCCTACAAAACCAACCAGTTCTAGCGGCACTTCCGGCAGGCTGCCTGCTTCCTGCAATGTCTGGATACATTCCAGTCCGACGATGACGCCGAGCGCTCCGTCGTACAATCCGCCGTTTGGCACCGTATCGAGGTGGGAGCCAAACACAATGGCGGGTACTCCCGCAGCTCCCCACCGACCAGTCACGTTTCCCAAGCTGTCTTCGTTTACCGTCAGCTTCAGTGCGGACATCTTTTCTTGCAGCCAGGCAAGCGCCCTTTTTTCCTCGGCGGAGTAGGCCAGCCGGGTATAGCCTGCTGTTCCTGCATTGGCAACCGCGCCCACTTCCATCAAGTTGTTTTTCAACCGTTCGAGGTTGATGCGCATTCGTGTCATGTTGTCTTCATCCTTCCACTGACCAACTTTCGATCCGCTCCAGCCATTCGCTGACGGACGTTCGCTCTGGCAGCAGCAAGGCTTCTGCGATCATCTTGCTGGATACATCCGCCTTCCATCGTCCGAGCATGCTGGTAAATTTGTCGCGCAGCAATTCCGTTGGAAACGGCTGATCGAATCCCCCCGATGCCGCATCGACGTAGACGCTTTTCGTTGTGCCTTCGCGCGTCGCAACCGTCACTCTCGCCGCACGCTTGGCTGGCAGCAGCGCCGTCATTTCCGCACTTTCCGTCACGCGTATTTTTTTCGCCAGCTCGCGGACAGAACGGTCTTGGAACAGGGCCCCAGAGAAGCAATCGTACAGCGAATGGCCGTGGATGAGCACGGAGAGCAAAAACGGGATGGAAAACTTCGCCGCCAAAGCGTTCGCCGGATCTGGATCGTCTAGGCGGGCCGCCAAACCGTACGTCTCTACTTGCACGAAGTCGATCTGCGCTGCTTGCAGCTCCATTTCTTGCTGGAGAGCAAGCAGGGCATCGATTGCGGAATGGGAAAAACGGCAAGACGGGTATAGCTTGAAGTAATTTTTGTTCAACAAGGGCGGTGCCCACAAATCCGTCTGGAACAGCTCGTACCGGATGCCTTTGGACAAAATCGTTCCCCACAGATGGTCGACGACATGCTCGCTGCTTGCAAAACCGGCCGCCTGGAACTCCCACGCCTGCAACGCCAGAAAACTGCCGATCCCGGCATACAGATTGCGAACCGTCATCCCCGTGACGGCTGCTTCCCAAGACGTTGCCAGCGGGAGCGAGGCAGCGAGCAGCGCCGCCTCGATGATTTGCTGCCTGGACTTTTTTTGCAAAAGGCCGCTGGCAACCGCTCCCCCGACAATTCCCCACGTTCCGTGCGGGTGCATGTCGTCATTCATGTTGCTCGCATAAGCCAGACGCGCTGCTACTTCATAGCCAATGGCAAAGGCACGGATCAGTTCTGCGCCTGACGCCTTGTGCTCCAGGGCGGTAATCAGGGCAGGCGCGAGCATGTGCGCCGCAGGATGCCCTTTTGCAAACTGGTTGCCCTCATCCAGCTCATTCGTTACGATCGCGGTGCCGTACAGCATCGCTGCCTGCGCACTCGTCGTATACAATCCGGTTCCAAATACGGGAACGGCGTGCAGCTCGTCCCGCTCGGCAAAAGCCACGTTTTCCAAATAAGCGCTCAGCTCTGGCGAAGCGAAGCCGTAGCAGGCAGCAAACAGCGTATCCGCAATCATCCACGTAGCCCGCTCGATCGTCTCGGCAGGGATGTCTTCCGGCCGCAAGTCGAGCAGTTCGCTCAACATGTCTGTAAATCGCTCCATGCTCAATGGTTGCGCCCCCCAACAGCCGCTCCCTTGTAAGCGGAACCGGGAACAAACGAACCGAAGCCCGGCTCGACAGTGACCTCTTCGCCGTCGTACACAGTCGTTCCGCGCACAATCGTCTGAATGACTTTGCCCTTCACTTCCTGGCCGTGGAACGGCGACATTTTCGAATGAGAGCGGAAGCGAGTCTCGTCAATTACCCATGTCTGGTCAGGATCAATCACGGCAAAATCGGCATCGTAGCCTACGGCGATTTTCCCTTTGCCCGGAATCTGGAACACTTCTGCCGGATGCTGCGCCATTACTTTGGCGAACTGGACAGGGGTCATCGTGCCTTTTGCTACCGTCGCAGCAAACATCAGCGGCGTCATGATCTCCACGCCTGGCAAACCGGATGCCGCTTTGAAAATGTTGTCGTTGCCCGGATTTTTGTGCTCGGCTCCCCATGGCGCATGGTCGGAGGAAATCAGTTCGATATTCCCGTCCTGGAGGTGCTTCCACAACCCTGCCACTTCCTCTGGCTCGCGCAGCGGAGGATTGTTTTTCGCTTTCGGTCCGAACTGATCCAGTGCGTTCACGTCCAGCAGCAAGTACGGATAACAAGTTTCGCTCGTCACCTGGACGCCTTGCGCCTTGAAAGCATTGATCAAATCGATCGTACGCGGATGACTGACATGGACGATGTGCAGCTTCACGCCTGTCCAATAGGCAAATTCCATCAGCTTGAGCACGGCGCTTGTCTCGGTGACAGGCGGGCGCGTCTCATTATGCGCTTTTGGGTACACTTTGTTTGCCTGTTTATACTCCTCGATCATGTCGACGATGATTTCGTCATTTTCGGAGTGAAAAGCTGCGCGCAGTCCCGTTTCTTTGATCAGCTCCATCGCCTTGATAATTTCCGGGTCCGGGATGCGCGGAAAACGGTACGCATCGGTCTCAAACGTGGACATTTTGAAAGCGACGGCGCCAGCCTCCGCGAGCGGCACGATCTGATCCGTCCCGTTCGTTTTGGAAATGGTGCCCCACAGACATATGTCCACGACTGCTTCTTGCTCCAATTGTTTTACCTTTTTTTCAAAGATTTCTACATTCGAAATCGGATTTGGCAGGTCGTAGGGCATGTCCAGAAATGTCGTGATTCCCCCTGCTGCCGCAGACATGCTCGTCGGGATAAATCCTTCGTTCGGATTGCTGAAACAGTGAACGTGAACATCGATGGTTCCCGGGAACACGTAGGCGTTGGCAAAATCCAGCACCTTATCCGCCACAAGAACCGCATCCGGCGACTCGATAACGGCAATCTTCCCGTCCTTGACCCCAATCTGTCCCAAAGTCACCTGATCTTCTCGTACCATCTTCCCGCGAACAACCAAATCGTATTTTTCCATTGTATTCTCCCACCTATCTTTACAGATAGCGCTGAATCGACTCTGCCGCTGCCATCAGATGGGCAACCAGTTCCTTTTCGTCTTTTTCCAGCATCCGTCCACGAGGTCCGGCAATGCTCAAAGAAGCGACAACCTGCTGATCGGAATCATGGATGGGTACACCGTAAGAAACGACGCCTTCATCGATCTCCCCATCCGAGAAGGCGTACCCCTTCTCTCTGATTTCAGCCAAATTTTGTTTCATGACGGCGAGATCGGTGATCGTCTGCTCGGTATGTTTGCGCACAAACCCTTTCCCGTACAGCTCTTCCACGATCTCCTCTGCAAGAAAGGCAAGCAGCGCCTTGGAAGATGCCCCGCCGTACAACGGAACAATCTGTCCTTGCTCCGACGAAACTTTGATGGGCTGATGAGACGCAATCGTTTCGAGACAGACCGCCTGCATGTTGGAGTACACCAGCAAAATCGACGTCTCTTCTGTCTCCTTGGTCAATTGCCTCATCACAGGCTGCGCGATGGCTGTTATGTTCATGTCCAGGCGGACGATTTTCGCCAGCTTCAAAAAACGGTAGCCCAGGCTGTAGTACCCGTTGGCCGATTCCATGATATAGCCTTTTTCTTTGAGCAAACGCAGATGACGATAGACAGAACTTTGCGGCTGTCCCAACTTCTCGGCGATTTGCGGTACGTTCAACGCTCTTGTGTCAAAATCGAACAAATCCAAAATGTCCAAGGTTTTCTCTGCACTCATCTGATCTTGTATCCTTCTTTCGTAGTGTGATATCCCTCCTAACAGATTAGCATAGGACTGACTCTTGTTCCATTATCAATATTTGATAATTGATTATCATTTATTAAATTTTATGTTTTTGCTATAGCGCACTTCGTTTGCTGAAGACAACTCATTTTTTCATTTGCCTGAAAATAAAGCTTTTCTCCCGGCCATAACTGCTTGATACGATTGGATTTTGTTTGGTACGCAGCAAAAAAGAAAAAGCTCCCCTGTTTGACAGAGGAGCTTTTCGCTCATTGGCTAGTTTCTACATTTCGCACAAACACATACACCTTCACCGTCTTGCCTTCATACTGGATCGTGATCGTTGCCCTTGTACCCCCAGAGGCATCTGCCAAGACGCGAATCCGTCCTGTCTCGTCTACCTCCACCTGCTCGGGCACGCTCGACTCGAACTGGATTCCTGCTGCATCCGTCACTTCTTCTGAACTTCCGTCGCCGTAAGTAGCGAGGACTTCAAGCTGCAGCTCCTCTCCAGGTACGAGCTTTAGCGATTTTGCCTTGACTTCGAGTTTGTCCAAAGCGGCATCTCCGACGACGTAAGCCGCAGCGGATTGCACCGGGAACACGGCCATGTCATCCTCTTGTGTCACCTTGATCGGCTTGCCCTTGGCTCCGGTTACCGTCTTCCACTTTTTGTTCCGGTACGTGTAAACTTGCCGCTTGTCGTCGCCGTCAGTTGCAGCGGGCAATCCGAGCGTGAAGCCTGCTTTGCCCAGGCTGGTCAGTTCTTTTCCGTTACTCCACGCTTGCAACAGGTAGGCTTCGCCCGGATTGGGAACGCCTTGCCACCCGTTTCCTTCTGCTTCCGTCAAAGAGAGGGCGAATTTTCTGGCCCGTTCCGCCGCAAAATACGCTCCCGGCACTTCCACCCATGCCCCGCCAGGTACGGTCAGTCTTGCGCCGATCTCCTTTTTCTTCAACACTTCGACCAGTTGCTGATCCAGTGAAATCTGCTGCTCTTCCTGCCTTGCCTGTTTGCTCTGGAGGCGATCTTCTGTATCGGCATCATCCTCCTCGGGTGCCTCTACTGCCTCCTCTTCGATCTGGATGAACAACGCAGGCGTGAAGCCGATTTTTTCCCTCACATCCTTGATCGCCACAAGGAAATCGCCGAGCGTTTCCAGCAATTCCTCCACTTGCTCGTCTGACGCCTTGATCTCGGCTCCAGGCTCGACCTCGATTGTGCCAGCCTGTTTCAGCAGCGTTTCAGCCAGGACGCGAACGCGTTTCGCAGCATCTTTTGAGATATCTTCTGCATCGAGTGGGGCGAGCGCCGTTTTGGCAAAGTTCGTCAAGGCAGCAAGCCCGAGTCTGGCAAGCTCTTCGTCCTCCCCTTTTTCGCTGACAAGAGGATCAAACGCTTTTTGCAAAAATGATTCGGTCAAATCACGCAATGTCGCTTCCCGGATGACCTCACGTTCGGCCTGCTCCATTACAGCAGCCAGCACCGTTGAAATCGTATCGGAAACTGTATCCCACTTGTCCGCTGGCTCCGGCTTTTTCGATTGGAGCAGCTTTTCCAAACTGCCGAGAACGAGACTCACCTGTTTCACAATGCTTTCCTCGTCGGTTGCAGACAAAATCGCGTTTTCCGCTTGCTTGTTCAGCTCCCTCTGCTTTTCCGGCGTCGGTGTCGTGTCTGGCGGGGTGACTGGCGGAATCGACGGGCTTGTCGGTTTGGCAGGCACTTGCACCGCAAGCGTTTGGGTCAGGGCAGTCGATTGATCTGACAGCCTGGTTACTTGCAAAATCAGCTCTACACTCGTCGCGCGATTCGGCGGCGTGATCGTGCCATCCAGCGCTATGACATCGGTGTCGCTCGACGACTTGATCGCAAGCGCAAATTTTGCCGGCACTTGCGGCAGAACAAGTCTGGTCGCTCCGGCTGCTGGCTGGGCGATGCGTGTAATACTGTCTGCTACTTCCTGCGCTGTCGTTTCGTGCTCGCCTTGATTTTGCAAATCGAGCTGCACAAGCACCGGATCATGGTCGCTTACCCGGCCTTGACGCTCTGTGAACCCGGCATTGATATGCACGATATCGACCTTCGCGTTCGGTTCCAGATGCGGGCTGACCAAAATTTGATCGAGCACTTGCGAGTTGCCTTGGTACACATACGTGTATTGTCTGCCCGGCGGCAGCGTCTCGACCATGTTGGTCAAAGCTCCATCCGCCAAAGCTCTCACCGGGTTGGAGAACGGGAAGTCATTCAGGTCACCCAAAACAACTACGTTTGCCTTGGCGTCTGCTGCGTGAATCTGTTTGACAAAGCGGTTCACAACGCCGGCGATTTTCATCCGCTGCGCTTCACTCACCAGCTTCGGCGGCTGATCTTTGCCAAACAGCGCCCCATCTCCGCCCTTGGAATTAAAATGGTTCGCGATGACAAACACGGATTGGCCCTGGAATACAAACTCGGCTGCCAGCGGCTTGCGGCTGGACGCGAACGCCTCGTTGTTCGGATCGACCCGGCCCGGATTGAGTGTGAGGTGCGGCGCTCCGTTGCGCGACTCGACCTGCACCGCTTCTGTTGCTGTTCCCGCTGCGCCGTCTGCCAGTTGCACGCGATCCGGGTTGTAGAAAAATCCGACGCGAATGTTGCCGCCTGGCTGGCCGCCGTCCTGGTTGTTTTGCGGAGCGATATCGACGTAGCGGTAAGCAGGCCCGTTCTTTTGCCCGATGGCCTGAATCAACGCTTGCGCCGATTTGGAAGCATCCGTCTCACCGTTGTCTGTCGGCCCGTTGTTGTCCTGCATCTCTACGACACCGATAATATCCGGCGCTTTCATGTTCTCCACGATCGTTTCCGCGATGCGCCCGATTTTGTCTGAATCCGTTTTCGCTGAAAAGTTCTCGATGTTGTAGGAAGCGATCACGAGCTTATCCGGTTTCGGAGACAGTTTGGTCACAGTCGGCTCGCTTTCGCCTGCCTGTACGGAAAACGTTTTGGTGTGATACAGCTTGTAGTTCGCAAAGCTGTAATCGACAATTCCTACCAACGGTTCGGAAAAAGTGTCGCCAACCTTCGGATGATCCAAGATCGGCTCGAATTTGTCCGCTACCGTAATGCGCTCAGGGTGAAAATCGTCTGCTTGCAGCAAAACTCCGCCTGCTGGCGTTCGCGGCTGTTCGGGGTGCGCCTGGTCGTCAATGATGACGAACTCAACACTTGCCGGGTTGGAGAAAACTTTTGTCTCCCCGACCACGACTGGATTGTCGATCTGAACCAGCATCCCTTCGAGGCTTTCCCAAAAATCAATGCCGTCCTCCTCCGGATCGAACTTGCCCAGACTGTCGTTGTCGATGACCCTTTTTGGATAGCGGTAATTTCCTTTTCCGAGCACAATCGGGTCTGGCAAGGACTGATCCGGTTTCGTCACGGTGACTTTCGCAGCATCAATCTGCGTCTGTGTGAGGTCAGTGGCCGCCCTGCTCTGTTGCACATACTCCTTCACAGTCCCGTCGACGCTCACTTCATCGCCCGGCTTGACGGCTGCTTTCGGCTCATACACATAAATTCCTTCTGATGTACGCGGATCATCGTCGGGAGCTGTGTCTTGCATGTAGAAGCCCTGGACTGTTCCGCTGCTTTTCACGACCGCCGTGACAATTCCCGCAACAGCTTTTACCGTGCCGTCCGCCATCGGCGATTGGTGCGAAGCTCCTTGGATATCATGAATGCGAATGTTGTCTTTTTGGATCGTGTAACGGAACGTGGCGACTTTGCTATCCGTAAAGCCTTCTTTGACTGCAAACGCTTGAATCGTCGTGTCCGCATCAATCTGGAGCGGGGCTGTATAGACGGCACTGGCGCGAGTCGGCGGCGAACCGTCTGTCGTGTAGTAAATTTTCGCATCGGCCATAGACGTAGACAAAGTTACTTTGGTGCCTGCGGCGATCAGCGGCCCTTGCGGATACGCTGTCACAGTCGGCACTGTGGTCGCATCCTCTACCAGATCAGCCGCCGTGCGCGGCACAAGTTTGTACTCGTTATAATCGTAATTGACGACCCCGGTGATGCTGGCGTAGGTCACGTCCTTTTCCAAAGGAAGCGCTGGCGATGGACGCGACAGAAAGCTTCCCTGCGCGTCTTGCAGCGTGTAGTTTCCGCTTTGTACGGACTTTACCGTAACTTGGTGAACTGTGACCAGCTTGCCTTCGATTGCTTCTCCCGTGCTTGCCGCAAAATCGGCCGAGGTAACCAACTGCGGTGCTGGCACGCCTGCCTGCTTTTCTACGACCGTGACCTGATCGGCTGCCGCTTCCAACTGGGCAAGCCCGTAGTAGTCGTTCAGTTTTCCGGTCGCCTGAATTTTGTCTCCGACCTCGATCTTGCCCGCAAGTCCTGGCGCGCGCAGGACAATCCCGGCTGTGTCATCCTGCATGTAGACGTTGAACTGCCCGCCTGCCTCGAACATGGCTGTGACGGTTCCTTCAATCATGGCTGTTGTCCCTTTGGCCAAAACTCTCGCTTCGGCAATCGCGCTCGGCGCAAGCACAGCCTTCGCCACGGCTACAGGCTCGCTTTCGAACATCTGGCCGCGCTCGTCCGCAAGCTGCTGCGTCACGTACACTTTTTCCAGCTGATCGGGAACTTGAACCGAATAGGAAAAGGCCCCATTGTCCGCTGCGCTTCCTGTCGGACTGCCGCCGAGCAACAAGCTGTTTCCGCCGGGAGCGTCATACGCGCGAAGAATCGCCTTGCCCGCTGCCGCTCCTGCCTGGCCCTTCAGCTCGGCTGTCTGCCCCCCTTGCTGCAAACTGACTTTGTCTACTGCGATGGCAGGGCTTGTAGCTGCTGGAACCAGTTCCGCGCCCTGACTTTCCTGTTTGCTGCCTTCTTTTGCCGTGAGATAGACAGCCGTTGCCCCCGGATTGTGATTGGCAAAAGTCAAATCGATTTGCCCGGCTTGGTCTGCTGCTTGTTCAGCCAGAGCTGTTTCGCTTCCCGTGGGCTGGGCTGCGTATACTTTGATCGTGACATTCGGGCGGACATAGCCGCGAATGGTGGCTGCCGCCGGATTCGTGTTGTCAAACAGCAGCCCTCTGCCGCTCGGCTTCTCGGTGACATCTGTCGCAGGCGGAGTTTCTGCCGGACTCGCCGTATTTTTCGGCGTCAGCTCACCCGCGATGAAGTCGGCGCTGTTATCGTTCGTATCCCAGCCGTTTCCGCCGTTTGGCGCGATGCCGTCGGCGTTGCTTTTGCGAGAGACACTGGTGGAGGCCGTCGTAGCCGGAGCAGGTGCTGCGCCTTCATACGCATTGGCTGCTCCGAAGCCGACCAGATCGACGATATCAGGGGATGACACATCGGTTCCGGTCAAAACGGTTCCGCTCCTGACCAGCGCAACCTTTCCTTCCGTGCCGGACAAGTTCAGCGTCCCTGTATCATCCGGTGCGGGAAGCTCTGCTATGCCACCTGTGCCTGCCGCCTGTTTGACCAAATAAAAGCCGTACGGGGCAATCGTGCCAGTCAAACTGGACTTTTGCCAGGCGCCTGTTCCTTTGGCAGAACCGTATTGCACCGACCAGCCGTTAAGAGATACTGGTGTGCTAGTCGGGTTGTACAGCTCGATAAAGTCATTTTTGTAATGGGACCCGCTGTTTCCCCCGCCCCCGTACACCTCGCTGATCACGATATGATCGGCATGCTGCGCCTTTGCCTGCGGCAGCCATCCCGTCGGCAAAACCGCGCCCGCAACCACAGCTGCGATTAGCGCCAGCTTGGGCAAACGGCGAAAACCTTGGTTTTTGTGTGACATTCTTTCTTCATTCCTCCTCTCCAAAATACGAAACGAAAGCTATGAACATCGTAAACAATCAATCTGAACTGTATGTAAATTTGATGTAAACAATGTATAATCCTTCCATTATGCACACAACAAAAACCGCCAAAAAGCACGATGCTTTGGCGGTTTTTCTGTCTTTTCACTTAATCCTCCGGAACTTTCATACTGCGGGCGATATAGAGAACCGGCGTGGAAGCGGCCGATACGACAAACTTGATCAGGTAGGTAGTCAGCAAAATTTGCCACCATACTTCCATCGGGTATACACCGAGAAAAGCAATCGTGCAAAAAGTAACGGAATCGAGCAATTGGCTAAACAAGGTGCTCCCGTTGTTGCGAATCCACAACTGATTGCGGCCCGGGCATTTCTTTTTCAGCCAGGAGTAAATTTTCACGTCGACAAACTGGCTGAGCAAATACGCGCACAGGCTGCCCAGCGCAAGCCGCGGCATCAAGCCGAACAGCGTCTCCAGCGATTGCTGCGAAATGTCTGTTTCTTGCGGCTCAAATACAAGCACGAGCTGCATAATGATCGTCGTCGCGATCAAGGTGAAAAATCCGAACCAGACTGCCTTTTTCGCTGCCTTCTCCCCATACTTTTCGTTCAGCAGGTCTGACACGAGATAAATCGACGCGTAAATCGTGTTGCCCAATGTCATGACCAGTCCAAACATTTCGATGGTTTTCACCACCTGTATGTTGGCGAGCACCGTAGCCATCCCGATCCAGGCATACAGCCCCATGCGGCCGAACAGGCGGTAGCAGAGCAGAAACAGCCCGAAATTCACCAGAGCGAAAAAGACTCCAAGTGTAAGATTAAACATATATAATGCCTCCTAGTTTTGATAACGCGGGAGTTTTGCGAACCGCGGCCCTTTTTGGGCATTCCAACATTGTACTTGGATTTGCTTGTTTTCGCAATGATATCTTGGCGAGGTTCCCACTCCCTCCCCCTCCCCCTCCGGCTTGCCGCGCCGCATGTCGCCCGCTGTCGTTTTCCACGTGCTATTTTTCATGACAACGATCCTTCAAGCATGTCCTGTTACTCCTTTGTCAGCACGATGTCATCCGGTTGTAACCATTTCGCTATCTGCTTCGTACATAATGAACGCATAGCAAGACACGAGCTCACTCACCACACACACCACGAACAAACATCTGGACAGGAGAGGATTTTCATCATGAACAACTGGAACAAAATCGTAACCGGAACGGTGCTCACTTCGGTGCTTTTCACCGGACAAGCCCTGACTGCCGATGCCGCAAGCACAAGCTCTGCACCGAAAAACTTGCAGGTGCTCTCGCAAAAAACGGCAGACGTTACCGGCGACAACAAAGCCGACACGATCGCCTTGTATGGCAAAAAGGAGAAAAACAGCCCGTACGTGAGCGATCTCACTGTCAAAGTGACAGACGGCCAAACGAAAAAGTCCGTGACGATTGACCTCAAAGACAGCGGCTATGAGCCAAAGCTGTCCGTGCAAGATTTCACTTACGACAAAAAAGGCGAAATCATGGTTTCGGCTGATACAGGCGGCAGCGGCGGCTATACCACCAACTATATTTACACGCTGAAAAACGGCAAAGCCGAGAAGCTCAGCTTGCCTGGACTGGATAAAAACAAGGCAGGTGTGCTCGGCGGCGGATTCGTCCAGCTGAAACCGATCGACAACAATAAAAACGGCCTGTACGTTCTGGAAGGCACAGAGCGCCTGACCGGAGATTACAATGCGGACGTTCGCGGCTACCTCCAGTCGAAATGGAAATGGAGCCAAAACAAATGGGAATTGATGAGCGCCCACTTCGAGCCGACCAAAACGGAAAAGCAAGTGTACCAAGGTTCTTTTAAAAGCCATGACTCCGCGTATGCTTTTCTCGCGCCAAAGTCTTGGAACGGCAACATCCTGATTGACGAGCGGACAGGCCCGAACGCAGACCCTTACTTGCCGGAAGCCAAAAGCGTGACTTCCTTCCAGTTCAACGCAAGCAAAACGGAAGATCAGGCGGCTGTCGTCGTCATCTACGCTTTTGACAAAAACGACTGGAAAAAGCTGAACAACCCTGACGAGCCGCCAGTCGGCTACGAAATCGCGCAAGATCCCGCTACCAACACGGTCTATGCAGCTGCTTTGCCTCAGGACAGCGTATTCGACCCGGCAACAGACCAAGGCAAAAAGTTTCTCTCGCTGGTCATGACGCTGGATGAAGTGAAAAAAGCGTTCGTGCTGGTGAAGCGCTAAGCTTTCAAGCATCTGAGCCAGCCGAGCCTCTAGACTTCGTGAGCCATGAAAAAGAAAAGGACACCTTTTGCCCGATCAGGTGCAGCAGGTGTCTTTTTTCTGTGAACAACGTCTCGGCGTTTTTTTATGCAATGGGGTGTGACGGCTTGCGCTCAAACGACACGGTCATGACTGTTTGGTTTGACACAGAAAAAACGTTCCGTCCCGGGGTACAGCTCTCCCAGGCTCTCCACGGCAAAGCCGCACGCCTGATAAAACGCGACTGCGTCCTGGTCTGTCTCCGCTTGCAGGGCAGCAAACGAATGCTGCTGCAGTACCTCGTCAATCAGTTTGCGGCCGATTCCTTTTCCTCTTTGTACTTCTTCGACAGCGATATGTAAAATGACGGCGGTATTTTCCGTGCGATTGATTTTGAGTCCAATGATCGCCACGAGCTTTTCGCCTTCCGCGAAAGCGTACAAAATCCGGTTCGGGTCGGACTTGTACAGCCGCATGAGCACGTTCAGCTTTTCCTCGGTCGGGTTGAAAATGCTCGCTGCGATGACGGACGCGACATCATCCGTCAGTTCATGGATTTGTTTTAGCTGGAGCATTTGTTTCCTCCCCTTTTTCACTTTTTGAATGCCGCCGACATAAAAATCATTGGCTGTCAGGTTTTCCTTGAAACAGGCATTGCATCGCTCTACACCTGCTCGTTCATTATACAGATTCCTCCAATTTTCTTGTGTCCCGATGTGACAATGAAAATTTGTGGAGATCATCGGTGCCGTTCACTTTTACTACCATTCCGTATTTGGATGAGGAGCACCAGTTCGAACCGTGTGGAAACTTTACTTTTCCCATCACATGAGGGCAGTGAAATTTGAGATCGTTTCTGTCGTCGCCTGCGTACGCCATTTCAAATCTAAATGTTGCAATGGATGGAACCGGATGATCGATGGGAAACCCACATTGATAACGCAAACGTAAATCACTGATAAATCTCAGGTGAAGGGCAATAAATTAAAAAGTGCCTTCGCGCGGCGCCATCAACAAAGCCCGTAAAATCGCTTCGCGGCTGTGCCCCGTTGCACCTTGGGGGGAATGCTTCTTAATTCTTTTACGTATTGGCACAAGTGACTTCACCTTTCTCGAAGTTTTCGTGCTTGGTCGCTTGAAAACCTCCAAGAAGGTGAAGTCTTTTTTATGCTTTTCTAGCCCTTGATACCAAAGGTCTCAAGAACCTGTCAAAGACTCATCTATGAAAAACGCTTTAGAAAACTATGCACCCTATTTATTTTAAAGATAGCTATTAAGAGACGTATGAAAGCCAAAGTAAAAGTTTCAAAATATTAATAATTGGAAATGAACTCCTAAACAATATTTTACAACAAAAATAATTAATGGTAATATTTTACTTATTATAAAGGAGGTAATAAGTATGAAAAAAATAAGTAGTTTAGTTATAGCTTTTGCTCTTGTATCTTCCTTAGTGGTTACACCTAGTGGTATGGCAGCAGAAAAAAATTTCAATATAAGGACAGTAGGTCACCTTGAGTCAATCACTTCAGAAACGGAGTACAATGAAGCAACAGGGGAAGAAATAACAACTGAAAAACACGGTGTAGATGTAAAAGGAATGTTTAACGTGAATGAAAAATTGTTTTCAGCCAAGATTAAGAATTTAGAACAAGGGATTTCCTACAATTTAATAGGAGAATTAGATAAAGTATTGTCTGAAGATCAAGCTTACTATTTTATTGGAAAAGATTCTAATAATGACTTGATTCAATTTGAAGCAATAGTAGAAAAAGTATCAGACAATGACTATAAATCAACCATTAACATCTATGAATACTTGGAAAACAATGAAGAACCAATAAATGCAAATACTTTTATATTTGATGGAAATTCTTCTGAGATAAAAAAATATAGAATTGAAACAGAAAGAAAACCTATTGTACTTAGCTTATCTAATAATGCTCTAAAATCTTTTAGTGAAGAAGACTCCTATTATAGCGATTTACAAGGTGGGTCTGGAGAAGGCTATAGATACTTAATTCAAGGGCCTGAGACAACACATATAGACGCTGGTAATAATTACGCATTTAGATGGGGTACAAAAATTAAGGACATTGAAACAAAATTAAAAAAAGAAGGGATTGATTACACTGGATACCATGATATTGTTGATTTCAGAACAAGAGTATACACTAATGCGCCTCTTGTATTTAACACTGTAGAGCCAATTAGCAATTCAACAACAGAGTTCCAAATCCCAATGTACTTAGGACAATACGTGGGTACACAATTTATTACTGTGAGAGCTCACGATGTTACAATAACAGGATCAGGTACAGATAACTTACTCTACAAATTAACATGGAATTCAGCCTATTCCCCTTCTGGTTACCTAGATGAAAGAAAATTTGATGTTAATCCTAAATCCGCTCCAGGTTTTGTTGTAAAATATTTTATGGATACGCCCTCTTCAATAAGCACTGGAAGCAAAAAAGTTAATTTTAATGGTTATTTTAAATACAGATCAAAATACAACTCCTATTCTCTACTACTCAATTATTATACAGAAATAACGCATAGTGATTACTACACGATTAAAATAATTAAATAATCTTATTTGCACAAAAATAGCGGTTAGGCTATATAACCTAACCGCTATTTTTGCTTTTAGCTTCTTTTATTTAAGTTATGTAACTTTTTTAATAAGAAAATGGATACATATCACTAAAAAGAATTGTATCGCTCAGAATGTAGTTATCCACTTCTGTCACAAAGGAAGAATAAACTGAGGTGAGTGGAGCAGAGTTATTTCCTTTCTTCCAGTATGTCAATCGAATTTCCACATCATGACTAACTGAAAATACAGACTCTTCATATCCTCCTTTCATCCCTTCAAAACTGACTCCTTCGGCTTGCTTGAAACTCTCTGGAGCTAATTCTAAGTACCTATTGTCTGCATGAATAATTATTTTGGTCTCTCCTGTTTGAGGTACTCCTGATATTTTTAAATTTATGCTTATTTTATCCCTTTCATTAATCGTAGTTCCATCTTCCTCATACTCAACTTTTATCTTTTTTAATGCTTCAGTAGCAGAATTATAGTTATACAAATCTCTAGCAAGCAATCCTAAGACAACAGCAATAATAATCAGAAAAACTAAAATAATTTTTCTCATTAGAATCTACCCGCTTTCTATTTTTGTATAAAATTTACATTTTAAAATTATATCACAAATAAGTAATATCGTATAGAAACCTCTTCTTAACACAGGCATGCTCTCTTTTTTATGTAATTTCATCTTTATCAAAAGGCAATTTTTCATCACGCCCAAACGAGACAAAAAAAATACCCCGACTATTTACGTCAGGGTATCGTTGTCTCACGCCAAAATCGGCAGCATCAGGTTGAGCAAAAACAGTCCGGCGATCACGTAGAGCAGAGCAGGCACTTCCTGGCGTTTGCCCAGTGCGAGCTTCATCAGCGGGTACGCCACGAAGCCAAACGCGATTCCGTCGACAATGCTGTAGGACAGCGGAATGATCGCGATGATCAGGAAGGCCGGGAAGCCCTCGGAAAAGTCTTTCAGGTTGATGTTTTGCACATTTTGCAGCATCAACGCCCCGATGATGATCAACACAGGAGCAACGGCGCCATCCGGGATCATTTTCACGACCGGAATCAGGCCGAGCGAGAACAGCAGAAGCGTTCCGGTCACGAGCGTGGTCAAGCCTGTGCGCCCACCTGCGGCGATACCTGCGGCTGTCTCAACCGTAGCGACCGTCGGGCTGGTTCCCATAATCCCCGAGATGGCTGCCGACAAGGCGTTTGCTTGCAAGGAGCGGCGAAACTTTTGCGGCTGGCCGAACATCGCTGTATGCCCGTGCAGCAATCCGATATTTTCAAACACGATCACCATTGCCAGCGAAAAAGTGGCGATCCAGAATGGCAAAGTCCAGATGGCGGAAAACGACATGCCAGCAAAAACTTGCCCGTACTGCGCAAACGAGAAGCTGCCGCCTTCACCCGGCGAAACAACCCCGAGCAAGAAACCCAATCCGGTTCCCGCCGCAATCCCGATCAAAAAATTGCCCGGGACATTGCGCACGAACAAGATCAGCGTAAGCAACAGCGTGACCAGCGTCACTACCACATGCGGGCTGGACAAATCGCCGAGCGCCACGAATGTGGACGGGTTGGTGACGATCAGGCCGCCTTTTTGCAGCCCGATAAAGGTCAAAAACAGACCGATGCCCACGGTGATCGCTTCTTTCAGCGACGTAGGAATCGCATTGGACAAAATCGTCGCCACCCGGGTAAAGGCGATGACGGTAAAAATCAACCCGGAAACGAATACGGCTGCCAGCGCCTCTTGCCAGGACAGCCCCATCGACTGGCAAAGCGTATAAGTGAACAGCGCGTTAATCCCCATGCCAGGGACGAGAATGATCGGCGCATTTGCCCAGAAGGCCATCAAGAGCGAGCCGATAAAAGCGGTCAGTACCGTTGCGAGAATGCCCGCTTCCATCGGTATTCCGGCATCCTGCAAAATCGAAGCGTTTACGGCAACAATGTAGACAATGGTGACAAAGCCGATAAATCCGGCGATAAGTTCCCTTTGAAACGTCGTGTCGCAAGCGCGCAAGTGAAAAAGTTTTTCCAGCCACGTACGCACGTATATTTCCCTTCTTTCTTCGTTGTCTTCTCCAACTTTCACGTAAAAAATATGCTATCATAGCGACAACAATATGAAAAATATCAAGAAAATCTGCTTTTCATATCGAAATCATATAGATGACAACAGAAAGAAGGAAGCTACGTGGATATACGGCAGTTACGCTACTTTATCGCGATCGCGGAAGAAGGGCAGATTACGGGGGCGGCAAAGCGGCTGAACATGGCCCAACCGCCGCTGAGCCAGCAGCTCAAGCAAATGGAGGACGAGCTGGGAGTCGTACTGGTGGAGCGCTCCGGAAAACGGATGGAGTTGACGGAAGCCGGACTCACTCTGTACAGACAGGCGCTGAATATCGTGCACCAAATGGAAGAAGCTTTGTCCGAAGTAAAAGAAACGGGGGAAGGGATTCGCGGGACGCTGTCCATCGGGGTGAGCGCTCTGTCCGCCTATCGCCTGCCGGGGCAAATTCGCCTGTTCCAGCAAAAATACCCGCTCATTACGTATAAAGTCTGGAAAGGCGACACCCAGTTGCTCAATCAATGGCTGGAGCGGCGCACGATTGAGGTCGCCATCGTCCGGCTGCCCCACTCGCTCAACAACTGCACCATGATTCCGCTGGAAGAGGAAGCTTTCGTCCTGATCGTCCCGGCAGACTCGCCCTATGCAGATCGCAGCGAGATTCACATGCGTGAAATCGCCCAGTTGCCGCTGATCATGCCAAGCCTTCCCGGGCTGGGCATCTACGATCTGATCGTGAAAGAATTTTCCCGGCTGGGCGTGGAGCCGCACGTCATCTGCGAGTGTCCGGATATTTCGCTGATCGTCAGCATGGTCGCCGCTTCCGTCGGTTCGTCGATCGTCCCGATCTCCGCCTGGGAGACGCATCAGAGCGAACAAATCCGCGGAATCAGGCTCGCCGGAACTTCTATTTACTCGTCCGCGGCTGTCGTCTGGCAATCCGGGCGGCATTTGTCCAAAGCCGCCAAGCGGTTCATTGAGACGTTTTCGTAGAGGCTGCCGTATGTCTAATGCCATCTCATTGGAATAATCCCGGAAATCTCGCGGGACGATAAACTATCGCCATATTGCCTGTCCCGGGAGGAACCGTATGACCTTTTTCATTTCTATCGTGATCGTGGTGCTGATCGTCTTGTTCGGCGCTATCTCGCCGGAGCTTTTTGCCAGCGCAGCCGCGCAGGTGCTGAAGATGACCACGACGAACTTTGGCTGGTTTTACTTGATCGTCACATTCGGCTTTCTGATCTTTTGCCTGTTTCTCGCGTTTAGCCGCTATGGACAAATTCCGCTCGGCGGCGATGACGACGAGCCGGAATATTCCTTGCCGACCTGGTTTGCCATGCTGTTTAGTGCCGGAATGGGCATCGGGCTTGTTTTTTGGGGAGTGGCAGAGCCGATCTCGCACTACTTTGCTCCCCCGGCGGGCGTGACCGGACAAACGACCGAAGCCGCCCAGACGGCCTTGCGTTACGCCTTTTTCCACTGGGGCTTGCATCCGTGGGGAATATACGCCGTCATTGCGCTTGCCCTCGCCTACTTTCAGTTCCGCAAAGGGGCAAAAGGCTTGATCTCCTCGACTTTTCTCCCCCTGCTTGGCGACAAAGTAAACGGCCCGATCGGCAAAGGCATTGATGTGCTCGCTGTCATTGCGACTGCTTTTGGCGTTGCCACTTCCCTCGGGCTGGGCACGCTGCAAATTAACGGAGGCTTTACCCACCTGTTCGGCGTGCCTTCCAATTTGTTCGTGCAAATCGCCATTATCGTAGTCATTACCGTGCTGTTTCTCGTGTCCGCGACGACCGGACTGGACAAAGGGATCAAGTACCTCAGCAACACCAACCTGATTTTGGCATTGGCCTTGCTTTTCCTCACGCTTGTCCTGGGGCCGACCTCGTTTCTGTTCGATACTTTCACAAGCACCCTTGGCAGCTACTTGAACAACCTTGTCTCCATGAGCCTCAGACTCACCCCGTTCACGCAAGGAACATGGGTGGCGAACTGGACGCTGTTTTACTGGGCCTGGTGGATTGCCTGGGCACCGTTTGTCGGCATGTTCATCGCCCGCGTCTCCAAAGGGCGCACAATCAAAGAGTTCGTCATCTGCGTCATGCTCGTGCCGAGCCTGCTCAGCTTCATCTGGTTTTCCGTGTTTGGGGGAACCGCGCTGCATCTGGAGATTTTTGATCAGGCCCAGATCGGGCAAGCTGTGCAGAACGATATTTCCACTGCCCTGTTTCTCGCTCTGGAGCAGCTTCCCATGGGCTACATCTTGGCCGTAGTCGCAACGCTTTTGGTCATCACCTTTTTTATCACTTCGGCGGACTCGGCTATTTTTGTCCTGGGCATGCTGTCGTCGGACGGCAAGCTGAATCCGTCCAATCGCGTCAAAATTACGTGGGGCATCCTGCAATCGGCCATTGCCGTCGTGCTGTTGCTCAGCGGCGGATTGGAAGGGCTGCAAACCGCCTCGATCGTCGCTGCCCTGCCTTTTGCCGTCATCATGGTTTTGATGTGCTACTCCTTGCTAAAAGCGCTCAAAGAAGAAGACCAGCTTGTCAAAAAGCAGCGCAAGGAGCAGCAAAGAAAGTTGGAGCGCTTGCTGGAAAAATCGTGAATGGCTCATGAGGAGTCAGCCAGCACAAAAAGCCCGCGTACAGAGCAATCGCTGCGTACACGGGCTTTTCATGGCATCGCAGGCAAAAGTTTTCTCCACCCGCTTTGTTCTTCTGTTTCGCTTTAGTCCCGCTCCGACTGGACTTCTATCCCGTTTCTGCGGAACAAGGCGGCGGTCAAGCCGATGCCCGACACCTTTTTTCCCGAAAATTGGCCATCGTACACAAACGAGCTGCCACAGGACGGACTATTTTCCTTCAAAATGGCAGAAGTTGCCCCGACAGTTGTCGCCAGCCTGAGCGCCTGCTGTGCTCCCGCCAAAAATTCGGCCGTCACGTCGCGGCCTGTGCTGTCGATAATTTTTGCCCGGCCATCCAGCACATCGTATCCGTCTCCCCCGACAATCTCCGCTGGCGGACGGGGAGTTGGCAGACCACCCAACTGCTCAGGACAGACAGGGATTGCTTTGCCCTCCCTCAGCAGTTGTTCCAGCTCGCTGTCCAGGCACGATTTCTGGTCATAACGGCATTCACACCCGATCAGGCACGCACTGATCACTTTCACAAGCAATCCCTCCCGTTGCGATTCGCTTTTCGTTACAGTTTGCGCAGCTTGACGCTTTGCACCATGTGATCTTGCCCTTTGTTCAAAATGAGCTGCGCCCTGACTCGCGTCGGCAAAATGTTTTGCACCAGATTGGCCCCGTTGATCTCCGTCCAGATGCCTGTCGCCACTTCTGTCGCTTCTTCGTCGGACAAGCTCGCATACCGTCTGAAATACGAGTTCGGATCGGAAAACGCCGTTTGCCGCAGCAGCTTGAAGCGCTCGACGTACCATTCCAAAATGTCTTTTTCTTCTGCATGCACGTAAATCGAATAATCGAAGAAATCGGAGACGATGACTTCGGATATGCGCGGCTCGTCGCCTTTTGGCGGTTGCAGAACATTCAATCCTTCCACAATCAGAATATCCGGCTGGCGGACGGTTTGCCATTCCCCCGGAACGATGTCGTAGACCAGATGGGAGTAAACAGGAGCCTTGACTTCAGGCAACCCGGATTTCACATCGGCCAAAAAATTGATAAAACGGCGCAGGTCGTAGCTCTCCGGGAAGCCTTTGCGCTTCATGATGCCCCGCTCTTCCAGGACGCGGTTCGGGTAGAGGAAGCCGTCTGTCGTGACCAGATCGACCTTGGGATGGTTCGGCCAACGCGACAAGAGCGTCTGCAAAATCCGGGCCGTCGTGCTTTTGCCTACAGCGACGCTGCCGGCAATCCCGATAATAAACGGAACCTTGCCGTCCTGATTGCCCAAAAACGTATGCGTAGCCTGATACAGCTCCTGCATGCCGCCGACATACAAGTTCAACAGTCGGGACAACGGCAAATAAATGTCGGCGACCTCGGTCATAGATATATTTTCATTCAGTCCCTGCAAACAGGAGAGCTCTTCATCTGATATGGTTAGCGGTGTGGAAGCACGCAGTGCTCTCCACTGCTCGCGGTTGAAAGTAACGTAGGGTGATGCCATGGGAATGTACATCCTTTCCATCATGAAAGTGCTTTCTTTGTTTCATCACAAAGTAAGTTTACACTAGCATGCCGCTCTTGGGAACAAGAGGGATGTCCCGAAGCAAATCACGGACACTTTCCCCCTGCGAAAATGAGTACATTCCCACAGCAATATCACCTTTCTTGTTTCGCGAAGTCTTTGGCTGGCAAGCTCTGTTTTTCCTCCAATTCCCAGGTTTTCGTTTGCTCCACCCAGCGGTAGCGAACAGACTGATCCCTTCCCTTTCCGTCATTGTAAATCACGATTGCGGTAGGATTATGCCTTGCTAAAAATACGGAAGGAAGGCTCCCTTTGTACGGCCTGTTCTCGAAAACTGGTTGCATGGAGAGGCGAGCGATTTGTTTTAACGCCTCTTCCCTCCATCCCAAATCAGCGTAGATACGACCCTGCTTGTCATTGCTGAGGTAAATAAAGGCAGACGGCTCAAGAGAAAAAGACTGGAGCATCGCTGCTTTTTTTTGCGCAAGTTCATAGGCATACTTCACATCTGCCTGAAATTCCAGGTTGTTCGTCAAAAAAAGAATGTTTTGAAAAGCATACACATAAGTTGGCCCACTGGCTCGCAGCGGCAGCCGTTCTGCTTTCAAACGGGCATTCTCAAACGTATACGTAATATCGTGCGAGCGCGTGAAGTCTTCTTTGATCTTGATCTGGTCTGCCTGATAGCCTTCCGGGAACAAAACGACATGAAGCTTCCTGCGCTTGTCTTCTAACAGCAGCGCTTCTTTGGCATCGAGGAAGACACCGTCCAGTGGTGAACGTGACATTTTCTCGATGTTCACCCCTCCATATACCCACAGCAGCTCTTTCATGCTTTCCAGCTGCCTTTGAACGAAATAATCGCTCACTGGAACGCTCTCTTTTTCCTGCGACCAATTTTTGCTGCTCTCCTGGCCAAACTCGCTCGTAACGCCTGCACTTGTCACGGCAATGAGAACCGAGCACGCCAAAATGGCTGCGATCCGGCCTGACCCGCTTTTTTTCCTTCCCTTTACCTGGGCGAAAATGTTTTGTTCGATTTGCTTCAAGTGTTCTGCATCCGCCTTGAATGCCTTCTGCTCGCGCTTTGCCAACAGGCGCAGTCCTTTCTCTATGTCCAATCCTCTCCCTCCTTTAGCAAAAGTGCCTTTAGCTTTTCGCGGGCACGATGCAATCGCGTATACACCGCACCAGTCGAGATGCCAAGCACCTCTGCGATCTCTTCCGCGCTAAGCTCTTCAAAATAGCAGAGAATCAGCATTTGTCGATGCCGATAGGGCAGTTTGGATACAGTTGTAACCAATTGATGCCATTCTTCTTTTTGCATGACTTTCTCTTCCAATTCGGTAAACCCCGGAACAAGCGGATCTGCCTGGTAAAACAAATTTCGGAATGACCATGATCTTCGATATCTTTTGCATTCATTGACAGCAATCCGATACAGCCAGGTTTCGACTTTACTATCGCCCCGAAAGTTCGGCAGATGCTGATACGCACGCAAAAACACTTCCTGCGTGATATCTTCCGCAACCAGCCGATCTTGGACCAGCCAACAACACAGGCGATACACGCGATAAAGATGGTCATCAACCAATTGTTCCAACGAGACTTCCGCCGTTGCGTGGAGAACCGAGATGGACGATAGCAGCTCTTTATTCCTCAGCTTTCTCGCCTCCTTCTCCTGTTAGATACAACATCTGCTTGTTTCTTACAGCTATTTTGTAAATATTTTCATATAAAAACAAGCTGACACCAAAGGCATCAGCTTGCTTCTGCTTTCGTTTATTTTCCCAAGTACGCCTGCAGCATCCAGACATGCTTTTGCAAGCTTTCACTCATTCCCAAAAACATGTCGCCTGTCGCTTCGTCGTTTGCCGCTTCCGCCGCCGTGATGCCCTCTTCAAGCTCCCCGATCAATGTCGTGAAATCGCTCACGACTGCTTGCACCATCTGATCGGCCGACTCGCCGCCAGCCGCTTCCTTGATAGAAGCTTGCTCGATACAGGACTTCATGGTCGAGACAGGCTTTCCGCCGACAGCGAGAAGTCGTTCAGCCAGGTCGTCCACGTACGTCGCGGCTTCGTTGTACAGCTCCTCGAATTTGGCATGGAGCGTGAAGAAATGCGGGCCTTTTACATACCAGTGGAAATGGTGCAGCTTCACATACAACACAGACCAGTTGGCAACCTGCTTATTCAACACATCGGTGACAGGCCGACTCATTGTCATGCTCATGAAAGACGCTCCTCTCTTCACTTTCCTAAAAAAGATATGCGTCTGTATTGTGCCGCCGCTCGCGATATCCTATACCCGTCCCACGGATTCAGCTTCCTCGCTATTTTGCTTGGCGCTGCGCCGCCTGTTTTTGCAAAAAGGTCATGGCGTTACAGGCTTGCATGGCTGCGCCGATCATCAGGCTGCGCTCATCGAGGTCGAAGCGCGGGTGGTGAACGGGATAAACGAGGCCCGCCTGCTCATTGCGCACGCCCAGGTGGTAAAAAGCACTGGGAACATGATCGGCAAAAAAGGCAAAGTCCTCTACGCCCAGACTGGGCAGCTCATTCACCTTAACCTTGTCGGTTCCCAGCAGTTGCTCGCCGCACTGCTTCACGAGGTCAACCATGGCGCTGTCGTTGATCAAGGAAGTGTAGCCTTCCTCAAACACGACCTCAGCCGCCCCGCCGAGGCTTCGCGCCGCAAGCTCTGCCACCTCGCGCACGCGCTCCTTCACCATCGTCCTGACTTTTTTGTCCAGCGTCCGAATCGTTCCGGTCAGCTTCACTTCCGAAGCGATCACGTTGCTCGCCGTCCCGCCGGAAATCATGCCGAGCGACAGCACCGCCGAGTCGCGCGGATCGACGTTTCGGCTGACAATCGTTTGCAGAGCGGTGATGACGTGGGCGGCGATCACAATCGCGTCTCTTCCGTTGTGCGGATAGGCGCCGTGCCCGTTTTCTCCCCTGACGACGATGTGTACATCGTCAGACGCGGCGTTCATTTGTCCGTATTTGACCGCGATGCTGCCGACGGCAAGCTCCGGGGATACGTGCAAGCCAAAGACGGCGTCCACACGCGGGTTGTCCAGCACGCCTTCGCGAATCATCGGCAACGCCCCGCCTACCGTCTCTTCTGCTGGCTGGAAAAACAGCTTCACGCTGCCTGCCAGTTGATGCTTCTGCGCTACGAGCAGCCGCGCTGCGCCAAGCAAGCATGTCATGTGGGCATCGTGACCGCAGGCATGCATCCGGCCCGCGATCTGGGAGCGGTACTCCACCGCGTTTTCCTCGCAGATCGGCAAGGCATCCATATCGCCGCGAAGCCCGACAACACCACCCGGATGCGCTCCTTCGATTATTCCGACGATACCTGTGCCCGCCACTTTTTCATGCGGAATGCCCAGTTCGTTCAAGTAGGCGCTGATTTTTTCCTGGGTACGGAACTCCTCCATCCCGAACTCGGGATATCGGTGAAAATCGCGGCGAACCTCCGTCAGCCACGGAAGCAGCTCTTGTGCACGTTGCAGCAACGCTTCGTTTAGCCCTGTACTCATACCGTCACACTCTCCTCAATCGCCAACACCCCGTGCGTTGCGTCAAGCGTAGCCTCCACGCCCAAAGGCAGAGCCATGTTGAAAGCGCCGTGCCCGATTTGCACGTTCCAGATGGTCGGCTTCCCGTACGGCACGACAATGTTTTGGAAGACGTCCCACACGGAAAAGCCTTCGCGTTTTTTCGGCTCGCAGTTGGTCCACGTACCGATGACCACGCCCGCGCAATCGTTGAACAGCCCGCCGAGCGCCATCTGTGTCAGCATGCGATCGATGCGGTACGGCTCCTCGTCGATATCTTCCAGAAACAAGATTTTTCCTCGCGTATCCAGCTGATAAGGCGTGCCCATCAAAGTGGCGATCAAAGCGAGATTGCCGCCGACAATCGGCCCGTACGCTTGCCCTTCTACGAGACAGACAACGTCCTCTCCCGGCGGATTGATGATCGGTCCGAGCGGCTCCGGTCGCGTCATCGCCCGCAGCAAATACTGTTTGGACCAGTCATCCAGCCCGTGTGCAATATCGGAAGTCGCCATCGGGCCGTGCAAAGTCGCAAGCCCGGCCTGCTGCCCAAAAGCGGTGTGCAACGCTGTAATGTCGCTGTAGCCGACAAACAGCTTCGGATTTTGCGCAATCAGGTCGTAATCGAGCATCGGCAAAATTTGCGGCGCCCCGTATCCGCCACGCATGCACATGATTCCGTCCACTTCATCATCGGCAAACATCGCGTTCAGCTCGCCAGCCCGCTGCAGCGGCGTCCCGGCCAAATACCCGCCGTACGTCTCATAGCACGTTTCCCCGACTTTTACCTTGAAGCCAAGCTCCACAAGCCCGGCAATCGCTTTGTTCAACATTTCTTCCGTAGCCGGACTTGAAGTGGCAACCAGTCCGATCGTATCTCCTGCACGCAACGCTTTTCCTTTGTTCATCCGACCCGTCTCCCTTTTACGATGATTGATCCCGTTCACAGCTTCCTGTTGCATGCAACTTGGCACGCTCCGCGTACGCTGCCACTATGCTGTTGATGACTTTCGTAATATTGCAAAAACAATGCCAATACGTTGGCTGCTCGCGATCCGCTCCTCCTCTATTCACCGCTGCATATCGGAGTCGCTAAAAGCGAAAATCATCGGCTCGCGTGCTATTCGCAGTTGAATAGCGTTTATTCACGCGTGAATAGCCATTTTCGCAGCTTCCGGCTCGCTGACGGCTGGCTGATGCCAAGCACTTCCGCTACTTTTGTCGTCGTCTTATGCTGCTCGTAGGCGCGCTCAAGCAATTGCCGCTCCACTTCCTCCATCGCCTCCTGCATCTGCATCACCCGCTCCACTTTGATTCCCCCTGAAGGGCTGCCCTCGTGGCCGTGGATATAGCGCGGAATTTGACTCGGCGTGATGAGGACGTCCGGTGAAGTCACGACAAGCCGCTCCACTACATTTTCCAATTCACGCACATTGCCAGGCCATTCGTACTCCGCAAGAATCCGGTAGCACACATCGGCCAGCCGTCTGTCCAAACAATATTTTTCCGAAAAAACATGGAGAAAGTAATGGACGAGCACCGGAATTTCTTCGCGGCGTTCCCGCAATGGCGGAATCTCCAGCGGCACGACGTGAATCCGGTAGTACAAATCCTCGCGAAATCTGCCCTCTTTGACCATCTGCCGCAAATTTTGATTGGTGGCGGTAATCAGCTTGACGTCGACTTTCCGCGGGACCGCACTGCCGACAGGCGTAATCGTTTTTTCCTGCAACACATTGAGCAGTTTGACTTGCAAAGATAGCGGCATTTCGCCGATTTCATCCAAAAACAGCGTGCCGCCGTTCGCCTTTTCGATCAAGCCTGCTTTGCCGTCCTTGTCCGCTCCGGTAAACGCGCCTTTTTCGTACCCGAACAGCTCGGACTCCAGCAAAGTCTCGGGGATCGCACCACAGTTGATGTGGATAAAAGGCTTCCCTGAGCGCGGACTGCACTCGTGTATGTATTTCGCCAGGACGCCCTTCCCAACGCCTGACTCGCCAAGCAAAATCATCGACGACTCGACCTGCGCCAGCTTTTCTGCCATCGTGGTCACCTGCTCCATCGACTGGCTGCGGTAGATCAGGTTCGTTTTGCTTTTTTTCCTGCTGTTCTCCTTGGTCATCTCGCTTTGCAAAATGCCGCCGACGTACTTCCTCTCGTTCTGCACCTGCTGTAGCTGCTCCTGATCGGTAATATCAAGCGACGTGTTGACGACTCCGCAAAACTCCCCGTTCGCATCCCACAGCGGAGTGCCTTCGACCAGCAATCTGCGGTTGTTGCGCGTCGTCTGAATCGTATGCACCTTTTTTCTGTCGCGAATGACCCGCATCGTGATGGTCGGAGAAAAATAGCCCAAATGATAAAATTCCTCGATAGGCTTCCCGATCATTTCCTGCGGGTCAATCCCGAAAAATTCCTCGTAGCGCCCGGAGCAATACAGTGTCCGTCCCTTTTCGTCGGTGACGTGCACGATATCAAAAAGCGCCCCCAAAATGGCTTCGTAATCGATCATATCCGCTTGCCACCCCCAGTCTCGTGCTCGCTTGCGCCTGCCTCCGCTCGCTTGGGCAATGGCAATGCAAGGGTAAAAACAGAGCCTTGCTCACTGCTGGATGCAAGCACCAGCTCCCCGCCGAGCGCTTTTGCCATCAGACGGGAGTAGGACAGCCCCAATCCCAATCCGCGCACTTTGTCTTTTTTGTTGCTGCCCCGAAAAAAGCGCTCGAAAACAAGCGGCTGCTCCTCAACGGGAATCCCGTTGCCATTGTCTTTTACATCGATGCACACCGCGTGCTCTGTCTCGTACATCACCAATTGGATGTTCCCGCGCGCGCCTGCTTTGCCTACTGCCTGTCTTGCGTTGTTCAACAAATTCGTCAAGATTTGCTGAACGCGGCCAGAGTCAACAAACAGCAGCAGTTGCTTTTCCGGGACGACGATCTCAAACACGATTCCTTCCAGCTCCTGGACGATTCGCCATTGCGAAGCGATTTCTTTGACCAGCTTGCTGATGTTTTGCTCTTCTTGCTGGACTGTAATGGCTCCGACCGCAAACGAGTTGAAATCGAGCAAGTCTTCGACCATTTTTTGCAGACGCTTTGTTTCGCGCAGGCAAATCTCCAGAAATTCTTTCTGCTCGGCTCCCGAAACGACCTCGTCGTTAACCGCCTGCACCAATCCGCTAATCGAAGTGACGGGAGTCTTCAACTCGTGGGTCACACCTGCCAACAGCTCCGTGCGCATGCTTTCCAGTTGACGAAGCCGATCCGCCATCTCCTTGAAAGTATACACCAGCTCGTGAATTTCCCGCTCCTTGATCGGCTTCGTAATCGTCACATCGTAGTTGCCCTCCACGATTTTGCGCGCAGACAGCACGACATTTTGAATCGGCTCAGACAACCTTCTGGAATGGAAGTAGATGACGGCCCAACCGAGCACGCCGAGACTGCCGAGCATGATGACCAAATACTGTAGCTGCTCCCTGCCGATCTTGATGTCTGTTTCCGGAAACAGCAAAATGACCTTCCCGATTACGCTGTCATTATATTCCAAATTTTTCCTGATGACGTACAGCGTATCTCCTGTCGGTTGCCGAATTTTGTCTGCCTCGTCTGCTTGCTGGAGCAAACCGGGAAGCACCTTCTGAATTTCGGGAGGGAGCATGCCCATCCCCGGTCGGCTGTAGATCACTTCGCCCTGCTTGTCTTTGATGAACAAAACGAGGTTGCGATCCACCCCCATAAATTTTCGCCGATTGTCCAGCGTCTGATGAAGCTTGCCGCCTACCAAAATGTTGCCATCGTCGTCTACGACCCGATCCGCTACTTCTTCGGCGAACAGCTTGGTCACTTCAATCTGCTTCTCCACAGCGGCGTATTTGATCCAGTAGGCGGAAACCGCTCCGACGATGAGCAGCCCTACTACCAACGTCAGCAGGTAGCGCGTCGTCCAGTAGCGCAGCAGCGAGACAGGCTCGTTTTTTTTAGTAAACACAGAACTGATACCCCACCCCTCGGAGCGTCTTGATCTCGCCTTCTTGGGCAGGCCAGTTCTCCAATGTTTTTCTCACTCGCTTGATAGCGAGGTCCACAGCGCGATCGCTGCCTGCAAAGTCGATTCCCCACACTTGATCTATCAATTGTTCCCGCGTGAACGTCTGATTCGGATTTTGGGCCAAAAACAGCAGCAGCGACAGATCGCGAGGATGAAACACCAGCTCCAGTCCATGCAAGGTTACGTGGTGAGACTGGAAGTTGATTCTCAGACTGCCGAAAAAACGCGTCTCCTGATCTTTTACCAAAATCGCCGACCGCCGCAGCACAGCATTGACCCGCGCCACTACTTCCTCAGCGACAAACGGTTTCGTTATATAGTCATCGGCTCCCTGGTTCAGCCCTTTCAGCTTTTGATCGGTCTGCCCCAGCGCAGTCAAAATGATCACCGGACAGGCGCTCTTTTCGCGAATATACTGTAAAATCTCCCAGCCGCTTCGCTCCGGAAGCATGACATCCAAAAGAACGAGATCCGGCTTTTTCTCGTCAAACAGCCGAATGGCGGCGATTCCATCGTCAGCTTGCCAGACCTGATGGCCTTCCTTTTGCAGGTACGCCTTCAAAACGCGCGAGATTACCAGTTCATCTTCTACCAACAAAATGCTTTTCATAGGCTCCCTTTTCTCCCATTCGCGATTGCTCGCATGGTTCCTCTCTTTCCAATACGTACTCCTAATACTATCAGTTTACCTCTTTCTTTTTATATTTGGATTTGCGGTTTTTGGAAAATAGGAAAAAAGCCTTGCCCCATTTTTCCGGAAGCAAGGCTTTTCTTTAGAAAAGATTAGTTGATAACATCGTCTTCGAAGCTGATTTCTTCATCGCTGGCATCGCCATCAAAGTCGTATTCCGTTTTGTCGTTGTTGCTGGAGTCTACGATTTCGCCTGTTACGTCAGCGTCTTCAAACTCATCCCAAATGTCTTCGATGACATTTTCCACGAGGTCTTCGAAGTCCGATTGATCCAGTTCATCCTCGTACTCATCGAAGTCAAGCGCGATTTCTACGTCGATGTCATCCTCGTCGCCGCTCAGGGTGATATCCCATTCAACGCCACGGAAATCTCCGTAGTCGTCATTCAGGGCATCCTCCAGATCGTCCATACGGTCATCTACATCGTCGTCATCGTCTTTGTTTTTCGCATCGTCCAAATCGTCTTCCAGATCAGAGATTTGTTGGTTCAGCGTGTCGATCTTGCTTTGCAAGGTGCGAATCTGGGCGTCACGCGCGGACAACTCGGCTGCATGCTGCGCATCTGCCTGATCTTTTACCGTGATGGTGTAGGACGTGCCATTCCACTCGACTTCCTTGTTGAACACGCCTGCCATCATGCGAAGCGGGATGTAAGTGGTTCCGTTTACGATAAATGGTTCGATCGTAGTCGGAACAGTAGCACCATTATACAAGACCTTGATATTGTTGTACTTTGCCTGCAAGTTTTTTGTTCCAGTCGCTGCCTGAGAGCCAGTCGGCAGCAAGCTCGTCGCAAGAACCACCGCTGAGAAAACTGCTAGATACTGTTTTTTGAACATGAAAAGTCCTCCTTCTCCCGGTTGTCTTTTTCCTATCATGTCGCTATGTACATAACTTACTTTACCTATTGATCGTGTCGAGAGTATGTCAACATCGCATTTTTTCCTTGCCAAATTCCGGAGACATCCTGTTTCGCACCTCCAAGTTTATTCCATCAGACAAAAAAAAGAACCCGCTGATCGCAGGTTCTGCTGTTTCCTTTTGGATGCTTTTGGCAAGCGCCAGCCATGCCGGGCTGCCTGATTAATCATGCGGCCACGTCTTGCGCAAGTCTTGCTCAAACTGGCGAAGGTGATTGATTCGCTTCTTGGCAGCCTGGTATTCGGCTTCCCAGCCTTCTTTTTCCCGTTCGCGGATGATTTCCGCTTTCTTTTCCAGCTCTCGCACTTCATTGCGCAGAGCGATGACAATGTCCAGCAGCTCATCCATCTCCATGGAGCGCATGTCCGAAATAAAGTTCCACTCTGCTTCTGTCAAACGATATTGCTTGTTAGCCACGCTTCATCACCCTTAAAAAATGTGTCAAATCTATGCGAATTTGTTTCGGTTATGCCAAAAAGGGAAAGCCGCTTCGTGTATAATAATGGATAATGGGTACGTATGTCGACAATGCTTCCAAGGATGATCCGGAATTATTACTAAAGTAACACCGGAATGGTTATAATTCCAAATGATCTTGCGCGACATGCAGGGCGCTCTTTCGTGCATAAGAGTGATTACCTATATACATATGGGCAGACGTAGAAGGAGGTTGTTGCATGTTCTCGATTCGCGAGACGGATTTGCCGGGAATCGGCAGAAAATATCAGGTAGAAACAAAAGGCGGCGACAAGCTGGTCATCGTCATTCACGATGACGGCCGCCGGGAAATGTACCATTTTGACCGCGAAGATCCGGATGAGAACATCTCGATGGTTACGCTGGATGACGACGAGGCGCGGCAAATTGCAGCGATTGTCGGCGGCCTGACGTACACGCCGACCGCTCTGGAAACAGTTGAGGTCGCTTTGGACAAGCTTATGATCGAATGGTACAAAATCGACGCTGGCTCACGCGCCGTCGGCAAGACGATCGGCGAGCTGGACGTGCGTCAGGAGACGGGTGCCACGATCATCGCTGTCATTGAAAAAGACCACACACAAACGATCAATCCTGGACCGGAGTATGTGCTTCGTGCAAGCTCCACCCTCGTAGTAGCAGGTGAACGAAAGCAGGTGAAAGCGCTCAAGACTATTCTCAGCAACGGGGGTGATTGACCTTGGAGCACATCGTGTTTGAAGTCGGCCTGGCGCTCGCTCTGATTGCCATCGCCGGCTTCCTCTCCATCAAGTTGAAGTTCTCCATCGTTCCCTTTTACATTTTGGTCGGGATGGTCGTCGGTCCGCACGCCCCCGATATCGGCCTGTTCGATCTGCGCTTTATCGACAGTGCGCCGCTCATCGAATTTATGGGCAGAGTCGGGGTGCTTTTCCTGCTGTTTTACCTCGGCCTTGAGTTTTCGGTAGGGCGTCTGATCAAGGCCGGGCGCTCTATCGCGATCGGCGGGACGATCTACATCGCCATTAACTTTACTCTCGGCGTGCTGTTTGGCTGGGTCTGCGGCTTCCCGCTGAAAGAAGTGCTGATCATCGCCGGAATCACTACGATTTCGTCCAGCGCCATCGTCGCAAAAGTCCTGGTCGATCTCAAACGGACAGCCAATCGCGAAACCGAGATGATTCTTGGGATCATCATGTTCGAGGACATCTTTTTGGCCGTGTACATCTCGATCGTATCGGGGCTTGTCCTCAGCGGAGCAACTTCTCTCGGAGGCGTGGTTTCCTCCGCTCTGATTGCTCTCGGCTACATGCTCCTGCTCATCGTCGTAGGCCGCAGGCTCGTCCCTTTTTTGAATCGCGCGCTAAACATCAAATCAAACGAAGTGTTCATGATTACGGTGTTTGCCGCCCTGTTTTTGATTGCGGGTTTTTCCGAGACAATCCATGTAGCTGAAGCCATCGGCGCGCTGCTCGTGGGGCTCGTATTAGCAGAAACACAACATATGAAACGCATCGAACATCTGATACTGCCATTTCGCGACTTTTTCGGCGCCATGTTTTTCTTCAGCTTCGGTTTAACGATTGATCCTCTGTCATTGGGGGGAGCCGTCTGGCTGTCCATCGCTGCGGTCGTCATCACCCTCATCGGAAACGTCGCTGCCGGACTTTTGGCAGGACGCAGCGCCGGGCTGCCGCCCAAAGCTTCCACCAACATTGGACTGACAATCGTTTCACGCGGTGAGTTTTCCATCATCATGGCTAATCTGGGAAAAGCGGGCGCACTCATGGATATTCTCCAGCCGTTCGCAGCTCTGTACGTGCTGATTCTCGCCATTTTAGGCCCTTTGCTGACGAAAGAATCAAAGCGCATCTACCAGCTGCTGAATGCCGTCCTTCCACTGGAGCGCGGCAGTGTCAAGCAGCCTCCTGCAAACCAGTCCGATTCATAGTGTATTGATAGGTGATTCAAGGCAGCCGCTGCGTGTACAGGCTGCCTTTTTCGTCCGTTCCGTCCATCATCGTGCTCGCCGCTTTCCGCCCCCATGCTTCCTCACTGGATCGCTGCCAGCGTCTCCTCCATCCATTCGTAGCTCATCGGCCCGATATACTTGTGCTGGACGATGCCATTCGAATCAATAATGTAGCTGGTCGGAATCGAGATCGCCTTGTACTCGTTGGTGACTTGCTTGTCTTCATCCAGCAGGACAGGGAACGTCATGCCGTACGCTTTTACGAACACGCCGACATCTTCCGGCTTTGTTTCTGTCGTCGTCAAGTTTACGCCCAAAATGACGACATCGTTGTCTTTGTTTGCTTCATAGTATTGCTGCATGTCGGGAATTTCTGCCCGACAAGGCGGACACCAGGTAGCCCACAAATTGACGATCACTTTTTTCCCGCGAAAATCGGACAGCTTTACTTTCTTGCCGTCCAACTGTTGCAATTCAAAATCGGGAGCCGCATTTCCTTTTTCCGTGCCGACCTGCGCTGTGCTAGTCGCCCCCGGCCCGCTCGTCGCGGCATTTTTCCCTTTTGGCGACAGGATCGAGGCATCGACAATTCCCCACGCCAGCAAGCCGATCAACACGACAAACGCCGCTATTTGATTAAACTTCATCTGCGTTCTCACCTTTCCGTTTGGTCATGCGTCTGGACAAAAAGAGCAGCAACAGCGCGCCCCCGTAGTAGACAAGCTGCTCGGAGGAAAGTCCCGCGAAGGCGGATTCGCGCGGTTGAACGTAAAACTGCACGTACACTTGTCCAATCGCAAACCACATCAGCAGCATAAGCCAGACAGCCAGCTCGTTCAGCTGTTTTCGCGCGCGTTGGAGCCAGACAAGGAACAACAGGCATAAAACGATCTGCTGAACATGGTACAAAAAGCCGCTTTGTTCAAGCAGCACCGTCAATAGCTGATACATGCCTGTCGCAGCCAACGAACCAGTAGCCACCGCCCAGGCCACGAGGTCGACCGGAACCGATTTTTTGCGCAGACGCAGCGAAAAATATACCAGCACAGCAAGCGCCGCCAGCCAGGCTCCACGCTCGCCGCCGGAGAAATACAAAAGCGACGAAGGATTTTGCACGACTTGGTCCAGATGAAACAGCGCATAGCTGAACTTCCAAACCAAAAAGCCGAGGAGAACGGCGTTGCTTAGCAGCTCCGTGAGCGCCCCTCTTGTCGCCCTGTCTTTTTTGACAAGAAACGTGATTGCAAGAAAGCCCGTCGCAATGGAGACGATGACGGCCAAGGTGCTCATTTTCAATAAAAACGGGCCGATTTGAACAGCATCCCACAAAGAGGTTTCCTCCCTGAAAAAAATGACTTACGCTAGAGGGTATACGTACCAACTATCACCATATCAGGAAAAGGAGAATAATGGAATGCTTCAGCAAATTTTTGCGTTGCAAGAGAGCTTTGACTGCTCCTTCTCGAAACGCACGACCGTGCCCCACGTTCATCACTACCGGGACGAGAACATTTCAGACATGTATTCCAGCAATTTCAGCCAAATTTATGACGCGCCGGATGAAGGCTGGATCAAAAGCTACATAGCCAGGCAGCTACAGGACGCCAAAGAACGAGGGCTGGGACATCTGAAAGCAACATTGCATCCCTCCTTGCCTTTTTCGGGCGAGCTAAGCTGCCTGCTTCTCATCGCGGATCGCGCACAAAAAGAAACAACCTAAGTCGACATCCCGATCAGACTTAGGTTGTTCCTTTTTTGCCTATGATCGATCACAGCCCAGCCATTCAGCTACAACCGCCTCTGCCTCCCGATCCCTTCGCTCGACCTCCCCGCTGCGGGTCCATTCCAGGAAACGGTCATCCAAAAGCTCGGCCAAAACGGCTCGTTTGCCTGCAGCGTCCAGTTCGTCCAGCGCGAGCACCCGTTTGCGCATCGTTCCCAAAAAGCGCGTGTAGTCTTCGTACTCAGGCCCGATCCACGCTTCCAGCTGGCGGCGCAGTTTTTTCGCCAAGCCCGGATTGTTGCCCCCTGTCGAGATGGCCACAGTCAGGTCGCCGCGCTCGACTACGGACGGAACCGTAAACGAGCACAGGTCGGGACGATCCACTACATTGATCCACGGGCACCCGGCTTGCTGACACGCTTCGTAGACAGCCAGATTGACCGCAGAATCGCTGGTCGCAGCGACAACGAGCACAGCAGAAGAAACATCAGCGGAAGCAAACGGTCGCTGCCAAAGCGTCAGCCTGCCCGCTTGCCCCCAGGCGTGAATCGCTTCTGTACAGGTGGGACTGACGACGCAGACATCCGCGCCAGCGGCAAGCAGACTGGCGATTTTCCGTTCTGCGACCTGTCCGCCACCGACTACGACGCAACGTTTACGTTCCAGATTGACCATCATCGCATAGTGCGGCATCCGCCGTCCCTCCCTGCAATACTACATATTCGCGGCAGCAAACCGTCTAGCCTAGCCGCCCAGCCGTTGCGCTTTACTCGGCAAGACTATCGTTTACGCCAAGCGTGGCCTCAAACCAGTTGATTTTTTCCCGCATTTTCACGACATCGCCGACCAAAATGATCGCCGGATTGGTGACGTGGCTGTTCTCTGCCAAGCGTTCCTCGATGTTTGCCAAAGTGCCCGTTACGACCGCTTGCTTGGGCAGCGTCCCCCAGGAGATGACAGCGACAGGCGTCTCTGCGTCGCGGCCGTGCTTGATCAATTGCGTGCGGATCAGCGGCAAATTGGCGACGCCCATGTAAAAGGCAACCGTGTCGATCCCGCTCGCCAGCGCCCGCCATTTTTCCACAGCCAGCTCCGGCTTGTCTTCGCGCAGATGACCTGTCACTACGGCAAAAGATGAACCGTGATCGCGATGAGTCACCGGGATTCCCGCGTATGCGGAAGCCGCGATTCCCGCCGTGACGCCTGGCACGATCTCAAAAGCGACTCCTCGCCCAGCCAGATGCTCGGCTTCTTCTCCCGCACGTCCGAACACGCACGGGTCGCCACCTTTCAGGCGTACGACGATCTTGCCTTCCAGCGCCTTCTCCGCGAGGACTTCATTGATCGATTCCTGGCGCATCGTGTGATGATCAGGCAGTTTGCCGCAATAAATACGCTCTGCCGTTTCAGGCGCATAAGCGAGCAATTCAGGGTTAGCCAGGCGGTCATAGACGACCACATCAGCCTTTTGCAAGCATTCAAGCCCTTTGACCGTAATCAGCTTGGGATCACCAGGTCCAGCGCCGACGAGGTACACTTTTCCCGCGCCGCTCATCGGTCACTGACTCCCGCCGAAGCAAAAGTCGCCATCTCGCGCACCATCCGTGCCGATGCCTCGACGATTGAAAACGCCACTGCCGCTCCGCTGCCTTCGCCAAGCCGCAAGTTCAAATCGAGCAACGGCTGTTTGCCCAGTACGTTCAGTGCGAAAGCATGTCCCGGCTCCTGGGAACGGTGACCGGCAATCAAGTAGTCCGCTACGCCTGGCTCCAACCGCACCGCCAAAAGTGCTGCTACGGTGGCGATAAAGCCGTCGAGCAACACCGGAACGCGTCTGGATGCAGCGCCAATCACGGCCCCTGCCATCGCGCCGATTTCCAGTCCGCCCACTTTTGCCAGCACGTCGAGCGGCTGATCCGCATCCGGGCGATGCAGCGCGAGCGCTTCGCGGACAACGGCTTTTTTGCGCTGCCAGCCAGCGTCGTCCAAGCCTGTGCCCCGCCCGACAATCTCATCCGGGTCTGCGCCCGTCAAAGCGGACAAAATCGCGCTGCTCGCTGTCGTGTTGCCGATCCCTACTTCACCGACGATCAGCACCTTGGCTCCTTCATCGATGATCTGCTGCGCCAGCTCGATGCCGACCGCAAGCGACTGCCGCGCTTCTTCCGGCGACATCGCCGCTTCTTTCAGCATGTTGCCCGAGCCAGAGCGGATACGTCTGCTGGTCACTCCGGGAGCCTCTACCTCTACAGCCACGCCGACATCCACGAATTTTTGGATCGCGCCGATTTGCCGGGCGAACACGTTGATCCCCGCGCCACCGTTCACCAGGTTCAGCACCATTTGCGCCGTTACTTCCTGGGGATAGGCCGACACTCCCTCAGCAGCGACACCGTGATCCGCCGCGAAAACAAGTACGCCAGGCGGCGTTACGACCGGAAACGTCTCTCCTGTCATTCCTGCCAGCTCCACAGCTAGTTCCTCCAGGCGTCCCAAACTTCCCAGCGGCTTGGTCAGCTGATCCACATGTTGTCTCGTTTGCTCACTTGCCTCATGGTTTCGCGGCTCAATCGCCGGAAATAGCTTTTCCAAGCCTGCCATCATATACGCACCTCTTTTTCCTGATAAGCCTTCATCTGTTCTTCAATGACATCCATCCGCACATGACGGCGTACCGTATCTGCCAGCAGATCGTAGCCTTGCTCGCGAAGCGCCACGAAGGACGGACGCTCTACGATTGGCTCCAACCCTTTTTTCGCACGGATTGCGTTCAATAGCAGCGTACGAAAGCGGTCGTTGTGAAACAACCCGTGAAAATACGTCCCGATCAGTTGGCGCTCCTCCTGACAGTAGCCTTCCGTGCGCTCTCCCATCTGGATAAAGGGGGCATCCACCTGCTCATAAGCGGACTGGCCCATATGAATCTCGTAGCCTTCCACTTCGAGCCGCTCTCCGGCAAACACCGCTTCGCCCCTCGACAAAACCGTCGTCTTCTTTGTCTCCATCGTCGTCGTCATCGGAATCAGCCCCAGCCCGTCAAGCTGCTGCAACGGAGATTCCACGCCATCCGGGTCCAAAATCGTCAGCCCCAGCATTTGATAGCCGCCGCACAGACCGACTACGTACGATTTTTTTTGCACATGGAGCTGTTTCACGGCGTCTGCCAGCCCTGACTCGCGCAAAAACTGCAAGTCTTCCAGCGTATTTTTGCTGCCTGGCAACACGATGAGGTCAGGCTCGCCCAGCTCTTCCAAACGAGTCACGAAGCGCATCCGGCAATCCGGCTCCACAAAAAACGGGTCTACGTCTGTGAAATTGGAAATGCGCGGATAGCGCAAGACCGCGATGTCCAGATCGCGCGGCGTCTCTCTCTGCCCCTGGTAGCGATGCAAAATCAGCGAGTCCTCCGCATCGATCCACAAGTCGGGAATGAACGGCACCACGCCAAGCACAGGCTTGCCCGTATACTCCTCAAACCAGTCCAAGCCTGACTGCAACAGCGTCAGATCGCCGCGAAAACGGTTGATGACGACGCCGATCACCCGGTCGCGATCTTCGGGTTCGAGCAGTTGCAGCGTGCCGACCAGGCTGGCAAAAACGCCGCCGCGCTCGATGTCAGCCACCAAAATGACCGGAGCGTTCGTCAGTCGCGCGACCCGCATGTTGACCAGCTCGCGATCGTTGAGATTGACTTCTGCCGGACTGCCTGCCCCCTCAATCACGATCCGCTCATACGCGGCGGCGAGCCGCTCGTAAGCCTCGCCGATAATCCGCAGTCCTTCCTCGTAAAACTCCTGGCGATACGCCATCGCTTTCATGTTGGCGTACGGCTCGCCGTTCACCACGATTTGCGACTCGGAATCGCGCGTCGGCTTGATCAGGATCGGATTCATGTCGGTCGTGGCGAGAATCCCGGCCGCTTCCGCCTGAACGCCCTGTGCCCGCCCGATTTCTTTCCCGTCCAGCGTGACGTAGGAGTTCAGCGCCATGTTTTGCGATTTGAACGGGGCCGTCTTGTAGCCATCCTGCGCAAAAATTCGGCAAAGTGCCGTTGCGATCGCACTTTTCCCTGCGTCTGAGCTGGTTCCCTGAACCATCAGCGGGAGAGCTTTAGGCACGAGCCGCCACCTCCGCGCACAGACTCAGCCACCGCTTCACCAGCTCTGGATTGGAGCCAAAGTGCAAGTGCGTGTAGCCTGCGACCAGATTGCCCTCTGCGAATCCTTCTGGCTTAGTTCCGCGCAGCCCTTTTGTCTCATAGGCCGCAGGAAGCTGTTGCTCGCTGGAATAAGTCGAATAATGGAACTCGTGCCCTTTTGCCTGTTCATCCGGGCCGATCAGGAAATTGCCTGCCTTGCCGCGCACTTCCCGATAGCCAAGCGCGGCCAGCTTTTTCTGCATCGTCACCTTCCCGGGCACGATCCCGAGCATCGGGAAGCTCTCGCCGTCTGTGGTCACAATCGCTTCCGTCAAAAACATGAACCCGCCGCACTCGGCCAAGGTCGGCAAGCCTTTGGCAATCGCCTTGCGGAACGAGTCTTTCACCAGCTCGTTTTGCGACAGCTCGGCAGCAAACTCCTCTGGAAAGCCTCCGCCGATGTACAGGCCGTCCGCTGCTTCCGGCACGCCTTCTCCTGCCAGCGGCGAGAAAAAGGCCAGCTTCGCTCCGTGCGCCTGCAGCAGTTCCAAATTTTCCGGATAGTAAAAATGAAACGCCGGGTCTTTCGCTACCGCGATCGTCACGTCGTAGTTCGCTTGACGCGGCGCGAACAGCTTTGGCTCCACTTGCAGCGGCTCTGCTTTCGCCAGTTCCCAAACCAGGTCGAGGTCTACCGTTTCGTGAATCAAGTCTGCCAGCTTCGCAAACAGAGGCGCAAGCTCGCCGCGTTCCACGGATGGCACGAGTCCGAGATGACGCTCGGGAATTTCCAGCTCGTTTTCCCGTTTCAAATAGCCGACAACCGGAATCCCGCACTCCTGCTCAATCGCCGCCTTGACGATTTTGTGGTGCCCTTCGCTGCCGACTTTGTTGGCGATCACACCGACGATTTTCGCCTGCGGATTGAGCAGCTGAAAGCCTTTGACGATCGCAGCCGCGCTGCGCGCCATGCTTTGGCAGTTGACCACGAGCAACACAGGCGAAGCTGTCAAAATGCTGATTTCAGCCGTGCTTCCTTTGTCGCTCGTCGCTTCCTTGCCGTCGTACATGCCCATGACGCCCTCGATGATCGAGATGTCCGCGCCTTCGCTGCCGCGGACGAAAATCTCTTTGACCACCTCATGCTCCAGCATGAAGCTGTCGAGGTTGCGCGACGCTCTGCCTGTTACGGCTGTATGGTAAGTGGGATCGATATAGTCAGGGCCGCACTTGAAGCCTTGGACGACATGGCCTTTGCGGATCAGGGCAGCCATCAGTCCGATGGTAACGGTCGTCTTGCCTGCCCCACTGCCCGTTCCGGCGATTACGATACGGCGGCTGTTATCCGTCATACGCGCTCCTCCTCACGATAAGGCATTAAAGCGACAGAAATAGTGGCGTTGCCCGATTTTTTCTTGGTCAGGACGAGTTCGTCGACACCTGCGTACAGCTTCGCCGCAGGCTCGCTTACCCCGTACGCTCCCGTGAACTTGAATACCGTCTCGGACGGATCGCTGATCTCCACCTTGTTCAGTTCCTCCGGGGAATACCAGACAAAAGGCCAGCCGTACTTCTCGCACACGGCGATCAGTCCAGCCTCGTCTTTTTTCAGTTCAATCGTCGCAAGAGCCTTGACGCTTTTGATGGAGAACTGCAATTCATCCAGCGTCTCCTTGATGACCGCCTCGATCTCCTCGGCAGATGTTCCCCGGTTGCAGCCCATTCCGAGCACGATTACTTTCGGACGATACAGGACGCCATTGTCCAAAATCGTCTGCTCCTCTGGCGCAAGCAAGCGGTGAGAGACGACGAGCGCGGCATGCGGATTGGCTGCCTGCGCTTCGGCAATCGTCTTGTATTCCTTGATCGACGGCGGCATCGGCGTGTCGTGCATCCACCAGTCGCGCTCGCCTGATTCGTTGACCACCGCTACATGCTCCTCGTTGACGACAGAGGCGCTCACTGGCGTCAGCTTGTCAGCCGAATCCCACTCCCAGCCAAAACGGCGGCCGAACAAATCGACAGGGATCGTCTTTTGTACATCGGAAGCAGTCGTGATGATCGGACGAGCGCCCATGATCGCCGCTACCTCGCGAGCCAGCTCATTGGCTCCCCCGAGGTGGCCGGACAGGACGCTGATCACATTTTCCCCGCGATCGTCCACGACGACGACACCCGGGTCTTTCTTTTTATCTTCCAGCAAAGGAGCGATCATCCGCACAACCGCCCCGAGCGAAATAATGATAATCAGCCCTTTGTAAGCGGGCCAAAGCGCAGGAAACAGCATGCGCACACTGTTGGAAAACAGCTGGATGCCGCGAGCTTCCTCGTCTCCACGGGCGAACTTGCTCATGTAGTACAAGTCTGCCCCGGGAAATTTTTGCGCCAGATCGCGTGCCATCTCTACCCCGTGCTTCGTGATGGCGACGATCGCATATTCCCCGCGCTGGCGGATGGCTGGAATTTCCCCTTCAACCAGTTCGATAATCATTCTTTCACACCTTTTCTGTACCCGTGCGTGAAGGTTTTATCGTACAGCTTGGAACGGTACTGTTCGCTTTTTTCATGGATATCCGGGTCCAAAGCCCAGCCTGCCAAAATCATCGCGTGCTTGCGAATGCCGTTTTTGCCCATGTCTTCGTCCAAATTTCTCAAGGTCGTGCGCACGATCAGCTGATCCGGCCAGCTTGCCCGTTGCACGACAGCGACTGGCGTATCTTCGCTCCAGCCTGCCTCGACAAGCTCGCGCACTACTTTTTTCGTCAAAGTCGCGCTCAAATACAAAGCGAGTGTGCAGTGATGCTCGGCAAGCGCGCGCAGCTTCTCCCTGTCCGGTACAGGCGTGCGCCCCTCTGCGCGGGTGAGGATGAGCGTCTGGGTCAGCTCCGGGATGGTCAGTTCGGCGCCTACTGCTGCTGCTGCCGCAAATACGGAGCTGACGCCTGGCACGATCTCTACCTCGATGCCTTTTGCTTTCAGCAAAGCGATCTGCTCCATGATCGCTCCGTACACGGACGGGTCGCCCGTATGCAAGCGCACGACTGTTTTTCCGCTGCTGATGCGGTCTACCATCAGCTCTACCATTTCTTCCAGCGCCATGCCGGAGCTGTGCAGCACCTCTGCATCAGGATTGCCAAGCGCAACCAGCTCTTCGTTGACGAGCGAGTCGGTGTACAAAATGACGTCTGCCTTTTGCAGCAGCTTCATGCCTTTTACGGTAATCAAATCCGGGTCGCCGGGACCCGCTCCCACTATGTACAGTTTCATCCCTTTTTCACCACCATCAGTGTTAGATAGCTAAGCTCTGCCCGCTCCAGTTCACGCATGTCCGTCCAGACCATTTCTTCCGAAGAAGTGACCTTTGTCGCAACAGCGGCTTTGTCTGCGAGTCCCATTTCTTTCAGCAAACCGATGATCATCGGCAGCACTTTTGCTACCTTCAAAAACACGACGGTATCGTGATCTTCAATCGCTTTGCGCATCGCTTCCTTGTCTTCTGTAGCCGGAATGATCCCGATTTGCTCGTCGCCATCCGCGAGCGGCATGTTGAAGCGGGAAGCAGCTCCGAGGAACGAAGATACGCCCGGCACGGTTACGACAGGCACTTCCGGGTGCTCTTCATGCATGACGCGCATCATGTGGATGAACGTACTGTAAAACATCGGATCGCCTTCGGTGACAAACGCGACGTCTTTGCCTTCGGACAGACGCTCCCAGACGATTTCGACCGTTTTGTTCCACTCGCGCTCCAAAATTTCTTTGTCGCGTGTCATCGGGAAGACGAGTCCGAGCATTTCCTTGTCTTGCGGCTGCACGTACAGCTCGGCAATTTGGTGGGCGTAGCTTTTGCTGCCCATCCGTTTTTTCGGGTACGCAACTACCGGGGATTGCTGCAGCAGGCGGAATGCCTTTACAGTAATCAATTCTGGATCGCCAGGGCCGACTCCCAGCCCGTACAATGTTCCGATCTTGGTCACTTGCTGTCTCCTCCTTGTTCCTCTGCCTGCTTGGCCCAGGCCGTAATGATGTAGATCGGATTCAACGCTTCAAAACGGGTCAAAGACAAAATCGGCTTGCTGCGCGACAGTTGCGCCAGCGTGACCGATGTTTCGAAGCCTTCCTCTGCAAAAGCTTGCGTCGCTTCGTACAACGTCTCAATCGTCGCTGCGTTGACCACGATGCGTCCGCCTGCCCGAAGCCGCGTGCAGCAAATATTCAAAAGCTCGCGCAATTCTCCGCCGCTGCCCCCGATAAAGACGGCATCCGGGTCGGGGAACTCATCCAGTCCTTTTGGCGCGCGGGCATTCACAACAGTCAGATCGGTGCGAAACTTCGCCATGTTTTGGCGGCAGTTTTCCAGGTCGTCCGCATTTTTCTCCACGCCGTACACTTCGCCTTCGCGTGCGATTCGCGCTGCCTCGATCGCGACGGAGCCTGTGCAGGTGCCGATGTCCCAAACGATGCTTTTGGCGTGCAATTGCAGTTGGGCGATGCTTAAAATGCGCACTTCTTTTTTCGTAATCAGTCCCTTGTCCGGCTTGCGCTGGGAAAACTCCTCGTCCGCAATCCCAAACGGCCAGACCGGGCTTGGCCGACGCTTTTTCAAAATCACGACATTCAAATCGGAAAAGACGCCGTCAGCCATGTCCTGCAAAGCGTACCAGCCTGTCCGCTCGTCTTCGCTGCCCAAGTTTTCCGCCACGAACGCATCGTATTCGGTCATCTGAAACGACAGCAAATACTTGGCGATCGCCGCAGGCGTGTTTTCCCGATCGGTGAGCAGCGCGACTTTGTCCTTGCCGTCCATCCGCTGCGCCAGCCCTTTGATGCTGCGGCCGTGTACGCTGAGCAATGTCGCATCTTGCCACGCCTCGCCCATTTTGGCAAAAGCGAGCTGAATGGAGCTGAGGTGCGGGTAAATGTCCACATTAAGCTTTTTCGCCAAAAGGCTGCCGATCCCGTAAAAGAGCGGATCGCCGGAAGCGAGAATGACCGTCTTGCGCGTCTCTGACCGCAGTTCCTCGACCATCGCGGTCAAGCCGCCTTTCAAAACTCGCTTTTCCCCTTTGTACTCCGGAAAAAAGCCAAGATGCCGCTCTCCTCCAACCAACAGCTCACTTTCTTCGATCCAGGTCCGGTACAGCGGCAGCAAGCTTTGCTGTCCGTCATCCCCGATCCCGATCACTTTCATCGCTTGTGTCATCGATCGTCACCCTTCCCAGCAGGGACCCTTTCATAGTAATGATGATGGTTTCGACCACGATGCCGCCGCCTACTTCTTTCAGGGCGGCACGGCAGCAGTTGGCGCACATGATCTCGAAAAAGGCAGGCGTCTCCGCCATCATATCCCCGACCTGCGAGGCTGTATTTGCTCCCAGTATTTCGTCCACTTGCTCTTGGGAAACACCTGCTTCCGTCGCCATCTGGGCCAAAAATCCGAAGTCGACAGGAGCGCTTTTCGAGTGAACCATCATGACACCTTGCGCCACTTTGGAAAACTTGCCCATCATGCCGACAAGCGTCACTTTGCGCATTTTCCTGACCTTGCACTGCTTGAGCGCAAACCCGACGAAATCGCCCATCTCCACGAAAGCTTCCTCGGACAGCTCCGGGTAGGTAGCGATTCCATACGACTCGCTTTTTCCGCCCGTGGAGAGGACGATGTGATCGCAGCCCGCTTCTTTGGCGACGTTGATCGCCTGAGCCACGCTTGCCTTGTAAGCAGAAGTGGAAAACGGCACCACGATTCCGCGCGTCCCCAAAATGGAAATGCCGCCGAGTATGCCGAGTCGTCCGTTCAATGTTTTTTTTGCAATTTCCTCGCCCGCAGGCACGGAAATTACGATTTTGATCCCGCGCTCTATCCCGTACTCATCGAGTACCGCCTGAGCCGTCTCGCGAATCATTTTGCGCGGAACGGGATTGATCGCGGCCTCGCCAATCGGGACAGGCAACCCTGGCTTGGTCACCCGTCCTACCCCGACGCCACCGTCCAAAATAATCCCAGGCTCGTCTGACCATTCGACAGTGGAAAGAATCAACGCCCCATGCGTGGCATCCGGGTCGTCACCGCCGTCCTTGATCGTGGCTGCTGTCGCTTTTTCCGGCGAAAACTCGCAGCTCTCCATCTGGAAAGTCACGTCTTCCCCGATCGGCAGGCGGATGGTAGCCTCCCTTTGCGGCTCCTGGGTTATCAGCGCTATCAAAGCAGCCTTGGTCGTCGCCGTTGCGCATGATCCAGTTGTGTAGCCGTGGCGGAGGGGTTTCGCCTCTTTTTCGTCCGATGCTGCTTTGGCTGCCATCTGCTTAGCCCAACCGTTCCGCCATGATGGAGATGGCATTCAATGCCGCTACAGTTACAGGGCTTCCGCCTTTGCGCCCGATGTTGGTGATGAAAGGAATGTCGAGCTTCGCCAGCTCTTCCTTGGACTCCGCCGCAGATACGAAGCCTACTGGCATTCCGATGACAAGTCCTGGCTTCGCTTCCCCTTCCTTCACCATGCGAATCAGCTCCAACAGAGCTGTCGGCGCGTTACCGATGCAGAAAATTCCTCCGTCTGCTTCCTTCACAGCTTTGCGCATGGAAATAATCGCACGAGTGGTGTTGAGGCGCTTTGCTTCTTCCATGACGTCGCGGTCAGAGATGTATACTTTCACTTCGCCGCCGAATTTCTCAATCCGATTTTTGCTGATGCCGACTTGAACCATTTGCACGTCCGCCACGACGATTTTTCCGCTGCGAATCGCTTGAATACCGGATTGGACAGCATCCGGGTGGAAAACGAGACTGCGTCCGAGATCAAAGTCGGCGGAAGCGTGGATGACGCGCTGCACGACAGGGTATTGTTCCTCTGTAAACGGGTGCTCGCCCAGCTCGTCGGTAATGATTTGAAAGCTCATGTCCTCGATCTCTTGCGGTTGTACAGTCAAAGGCTTAAATTCGGTTTTGAAGTCCATGGTTGGTTTCCTCCAGTCACTTGTTTGGATGCTTGTTTATACAGGCGGGATGCCGTGTTATTGCACGACCTCTTTAAGCTGGTTCAGCACGCTTTGGTAGTCGGAAAACTTGGTGCCGTAATCGATTTTCGGACGTCCGATGACGATTGTCTCGATGCCCATTTCCAGCGCTGCTTCCACTTTTTCGTCAAAAGCGCCTACCTTGCCGCTCTCTTTCGTAATCATCAGCGTCACGCCATAGTGGGCGTAGAGCGCTTTGTTCAGCTCTTTGGAAAAAGGCCCTTGCATGGCGACGATGTTTTTTTGCTCCACGCCGAGTTCTTCGCATTTTTGCATATTGTCGAGCCGCGGCAGCATGCGGGCAACCAATGTCGTGTCCGGCAGGCCCAGGAGACGATCCGTGAACGTCTTCAACGTCTTGCTGCCAGTCGTCAGCATGATGACGCCGCGCTTGTCAGCCGCAAGCTCGGCTGCTTGCACGTAATCCTCGACGATGATCAGCTTTTCGCTGCCTGGCGCATCCAGACTCTCACGCTCGTAACGGATGTACGGAACACCCGCTCCTTGTGCGCCCGCCATCGCGTTTTTCGAGGCTTCCTCCGCAAAAGGGTGGCTCGCGTCAACGACACAGCGCACGCCCCTTTCCTGGATCAACTGCTGGATGTCGTCGGCAGTCAAGCGTCCGACCTGGACGGGCACACCGGCCTCCTCCATGCTTTTCGCTGCGTTGTCCGTTACGACGGTGGTCAGCAGATCGTAGCCGTTTTCCTTGATCAACAAGGCCAATTCACGCGCGTCGCTCGTTCCAGCCAATACGAGAATCATGCTGTGTCTCCTCCTACTTGGTTACGTGGTCATGCTTGTGGTCGTGTTTGTGATCATGGTCATGATCATGGTAATGATCGTGGTCATGGTTATGATCGTGAGCATGGTGGTGATCGTGGTCATGGTGATGATCATGGTCATGGTGGTGATCGTGATCATGATGATGCCCGTGATGGTGGTGGTGATGTCCATGTCCGTGATCGTCATCATGGTGGTGGTGATGGTGGTCGATATGCTCCATCGCTGCCAGTCTGTACTGACAGGTGTCACAGTTCAGCTTCACTTCCCCGTGCAAAGCTTCCTCGACGCGATCCTTGAGCACTTCTTTCAGCAACGGGTGGAAACCGAAATACTCGGCCATCTCAAACTGGGCATCCGGATATTGCGCGCGGAACTTCTCCAGTTGATCGCTCATCCGTTTGATCAGCACACCTGTAAACAGGAAGTACGGCAACAGCACGATGCGCTTGGCGCCAAGCTTCAGGCAGCGCTCCACTCCCTCGTCGTACAGCGGGTAGGTCACACCCATGAAAGCTGTCTCGACCAAAGGCGCCTTGTAACGCTCCCAGAAAAGGCGGGACATTTTGTAAATATCACTGTTGGCATCCGCGTCGCTGCTGCCGCGCCCGATGACGAGCACAGCCAGATCGTCGTAATCTTCACCGGAAGCGAAGCCCGCTTCTGCCATGCGTGTAGACAAAATGTTGATCACTTCTTCGTGAATGCCGATCGGACGACCGTAGATGAACTGTACGTGCGGGTGCAGCTCCTTCGCTTCGTCAATCGCCGCCGGGATGTGGATTTTCGCATGCCCCGCAGAGAACAGGATAATCGGGATGACCGCTACCCGCGTCGCTCCTCTCGCTACACACGTATTCAATCCTTGCAGCATGTCTGGTCTGGCAAACTCGAGAAAGCACGTCTCGATAACCGGCACATCCAGCTCAGGCGCAAGGGAAGCGACAAACTGGCGAATCTCTTCGTTGCCTTCCGGGTCCTTGCTTCCGTGTCCTACAAATAAAACCGCGTCCATTTCGTTTCCCCCTCGTTTTCGGTCAACTCCGCTACCTATTGATCCGTCTGTCAATCTCCGCAAGCGGCGTTCTCGATTTCCGCTTTGGCAGGTTCGTACCAGGCATACCCCTCCAGCTCGCCTACCCGTTGGAAAAACTTGTGGAAGCGCTCATTCGGAAACGCCTCTTTTTTGAATCGGTTCACGATTCGCTCGACAAGCGGCACAATCGCCTCTTTATCAATGCCTTCCGCAACCGGAATGCCGGAATGCGCGTTACGTCCCACCGTTTTCGCGCCCAGGAACAAATCGAATTTGCCTTTGCGGAACACGATTCCGATATCCTCCTGAACAGCTCCATAGCAGGCCATGCCGCAGCCGTTAAAGCCGATTCTCAGCTCTTTGGGCATTTCCTTGCCACCCAGCCGCTGGTGCAGCTCCTCCGCGTACGGGATGCTGTCTTTTTTCTCGCCATCGCAAAAATCGCACGCCTTCACCTGCAACACATCCCCGATCGGGCTGAGGATAAGCCCCAGCTCGCGCAAACGGCTGGTCACGCTTTCCGGATCAGCAGTCGGCACACGCATGATGATCTGGTGGTGCGGGGTATATTCGATCTCGCCTTTTTCTCCTGCGACTTCGGCGATCGCCATCATCTGCATCGGCGTGATTTTTTTGTTGGCGACACCGGGACTGACGGCGAACTCAAAAATCATTTCCGGCTGAAACGATGAAGCCGTACGAACAGCGCTTGCTTGGGCAGGCTTCGTTTCGATGCCTTTTGCCGTATTGACGGCACTCAGCGCTTGCATGGCCCAATCGAGCGGCGAGCGCTCTGCCTGGTGAGCAACCGTTTGCGCTGCCTGTTCCACCGGAGGAGCTTCCAGGACAGCCGTACTCGTTGCACTTCCGGCTAGTCCGGCTTGACCAGCAGCCGACGGACTTTCCACATCAGTCGCCAGCACAGGTCGCTCACTTGCTGGCTCTACTGTCTTTGGGGCAGTCGTGCCCACGCTTTCGTCGCCTGCTTCCAATGACCACGGTTCATTTTCCACGCGCAGCCGTTGATGCGGCTTGAGCGGCTGTTCGTCTGCCGACAGCGTGTATTTGCGCTGGTAGCCGCGCGGCGTAATCATTTTGCCATCGTATACGAACGTCGAAGAGTTCCCGATGATGACCGTCGTCAACATGCCGATGTCGTGCTCCAGCATTTGCGCAAGTGTCGTCACCACGACCGTCTCGCGCTCGCGGTAGGCGCTTTTCACGATTCCGACAGGTGTATCAGGCGAACGGTATTGCAAAAGGATGCGCTGCGCCTCCACAATCTGGCGCGTGCGTCGACCGCTGCGCGGGTTGTACAAGGCGATGACGAAATCAGCCATCCCGGCTGCATCGATCCGTCTGGCAATCAGCTCCCACGGCGTCAAGTGGTCGCTCAAGCTGATCGTGCAGGCGTCATGCATGATCGGAGCACCGAGAATAGCGCCACAGGAGTTGATCGCCGAGATGCCCGGAACGATTTCGATCGGAACGCCAGTCGCCTCTGTCCAGCCTTTCTCGACCAGCACTTCGTAGACCAGACCCGCCATCCCGTAAACGCCGGAGTCTCCACTGGAGATCACCGCTACTTTTTTGCCTTCCTCTTCCGCTTGGCGCACGGCTTCGCGCGCACGCGTCACTTCCTCGGTCATCCCGGTGCTGACGATCTCCTGATTGGTCAAAAGTCCGCGGATCAAATCCACGTACGTCGAGTAACCGATAATGACGTCAGATTCTTGCAGGGCTTCCCGCGCACGCTTGGTGATATGTTCAAAACTTCCCGGGCCAAACCCGATCACAAACAACTTGCCGCTCATACGGCCCCTCCCCTTTCCATCGCATACGTGTCGCATGCAGGCGTTATATGGTCTTACTCTTACGGTGTCTTTTCGCTCATCATCCGGCTAGACAAGTGCCAGAGCTGCTGCAATCCCCGAACATAAAAGCAGGCACAGCAAGGAAGTGAGATACATCAGACGAATGGTTGCCGTGATATCGGCAGCAGCCAACGGCCGATGCGGGTCCCCGAGCCTTGCCCGATTGGACGGCACACCCTGGTAGTAGTTAAGACCCCCAAGCTGTACGCCAAGTGCGCCAGCCACCCCCGCTTCCGGCAATCCGCTGTTTGGACTTGGATGCAGGTGCGCGTCTCTTTTGATCATCGCCCAGCACTGTCTCCAGTCCAGTCGTTGCAACCAGCTTGCCATGACCAAAAGCAGCGCGGTCAGGCGAGCGGGTATGTAATTCATCACGTCGTCAAAACGCGCGGACGCCCAGCCCAAGTTTTTGTACTTCTCATTTTTGTAGCCGACCATCGAATCAAGCGTGTTGGCCGCCCGATAAGCCATCGCCAGTGGCGCACCGCCCAATGCGGCGTAGATCAGCGGGGAAACAATCGCATCCACGATGTTTTCCGCTACCGTCTCCACCGCCCCCCGGCAAATTTCCGGCTCATCGAGCTGATCCGTGTCACGCCCTACCACCATCGACAAGGATCGCCTTGCCGCCGCCATGTCATTTGCCAGCAGATGGCGGGCAATCTCCAGCCCGGCGTCCGCCAAGCCTTTTGTCGCGATCGTCGTGGAGATGAGCCAGGCTCCAACCACCCACGCGAGCAGTGGATGCACGAGAGCAGCCACCCACAAAATCAGCCAGACGGCGGCATAGCTGCCTGACACGATCAGGAGCGGAAACAAGATTCCCGCCAGCTTCAAATGCGATTCCCGCTTGACGACAGCGCGAATGACACGCTCCAGCCGCGTGATCCACCATCCGATGATCACCACCGGATGCGGCAAGCTGCGCGGGTCGCCTACCGCCCGATCAATCAAGTATGCCGCGCACAATACCCACACTTCCGTCATGTTGTCCCTCTCTTTAGCTTCCCAGCCTTTGTCTGTGCCAGCGCTGCCCATCCCACTCCGCAAACAGCGCTTCTCCGTGCTTTAGCCCGTCTACTTGCCAGTATTGGCGCGGATCTTTTGCAAGCCATGCCGCCTGGAACCAGCGGATCACTCCGCCGTGGGCAACCAATACGGTCGTTTCGTTTGGTTCCCGCTGTTGCCGATCCATCAGCTTGCACAACCAGCCGTCTACGCGGTGGCCCAGCGCTTGCAGGCTTTCCCCGTTAGGCGGACAGCAGTGAAAAGGATCGTCGTACCAGCGCGTAGCCCGCTCGCAATCCGCCTGCATCAGCTCGTCGTAGGTCAGCAGCTCCCAGTCGCCAAAAGACAGCTCCCGCAAAGCCGGAACAGAGATGATCGGCACATCCCATACGTCGGCCAGCGGTTGGGCCGTCTCCATGCACCGGAGCAAATCGCTGGCGTAGAGCGCATCAGGCCGTTCGATCTGGCGGGACAAGCGCTCTGCCAGTTCACTCGCCTGCCTTTTTCCATCTATGTTCAAAGGGACGTCGCTATGCCCGAGATATCTGTGTTCCCGATTGCTGTCAGTCTCGCCATGGCGTATCCAGACCCACCTCATAACCACCAACTCCCGACCAGTACAAGCAGCATGACCGCCTCGCTGCTCTCGATGACCGCCCCGTAGCAATCCCCGTTCAGCCCGCCCAGCTTGCGGGCAACCGAACGACAGAACAGCAGAGCGAACAAGCACGATCCAGCGATCGCCGCGACGACCTGCCAGCCGCCTGCCAGCCAGCCAACTGCGAGCAAAGCCACATAGCCGATGACGATCGCCCACAGCGACAATCCGGCGCTGATGCCTTTGCCGATCCCTTTATCCGCCGACAAGTACGGCCAGAACCGAATGGCAAGCAGGACATGGGTCCGCGCCGCTGCGGGAACAAAAACGAGGAGCAGCCCCCAGCCTGGATGTGTCAGCTCTGCCAAAGCGCCCGCCTTGAGCAGCAGTAGCAAAAGCGCCGCCAGCACGCCAAAAGCACCCACGCGGCTGTCCTTCATGATCGCAAGCACTTGTTCTTTTGGCCTGCTGCTGCCCAATCCGTCCGCCAAATCCATCCAGCCGTCGAGATGCAGTCCGCCTGTGATGTACACCCAGACGACGAGCGTCAACACGGCGGCAAGCCACGGACTGAAGAGCGAAAGCCCTGCCTGGTGGACACCCCATAGCAAAATACCTATGACCAGCCCGACAGCAGGATACCAGTTGACGCTTTTTTTCCACGCCTCATCGGATGGGCGCAGCCACGGGACGGGAATCCGCGTAAAAAAGGCAATCGCGTGCCAAAATGCATTCATCCTTTGATCCTCCACGGGATTCCGGCCATTACCGCGTAGACGGCATCTGCCTGCCGTGCAGTCTGTTGATTGACATCCCCGAGCACATCGGCGAACCATCTGCCCAGCCGGTTCATCGCCACTCCGCCCAAGCCGACCTCGCTGGTGACTGCGATCACTTTTTGCGGGGAGCGGCTGACGAGGGCAAGCCACGCCTCCAGTTCCTGCAAAAGCGCTTCGGTATGCTCCTGGCTGCGCCACTGCGCTTCCTCGACGCTCATCAGCCGATTGCTCACCCATGTCGACAAGCAATCAATCAGCACGACCCCGTAGCCTGATGCAACGCTCTCGTAGTCGCAAAGCCGCTCCCCTACCTCGACGCTTCCCCATTGACTTGGACGGCGCTCTTTGTGCCGCTCGATCCGCTGCTTCATCTCTTCGTCCCAGGCTTGCCCCGTTGCTACGTAAAGAACTCGCTCGCCAGCCTGTTCGGCCAGCTCTTCGGCAAAGCGGCTCTTGCCGGAGCGAACGCCGCCTGTCACCAACACCAGACTCAACGCTTGCCGCCCCTTTCATCCCGCACCTCGCGCAAGACCGCCATCAGGCGAGCATTTTCCGCACTTCCGCGAACCGCGATGCGCACGTCATGGGCAGTCAGTCCGGGATACATCGCGCAATTGCGGATCAGCACCCCTTTTTTGCCAAGCCATTCTTGCAACTGGGCCGCCGGCAGCTCCCCCGGCGAGCGAACGAGCAAGAAGTTCGCCTCTCCCGGCCACACTTGCCATCCCAGCTCCTTGCCGACGAAGTCGAGCAATTTGGCCCGCTCTTCGGCGATCAGGCTGCGGGTTTTTCGCTCGTACTCCTGCTCCATCAGGCACAGTTCCCCCGCCAAAAGGGCCAGCGCATTCACGCTCCAGCTCACTTGCTTTTGCCGCATGTTGGCGATCGCGTCCGGATGGGCGATCGCGTATCCCAGACGCAGGCCGGGAATCGCATACATTTTCGTCATCGACCGCATCAAAATGACCCGCGGAAAGCTCTCCAGGCGACTCGCCAGCGTAAATTGCCGTTCTTCCGCCACGAAATCGAGAAAAGCTTCGTCCACGACCAGCCAGGTGCCTGTCTCTGCCGCCCAGTCCGCCATTTGCAACAGCTCCTGCGGCTCGTACAAGATCCCGGTCGGGTTGTTCGGCGAGCCGACAAATACGAGATCAGCCTGTTCAAACAGCTTGTACAGCTCGGCGCGATCCGGCTTGTAGCCGTTCTCTGCTTTTCCGTAGCAACCAATGACACGCGCGCCAAACTGCTCGGAAAGCTCTGCATATTCCGAAAAGCACGGATACACGACGCCGACTGTCTCTGGTTGCAGCCCGAGAATCGCCAAAGCCATCGCTTCCGCCGCTCCATTGGCTGGCAAAAGACATGCTTCCGGCAGTCCGAGACGCTTCGCCAGCGCCTGGCGAAACTCGCGGTGTCCCGGGTCCGGATAGCGCAACACCGCAGACAGCGAATCCAGCAGCATGTCCCTGACCCGTTCCGGCATGCCGAGCGGATTGATATTGGCGCTGAAATCGAGAAACTCCCCTGGCTTTACGCCAAAGCGTTGCGAGGCGGTCAGCAAGTCGCCACCGTGACCATACGTTTCCAGCACGTTCATTAAAATTCTACCCCCAGCACTGCTGGTATTCCTTCGTCATAGTAATGCTTGAGCGGCTTCATTTCTGTCACCAGATCAGCCATGTCCATCACTTCTTGCTTGGCGCTCCGCCCCGTCACGACCAGATGCACATGGCTCGGCCTGTTTTGAATCGCTTCCAAAACATCCGACAGCGGCAGCACATCGTCAATGGGAAAACGATCGATCGCCAGCGCGTTGTTCAGCTCGTCCAAAATCACGACGTCATACGCTCCCGAAGACAGCTTTTCCCGGGCAAAAGTCCACGCCTCCTTGAGCGCTTCCCGATGCTCCTCTGGCGTCTTCGTCCACGTAAAGCCTACGCCCTTTTGCACGATCTCGATGCCGAGCTTGTCAAAAATGATTTTCTCTCCATACGTCCGCTCAGGCGACTTGATGAACTGAATCATAATCACCTTTTTCCCCCGCCCGGTCGCCCGTACAGCCAGGCCCACCGCTGCTGTCGTCTTTCCTTTTCCGTCTCCGGTATAGACCAAAAACAGTCCACGTTTATTGCTCACAACGCACACCCCCAGATTGAAGTGAAGACCTTGCTGTCATTTTGACCCTACATACTTTTCAGGGCCCCCGTCAGTTACCTAAAAAGGATAGTTTTCTCCAGCCCTTTTCAGGTACTTTTCGGGGACCCCATTGTCCAGTCCAAAAAGTGTCAGCGATTGCTTGTCAGGCGCACAAAAAAACGCTTTGTTTTCCAAAATCTAGAAGGAAAACAAAGCGCGGATAGCTGACAAAAACAATCCTCACCTCTTCCTTTGACCCGAAGGAAAACAGTGCATACACCAAAACAGGCAGGTTTCCTGGCTCAAGGATCATCACTCTTCTTCTCCTTCCCGCCTCGTAGTGGGGCAGTGGATGGCGCCGTTGCCAGGAAGAAGAGCTACTCTTTTACAGTGGCGGGACCGCGTTGGCATTTCACCAAACTTCCCTTTTAACCCTGTCTTTCACGAAATAAGCACTCGCAAAAACACAAGGACCTGTTTTCTATCCTATTCAAATGTCGTTCATTCATTTCAATAACACTCACTTGTTTTAATAATAGCAAATGCTACCGTGGATTCAAGCAAAAGCTGCAAATCGGAGAGGGAAAATGGAAAAACACGGAAAATCCGAGGGAGCGATTCTTGCAAACAACGAAAAAAGCCAGCCTGAGCTGACTTTTAAACTTCCCATCATTAACCAGCGAGGAAATCAGCCAAGATCACTTCCATGTCAAACGGGGTAATCCCCTCTTCCATGGAAAAAACCGTGTCTGCTTCCTCCATCCGGTCGGTAATCGTCCCTCTCGCCTGTGCGTGCAGGGTGAACAGCTCGTGCAAGGTCGGCTTCACAAGTGTCGTCAGCGCGCGGCCCATCCATTCGATACCGCCGCCATTTGCCTCTACGTTGTTGACGAAGCGCGGATGCGAACGCAGCGCGATGTCCGTCCAAATGACTTTTCGCTCTGCCAGATCGAGAATGACCGGGAGGCAGATCGTCGAACGGGCAGCGATGTCGGCTTTATCCTGAACTGTCAACGGTTCAAAAACTTCGCCGGACTCGGGCTGACTGCGGATCATCCAGCCTGCGAAGCACTCCGGCAAATCGCAATACGGCTGGCTCGTAAACGAGTTCAGTGACATCACGACATAGCGCCCGCCGTATCGAAGCACTGACTCGATATCGACATCGATGAACTCGCACGCTCCGTTCGGCGCTTGTACGACATCGCCGCTATGGCAGGCGCGATACTTCTCGGACCGCAAATTGGTGTAGGACACATGCTCCATGTACGTCCACTTCTCGTCATACAGGACAGCGGACAAATCGATATCTACCCGCCCGGTAGGGACATCGTTGACGATCCCTTCCTTCCACCAGGTGAAAAAGCGGATCGTGCTCCCCTCGGGGATCGGCAGTCTGGAGCCGCGCGCTATCGTGCGCAACGCCTTGCTTGCCGATCTTTGGGAAAAAGGCACCAGTTGCTCGTGCAATTGCGGGTCGATATAAACTTTTCCGAGAGCAGGCAAGGCAGAAAAGCGCTGAATCAACACCTCGCGACATATCCCGGCTGCACGCGCGCGCTGTTCATCCACCAGCCGTGGAAGCGCATTGGGGATCGCCTGTACTTTTGCCACTTCTCCTTTTGGAAAGAACGTTCGCCACTCACCGTATCGCTCCCGCTTGTCAAAGTGATTCATCACCTGCAAAAGGACGGGGGTCGATACAGAAGTCGCTATCTGCTCAAAGGAGCGCAACACCTGATCGCCCGCTTCCGTCAAGCGGAGCATGTGATCCAGCCGTCGGGCAAATTCACCTGGCCGTTGCATCAGCAATCTGGTCGCTTCTTTTATATCGCACACCAGGATCGCCAGCTCGACCTGACTGTTGAAAGTCTCGATGCGCCGATTGTTGCGCAAAATATCAAACGCTTCCGCTGCCCGCGGATAGCGGTCTTTGTATTCAAAAGGATGCAAAATCTCCCCGAGGCGAATCCAGCGGTTTTTATAGCGCTGCATGTCTTCCGCCAGGTTCGGGCTTGCTTCCAGCAATCGAAGCAACAGCCTGCGCTCGGCCCGTCTGAACTTGCGAAACTTCACAGGAGCAGCCAGGCTGACATCCCCGTCGGACAGAGCCGCCGCCAGTCGCAGAACATCTGTCGACGTCTTGCAATACTTCGCCAAAAAGTCAGGCGGCATTTTGTCAGCCCGAAGCAACACGCTCGCCACGACAGCGGCATTTTCCTTGTGCGGGATTTCCGGCGGCAAAGCTTCCGCAATCCCTTTGCAACCGTGAATCAAGCCTTTCAAGTCTTCCTTGTCCTGAGCGGAGAGCGAACTGTTCGCCCGCAGCATGTTCATGCCTATTTGCAGCAGCTCTTCGTCCGTTCCCAGCTGAATCACTTTCAAACGGGATTCTTTCAGGAGCGGCAGCCGCTTTTTCACTTCATGCACGGGAAGCTGCCACGTCAAGTAATGGATAATCGCCTGGAGGTACAGTTCCCCGTCGCTCGCTTCCATGACCTGGCGCGGGAAATTCGGATAAAAAGGCTTAAAGCGCCTGGAGGCACCGACCATGTCTTTTAAAACTCTCACTACCTCCGAGTAGAGCGGGAAAAATTCCGCTTCGGACAGCGTGCGGATTCGCTCGATCAGCTCCAGGGAAAACGTGTAGCCCAGGCTCTCCATATTGCGCAAGGCCGCAGCCAAGTAAGAGACAGGCAATTCATGCTGTCCCGCTTTCACAATCAGTTTGTTTTTCCGGCGAAGGTAGATTTGATTTTTCATCGGCAGCAATAAAAAAAATCAGGAAAGCAGTACCCCTAATATCCAAGTTGAGTAGAAGGAAGGTGTACAATAGCCTGATTTTTTTGTTCCTTTTGTCATTTTTATACATATTATCCTGTTTGCCATAGGTTGTAAAGGCTCTCCCGAAAAATAGGAGTTTCTTCACAGGCGGTCTGTTTGGCCTTGCATCCTTTCGATCAGGCACTGGAAAACAACCCCATAGTACAATAAGACAGCACCTGCCTGAAATGAAAAACATTGAGGACATGACAGATGAAAAAAATTCAGCAAATCATGGCGCTGGCTGTACTGCAAAGCGCTGTTTCCTTCGGCACTCCTGTCTGCGCACAGCCCGTCGACGTCACGGTAAACGGGCAAGCTGTCGCCTTTCCCGACGTCCAGCCGTATGTAGACGCACGCTCGCAACGTACGCTGGTGCCCGTCAGATTCGTGGCTGAAAAGCTCGGGCTGCGCACGCAATGGGATGCAAAAACCGGACAGGTTACGCTGCAAAACGCGACAACCACGATCAGGCTGACGGTCGGTCAAAGCATTGCGCACGTGAACGGCAAGCAAGTCCAGCTGGATACGGCAGCTGCGCTCCGCAATGGCCGGACAATGGTGCCGCTCCGTTTTATCAGCGAATCATTTGACGCCCGGATCGATTGGAACGCCGAGCGCAATCTGATTGTTATCGCGACAGCCGCTCCAAAGCAGCACAGCACGTGGCTGTGGGATGCGTCCTTGCTTTTGAGCGGTCAGGAACAGGAGCGAATGATTGAATTTGCCGCGGAACAGCAAGTGACGAGCATTTACTTGCAAATCGACAAGGACATTCCGCAAGCTGTATACCAATCGTTCATGCAAAAAGCGCAAAAAAGGCAAATCAAAGTAGAAGCATTGAACGGCCGCCCCGGATGGGCTTTTCCTTCCGGCCACAGCCAGATCGAGGCTTTTATCGACTGGGTCGAAGCCTACAATGCGGCTGTCGCCCCTGAGGAGAGGTTTTCCGGGCTGCATTTTGACATTGAACCGTACGTGCTTCCCGAATGGAAAAGCGATCAGACACGGGTCGTCAGCAACTGGATGGACAGCATACGCCTGATCGAGCGCAGAACAAAAGCGAACGGTCTGCGGCTTACGCTGGACATTCCTTTTTGGCTGCATCAGGTCAAGGTTCCCGACACCCGCTACAGTTTGAGTGCGTGGATGCTGGAAAAAGCCGATGCGGTGGTCATCATGGATTACCGCAACTCCGCTTTGGGCAATGACGGAATCATCGCCAATGCCCAGCCGATTTTGCGGGAAGCGGGCACATTGGGCAAGCAGGTCATCGTCGGAATCGAAACCGCCCCCAGCGCGGAAGGCGCCCATACGACTTTTCATTCGCTGCCGACACATGTGCTGAAAACAGAGCTTCAGCTCGCCAAGGAAAAGCTCGCTCAGCACGCAAGCTACGCAGGCTTTGCCATTCATGACTACAACCACTGGACGAAACTAAAGCAAGACAGCTTCTGAGTGTCCGGGCTGCTCGGGCTCGGGATACGGGAACAAATCCGCTACCCGCACGCTTTGGCCGCTTTCATTCGTGTAGACGACATGCTCGCGAGTAAAATCACGCGGGCTTTCCAGTCCACAGGCTGCGGCGAGCGAAAACAAGCCTTCGCGCAACTGCAAAATATAGTTCATGACCCGCCACTGCTTTTCTTCCGGGGCGAGCGCCTCCTGGTATTTGGCGTCCGTGGTCGTAATTCCGGTCGGACACTTGCCTGTATGGCATTGCATCGCCATGATGCAGCCGTTCGCCATCATGAAGCCGCGCGCAGAGTTGACAGCGTCCGCCCCTAAGGCGAGAGCAATCGCCACTTTGTCAGGCGTGATCAGCTTGCCGGACGCAAAAATTTTGAAGCGGTCACGCACGCCGAATTTCCGCGCCACATCGTCGAGGATGAGCAGCGCAGGATAGAGCGGCAGCCCCATCCCGTCCGCCATCGCTTTGAAAGTCGCGCCAGAACCTCCCTCCGAGCCGTCAACCGTAATGAAATCGGGGTAAATATCCAGCTCGGTCATTTTGGCGAACAGCGGCTCCAGCCTTTTGGCGTCACCGACGACGATTTTAATTCCCACTGGCTTTCCGCCCGCTTCCTGCAACGTGCTGACAAACCGGAGAGCCTCCTCTGGTTTGGTCAGAAACGCAAAACGGTTGGGGGAATTGACCGTTTTGCCCACAGGCACCAGCCGCGCTGCCGCCACCTTTTCTGTCACCTTGGAGCCTTCGAGATGGCCGCCCCGTATTTTTGCCCCTTGATGAAATTTCAGTTCAAACGCTTTGATCGCAGGCTGACTCGCCTTGCGCTTGTATTCCTCGATCGAGAATCGCCCTTCGTCATCGCGGTATCCGAACATGCCTGGCCCGATCTGTGCGACGATATCCGCGCCTGTAGCGAGGTGGACTTCCGCCACGCCCCCTTCCCCTGTGTTGATCCAGGAACCGCCCGCCATTTTGGCTCCGCTTCCCGTAGACAAAATGTAGTTTTCTCCGACCGCCCCGTACGATGTGGCAGATGCCCCGAACATGCCTTTGAGCCGCCACGGGTGTTCGCGGCGCTCTCCCACGACAATCGCATCCTGATCAGCCAGCAGCCACGGCTTCACTTGTTCCTCGATGAACTTTTCCTGGCGAGTGAACAGGCCCTCATCTGTAATCACGTACTTTTTGCCCACAAGCACTTGCTCGTTGTCTACCCGCAGCTCGCTCGTCAGCTTGGGAAACATGGCGTTGGACAAGTAAAAGCCCGGCTTTTCGTAATCTCGTCTGCCGCCAAACGAGATGAGATCCGTGCGGTATTTCGCCGCGTAGACCAACCCGACGAAATCAGCGCGGGAAAACGGTCTGCCGTCTGTGTCGTTGTCAAACCAGTATTGGCGAAATTCCGGCCCGAGCTTTTCCAGCAAATAGCGCACCCAGCCCAAAAACGGGTGCGAGCGGATAATCGAATGCTTCGGCTGTTTGGACAAGGCGTACATATATCCGAAAAAGACAAGCGGCGGCAGTACCACCACCACGAGCACCATGATCAAAAGTATCGACTGCATCTTGTTTCCCCTCCGGCATTGAGCATCTTCGTTCATTAGGATGCTACCTGATCCTTCCTCTCATACAGTACGGCGGTTTAGGGCAATTCCGCTCCTGTTTTTGTGCAAAATATTATTTAAAGTAACTTTCAAATGATATTGATTATAAATATCATTCATGATAATTTGATAGCAGAACCATACATCATGCCTACAGAAACGAGGAGATTCTCGATGAGCGCACGCATTGGACTTCCCGCACCCGATTTTACGATGGACACCGTGACGTTTGACAACGGCTTCCCTGTTCCGAGAAGCTTGGTCGATTACCGCGGCAAGTGGCTGCTGCTATTTTTTTATCCATTTGATTTTTCCAAAGTATGCCCGACCGAAATTCTCAGTCTCAATCGCCGAATTGACGAGTTCCGTGAGCTGAACGTCGAAGTGCTCGGCGTCAGCGGAGACAGTGTACATACGCACAAAGCCTGGATGAGAGCAAGCGACGGAATCGGGCCGCTGTCGTTCCCGCTGGCTTCTGATTACAGCAAAGAAGCGACCAACAGCTACGGCGTGCTCGATGAAGCGACCAAAGCACCGCTGCGGGCGAGCTTCATCATTGACCCGGAAGGCATCTTGCAGTATGCGGTTGTCTCCAACTCCAAAGTGGGCCGAAGCGTAGATGAGACATTGCGGGTCATTGAAGCTTTGCAATCCGGCGGCCTGTGTCCGATGGACTGGAAGCCAGGGCAAAAAACGATCTCTTAACAGGCATACAGCAACTGACAGGCAACGAAAAACCTCGACCGAACGAGCTGGTTGACAGCTCCGGTCGAGGTTTCTTTTTGGCGAACAAACAGCCTAATCGTACTTCTCGTCGTCCACGCGTATTTGCCCGTCCACGATCAGCTCCAGCTCCGTTTCGAAGTTCAGCACGATTTCGCCCGGCATCTGGTCGGCGACCTCTGCCAAATCGGGAAGCAGCAGCGCGTCTTCCAGCGTTTTGGGCTTTGCTGGCAGCTCATTGAACCAGCCGCGAATCGCATCCATCAGCTTGTAAAACGACGCCTCGAACTGGTTGGCGTCATCTTCGGCGTCATCCTCATGGCTTCTTTTCATCCGCTCCCACGCATCCAGCGTCTGGCGCAGTGCTTTTTCGATCGTCGCGTCCATGCTCCGCCCTCCTTTTCGCTCCTGTATTCTTCCTAGCTAGTATGACCGCTTTCGCTGCCCTTTTCCAGCCTTTCCGGCACCTCCGCTTTCGGATGAAGTCCCTTCCATTTTTTATAATCGTTGCGATTTTTGACACCTTTTATAGCCCGTTTGAGTCATACGCAAATGAATCGGGACTGCTATCCTAGTCTTAGCTGGCAGCCCCTTCCCTCAGGAGGAATTATCGAGAGCTCTCATTACAAAGGGGGGAACGTACCCTGACTCGTACTAGGAACAAAAAAATGGCGCTTCGCCAACTGCTGTCTGCTTCCCTGGCAATCGCGCTTGTCATGCCTGCTGCCCTCACAGCGCTGGCGGAAGAGTCCGCAGACTCCTTGCAAGCACAGATCGACCGGGCGGCACCAGGCGAAACTATCACGATACCGGAAGGCAAATACGAAGGGCCGATTCGCATTACGAAGCCGCTCAAACTGGTGGCAGACGGAGACGTCAAGCTGACCAACCCGAGCGAGGAAGCTGCCTTGATCATCGCGGCAGACGACGTTACCTTGCAAGGCATTACGGTGGTGGACAGGAGAATCAACAGCGAGGATGCCTCGATTATCGTCAAGGGCAACCGCAATCTGCTGGAAAAAGTCACCGTGGATACGATGGGAACGGGCGTTCAGTTGCGAGGGGCCAACTCCAATACGCTGCACAAAGTTTTCGTCATCGGCAAGGTAAAAGACAGGGGCAGTACGAGTGATGCCGGCCACGATCACAGCGCTCATCTGTCCAAAAGCCAAAGCAAGCCAAAGGTGACGGTCCAGGCTCAAAAAGGAAACGGCATCGACCTGTACGACTCGAATGGCAATCGCCTGACCGACAATCAGGTGACGAACGTCTTTGACGGAATCTACCTGGAGAAAAGCAGCGGCAATCAGCTGGAGCAAAACTGGGTGGAAAAGTCGCGCTACGGCTATCACCTGATGGGCACCACGAATACAACTTTGAAAAACAATACCGGCAGCGAAAATGTGACAGGCGCGATGCTGATGGAAACAAGCGAAGCCACAGTCATCGGGAACCAATTTTTGAAGCAGCAGAAAAATCCGAACTCCCAAGGCATTTTGCTGTACGATGTGCAAAACTCGCTCATCACGGACAACCGCATCGAAGGGAACCGGGTCGGACTGTACCTGGAGCGCTCGACCGGGATTACCGTCAAAGGCAATCAGCTGGCGCTCAATTTCGTCGGGATGCAGCTCACGTCCTCTTCGCAAAACACGTGGACGAACAACCAGTTCATCTCCAATGTCATCGCGGCGCAAGCCCAGGACAGCGCCACTGACAACATAAACGGCAACTATTGGGACAACTTGCTCGGTCTTGACGTAGACGGCGATCATATCAGCGATCTGCCGTACGAAATGAACCCGTTTTACCTCGGCCTGACTGACGCCGTTCCCGCCTATCAGCTGTTTTTCCAGTCGCCGGGCTTCGTGTTTCTGGAAAATTTGTTCACAAACGGCGCAGGCAGTCCGATTCGGGACAACTCGCCGCTGATGCCGACATCCGCTGTCTTGGCAGCCGATGCCCAAACGACCAGCGGCTGGGGTGCTGGCATACTTGGCCTCATTCTTTTACTGGGAAGCTGTACATTCATATACGTAGGAGTGAAGAAATCATGATGAAATTGAAAAAATGGGTAACCACACTGGGAGCAATCGCAGGAATCAGCCTGCTCATGGTCGGCTGCGGAAAAGAAGAAGCACAGCCTGTAGACATCGCGGAAGGCGTAGACAAATGTGACCTCTGCCACATGCACGTGCCGAACGACCACAACGCAACAGAAATCATTTTGAAGGACGGCAAAGCGCTGAAGTTCGACGATATCGGCTGCTTGCATGAATGGACGAAAGAACACGGAACAGACGAAGTCGCCATGCAATACGTTCGCGACTACTATACGGCAGAGTGGACAAAAGCCGATACGGCAACTTTTGCCTACGACAAAGAATTTAAAACGCCAATGAGCTACGGTATCTACTCGTTTAAAGACAAAGCGGAAGCGGACAAATTCGTGGCGGAACAAAAGAAAGGCGTCGTCATGAACGCGGAAGGCCTGAAAAGCCACACGTGGGAACGCAGCATGAGCGAGCATATGAAAAAAGACGGACATTCTTCGGGCGGACATCAATCGGGCGGTACGGAGAGCACTCCTGCCCCAGCACACGGCAATGGCACAAGCACGCCAACGACTACACACCACTAATACCACGAATAGAGGAAGTGGCGAGCCTTGCACATCAATCTGATTGCGAAAAGGGAAGTGAAGGTAGGTTTCCGCAACCCATGGTCCTACTCTTTCATGGCTCTGTTTTCCCTGTTTAGCCTGGGGCTGCTGGTGATCCAGTCGCAGTCCTACATGAAAGGCTACACGTATACGACAGGCACCATGCTCAATCTGATTTTGTATTTGCTGCCGCTGATGACGATGCTCCTCTCCTCTTTCTCCCTGACTGCGGAGAAAGAGGAAGGTAGCTGGCAACTGCTCTCGACCTACGCGATGACGACCTCGTCGTTTCTCATCGGCAAATACGTCGGCCAGGCGCTCGTCCTGATTGCCATCGTCAGCTTTGGCTACGGCATCTCCGGGGTGGCTGGACTTTTGCTCGGCAAAAGCTTTGCCTTTTCCACCCTGCTGTTCCTGCTCGTCTTCTCGATTTGTCTGATCCTTTTATTCCTCGGAATCGCCATGCTGATTGGCGCGCTGTGCCGGAATCGCTGGCAAGCTTTGACCATGGGCGTCAGCATCTGGTTTTTCTACATCTTGGCCTGGCCGACGCTGTTGATTTCCTTGCTCAGCTTCGTGCCGTACACATGGATCAAGCCCTTGCTGCAAATCGTGACTTTTTTCAATCCAGCTGAATTTGTCCGCGTCTATTCTGTGACCCGGCTTGGCGGCGGTGCCATTTTCGGGCCGGAATACTACAAGTGGATTTACTGGATCGACTCGGCGCTCGGCGACGTTTGCTTCGTCGCACTCTGTCTGCTGTGGATTAGCGCTACGCTGTTTATCGCTACCCGGGCATGGGAAAGGAGATAATACGATGCAAACATTCGGTCTTACCGTCGATCAGGTAAGCAAGACGATCAACGACAAAACGATTGTCCATCCTTTCAGCCTGCGCATCGAGCCTGGCGAAGTGGTCGCTCTGTGCGGCGGAAACGGAGCGGGAAAAAGCACGATCCTGCGCATGCTGGTAGGCATTCTCCGTCCCACTACAGGCACGATTCAGCTCAACGGCATGAGCTGGGAGGAGCAGCGCGTCGACTATTTGCAGCAGATTGGCTACATGCCCGACCATTTCTCCTTCACGGCTGGTCTGACTGCACGCGAGACATTGGAGTTTTACGCAGCGTTGCGCAATCGGACCGCAGAAGATGCCGACCGGATGCTGAAAGCCGTCGGTCTGCACGATGCCCGCAACAAGCGCGTTTCGCACTTTTCCAAAGGCATGCAGCAACGTCTGCTGTTCGCCCAGGCGATCCTGGCAAAACCGGCCTTGGTCGTCCTGGACGAGCCGACAAACGGCCTCGACCCTTACTGGATGGACGCCTTCGTCGATCTCGTGCGCGAGCTGCGCCTGGCGGGACAGTCGGTCATCTTCTCCACTCACCAGCTTCAAGTAGCTGACGCCGTGGCTGACCGCGCGATTTTCCTCATGAACGGACAAATCGTCCGCGACGACACGATTGATCAGTACCAGGAGCAGTACGGCAATGTCGGGCTGTACGGTGCGTTCGCGGAGCTGGTGTCTCGGGCGCATGCGCAATAAAAAAGCTTGGGAATAATCCCAAGCTTTTTGCTTTTATTCAGTCCATCGATTTGATTGCAGCCATTTCGGCAATCATCAGCGCTGTCGCTGCCTTGGCAATCCCTTTCCCCTGAAAAGCCTTGTCTACCATGATTTTGTAACTCAAATCGCCTTCGCTTCCATATAAAAAACAGATAAAAACTTTTTCACGCTGATGCGGCATTTTGTCGTCTTTTCTCCGGCTTCCAGCTCCTGCATCCGTTGGCGAATTTCCTGGAAGTCAAACAAGCGCGGGGCAAAATGCTCAAAAGTCGGGTTCGCGTAATCCGTCAAACCGAGCGAGGACAAATGCGTAAACGCTTGCAACACCATGCGGCGAATCCGCTGCTCCATCGCCCGTACCTCTTTGGTCAACGCCTGCTCGTCGAGGCTGCCGTGCAACTTGAGCAAAATTTGCGTGTACAGCTCCTTCAGCTGCAAATCCCGCAGTTTGTCCACTTCCCGATCGTTTTGCGCAAGCCAGCCCATGATGACGAGCAAATCGTGCGCCCCCGCCTCGCTTGCGATCCCGAGCTGCAACAACAGTTGTCTCGCTTTTTGCGCCAAGCCCTCCTCGTCGGAGGAATGAGCTTTCAGCCCGCCCGTCGGCTGCTCTTTTCCTTTGACATCAAGAATTTGCAACGACTTGCGGATAGATTGCAAAGAGGCTTCCAGCGTCAAGTAATCAGACACCCTTTTGAGCACTGCGATGACCTCCAGGCGGTTGATCGGCTTCTGGATAAACGTATCAATCCCCTGCAAATAAGCCTCTCCGATCATCTCCTTGTTCTCCACCTGAGAAACCATGATGAACCGGCCCGCGAACCCTTCCGCTTGCAACTTCTTGATCGTCTGGATGCCATCCAGCCCAGGCATGAGCAAATCGATCAGGACGACATCTACTCCGTAAAGCTGATCGATGGAGACACAGTTGCCATCGCTTGCCTGGCCGACGATCTCGCCCAGGCCGCTGTCCGCTATGATTCGCTCCAGCATGCGCCGCACTACGGCATCGTCTTCAATCAAAAAGAAACGTATCATCGGTTATCCTCCCTCCCCTCTCAGCAATTGATGAGTCGGAATCCGCACTTCAAAATGAGTCCACTCTCCCAGATCGCGCAAAATGTGCAACTGTCCCTGCAAGCTCTGCACGATGCCTCTAGCATGTGTCAGGCCAATCCCGGTGGATGCGTTGCCCTGCGCGTCGTATTTCGTCGTATAGCCCGGTTCAAACACCCACTCCCGTTCATCCTGCGAGATTCCCGGCCCGGTGTCCAGCACCTGAAAGACGATTTGCCGCCCTTCCAGTCTGACGTTCAATTCAATTTTACCCGATCCGTCGATTGCTTCTACGGCATTCGCCACCAAATTGTTCAGCACAGACAACAGCGCATAAATTTGATTGGTCGCCAGGCTGACCTGACAGCTCCAGGCAAATTCGATTTCTTTTCCGAGCATCTCCGCATACTTCTGATTCGCTCGCATCACCAGCTCGCACAATTCGCCGACAGGCATCTGGGGAGCCAGTCCCTCCTGATTGATCAGCTTGGAAATACCTGCGAGAATGCGCTGCGAGTCTTTTTTTACCTCGTGCACATGCTCGGCAATCGTCAAAGCCGTAGGAGATTCGGCATGCTGCGACGTCAGCAGCCGCCTGTACAACCGATAGCTTTCACGGGTGATGTCCTCCAGTTGCGTCATCGATTTGCGCAAGTAAAACGCCTCTTCGTAAAGCTCGGTATTGATCATCCGCAGCCGTTCCAGCTCTTGCTGGCGCACCTCGCCAACCGCCCGAATTTGCCGGATCGAGACGCTGTTGTACAGACCGACAGCGAAAAAGCTGCGCAATACGCCGAAGAACAAGAGCATGAAAAAGCCTTGCCACGTAAGCGGCGGAAAACCGTTCAAAAACTCGCGCACCTGCAATTCGACCAGATTGGAAGCAAAGTCGACAGAAGCTCCGATCAGCCCCATTTTCAGCGGAAATTCCACGTAGTTTCTTGCCCGCAGCACCCGGAACAAAATGGCAAAGCTGAAATAGTAAAACGCAGAGGGAAGGTGATCATACACGCTTTCCAGCCACGGGCCGTAGCCCATGAGCATGTCCATGCCGACCCGAAAGCCGAGGATGAACGTCCCGGTTAAAAAGCCTGTCGTGATCACAGGTACGGAAGAAAACCAGAGCAAACCGAAAGAAAAAGCAGCAATCCCCAGCGAGAAGCGAAACGATCCTCCAAGTGGATTGACCTTCATCTCTCCGAAAAAGGCCGTTGCCAGCATAATAATCATGAGGACCAACAGGCGCTCGCGCATAGATTCCCCCCTTTCCTACGCAAAAAGATCTCCCATTCCTATTTTACTAAGAACTGGAGATCCGAACAGATGCTTTTGCATCAGGCGTGTTTGTTTTCAAGTCGTTTGGACACGATCGACAAGGCGTAATTGACGACGAAGTACATGACCGCTACCAGCAGGAAGGTCGGGATCACGTAGTTGACGTTGCGCCCGTTGATGATTTGCGCGTGGTTCATCAGCTCTGGCAGGGCGATTACGACGGCGAGCGACGTGTCTTTCAGCAGCGAGATGAACTGGCTGACGATCGGCGGAACCATTCTTCGCAAAGCTTGCGGCAAAATGATGTGCCACAGCGTTTGCACGTAGGTAAGGCCCGATGAACGCGCAGCCTCAATTTGCCCTTTTTCCACCGATTTTAAACCGCTGCGCACGATCTCCGAGAGCATCGCCGCTTCAAAGATGACCAGTGCAAGGACAGCTGCATAAAACTTGTCGAGCTTGATGCCGACTTCCGGCAAAGCAAAGTACGTGAAAAATATAATCAACAAGAGCGGCAGGTTGCGGATCAGCTCGACGACTGTAGCCAGAGCTTGGGAAACACCGGGAATATTGGCGTAACGCAGAACCCCGACGACAATCGCGATCGCAAAGCTGAACACAATCGCTAAAAAGGCAACTTGCAAAGTAAGCCAGAAACCTTCGAGCAGGAAGGTCAAATGACTGGGCGCGTATGCTCCGATAAAGTCCATGTTTTCCCCTCCCTTAGCGGCTTCCAGCCAAGCGTCGCTCCCAATAGCTGACGAGCATGCTCAACGGAAGTGTCAAAATCAAATAAAAGATAGCGACAAAAATGTAAACGTCAAACGTCACGAATGTGTCGGCAGAAATCAAATCCCCGAAGTACATCAAATCAAGACCCGCGATGACACCGAGCACCGAGGAATTTTTCACCAGGTTGATAAACTGGTTGCCCATCGGCGGGATGACGACCTTGATCGCTTGCGGCAAAATGATGTAGCGCATCGCCTGTCCGTACGTAAGTCCCGAGGAACGGGCTGCTTCCATTTGCCCTTTTGGTACAGCCAAAATTCCGGCGCGGATAGTCTCCGCAATGAATGCTGCGGTGTACACGGTCAGTCCAAGCGTCCCGGCTACGAATGGCGCCAGCAAAATGCCCATGGCAGGCAGACCGACAAAGAACAGAAACACGACGAGAATCAGCGGAATGTTGCGGACGAACTCCACGTAAGCCGTTCCGATCCAGTTGAGCGGGCGAATCGGCGAAATCCGAAAAATCGCAAAAAGCGTTCCCAAAACAAAGCTCCCGACGAGAGCGAGCAGGCTGGCTTGCACCGTGTTCCAGAAGCCTTCGAGGTACATATCCCAATGATCAAACAAGATGGAAAAATCGATCATAGCTGTAGCGATCCCCCTAGTCGTAAGAAAATAAGGGAATGAGCGGCGAAGTGAACCGCTCATCCGTCATGGAGTAGAACCGCTTATTTTTTTGGTTTTTCCCCGATCCATTTTTCATAAATCTTGTCGTATTCGCCGTTTTCCTTCATTTCTTTCAGCAGGTCGTTGACGGCTTTGACAAACTCAGCGTCGCCTTTGTTGATCGCGATACCGTACGGCTCTTCGGTGAACGTTTCTTCTGTTACACGGTAGTTCGGATCTTGCTTCGCCATTCCGTACAGGAGAGCGTTATCGGTAGTGAGCGCATCGCCTTGTCCAGCCTTGAGCGCTGTGAAGGCTTCTGCGTAGTTTTCAAATTCGAGCACTTCTACATCAGGCGCGCTGGCGCGAATGTTTTTCGCAGAAGTGGAGCCTTTGGCTGTCAGCACTTTCATCCCTTTTTGCAGGTCTTTGAGTCCGTTGATCGGGCTGTCTTTTTTCACGAGCAAAGACTGTCCAGCCAGGAAGTACACGTCGGAGAAGTCTACTTCTTTTTTGCGGTCCTCGGTAATGGTCATCGTCGCGATAATTGCGTCAATTTCCCCGTTTTTCAGCATCGGGATGCGCGTTTTGGAGGTTACTTCCTTCAACTCGATTTTGTTTTCGTCGCCGAGCACTTTTTTCGCAATCGCTTTGGCGATATCGATGTCGAAGCCTTCTACGTTGCCGGACGCCGGATCTTTCAAACCGAACAGGTTCAGGTCGTACTTGACGCCGACGACAAACTTGTCTCTTTCTTTGATTTTTGCCAATGTTCCGGTACCAGCTGCCGCACCAGCGCCAGTCGAAGCGGTTCCTCCCTCCGACTTGGCCCCGCCACAGCCTGCCAAAGCAGTTGCGCTAAGCATCAAGACAAGACCCATTCCCGCAATTTTTTTCCAGACGTTTTTTGTTTTCATTTGATTACCCCTCATCTCTTTTTATGTGAATGGCTAGTGATTCAAAATTCGGCTCAGGAACAGACGCGCGCGCTCTTCACGCGGACTTGCGAAAAATTCCTGCGGTGTCGCTTCTTCCAAAATCGTTCCCTGGTCCATGAACACGATGCGATCGGCCACCTCGCGGGCAAAGCCCATTTCGTGCGTGACAACGACCATCGTCATCCCTTCTTTTGCAAGCGTCTTCATGACGTCCAGCACTTCCCCGATCGTCTCGGGATCGAGCGCTGAGGTCGGCTCGTCGAACAGCATGATTTTCGGACGCATCGCCAGTCCACGGGCAATCGCTACGCGCTGCTGCTGCCCACCGGAGAGCTGGGTCGGGAATTTTTCCGCCTTTTCCGGAATCCCTACCTTCTCCAAGTAATAGAGCGCCGTTTCTTCTGCTTCCTGTTTGGAGACACCCAATACTTTGATCGGCGCAAGCGTGATGTTTTCCAGAACAGTCTTGTGCGGATACAGGTTGAAGTGCTGGAACACCATGCCGATATCGCGGCGCAGCTTGTTGATGTCGGTATTTTTGTCGTTTACTTTTACGCCGTCCACCAAAAGCTCTCCGCTTGTAACCGTTTCCAATCTGTTGATGCAACGAACCATCGTACTCTTCCCCGAACCGGACGGTCCGATGACGACGACAACCTCTCCCTGGTTGATATGCAGGTCGATGTTTTTCAGGACGTGGAAGCTTCCGTAATGTTTGTTGACTTGATGAAAACTGATCAACCAGATCCCCCCTTGCTCTCTTTCATAGTTTGTATCGTAAAGGCGAACTACCCGAATCTACAGAAAAATACAAATCAATTTTATTTCTCTTTATAATTTTCTAAATTGTGAACGGAATTTAAGCACAAAAAAGGCCAGTTGCCCCCATGCCTGCCCGGCACAAAAGTCAACTGGCTTCGTTTTGGGATCGCCTTATCCCCGCAGACGGTTCACCCAGAAACCGCCCTTCAAGTGTTTTGGCTCAAAAGAAATGACAAAAGCTTTAGGCGCGATCTGCTGAATGAGCTGCCACAGTTTTTTTTCGTTGCTGCGCTTGGTCAGCACTTGCATCATGAGCCGATGCCCATCGCGGCCTTCCGCTACCCAGGAAGTGACGCCAAAGCCATGTTCCCGCAGCTTCACCGGAACGTCCAGATCGACAGAATCGACCACCACCTGGAGCGTCACATAGCCCAGGGCCAAATATTCCTCGATCTTGCTGCCGATGTACACGCCCATTCCCCACCCGATACAGTAAGCGGCGAGATTGACCGGATTGTCCAGGTTATCCAGAACAATCGCCAGTCCTTTCAAATACACGAACACTTCCACCATCGCCAGGAGCGAAGCCAACACGCGGTACCCTTTGATCACCATCAACAGTCTCAGCGTAAAAAAAGACACGTACAAAATGTTAATCCCGATGATGATCCACACAAACTCGAAGCCCATTTCTCCCCTACCCCCACCCAGACCGGGTCATTGCTGTTTTCCAATCACGTCTCGAATATAAACGATGTGCCGTGCAAAATCTAGCTGGAAAAGGACGCTTAAAATTTTCCAGCGAGCCGCCTTTCACCAACAGCCCAAAACAGCTTAATGACCAAAAGAATTGGGTAGATTTGCTCAGTTTGCCCGCCGATCCAGCAGCTTGTCAGCCATCTGCTCAATCAGCTCGCGCTTGGCCAGCAAATCGCGCATTCGCTTGGGCAGTGCCTCGACTCCGTAGTAGGCTCCTGCCAATTGACCGTAAACAGCCCCGGTCGTATCCGCGTCATCACCGAGATTGACAGCGCGAAACAAGCCCGCCTCAAATGTGTCTGTCGTGCAAAAAGCCCACAGCGCTGCTTCCAGCGACTCTACCACGTACCCTGATCCTTTGATTTCCGTCTCTGCTTTGCCTTTGTACGAACCAAGAGCGACGCGGGCAATGCCGGGATCAAGCGGTTCCTCTGCCCACAAATTCTCGACAGGCGAATAGGCTCCCGCCAGCAATTGCTCCTTTGGCACGCCCTGCAAAGCTCCCAGCAACAGCGCACCCAAAAACCGGCAGCCATCTACCGCTTGGGCTGCCGCATGCGTCGTGCGCGAGCTTTGGGCGCACATGTCGATGGCTTGCCTCGGCTCGCCTGCGAAAAAGAGCGCTACAGGAGCCAGCCGCATGATCGAACCGTTTCCAGCCGTCCTCGGGTCTGTCGATCCGCTGTATGGCTGTCCTGTCTGTTCATACCGCCACAGCGCTTCCTTTGTCGCATTGCCGATGTCAAAACAGTGATCCTTGCAGCTCATGTACCCTTTGCGATACCAGGCCAAGTAACGGTTCATTTGATCCTCTGGATCGAACCTCCCCGTCTCGCTCAGGCTCTCCGCCAGGCACAGTGCCATGGAAGTATCATCCGTCCATTGACCCGGCTGCAAATCAAACGGCCCTCCGCCGATCATTTCCGTAAGCGGCTCAAACGTGCCTGGCTTGCGAAATTCCAGCGTCGCTCCAAGCGCATCCCCTATTGCCAAACCGAGCAAACTGCCTGCATAACGCTCACGCAGTTCCATAGCCAACACCACCTTTTAACAGAATTATCAATCTATTTATCAGCAGGTCAGAATAGGCTCTTGCCTACCCTACCTCCTTCAGACAAAACATCTGGCAATCACACTCTTGCCGACATGCTGCTCGTCCAGCTCGTCAGACGCCACCTTCTCGTCGCTTTGCGTGAAGGTAATAATCTGCGGCATTACCAGCTTGTACCGATTCTCCATCACGGTTTCCAGCACATACTGCCCTTCGTTATCCCACAAAAGAACACCTGCCAAAATCCTGGTCTCCACACAGATCCTCCCCCGTCGTGGTAAATATAGACAACCCACCTACGATTGAACTTATCTGCTGGTGCAGCAAAGACGGGTACGATGACCCGCCTTTCCTCTGCGCTCTTTGTTGTTTTATTGCTCTTTTTTCAATCGTGCATCCAGAACAAAATTGCCGAACGGCAACAGAGACGCGATAAACGCCACGATTACCTTCAAAATGGACCATCTGTCCTTAAATGTAACATGAGCCAAGGCCAAAATATAGAGGACAAAAAACAAGCCATGCAATGAGCCTGCGACTTTTACTGCGTCCGGAAAATCGAGGTAGTACTTGAGCGGCATCGCAATCAACAGCAACACCAGATACGAAATTCCTTCAATAATGCCGATAACGCGAAAACGTCCGAGTGCGGTATTCATCATGGGCGGATACCATCCTTGCTTGTAATTATCATCATTATAAACGAAAAACTATCTAAATGATGAGAATTGTCCATTGTTCATAATAAATTCAAAATCAGCGGCCCCATGATTGTTCGCGAATGCGTTCCATCCAGCGCACCTCGGCATGCAAATGCTCGATCGCCCCAATCAGGATCGTCTTCGCCCCCCAATTCAGTTGCTGCTGCTCCATGATCGATTCGAGCAAGGCAGCAAGCCGTTGCACCTCCTGGATGTTCACGGCCAAAGCTTCCCCCATTTTTGCGGGATCGCCATGAGAGGCGAAGGTCAGAGCTGTATAAATCGGATTGGTGAGTTGCATCGGCTTGCGCATTTCCTGCAAAAGCAGCTCCTGAAACTCCGCCTCCCCTGTTTTGGTGATGCGATACATTGTCTTATCCGGGCGGTTAGACTCGCGAATGACTTGCGTAATCTCGATCATCCCACCCTTTTCAAGCTGATTGATGGCGTAGTAGAGTGAGCCTTTGGCGTATTTGACGTAGCAATCGATTCCTCGCGTCTTCACCTGCTGCTGGATTTCATACGGGTGCTTTTCCCCTTCCATCAGCAGCCCTAAAATAAGCAATTTCAAACTCATAGCTACTCCCCTCTTACCCGCGTTCAGGCTTGGCTTGCGGAGCCTTTTTTCCCGACGTTACCACTCGCTCATTGCCCATCAGCAAAATACAGACGACCGCGAGTAGAGCGGGAACAAGCGCCCACAAAAACGTGTGAGCGATGGAAGAAGCAAGAATGTCCGTCATTTTTTCCAGCACGGGAGCCGGAATCGCAGCTCTTGCTTCCGGCGTCAAAATCGCGCGCGGATCGGTGATCGCACCAGCTGCACCTTGACCGGAGAAAGCAGAAGCCATGCCATTTTCAAACTGGTTGCGCTGCAAAATGCCAAACACCGTAATCCCCAGCGTCATGCCGAGCGAACGGGAAAAAGAGTTCGTCGAGCTGGCCGATCCACGTTGGCGCATGTCGAAGCCATGAATCGCGGATATCCCGAGAACCGAGAAATTGAACCCGACGCCAAATCCGGTAATCGTCATGAAGATCGTCACCGTAGAGCGAGCCATGTCAGGCGACAAGGTGCTGAGCAGGAACAATCCCGGTACGAAAAAGACCGCTGACAGCAGCATGATGTTGCGGAAGCTCGTTTTCGTCGTGAGAAAACCGCCGACCTGGCTGCCGACAACCGAACCGAGCATCATCGGCGTCAGGAGCAAGCCGGAATTGGATGCAGACCCGCCATATACCCCTTGGATGAAGATCGGCAAATAGACCGTCGTGATGATAAAAGCGGCTCCGTACAGCAGAGCGACTGCATTCGTCGTAGCGAACAATCTGCGTTCAAACATCGCAAACGAAATAATCGGTTCCGAAGCTTTCTTTTCCACAAACAGAAAAATCACGAACAGCAGGAAAAACGCAGTGAACAGTCCGATGATTTGCACGGAGTTCCATGCGTACTGATTGCCGCCAAGCTCCAGGGCAAACATGAGACTGACGACAGCGCCGACAAGCGTGATCGCTCCCCACCAGTCGATGCTTTGCTTGCGGTGCTCAAGCGACTCTCTGTAGTACCTCGCGATAAACCAAAGAGACAGCGCCCCGATTGGCACGTTGATGAAAAAGATCCAGTGCCAGCTGACGTACTCCGTGATATACGCTCCGAGCAACGGCCCGAACACGCTGGAAGTACCGAAAACCGCTCCGAACAGCCCCGTCATTTTCCCGCGCTTTTCCGGCGGGAACACGTCAAAAATGATCGTGAAGGCAATCGGCATCAAAGCGCCTCCGCCGATCCCCTGAATGGCGCGGTAAATGCTCAATTCGATGATGCTGTTTGCCGTTCCGCACAAAATCGAACCCAATAAGAAAACGATCAGGCCAAATATGTAGAAACGCTTGCGCCCGTACATGTCGGAAAGCTTGCCGAAGATCGGCATACCCGCCATCGTCGCGACCATGTAAGCGGATGTTACCCAGACGAATTTGTCCATGCCGCCCATCTCGCCCACAATCGTCGCCATGGCAGTCGCCACGATCGTGTTGTCCATAGACGCGATCAAGAGCCCTAACAAGAGGCCCGCGACGACAAAATTCACTTTGCTTTCTTTGGCGATCATTGCCGTTGTCCTCCCTGATAGTCAAATCAAACTAATATTCCTTATTATATTCAAATTTGACCATTTGTCTGTAAAAAAATATTGGAGAACTCAACTGGCTTCTCCTTCTCTTCGCGCGATACAAAAACACCTTCTCTCCCAAAAGAGAAGGTGCCTTACTTTTCGCTTAGTTCGTTTTCAACACGTCGTGATCGACATAACGCTCGCCATTCAGCTCGCTGATGACGTTGATCGCAACTTTGGCGCCATCGCCAGAAGTAATGATCGTATGTACGCTCACGCCTGCGCACGTGCCCGCTGCCCAAATGCCGTCGATGTTCGTTTTTCCTTGCGCGTCTACATCTACTATTGTTTTGATTCTTGGCTCCGTGCCATCTTTCGTATTCAAGCCGATTGTTTCCGCGAGAGCTGTGACTGCTCCCGTCGCCAAAATGACGTGCTTCGCTTCGAACGAGCCTTTTTCCGCCGTTTCGACTACCAGTCCTTGCTCGGTTTTCGTCACGTTGGTTACTTGGTCTTCCACCAGCTCTGCTCCGAATTTCGCAGCCTGTTTTTTCCCCGTTTCAATCAGGTCAGGGCCAGAGATTTCCATGATGCCATAGTGGTTTTCCATCCAAGCGCGTTTGGTCATGCTTTTGTCATTGTCAATCAACAGCGTCTTTTTGCCTGCTTTTGCAGCGAAAATCGCTGCGCTGCCTCCCGCTGGACCTGCTCCAATAATCACGATATCAAACAAAGAAATCTCCCCTTTCCAAAATGTGTTACAAGACATAATTATATACTTTGTTTGTGAAAAGAAAAGCCTTCCCTTCTCTGAAAATCTCGCGAAGACGTTCTGCACCCTTCAATAGTATGAAATCTTCGCAGAAAACGATGCACGGCTTTGGCGCAAAACCTTACAGACGAATCCAAAACCGCCGCACGACATTGCCATCCTCTTCGATCACCTCGGATTCAAACACCCCGCCGTTGCCGAGAATCGTTTTTTCCGAACCGATATTGTGACTGTCGCACACGACCAGCACCCGCTCCAGGCCAAGCTCCCTCGTCTTGTCCAGCGCTTGGGCAAGAATTGCCGTCGCGTAGCCTTTGCGTCTTTCGCTGGGCCGGATGCCGTAGCCAATATGTCCCCCGACGTTCAGCAACCGTTCGTTCAGGCGATGGCGAATGTTGACCGCCCCGACGATCTGCTCTTTTCCATCGACCAGCCAGTAAGTAGAGTGCGGCACCCAACCTGCTTGCAAGTTTTCTTCCTTTCCCTCTCGCTCCATGAATGCCAGATAAGTCTCAAAATCATGCGGATCGTGCCCGATCACCCATGGAACGAACGGTTCCCCGCTTTGCTTCCATTCCTCGTAAAAAGCCAAATACTCCTGTTTGCGCTCGACTGACGGCTTGACCAAATACGGCGTCTCCGACATGCTTGTTCTCTCCTTTTTGTCAATAAATTCCGTCTATCTTAGCATGGACATCGCCGCTGGACAAGAAAAAAAGCGTGACACGAGCAGCCAATCGCTCGCATCACGCCTTGTTTGTTTTTGAAAATTACCCTTGCTTCTTAGTACTTGTTGAACATCATGATCCAGATGGAACCTGCGATAATCGTGAACACGATCACAAGTCCGAGAATCAGTGTCTGTACATTGTAGCGCGGCTTTTCTCCCTCACGGATGTGCATGAAGAAGAACAGCTGAACAACGAATTGCAAGATGGCCATCACCAGAATCGTGATTACGAGAGCCGTTTTTTCGAGCATCTGATTCATGACCAGCACCAGCGGGATGATGGTGAGCACAATCGAGAGAACGAAACCGATCACGTAAGACTTCAGCGATCCGTGATCTTGATGACCGCCATGGTTTTGATGTTGTGTCATCTTACATCACCCCCATCAGATAGACGACTGTGAAGAGGAAGATCCACACAACGTCCAGGAAGTGCCAGTACAAGCTCAGGTTGGTAACTTTGCGGCGAGTTACCGCATTAATTCCACGGCGCTTCAGCTGCATCATCAGCGCTACCATCCAGAACAGACCAACGGAAACGTGCAAACCGTGCGTACCGACCAGTGTGAAGAACGCGGACCAGAAGCCGCTAGTAGCCATGGTCGCACCTTCGTGCATCAAATGCGTAAACTCGTTAACCTCCAGCACGACGAACGCAAGACCGAGAACAGCAGTTACAGCGAGCCAGGCGATCAGCTCTTTTACTTTCCCTTTGTTCATCGCCAGTACAGCAAGTCCGCTGGTAAAGCTACTGGTCAACAAGATAAAGGTTGAAGCGATGATCCCAGGCAGTTCAAACAATTCTTTTCCAGTCGGTCCGCCTGCAAAGCTATGCATCATTACCGCATAGGTAGCAAACAGCGTACCGAACAAAATGCAGTCCGTTACAACGAAAATCCAGAAGCCAAGAACCTTGAGTTGCTCATGCTCTTCATGATGGTCATGGCCATGACTATGGTCGTGATGATTAGCCATCATTACAACACCCTCCCCAGTGAAGCCTCCGTGCGACGCACTTCATCCACCGGTACGTAATAATCCGTATCGTATTGGAAGGAGCGTACCCACATGCACACGGCAACTCCAATGAATCCAACTACGGCCATCCATACCCATCCAAAGGTGAAACCAAATCCAATCAGGAACCAGAAGGTCGACATGATAATCGGAATACCCGAGTTTTTCGGCATATGAATTGGTTCCAGATGCACCGGCTCTTCTTTATACGTGCCGTTTGCTTTCGCTTGTTTTGTTGCCCACCAATCATCCGAGTCTTTTACATTCGGAACGACAGCAAAGTTGTAGAACGGTGCTGGAGATGGAATCGACCATTCCAGTGTACGCGCATCCCATGGGTCGCCTGTTGTATCCCGTTCCCCATGCTTGATGCTGTACGTAATTTGCCATACTTGGAAGATGAAACCGATCCCCATCATGAAGGCACCGACAGTCGATACGAGGTTGAGGTCTTCCCAACCGCGATCCCAGCCGTATGTGTAGTAACGGCGTGTCATACCCATGAAACCGAGCGCGTATTGCGGCATAAAGCAAATATAGAAACCGATATTCCAGAACCAGAAGCCCCAACGTCCGAGCTTCTCATCGAGCTTGAAGCCGAACAGTTTTGGCCACCAGTAGTAAATACCTGCCAGGTAACCGAACACAACCCCACCGATCAACACTTGGTGGAAGTGGGCAATCAGGAAGTAGCTGTTGTGGTACTGGTAGTCTGCCGGAGCTACCGCCAGCATGACACCTGTCGCTCCCCCTACGAGGAAGCAAGGAATGAACGCAATGGTCCACAGCATTGGTTGTTTAAAGGATATCCGACCACGGAACATCGTAAACAGCCAGTTAAATACCTTAACCCCGGTCGGGATCGCAATGACCATCGTCGATATCGCAAAGAACGCGATAACGCTGGCGCTTGTACCCATTGTGAAAAAGTGGTGAGCCCATGTGAAGAAGGACGCGATCGCAATCGCCATCAAAGCCCACACCATGGATTTGTAACCGAAAATGCGTTTGCGCGAGAATGTCGCAACTACTTCAGAGAAAATACCGAATGCTGGTACAACTACGATGTATACCTCTGGGTGACCCCACATCCAGATGAGGTTCAGGTACATCATCGGGTTACCGCCGCCGTCCATCGTGAAGAAGTGAGCACCTGCGAAACGGTCAAGGAACAAAAGTGCGATTGTAATAGTCAAGATTGGGAAAGCAAAGATAATCATGATGCTGGAAGACAATACCGACCAGCTAAACAGCGGCATTTTGGAAAGAGTCATTCCTGGTGCACGCATTTTGAGAATCGTAACGATAAAGTTGATACCTGTTGCCAAACTACCGATACCGGAAATTTGAATACCCCAGATCCAGAAGTTTTGACCAGGTCCCGGACTGAAATCATTTTGTGACAATGGCGGATAAGACAACCAACCAGCGTCCGGGGAGCCCCCGATAACGAACGACAGGTTGAACAGCATCGCGCCAAGGAAGAACAGCCAGAAGCTGAGCGCGTTCAGGAACGGATACGCAACGTCGCGCGCACCGATTTGCAGCGGAACAACCATGTTGAACAAACCAAACATCATCGGCATCGCCATGAACAAAATCATGATCGTACCGTGAGTCGTAAAGATCGCGTTATAGTGATCGGCATGCAGGAATTCCAAATTCGGGAATGCCAGCTGCAAACGCATCAGCAGGGCGTCAACCCCACCGCGGAACAGCATGAGGAGCGATGCAATCAGGTACATGATCCCGATACGTTTATGGTCAACGGTAGTCAGCCACTCGCGCCAGAGCCAACCCCATTTTTTATATTTGGTCAGGACAAACACGATCGCGAGCATTGTCAAAACAATCGATACGTCCGCACCGTAAATCAGTGGGTCACCAGTTACAAAGAACGTGGATGCAAAATCCTTAATGTCCTCCCACACGTGGTATTCCTCCTCCCTCTCCTAATGTTTCATGCTGGAATGATCCATTCCAGGCATGTTGCTCATGTCAGTTGGTGGCAATTGCGAGGTTTCTTTTGACTTATCGCCTGTCGGAGCAGGCTGCTTTTGCATTACATGGTCCATATCATGGCCATGACCGTATTTTTGAACAATCTCTTCAAACAAGCCTTCCGGGAATGCAGAGTACAGTTTTTCCTCAGCCAATCCTGGTTTTTTCAGCTCGTTGTAATCTTCTTTTGTCATAGCAGGGGAAGTGCCTTTTACTTCACTGACCCATTTATTGAACTCTTCTTGCGGTTTCGCTACTACTTTAAACTGCATGTGCGCAAATTTTTCACCAGAGAAGTTGGAACTGAATCCAGCAAATTCGCCTGGTTCATCTGCTTGCAAATACAGCTCAGTCGCCATACCTGCCATCGCGTAAACCTGACCGCCCAACGATGGCACCCAGAAAGAGTTCATCGGAGCTTCTGCGGAAATTTGGAAATGAACAGGTACACCAACCGGAATTTCCAGGTAGTTGACCGTCGCAATGTTTTGTTCTGGATAAGTGAACATCCATTTCCAATCCAATGCGGTAACCTGAACGGTCATCGGTGCTACTTCTTTATTCGGAGATTCCTTCAGCACATACGTATCGCGAACGGTAAAGTAACCCAAGATCGCAATGATGACTACCGGAATGCCCCACCAGATTGCTTCAAGGACCGAGTTATGTGCCCACTCAGGTTTGTAAGGCGCCTTGTTATCCGGTTTATCCCGATATCGATACACGATAAAAGCGGTAAGCGCAAGAACCGGAACGATGATGACGGCGCACAATATCGTGGAAATAATAATGAGATTGTACTGCGTCTCTGCTACAGGCCCTTTCGGATTCAAGACAAGATACTCACTACCACAGCCTGAAAGCAGGACGGTGGTTAACGCTGCCAAGATCCAAAAGTGGATTTGCCTCAGCATTTTTCCTCCACTCATTCTCCTAATCCCTCCTCTTTCACAAAACAACAAGCCTCTAACTGATGATGTGTCCGCTATTCGCGTCCGCTTCCCCTCCGAGTCTTTCACGACAGAGGATGGAATCCATCTTCGAGCAGGACTCAGCAGAGAATTTTAACGTAAGTGAACATATCAACTAACCGCATATACATACTATCAGAGACGGAGAACTTTTGTACTTCTTTTTTCGGACGTTCAATAATTCGTAGCTTTTCTGTGACAAAGTGTTCACGAACCAGTCACGAGTTGATCAAATTCTTGTTAACAATCCCCTGCGATGCACATCTCCATCCAAAATTGGTCGCGATATCCAGCCGTTTTGCCGCCTTTGCGTTGTTTCATTTAAAATAAACAGCCCCTTCCTTTGGACATCGCCAGAAGAAGGGGCTGGATCAAGGCAAACAAACGGTCATGACCGTTTTGTTGACCGCAAGCGGTCACATCTCATTTCATGAAAAACGTCGAGACATTTTTCACAGAAAAAAACCTCTCATTTTAAAAAGGAAGCTTCATGAGAGGTTTTGTCTATGAATTTGTCATCGCTCTTTACACTTCTTGCTTACGCAGATTCAACAGGCGGAAAACGGTGCTCATAATGAAAATGTTCATTCCTGCAATCAAGAAACCAATCGATACCATCAACGGGAAGTTCTCTGCTCTGAAATCGCTTGCAGTAAACGCCATCAGCAGGCCACCAATTGCAATTGCGGTCCAGGCAATCCATCTCAGCACATCTGCGGCTCTTTTATCTGTATTCATGATTTAAAACCCCTGTCGTTTTGGATTTTCGTCTTTGCTCGTTTTCTTTGTTGAACTTATTGTAACACAAAATTCACTTTTTGTTCATGTTTTGTTCAAATTTTGATTGAAAATTTGTCAAAAGTTTTTTCGCAAACCTCTTGCGGTCTATGTTGTTACATTTTTCCTTTGTGTCTTAATTGTGAAACAGGGAAAAAGCGGACAAAAAAAGCCTGCCGCCTCGCTTTTGCGAAAAACGGCAGACTCTTTTGTTCCCTTTTGCCTTGCCCATCAACCAATCAAGCTGTCTTTTCCAAAGTGGCAGCCGCCTCATTCCTGTGCCTTTTGCCCCAACTGCGCCCGCCAACAGAGAACAACGTCAGGACAAACAGGACGCGGAACAACTGGAAGGCGGTCACAAGCAACGGATCGGCTCCGATCGTCATCGCAGTCAGGCTCATTTCCGCGATTCCGCCGGGCGCAGTCGCCAGGATGCCTGTCGCAAGCTCCATGTCAGCCAAATAAGTCATGCCGGCAGCCATCGCTGTTACGATCGCGAACAGCAGCAGAGCATGCATGACGGCGAATAGAAAGAAGCGTTTTTGCTGCCGGACTTCCTCTTTGCGAAAGCCAAGGCCGATACTCACCCCGATCATCACTTGCGCCGCCTTGACCAGCTCTCCCGCCAGCAGCGGATTTGCATTGCCCGACGGGTTGTTCAGCGACACAATCGCGGCAATCAGCAATGGCCCGAGAAGGTATGGCGCTGGCACGCGACAGCGCGCTGCGAGCAAGGCAGCAAGCGAACTGGCGATGACCAGAAGCACAGTCGGGAGCCATGCCAGCTGCTGGCCGCTCGCCAACACCCCCGTAGTCGAGCTGTGGTTCCCGGATATCCAGGAAATCAAAAAGGGGATGCACAGCACAATCATGACGGCGCGGATCGAATGAAAAATGGAGATGATCTGCTGATTGCCGCCGATGGACTGTCCAATCGACACCATTTCCGACAGCCCGCCCGGTATGTTGCTGAAGATAGCAGTAATTCGATCCACCTTGCCGATTTTGTAAAAAAGCCACGCGTTGAACAGGCTGAGCAACACGGTGAACAAGGTGGCGATCAGCATCAAACCGATATGATCTGTCATGGTCTGCCAAATACTCGGCGTCATGCGCAGGCCAAGCGATATGCCGATCACGATCAGTCCCGCCTGACGGAACCAACCGGGAATCCACAAGTTTTTGCTGCCCAACATCGTAGCAGCGACGGTGGCGACGAGCGAACCGATCATCCATGGAAGCGGGCTGTGAACGAGAGCAAACAGCCAGCCTCCAGCCGCTCCGAGCGACAGTGCAAGCCCTATTCGAAGCAAGTTCATGCTGATTCCTTCTCTCCCTGTCTGGCGTTGCGATCTTTTGTACAGTTCCAGTGTACGCCAGAAGAAAACAGCTGAAAAATACCGAATCGTTATCGCGATCGATTCGTTTCGCGAATGGCACAAAAGAAAAAGCTGCCCGCGTGGAGCTTGCACTCCTTGCTCGGGCAGCGACGAACGCGTTAATAGGAATGAGGAAAATCCATCTGTTGCATAAAGCGGACGAACGCTTTTACATTTTGCAGCTCCATGGATTCCTCATGGTAAAACATCCATGTGCTTCGCCTGATCGGCTGGTTTGCCGCATCCAGAAGCTCGATCAGATGCAGCCCTTCCTTGCCCTCTGCCACCAGACGGGGCAAAATGGCGTAGCCAAGCCCGCTCGCGACCATCTCGCCGCACGTGTCAGCCTTGTCTACTTCCATGTCGATTCTCGGCGGCGAGGAGTAATTTTGTGTCCACCAGCTATCCACCAATGTCTGCAAAAGCGGATCAGTCTCGTAATCAATTCGCGGCAAGTCAGGAAGGCTTTTTAAATCGAGCGGAGTTTGCGAGACAATGCACACGCTTTCCTCAAACAAAAGCTGCTTGCCCCCCGGCCAATTGTAATCACCGCGCACGAAGCCAAGGTGCACATCCTGGTTGTAAACGGCCTGGTACACGTCTTTGCTCCAGCCTGTCTCCACCTTAAATTCCACCAGCGGATACTTTTGCTTGAACAGCTTCAAAAGCCCTGGCAGCTTGTAGCGGGCAAAGTAGTTGGAGACGCCCAGGCGCAAAGTGCCGCTAACCTCTTCTCCCATATTCGCCACATGTTCCTTGATCTTGCGCAGTCGGACGAGCATTTCGTCTGCACAGTTCGCCAAATACTCGCCCTCCGGTGTAAAGTGAACGCCCCTTCTGCCGCGCTGCACGATTTGCACGCCAAATTCTTTTTCGATTTGCCGCAGACGCTTGGTTAAAGCAGGTTGGGACAAGTACAGGCTTTTCGCCGTTTTGGTAATGTTTTGTTCCTGATACAGCGTTCGCAAAATCGACCAGTCGCGGTATTCCATGGCTACAATGTCTCCGCGTGATCTTGCGCGGCGCTGCCTTCCTCTGACTTTTCACCCTTGCGCTTCAGGTACGTGCCCACAGCAATGACCACGAGCGCCAAAGCGACCGGCAAAATGACATGCAAAGCAGGCAACAGTTGTTCCAGAAAAGCTCCGACTACCTTGTCGCCGACGATCATCTCGCCTGCTGTGTACCCAAGCAATGCCGCTCCCAGCAGGACGATGATCGGAAACCGATTCATCAGCTTCATCAAAAGCTGGCTGCCCCACACAATCAAAGGAATGCTGACCGCAAGCCCGATGACGACCAGCAGCATGTTGCCATTTGCCGCACCTGCAACGGCGATGACGTTGTCCAGGCTCATGATCAAATCGGCAAAAATAATCGTTTTCAAAGCCTCCATCATGTTCGAACCGCTATCAATGCGGGCATCCTCTTCCTCGCCTTTGAGCAGTTTGACCGCGATCACGATCAAAAGCAGTCCGCCCAAAACTTGGACAAACGGGATTTGCAGCAGCCAAATGGCAATGAAAGTCAGGATGATTCTCAGTCCGATTGCCCCGAATCCGCCCCAGAAAACAGCTTTCTTTTGCACTTCTGGACGCAAGTTACGACAAGCCAGCGCAATAACGACGGCATTGTCCCCACTCAAGACCAGATTGACGATGATGATTTGTAGTAAGCTAAGTAACAATTCTGTCATGATGGCTCCCTCCGTAGGCGATGATAGTGACAATAATAGACCTTTTCGTTTTCATCTGCAGTATTTTTTTCGCTTTTGCCTGCACTTTTTAGCTGGAAACAGTTCAGGTTCAGGCACAGAAAAAGTCTGCCCATCGCGACAGACTCTGTTTTCGTTCGATTGCGGCTGGCTGAGGGATTCATCTAACGCGATTGCATTAGTTGTTGCCCTGTCCCTTGTAGCCGTATACGGAGTAGTCGGCCTTTACTTTGCGGATCGCATGCCAGACAGGCAAGCCCCGCGCTACCCAACGCAAAGCCGATATGATATTTTGCTCATTCTCAAACTGCTCGACGATAATGACCGTCTTTTCATTTATGTAGGACTGAAGCTCTTCCCAGCCCATTGCCGAATAACGGTCATTGCCGTAAGTGCGCAAGGCCAGAAAATCTTCTCGCTTCGGTTCTTTCATCTGAAGCAGTTGCCGAATTGCTCTCGCACAATCGGGATGAACATCGGAACTGGCCGCATTCGCCAAACGGTCATTCATAAACAAATGCCTCGTTTCTTCTATATATAGTTGCCCTTCTAGCATAAGCAATCCCCATGCTTTCAACAACCATAACATGCGCAAAAAGCATGACCGCGCGGCGAGCCTAACTGCACCACTCCGCTATCAGCTTCGCCATAAAAGCGCTGGACAATACAACAGGCAATCCGGTCAGTTCGCTCACAAGCTCTCTCGCTTCCTCCGTATACCCCATGCAATCCATGAGCAGGACATCGACCTTGTCTTTGAGCGGTTCGATTGCCGCCTGGTATGCCGCCCGGTCCAGCGCGAACGGGGAGACGACGGCAAATATTGGCTCCAAGCCATGCGGCGCGTATTTTTCCCGCAGCGCTTCCACCTGCTCGGCCAAAGGCACAAGCACCCCGAGTCTGCGGCCTTTTGCCATAATTGCTGCCATGGGCGGAATGATCCGATCCGGTTCCAGCAAAAAAGCCTGCTCTGCGCGCAGTCCGGGAAAGACTCCCGTGCACAAAAGCAAAATGTTGCGGATTCCTGACCGCTCCATGTCCGCTATTTTTTGCTGCAAAATCGGCTGAATCCGTTCCCTGGACAAGACGACAGACTCGCCGCTTGTCAGGCGCGAAGTCAACACGTAATCGCCCGCAGTCGGAGCCAGCTTGCTTGCAATCTCCGCTTTCGTCATCTGATCCAGCACCCCGGCCTGGACCAGCTCCGCCCGGCCCGCCAAATGCTTTTCTACAATCGGCGCAATGTCTTGCCGCGGTGCTTGTCCAATCGTAATCATTCCTACTTTTCTCATCGGCTGCTTGCCTCCTTTTTCCACATCGCTTGTTTGTAAAAAAACGGGGAGAATCCAGCTCTCCCCGTTCGCTTGTTTAGTTGTGCGCTTCCACGCCCATCGTTTGAAAAATTTTCATGGAGCCGTAGCGGCGATTGATATGAGCAAATTCTTGTTCGTCGTAAAAGCTGGTTGTGCCGTTCGTGTATTCTTTCGCCACTTCAACCGCAAACTTGACCGCGAGCGCAATATCCGTCTCATGACTTGCGCCTGTGCCGCATCCGGGAACAGCCGTCTGGGCCGTAATCGCTACTCCGACTACCGGAGCATCGGTGGCGACAGCGGGTTGCAAAATGCTGTTGATGTGAAAAAGATCGTTGCCGTACGGCGTGATGTCTTGCTGCGTAATCGGGAACGTCACAGGCAGCTGCCCTGTCGTCATTTCCATGATCCGCAACAAATCTTCGCTGATGCGCAAAATGTAGCCTTCCTTGACAGTTGGCGAGATAGCGATTCCTTTATGGTTCACGATGCGGTTGCCTTTTGTCGTGTCAATCGAGAGAATCGCTTCCATCTCGTCGATGACTTCATAGCGATTCATCGTCAAAATATCGACAGGCGATCCCATGAAATCGACCGGCTCATGCGGCTGTGTCGGCGCATTCGGGCATATGTGCGTGCTGATGATCACATCGCCATCGAGAACGTCGCCATTTTTTTGCATCTCGGCAAGCTTCAAGGCGCAAGCGATTGCAGCTACAGCGCCGTCGGCATCAGATACCATCCCGATCCGGCTCGGACGCGCTCCGATTCCGCCAAGTCGGCCGATAATCCCGAATGTTCGCGCGCTGCCGCCAGTGGACTTGCCGTTTTTCCCCGGTACGACGATTTTTACGAAATCGGTGCTGCCTTCTGCTCCTGCGACCGTTTGCACGGTAACCGAAACGCCGGGGTAGGCGGTAAACAGCTCCTTGATCGTTTCGCCATTCACATAGGCGCTGTCCATCGTTTCAAAAACAGTCATCGTTTGCTTCAAAGACATGGTTGCTCCTCCTAGATCCGAACATAGATGTTGTCTCGTGATGTGATGTGGAATCAATCGTTTCTAGCCGAAAAGATAAGGCAGGATTTGTTTGCCCACGGCACCTTCCACAGCGGCAAGCAGTTGTTTGTTTCGCATCGTCGCGCTGAGAAGCAAGTTCTCTTTCGGGACGTGAATGACGGCAATTTGCTGTCCTTTTTCGATTTCCGCCGAAACAATCGGCTTCGCTGTATTGGCGTCGAGTGTCATGATCAGGTCCGGGAACGTGCCGAGCCGCTCTCCTTTGTGCTCCAATGTCATGTACTCGTTCCAGAAAGTCATCTCGTGCCCGCTAATCACTACGCGCCCGACGTCAAAACCGCCCGCTGTCGTCAATTCGCATTCATCTACGGAGCCTGCCGTCACAATGCGCCCGCCCAATTTTCGGCACACAGCTTCGATCGCAGCCTCGCCTTTTGCCCCGAGCAGTGCCTGCCCCACTTCAATCGCTTGGCTGATCGCTCCTGGCGCTCCATGCTCGCGGGCATAGCCTACGCTGATCGGATTGCGGGCCACGACTACCAGACCGCCCGTCTCGACCGACACTTTGCGCACCAGACCTGCCGCCTGCTGCAACTGTCCGCTCACACATACTTCATGGTAAAGCTCATCCTTGCCGCCGACTGCCGCCTGATGGGAAATGTAGCCCTCTACCTCATGCAGATTCATCGCTCCCATCGAACCAGTCGGATGGGCACGGCCGTTGCAAGGCAGGTCGATTACGGGCAATCCCGTCACTGCGGCCTGGAACCAGCCGTTTACGGTCGTTCCGGCGCCATTTTCATTGGTGATGATTCCTTTGATCGGTTGTCCGATCGTCTTTTCCAGCAGTTGCAGAGCGCGTACGTAGTGCATCGGCTTGACGTACTGATTTTCCGCAGCAGGCGCTCCGACCAGCGCAACGGTTGCCAACAAGTCATCGTCATTCATTTCATCTGCTGTCACCAGGACAGGAGAGCCGACTTCAAGGGCGAGACGTCCTGTCTCCATGCCATCCTCGATCCAGCCGCCCCCGCCGCCGCCAAGGACTGCTCCGCCGTAGACGGCCGCTTCCATCATTGCTTGATCCAGTATGATTTTCGCCATTTCGTTTCTCCTCCAGTTGCTTTATTTTTTCGCGAATTTGATCAGGGAGTTACAGAAACTGTAGAGCGCGTCACCTGCGATAAAACCTGCTGCGAGAATGCTCAGTGTGCTTTCCGCCTGTTTGCCCTTCACTTTCAGGACGACAAAGCGGATCAAAATTCCCGCCAGTACGGCCCAGCCCGCATTCGGGTTGAGAATCAGCAAACCTGTGGCAAACATGACGCCGAGCTGACGGTTGGAGCCGCCAATCAATTGCAGGAGCGCACCCGGAATCGCCCACAGGAACAACTGCTTGGCCACTTCCGGGGAAGTGCCTGCTGCGATTGTACTGGCGTAAACTTTGTCTACTGGCGGAATCAAGCCTTGCGAGAAAAAGCTTTGATAGGAAAAAGCAACGGTAATGAGCGCAACCCCGAAGGCAATCAATCCGGTAATGTACTGTTGCTTGCGACCGTCTACCTCCAGAGCCGCGTCTGCGCCCTGGCCGCGCAAAATGTAGCCGGTTTTCAAATCGTAGCCCATGTCGGCAAAAGCAGGCCCGGTCGCTGCGCTAAAGCCGACCAGAAGAGCGAGCGCGACAGGCGGGAAGCCAATCATCATCCCGATAATCAGCGTGATCAGTGCAATCGCAAACGCGGGGAACCAGCCGGAATGCATCGCCGCAATCCCCACAATCAGCTCGTGAACATAGGCAGCAAAAGCGGCGAACAACAGAAAGCCGATCAGCATGCCAAACGACATGTCCGTCATCAATCCGCCTGCAAGCGCAACAATCAGCGCTACGACGAGATATGCGACGAAGCCAAGCCCCAAGATGCGGGATGTCGTCTTTTCATTTTGGGTGTAGCTGTCCTCGGGATTGTTCGCGTTTCCTGCGGTGGCCGCAGCAGGCTTTTTCTTTTTCAAAATGATAAAAGCTACCTGGAACAGCGCGACGATCCCGGCCCCGATCATGAAGCCATGCGGAATGTACAGCGCGTTCAAGTCTTGATTGAACAACGGAACGGAATATTGCCGCAGCAAAAGACCGATTCCGAACATCGTGAGCGCCCAGATGTTCCCGATGAACGCCACCCCGAACGCCGACATCGAAATGCCGAGGTACGAGCCTAACAATCCAGCGCCTGTACCGACTCCCAGCAACACGCCGCGCTTGCCGCCTTTGTCTCCGGCGATAATCGCCTCGGCCGTTGCTACGCCAGGTGCCCATGTCCCGGAAGCGGGAAAAATTTTCGAATCAAACAGCTTGTACAACAGGGCCGTGTCCACAAACATCGCCAGTCCAGCCCCGATCAGCATCGGAATAATCAGCTCCGGCATGTTCATCGCAAACGGAATCCCGATCGGAATCAACAAACTGTTGGCAGCCCCGAACGTCGCAGAGGAGATCGACGTTTGCACCAGATTTTGCCGATGAGTCGAGCGGTATTTGGAGAAAATCTCCATCGGAATGCGCGCAATCAGCATCGCGGCAATCGCCCCGATAATCGATGTGCTCGGTGTGACCCCGAGTGAAGTAATCAGTTGCATCCCGATCATCGCCCCGAATACGGACAAGGCGATATTGAGAATAAGCGTCATTGGCTCAAATGCGGAGGGATGTTTTTCTCGTGGTGTCTTGTCTTTTTGCATAAGTAGCGCCTCCTTTGTTGAATGAATCATGATGAAAAGAAAAAATGGAAAATAGCCTTTTTGCAATCCAACTTATTTGTTGGCTAGTATTGCCAATCCGCTTCGCCTTTTGCCATGAAAGCGCCTCCACGTTCGCTGGCCAAAAGCTTTGTTGCTTTCCCCCCTTTTGCGCCACGTTTCTTTCTATTCTGTGTTTTTCCACTTTAACAAAAAAAAGACGCTTTCCCCTATGGGAAGCGTCCCAAAAGTTCGCACCCTTTTTTGGGCACGATCACAAACGGCCTGTCGTTATTCGAACGAATGAATGTCGACTCCCTGCGTTTTCCAGACTCGCATGGCGACATCCAAACGAAACCGCACCTCGGGATCATTCAAATCGGTTTGCAGAATCTCGCCAATTCGCTCCAGCCGATACAAGACCGAGTTGCGATGAATGAACATTTCCTCTGCGACCCGCTTTGTATTTCCCCCCGATTGAAGAAAAGCGCCCAATGTCGCCAGCAACTCTGTCCCGTACTCTTCGTCGTAGCGGACGAGCGGCTCGATCAGCATGGAGGTGAGCGCCGCCAGCACCGGATGACCTGTGTTGTCCAGCAGCAAGTCTTCGACGAGAATCTCGTGATAATGCACCATTTCCTGTTTCGGTCGCGTCTTGGCTCCGACAGCAATCGCTTTGTACGCTTCGCGCGAACTAGCCGGAACGTCTGCCAAATGCTCGCGCGCTCCCCCGATTCCTACAGCAAGCTGCCACTGGGCCGAAAACTCCTCTTGCAGAAGCGCCAGCTCCCTCATGAGTGCTTCCGCTTCCGCTTTTTGCTTGTCCGCTTCGGCAAAAGCCGATGAACAGAGCACGAGCAGCGAATCGTTGATGACGACTCCTTTGCGTGCATGCACCCCTGGCTTGTTCAGCTTTTGCAACAGCAGATGGTACACCTGCGCAAGCTGTTCATCCCGTTCCTTTTGCGCCATCTCAACCTTGCTTTGCACACGCATGACGATTACGTAATGATATTGCCTGAGCGAGATTCCCAGTTGCTTGGCCCGGTAGCGCAGCAAGTCTTCCTGGTGGGCAGAACCGGAAAACAGCTCGACCAAAAACGACTCCTGCTCTCGTTCCCGTTGCAACTGCTGTGACTGGCGGATCGTAAAGTCAATCGCCAACACGGTCACCGCATGATCCAGGCACATTTGTTCGAAGCGTTCCTGTTCTTTCAGTTCGCGCGAAATGGCAAGATAGCCCATCACCCTGCTGCCCACCTGGATCGGCCGCTTTTGTTGAATCTGCCTAACATCAAACTGCGACGTAGCACTCTCGATTTCCCCGTCCTCTTTCAGCACAGCCGCCTCGCAAGCGAGCATGTTCCCGATCAATACGACAAGCTCGGTCGTCCGCCGATTCAGGACGAGATTGGTAAACTGCTGGTTCACTTCCCGCACCTCGCGCAACAAAAACGCCTGGCGCTGAAGCACCTGGTCAATCACGGCATGCGTCATGTCGATAAACGAATTTTCCAGCGGGATATCAAACAGCGGGATACCGTACAAATTGCTTTTGTACAACGCCTCCGCAGGCACTTCCTGAATGACTCTCCTCGTCTTGATGCCGATAGCCGAACTGCCAATCCGATGCATTTCATCCAGCAAGCGGCAGAGCAGCATCGGCTCATGCCGAAACGCGTAACCTGTCGTAATAATCAGTTCGTTCGGCCGCAAAAAGCCTGTCAAATCAGGCATTTCCACGGAGCTTATGTAATAAATTTCTTTGGCGATTCCTGCGTGTCCGGCCATGATTTCCGATCCGCGAAACACAGGCAATTGCAACAGCCGCTCGACGGTAAAAGGAGAGTTTTCCATGACTTCACCTCTTCGCTTTTGACTCTTGGCTACATGCTACCACAAAATGCGGAGGGCAGAAAAACGGCAATAAAAAAGACCGTCATCACTTTGATAGGACAACGATCTCTTGTGCTTGTGCTGATTCAGTTTCTCCGCTTTTGTCTTCGTCGCTCGCTGTCTCATGTCAGCAAACACGAAAATGCTCCTGTTCAACTCCGGGTTGCGCTTGCCTTCCCGCGCCAATTTTTCCCGATGCTTGCGCGCGCTGCTTTTTGCCATTTTCACTCACTCCTTTGTGGCGGCCCGTTCGCTTTGGTACCGTCTGCGACTGCCATCCTTGTTGTTATCATAGTACGCCTGGTGCTGGTTTGCAACGAAAATAGGCGACGTCTACCAACACTTGTCCAAACCAATTGTTCGCTTGTGAATAAAGTAAAAGGGACAGGAGGTGTTCATCAAGATGAAAAAAACGGCAACACGCGTAGAAAACCAAGTGTACTCCACTCGCGTTCTGCGCTCGGAATTTGACAGAAACTGGCGCACATTCGTGTCCAGAAGCGGATACGTCGTTTATACGGCAACAGCTAACCAGGCCAAAATCATCGTCCTGTTGGCGGACGGTTCCAGAAAACTGCTGATTTTCGGCAAAGGCGGCAGAGTCCTCGTTGGCGGTGGGGGCACCAGTCATTATAGCAAACCCCACGTCGCACGCGATTTGTAAATGTCACCAAAACAGCCCCCCTGTGCGTTTAGGCGAGCAGGGGGGGTTGGCTTTATTCGTATGTAAACTTGTTGATTAACAATTTCAATTCCTCGGCATTTCTTCTCGCGATCTGCGCCAAATCAAATGCACTGCGGTTAAAAATCGTTTTTCCTACTCACGATACGCTAAAGGAGGGCTTTCCATTTAGGTAAAAAGGGGTATTCTCATAATAACTACAAGATGATACCATAATTTTACAGCTGGTAATATCAAGGAGGTACATTAATGTTAGCCTATTTTAGAGGTGCAGGCTGTTCATTATTCGTTGCAAGTATTCTACTTTATTTTTATGTAGTAAGTAGAGAAGGAGTAGTACCAGTAGATGATAGCGGTACATACTATATACTTCAAGGCTACATTATTGTATTAAATTTTGTCGGAGCACTTTTTGGATTGGCACTATATTTGAATTTATCAAGAAAAAAGTCACACAACGTATTGCTTAATATCGTTTTATTCGCACTACTTGGATTGGCGTATTCCATCGTTCTTTCGTTTTTATTGCCGTTCAAAATGATTACATTTGTAATTACGATTTGCGGTTCAATATTTTTTTATCTTGCTCAGCTTTCTACTAAACGCACTGCTTCTTACACAACTGCGATAGGTGGCCTGGTCGTATCCATTTCTATCTTTTTGTTGTTGTATTTTGTTTATTAGTTTTGAGCTGTCATTTTTCGAACCATACACAAAAAGAAACAGGCAGCTTTTAAAAAGGGCCTGTTTCTTTTCGTATATTTTGAGCTTCTATCTCCCTACCTGGAAATTTTGCCTTTACTCATACGTAAACTTGTTAATCAACACTTTCAATTCCTCGGACAACACCGACAGCGCTTGCGCCGACGAGGAAATTTCCTCCATGGAGGCGAGCTGTTCTTCGGAGGAAGCCGCTACTTCCTCGGCAGTTTCGGCATTGCCTCTCGCAATCTGCGCCAGATCGTTCGCAGCTGTCGTCACTTCATGCACCGCGTTTGCGATTTGTCCCGCAATGGCTGATACTTCGTCGATGAGCGGATTCGTTTGGCGGGTACTCTGGACGATTTCCTCAAACTTGTGGATCGTTTCCGTAGAGAGAGCCAAGCCTTCAGCCACATCCTGTCTGACTTTCTCCATGTTATCGACCGAGGCTCTCGTCTCTTTTTGAATTTCTGCGATCAATTCGACGATTTGCTTGGCTGACTCCTGGGATTGCTCTGCCAGCAAGCGCACTTCGGTCGCGACGACGGCGAAGCCTTTTCCGTGTTCGCCAGCGCGGGCTGCTTCGATCGCGGCATTGAGCGCCAGCAAATTGGTCTGCTGGGAGATGCCGCTGATGACTTCCGAGATCGAGCCGATTTCTTTGGAACGGTCGTACAGCGATTTTATCATTTGATCGGATTTCTCCACGGAAGCATGAATCGAGTTCATTTGCCCTACGACTTGCTGCACCGAGCTTCCGCCTTCATCCGCCTGCTCCGTCGTTTTCGTAGCGATATCCGCGAGAACCTGGACACTTTGCGTGATTTGGACGATTCCTTCCGACACCTCTTGGAGAGAGTGCACATTGCGCTCCGTGACTGCGGTCTGCTTTTCCGCCCCTCCTGCCACTTCCAGAACCGCATTCGTCACTTGCTCCGTAGCAATGCTTGTCTGCTGGGCACTTGCCGTCAACTGCTCGGACGAAGCGGCAACTTGCTCGGCTCGCGCTTCCACATCGGAAATGAGCGTGCGCAAATGCTCCTGCATCATGTTGAACGCGCGGCCAAGCTCGCCAAGCTCATCGCTCGTGCGCACTTCGATGGAATCGGTCAAAATGCCTTGGCTGACCCGGACCGCATGCTCTTTCACCTCGCGAATGCTTGCAATAATCGAACGCAAAATCACGAAAATGATCATCCCGCCCACGATCAAGCAAACCGCAATCGTCCAAAGCGTATGCGTATAGATCGGGCGGGCAGCCTCATCCACTTCCGAGCGGAGCATCGAACCAGCTACTTTCCAGCCCGTAGTCGGATTGGTCATAAAGTACATTTCTTTTGGCTGATCCTGAAACGAATACGAGAACTGGCCCGTCTCCGCCTGGTACAAGTTGTCATAGAAAGCTTCTTTTGCTTCCTCTCCCGCAGTCTCTTCCGGGTGCACAACGTACTTCTTGGTTCCATCCAACACCATCACGTAACCGTTCGTGCCGATATTCACGCTGCTGGCCACTTTTTTGATTTGCTCAATGCCGAGCGTAATGCCGATGACTCCAGAGCCGTCATCCGTCGCTTTGGCAATCGTTACGATGACTTCACCCGTAACGGCGGAAATGTACGGCGCGGTAATAATCGCCTTGCCTTTGCTCGCCATCGCGATTTTGTACCAGTCGCGGGTACGCGGGTCAAAGTCTGCCTTCACTTCCTGTCTGGGCGAGCGCATGTAACTCCCGTCTTCCGTCCCTAAACTGATACTCGCTACTTCCGGGTTCATCCCCATGTAAATATCGAGGAATTTCACAGCCTCCGAGTTGTCTTTTGCTGCATACATGCTCTTGTTGATCACTTTCGCCAAGTAGTCAGCGTCTTTCATTTTCGGCTCAAACGTATTGGAGATGATCGAATTTACGAGAGAAACATTTTCATTCGCGCTTGTCATGATCTGCTTCTCAATTTCCTGCTTGGCCTCCTGGAAAGACAAGGCTCCAACCACGAGGGAAGGGATAATCAGGATCAACAGAAACGTCACAATCAACTTGGTTTTGAAGCTTTTGATCCATTCTAGCTGTCTTACGTTCAAGTCTGTTCATCTTCTTTCCTTGTTGAATTTGGATAAAAAAGGACAATCGTTATAAGTCCTAATGACTAATATCGGTAACTGCCTAATGCTTTTTTAGTAAAAAGACGATAAAGTTTGTCGGCTTTGATACCCGGGATTGCCTGTAAAAGGGCAGCAGCATGCGTTTCCGGGCGAAAAAAAGGCTAGAAAAAAAGCCGGGATATCCCCCGACTTTTTTCCTGATTGCTTTTGCCCTATTGTTTATCGCTCGTTTTTCAGCTTGGTCAGCCGGATGAACTGCTCGTCTCTTGCGTGCAGCCTGTCCGCGACTGAGACGTGCTCGTACGAGTAGATGCCTGCTCCTGATTTGGTGCCCAGCTCGCCTTTGTTCACGTGCTCGCTAATAATCTGTGGAGCCGTAATAGATTGATCCAGTTCCGGCGCCAAATTGTCCATGACGCGCTGCCACGTATCCAGCCCGCCAAAATCAGCGGTCTCGATCGGCCCGACGAACGCCCAGCGAAAGCCGATGCCTGCTTTCATTACCGTATCGATGTCTTCCGCACTCGCCACGCCTTCCTCCAGCAAATGAAACGCCTCTCTCATCAACGCCGTTTGCAGGCGGTTGGCGATAAAGCCAGGCACATCTTTTTTCAGCAGCACGGGAGCTTTGCCGATTCGTTCCATCAGCTTGACTGTCGCTGTGACAACTTCCTCTGCCGTTTGTTCGTGGCGCACAATCTCGACAAGCGGAACGAGCTGCGCCGGATTGAAAAAGTGAGTGATGATAAAACGGTGCGGCAACTTTGCCTTTTCGATCAGCCGCGCGATAGAGAAAGTAGACGTATTGGAAGCGATAATCGCCTCCGGCTTGGCAAACTGCTCCAACTGGGCGAACAGCTGCCATTTCAGCTCGATCACTTCCGGCACAGCTTCCGTAATCACATCAGCCTCAGCCACTGCTTGCTGCAAATCGGTAGTCAGCACAATCCGCTCCAGTGCAGAGGACTTGTCCTGCTCCGTAATGACTCCCTCTTTTTCCAGCAAGTCCAGACTTTGTTCCACGCTCGCTTTTGCTTTGTGCAATAGTTCCTCCTGCAAATCGTAAAGCGAAACAGAGAAACCCGCCAACGCATATAGCTGGGCGATGCCATGCCCCATTACACCTGATCCGATTACTGCTACGTGCTTTATCATGTGGAGAACCTCCCGGGAAGTAGGTAGATCGCTTTTGCTTTGCGAAAATTTCCACAACGGGCGGACCAAATCCTGCTGGCAGCAAGCAGAAAAGCCGCACCCCCGGCTGGATCATCCCCGGACGTACGGCTTGCCTTTTTTACAAAAACCTGCGATGCACCTTTTTGCCGTCATAGGTGAACATGACTTGCCGGTCTTCCACGACTGTCTCCAGGTGGATATTTTTTCCCCACAAGGTGTAAACGTAAGGCAGCGTCTTCTCGACGTACTTCACGTCCAGCTCCAAGCCCTCGAAGTGGTGCTTGAGCAATAGCTCTCCTGAGCGCAAATAGTCGCCGTCATGCACCAGCACATATGGGAAGCCGCCGTTTACCCGCGTCCCGGCCAGACCGTCGCGCACCTGCTCCCACTGTTTTTCCGTTACGACCCAGTCGTTGCCCTGCTTGCCGAACATGTACAGGTCGAGGTCGCTCACCAAGTCTTTTGTCAGGAAGTTGCGGATAAAGCTGATGTCGGATTCCAGCTCGCGCACCTCAAACAGCTTGGCGCGTCCTTCGCCCGGCTTGCGGCCAAAGCGCTCCTGCTCTTCCTGCGTCGGATTGTCCCAGCGTCTTTCAATGTCCTCAAAAATTTTCAAGCCGAGATGGTACGGGTTAATGCTTGTCGTCGACGGCTGGATGACTGAGGAATGCAGCTTGGCAAATTCAATCGTCTCCGCCTCCGTCAGCTCCATCTCCCGCAGAATGCGCATATGCCAGTAGGTCGCCCAGCCTTCGTTCATGATCTTCGTCTCCATCTGCGGCCAGAAGTAGAGCATCTCGTCGCGGATGATCGTCAGCACATCGCGTTGCCAATCGTCCAGCACATTGCTGTACTCCATGATGAACAGCAGCAAGTCTTTTTCCGGAGCCGGCGGGAATTTGCGCACTTGCTTGGCGGGATCAGCCTCCACTTTTTCTTTGCGATCCAGTCCCCACAGGTCATCGTAAGGCGATGTCCGCTCATACTTCGCTTTTTTCTGCGGCTCTTCCCCTTCCCGCTTCCATCTCAGCTTGGGACGCAGCAAGCTCGGATCAATATGCTCCTGTATCGCCAGGCTCGCATCCAGCAAGTTCTCGACCGCTTCCTTGCCGTGCTCGATCTCGTACTGGCGAATCCGCTCGCCGCTCGCCGCCATGCTCTCGACCATATCGCGGTTCGTATTGGAGAAGCGCATGTTGTTTTTAAAAAAGTCGCAGTGAGCCAGCACATGGGCAACGATCAGCTTGTTTTGGATCAGCGAGTTGCCGTCCAGAAGAAACGCATAGCACGGGTTGGAGTTGATGACAAGCTCGTAAATTTTGCTCAGGTTCAGGTCGTATTGCAGTTTCATCCGGTAAAAGCTCTTTCCAAAACTCCAGTGCGAGAACCTGGTCGGCATGCCGTACGCGCCAAACGTGTAGATGATGTCTGCCGGGCATATTTCGTATCGCATCGGATAAAAATCAAGGTTGAACCCCTTGGCTATCTCCGTGATCTCGTCAATGGATCGCTCCAGTTCTTTGCGCTCGTCGCCTGTCATTGCCTTTCCCCCTCCATTCGCCAAAGCCTACTTTATGTATATGGGGCAAGTGGAGAAAAGACGCCACGGTTCTTGGAAAAAACGGTTGGAGTGGCAGGGAAGTGTTTTGACAACAAAAAAACGTCTCCTTTTGAGGAAACGCCTTCATCGAGTTTAGTCATTCTTTATTCTTGGGTACTTAAAAGCCCTCATATGTCATGCTATCTCACACTCTTTGTATTTTTGTGCTCATTAATTGTTCAAGTACGCTCTCGATCTTAGCCATCTCTTTTTCCTTTGAAATCCACCCATTTCGACTCCAAATGCGATGAATAACCCATCCCTTTTCTTCTAAAAATCTTTGTCTGTATATATCCCTTTCCCGCGCAACCTTAGAGGAATGATACATCGCCCCGTCACATTCAATACCAAGAATGTATTTCTCCTTCGTAATCGGGTCCAAAATCTCTAAATCTATTCGATAACCTGAAAAGCCAATCTGCGTATGAACATCATATCCCCGATTCCGAAGAGCATTATATACTTCCTCTTCAAACCCACTGTCAAAAATCAACTGATTGTGCATTTCTTGAACATTGGTTCCATCAACTAGGCCATTTAATATGGACTGGGCAAGTAATCTATCGTTATCTGAGATGGCTTTTCCATATTCCAGATATCTTTTTAACAGCCTTACCCCTTTTGCATATGTCTCTACCCATGACCAACCACTTGGTTCAAATGAGCATACAATATACACTTTCCTTTTTGCACGTGTAATAGCCACATTTAATCGATTTTCCCCACCGTCACGTGACAATGGGCCGAATTGACTTACCATTTTTCCATCGATATCTTTGGCATACCCAACTGAAAAAAGGATAATATCTCGTTCATCCCCCTGAACATTTTCAATATTTTTCACAAAAAGCCCGACATTCTCTTCATCATTTTTTCGATTTTTGGCTTCTTCGATAAGGAATTGGTACTGTTTCAACGATCTGCTCGGCTTCCAGTCTGTTTGATCGGTTCAACCAATGCCCATTAACAGGTATAAATTCGATAGGCTTCGATTTCTTGTCCGTTGATACTGTAGGTGCTATCTGAACTCGTTTGTCATAAAATGCGTAGTTTGAAAAATTGATTAGCTCTTCGTACTGCGAGCGATAATGCCAAGCCAACCATTTTTCTGGAAACTTAGGCTTTGCCCATTCCAATAAGCTCTTTGCTTGCTTCTCATCCCCAGCTACCACCTTTTTCCAGTAATACACGTGGATAAAAGCATAATTAAGGGCTGTCCCAAAAATCAGACATCTGACTTTCGGGACAACCCTATACACAATCGGTCTAAGATTTTAATGCCTTTAGCCGACGGAAATATCAATATTTTGAACAGTATTGTCGATTGAATCAACATCTAATTTTATAGTATGGACATTATCGTCTATGCTTTCTGTAATATTCTTAATCGACTCAACAGCAACTGTCATATCAATAAGATAGTCCTCGATCTTATCCACGCGCTCATTTAAAACCTTGATCTCACCTAGTATTTCCACCAAAACGCTTACTACATCTTCAAGAGTTGCCATTTTTTGCTCCTCCTAATTCGGTCAAATGAACATAATTCAGGCGATCCTCATTTCCAGAATATTTTAATTGAAAATTTCCAATATGTCTATTTCTTTAGCCCTATATCACAAATATGTAATGCACGCAGCGATGTTAGATAAGGCAATTAGCTTACTTGCTTTGCCACGCTTGAATCAATATGCTTCTAAATCGCCAGGCTGGCAAGAACTTGTTCCCCCAATAAAAAAGCGCCCCCATCCAGGAGACGCCTTCGCTTTGTTCACGCCTGCGTGTCGTCCTTATTTTTGGAACCAGTCACGCACGCCCGAATAAATAAGAGCACCGGAGAAGACGAGCATAGCGATCAGGCCAATGCCGTCCACCACTGGATTCAGCCCGTTCAAAAACGTGCCGTCCAACGGGGTGTTCAACAAAGCATAGCCGCCGAGCAGACCGCCAGCCAAGGAAAGCCATTTGTTCATGTCCACGTCACCTCCCTATGCAACAGCCTAAAAATGAAACCGCTGCAATACTTCACTCTATGTCAGAGGCTGACAAGCGGTCTGTACGTTCGTCCAACACACTGTTCATCAAATTGCAATTGGGCATAGCTCATCCTTGTGCGGTACAATAATAATGGATATTTGTGCCTGATTTCGATCATCTGAAGGAGTGAATGACGCATGAAGCTGTTTTTGCTGCTCGGCAGTGTCAGCGGTTTTCTTTCGGTTGCGCTTGGAGCATTCGGTGCCCACGCCCTGAAAGAAAAGCTGGATGAATATTCGCTTGGCATTTTTCATACGGGAGTGACGTACCAGACGACTCACGCTCTGGCACTCGTGCTCGTCGCTTTGCTGCTCAAATGGTATCCGGACTCTTCCGGGCTTGTCTGGGCGGGATGGTGCTTCGCAGCCGGAACTGTGATCTTTTCCGGCAGTCTCTACACATTGGCCATGACCGGGATCAAAGTGCTCGGGGCGATTACCCCGATCGGCGGCGTCCTGTTTCTCGCTGGCTGGGCACTGCTTGCCTTCCACGCCTGGAAAGCCGTATCGTAACCGCTCCATACCTCAGACGTCATCGTACGCCCAACGCTCGCTGTTTGGGCGTTTTTCTCTGTAAAAGAAGCAGCGCCGCACCCCGGATAGACGAATGCCATATGCTGTAGGGCTGGCACTACTGAATCGGTAAGGAGAAAAGAACATGACCAACTCCTCCTACTATTACGGCCTGCCTGATATTTACATGCAGATGGGCTACTTTCCCTTTCCCACACCTCCGCCCACTGCACCGCTGAACCGCAACATGCCCGTCCCATACACCATGCCAATCTCCGATCCATGCAAGCACTTCCTCGGGCAATCGGAAAAAATAGTCGCTCAAGACGGCGAGCACGGCTTCGCTTCTCTGGTCAATCCGCTTCGCTCTGGCGTGCTTTTATACGTAAACCAGTGGCTGATCACGAATCCGCAAGCTTGCCCTCTCGAAGCGCACATCTGGTTTGGCAAAGCAACTGGCATCGCCAAAGCCAAAGCATCGGCGCAAGTGACGTCCGGCTACATCCAGCTTGCTGCCTGTCCCGCAGCTCAAGGGCAGATCATGTACGGATCAGACCATCCACCCGGCAATCCAGACGGAGTCTTCGCCTCGATCCGCATCGTCCCGCCGATGGCGACAGCGGGCGAGCAACCAAACGGCCAGTGGCTCATCGGTCCGGGAATGGCCTTGACGATTCGCGTCCCGGATACAGGCGAGCAACCGGCTTTTTATGTTTACATGAACTGGTGGGAGCACCCGTTATAGGAGGGAAAAAGCCATTCGCTTTTTCCCCGCCCTCTTTTCCATAACCATAACTGCCCCTGAAAGCAAAAAAACGAAGACACAGGCATCGCCCCGTCTTCGTCGTATCGGCTACTATTTTTTACATGTTGAAAACCTATAGACCCTCTGCTACAATGGGAATTGGTCTGTAGGTGACTTTCAAAACAACTATCATTCTATCTCCAATATAATCTTACCACATTGCAACATCCTTGTCAAACCTTCAGATCAAAAAAGGGGAACGAAAAAGGAGCGGTACCATGAGCGCTACTGATCAAGAAAGGCAAAACGAACAGCAACGGGTTGAGACAGTCATCACTGAAATCAGCAACCGGATCACCGACCTCGAACAGCAGGTACAAGTCGTAAGTGAAGATATCGTCGGAATCCGCAAGCATTTTTGGGACGATGTGACCGTCAACTTCGAGGATGCCACCGAGGCGATCGAGACGTACGTCAGCATCAAGCAGCAAGCTGAAGTATTGTCGGAGCGGGAGCGCAGCCAGCGTCATGCCCAGAATCAGTTGCGTACCATGCAGCGATTGATGCACTCTCCCTATTTTGGCCGGATTGATTTTCACGAAGAAACCGAGCCTGGTTCAGAACGCATTTATCTCGGAATCGCCTCTTTACTGGACAAAAACGACGAGCATTTTCTCATTTATGACTGGCGGGCACCGATCTCCAGCCTGTACTACGACTATTCCCCCGGCCCGGCTCACTATGACACGCCAAGCGGGGTCGTCTCAGGAAAGATTACGTGCAAGCGGCAATATATCATCCGCGATGGACAACTGCTTCACATGTTCGATACTGGCGTGACCATCGGCGACGAGCTGCTTCAGGAAGTGTTGGGCAAGCAAGCCGATTCGCAAATGAAAAGCATCGTCGCCACGATCCAGCGTGACCAGAACCGGATTATTCGCAACGAAAAAAGCCGCTTGCTGATCGTCTCCGGGGCAGCCGGCAGCGGCAAGACTTCGGCCGCCCTGCAACGGGTCGCCTATTTGCTCTACCGCTATCGCAAGACTTTGACCGCAGAGCAGATCGTCCTGTTTTCCCCCAACTCGCTGTTCAACAGCTACATCTCGACGGTTCTTCCCGAGCTGGGCGAGGAAAACATGCAGCAAACGACTTTTCAAGAGTACGCCCAGCATCGGCTTGGCGATTCCTTTTCCCTGGAAAATTCGCTGGAGCAAATGGAGTACGTGCTTACCGCCCATGACGAACCTGGCTACGAGGCAAGGCTTGCGGCGATTCGCTGCAAATCGTCCGCGCCTTTCCTGCGCGTGATGAATCAGTACGCGGATCGCCTCATGCGAGGAGGCATCGTGTTCCGTCCGATTTCGTTTCGCCAGGGCACGCTTATTTCCGCCGCGCACATACAGGAGCTGTTTTATTCCCATGACACCTCTCTGCCGATCCCGAACCGGATGGCTCTGGTGGCACGAGCTTTGCTCGCGGAAGTCAAACAGCTGGAACGGCGCGAGCGCAGTAAACCGTGGGTCGAGGACGAGGTGCAATTGCTCGATAAAGATGCTTATGTAGCCGCCTATCAGCAGCTTCGCCGCAAAAAGCAGTTTCGCGACGATTCTTTCGACGACTTCGACCGCGAGCAGGAGCTGCTGGCAAAGCGGGTGGTCAAACAGCATTTTCAGCCGGTTCGCGACTCGATTGCTTCGCTGCAATTTATTGATATACAGGCCACTTATCGCCAAATGTATGCCGACCAGGCGCTGCTCGACCAGTTGCTGTCGGATGAGCCGTCCCTGAGTTCAGCTGCATGGCCCGCGATCTGTTCGCTGACCCTGGAGTGCTTGGATCAAGGCAAGCTGACACAGGAAGACATTCCGCCTTATTTGTACTTGCAGGAGCGCCTGGAAGGCAAGCAGACGAACAATCTCGTCCGCCATGTATTTCTCGACGAAGCCCAGGATTACTCGGCGTTTCAGTTTGCGCTGATCAAAAACTTGTTTCCGCGCGCCAAAATGACCGTGCTCGGCGACTGGAATCAGGCGATTTACGCGCATGCTGCGCACGACGAAAGCTTCGGCACAGTCTCCTCGCTCTTTGAACCAGAAGAGACAGAAACATTCGTGCTGACGAAAAGCTACCGCTCTACCTTGCCGATTGTCCGGTTCACGAAGCAGCTGGTCGCAGGCGGCGAGCAGATCGAGCCTTTCAACCGGGATGGCCGGATGCCGACCGTGACGAAGGTACACAGCGACGCCGAGCTTACACAGCAGATTGTCGAGCGGGTGAAAAAGCTGTCGGCAAACGGCCACAAGACGATTGCCGTCATTACGAAAACAGCTGCGGAAGCCGAGAAAGCGCATCAGAGTCTCGCTGCGCTTTTGCCGATTCGTCTGATTACCACCTCTACCTTGTCCTACGATACAGGCAATCTCGTCATCCCGTCGTACTTGGCAAAAGGGGTCGAGTTCGATGCCGTCATCCTATACGACGCTTCTGCCAAGAGCTACAGCCGGGAAAGCGAACGCAAGCTGTTTTATACCGCTTGCACACGCGCCATGCACGAGCTGCATCTTTACTACCGCGATGCAAAAACGTTCTTGCTCGACCACGTATCCGCGAGCAGCTACGAGCATCTGGAAACGGACAACTGATCACAAAAGACCCGGCTGCGCCACTCTGGCTTAACCGGGTCTTGCTTTTGTCGGTTTAAGGCCGACATAGATCGCGACCAAAAGCAAAATCAGATCCAGTTCATACCCGCCGATAAACCCTTTCTCCCACTTCACCGTCACAATCGCTCCTGCCATAACCCCTGCCAGTCCCCACGCCGCATAGCTCGCTCCGATCCCCAGCAAAAAGGCCAGTCCGCCAATCAGCTCGATGGCAAGCACCAGAAAAGCAAGCCACCCCGGCAAGCCGAGATCGCCAAACATTTCGCTGACCGCCCCCATCCCCCGCTGCAGCTTCGCCAGACCATGGAGCAAAAACAGCACGCCAGTCGCCATCCGCAAAACAACGAACGCTCTCTCGTAAGCCATAGCTCGCCCCTCCTCACCACTACCATATGCCAGTCGCGGGACAATCAGTCGTGCTCGGCATGACGTTCGGTCAGCGCACCTATGGGCAGCTCTGCGGTCGAACCGAGCCACAGGGCAATCAATCATGATCAGCATGACGTTCGGCGCTACAGCGAGAGATCAGTTCAAACCTCGTCTGTCGGCAGCGCGGGCAGCCTTTGCTTTTCAACGCTTCAATCGTTTTCACCCGCTCGTTGACCCCAACCTTGACCACCTGAGCGCAGCGCTTGCAGCGATACAGTCGCCGCGAACGCACTTCTTCTCCGGTGTACAGCGGCTTTCTGTACGCTTCCTTCACGATTGGAGCCGTCTGCTCGGTAGTGACGAGCACGATCATCTGGCCTTTTCCGCCCAGCAGTTGTGCCCCCTCGTACTCGTTAAAATGACTGAGAACTTCCCGGACGCTCAATCCCGCCTGCACGAACTGCTGCTGCATCTGCAACGTAAAATCGGGCGACTTGTGCGCAAAAGACAAGAAAACAGGCAGTCCTTTGCGCGGCTGCAAACCGCTGATTCCCCGTGACAAAAACAGGGACATCCCTTGCAGCGTATACGGCGGATCGGTAAAAAAGCAATCGAACTGACGATGCAACCGCGCAGGCAGCGGCTCGCGCAAATCGGCGTGATGGCATTGGATCGCCAAGTTCCGCTGCTGCGCTACATCCCTGATATATTGCAAAAAGCGCTGATCAATATCGACAACCTCAATCTTGCCTGCGCCCCCCGCTTTTCCTGGAAACAACCGTTTGAGCAAAAGGGCGAGCGACACGCTGACCAAGTCGTCGTCGCCCACGCACAATACTTTCTTGCCGACAAGCGCATGGTTCCGCAGACAAAGCAGCGCCCGGCGCATACTCGTCTCTGCCGTGCATTTTGCCTGATCGAGCTGCACATTCACTTGCGGCCGCTTGGACAAGATGCTCTCCAACTCGTTGTACACGTCCGCCAGCTCGTTTTTCCAGGCCGACTCGTCTTGCATCAGCTTGCTGTACAAAGTCCGGTCCAGCCCGCCGAACCCAAGTCCATTTTCCACGTAGGCCAAGCCGTCTTCCGTGCAAGCCAAGCCGTTTCTCGCTTGCAACGCCCCGGCCTTGATCAGTTCTTTTTTGATTGCAGTCGCCACCGGAACAGGCAGCATGACTTTTCGCGCCAACTCTTTGCCAGGCAAGCCCGGCTGAAAATAACAATGCAGCAGGAACTGCTCAATCACTTGCGGCCCTTCCTGCAATTGAACTTGACGATACGTTTCTTCTATATAGTTGCGATAGTTGCGCATGTGTACGCCTCTTTTCATTAGGGATATGCCTCCCTCTCCCTGCGCCGAAGCGGTCATAGTGCTTCCCCTTTATCTGAGGAGCAAAGTGATGACCGCAAGCGGACACACCCACTTGCATGAAAAAAAGGCAGCGAAGAACACATGGTTCCCCTCTGCCTTGGGTGCGCAGAAAAAATCGTAGCCGCTGATACAAAAAAACCGTGCAAAAAGAGCACGGTTCCGGCGACTGATCGGATTGGGCAGGTCGATGACCGTTGTTCTTAACCAATGAAGCTCTCCCTGTTCCCATCACAAACAAACCACTTGCTAGATGGCTTTTTGCGAAAAAATGGGAGAACTTTATCCAATTGGACTAGTTAAGCACAAACGCCGACATCAACATTTCCCCTAGTGAAAAGATTTGAGTTCCAGTATATAGCTTTTCACAAATACAGGCAATACTCTTTTTGTTTGACTAGCTGACAGTTTTCACTTGTACACTCTCTTGCATGCTTCGCTGCTCATGAAGGCGGCGGCCTAACCAGTAAAAGACCAAGCTGACCATGGCAATCGCGCCCATCATGACAAACATCGTCGGCCCGCCGTATGCGTGCAGCACGATTCCGCCCGCCCACGGCCCGAGAAAGCTGCCGAGCATGCTGACGCTCTGCGCTCCGTAATAGGTGCCGCGCATATTCGCCGGGCTGATTTGGTCGATCTGCGCATACTCGGCTGGCACGATCAAAATTTCTCCCAACGTAAAGACGATCATCGCAGCTACGAACCAGCTCCACGTAGCCGAAAAGGCGAAGCCCAGCTCTCCGACCGCCATTAGCGCCGCTCCCGCTGCAATCCGCGAAAACAAGGAATAACGCTCAACCAGTCGCGTCAGAGGCACTTGCAACAGCAGCACCGTAAAGCCGTTGGCACTCATCAACACGCCAAACAAGGCGACGCCTTCCGTTATGTTTTCACGCAAATACTGGGACAACGTAACAGACATCTGCCCATGAACCGTCACCAGCAAAATTCCGCCCACGACAAAAGACAGCAGAGCCACGTCTTTTTTCAAGATGCTCCAGATTTGCTGCAAGCTCGCTTTCTCTGTTGTCGCCTGCCCGCCAGCAGCGCCATCTGAGACGCGATACTTTTGGCACACGATCCATAGCACAGCCGCAAAACAAAGCGTGGAGAACGCCGTAAGCATAAAAGCAATCCCGCTGCCCGCAATGCCTAAAAACGCTCCCAGCATCGGCCCGATAGCCACTCCGAGGTTTATCGCCAAATAGCGGTTGGAAAACACCCGAAACCGTTTCCCTTCCTCCGTCAAATCGCCCATCATCGCTTTCGACACCGTTCCGTAAAAAGACGCCGACAAACCCATCAACAAACTGATCAGCAAAAGCACCAGCAGATTGCCGAAAAAGACGAAACCGACGAAAGCTGCTGCCATCAATACCATGGAAAAAATCATCAGCTTTTGCCTGCCGAACAAGTCCGACAAAATCCCGCCGAGGAAGCCGCCAACTGTGCCCGCCAAAGGCCCCGCGCCGATAATCAACCCGATGTAGGCAGGCGTCAGCGTCGTCGTCTCGCTCAAGTAAATCGCCAGAAACGGCATGCTCATCGATTGCGTCAGGCTGACGAACACCGTGCCCGCCATCAGCAGATGCACAATCGGGTGATACGCCTCCCAAACTTTTTTCCACTTATTCATCGGTCATTCTCCTTGCTTCCTCCTTGTGCAAAAAGGAACGCAACAGCACAGGCAGACGATCGACGAATGACTCGCGCAAGCTGTAGGCTGCAATCGTTGTGCTGCCGTTATAGTGCGCGCGAATCAGTCCAGCCCGGCGAAGCGCCGTGACGTGGTGGTGGACCGTGCTTTTGGCGAGCGACACCTGCTCTTGCAGCTCTCCCAGCGTACTCTTTTTTTCAGCGAGGCACCGCAAAATGTGCAGCCTTTTTTCATCCGCCAAACACTGGGCAAGCGGCAGAAGCTCAAGCAATGGCTGCGGCTCGGTTTGTCCGGCATCTCTGACCGGATACAAGCACGTGGCCAGTCCGCGGTAAAAATCGAGAACGGACGTAGGCGCACAGTGATATTGCGGGATGAGCACGACCTCTTGCAAATCGGGCATAGGCTCGATCCAGATGCCGTTTGACGCATGGTCGATCAGCTCGATCGCGGTCATTTTTCCCGCCAACTCCGTCATTTCCTCCGCGCTTCGCTCCAGACTCGTGACAATGGCTGGCGAGATCCGGGAAAAATAATGCTCATTCCATCGCGCCAAAAGCGACACGCTATGATCGCGGATTTCACCGAGATTGAGCGGGATCGTCTCCACCCATGGAGCGAGCAGCTCGTAAATTTCTCCGGGAGGCAGCTTTTCCAGCCAGCCGAGAAAGTCCGCCACCGATTTTTTCTCCGGGGCTTGCGCGACCAATAGCACCAGTCTGTGCAGCACCTCCCAGCGCTCATCCTCCAGCTCTTGGGCGAACGCTGTGGGCAGCTGTTGCTTCGTTTCTTCCTTCCAGGAGACGCCAAGCTGCAAATGCTTTCGTTCCTTTTCGTAAATGTACGCATACAAGCTGATGATGCATTCATAGGCAGCAGACCATTCGATTCTAATAGAATATGGGTTATTCATTCGATCACCATCGAACATCAGATTTTTTATTAGTGTAGCATCTCCGCTCGTTTTTGAAAAGGCCCGTCTCCCGCGAGCTTTTTCCGAAGTACAGATTAAACCTGACACCCGCTATTTTCCCCAACAAAAAACCCCGCCAGAATCTCCGGCGGAGTAGATGACAAACCTGACTTTAGCCTGGTTACGTTAAACAAGTTAGACGACTTAGACAAACGGCGGGTCCCACGCTTTTTTGCGCCAGCCCAGGCGATGATCGACCACATTCAGCTCGCGATCCAGCACGACATCTACTCCAAACGGCAGTTTCCGGTTGTACCAGAAGCGGACGTCGCTCCAGGTGACTTCATATCCGTCCTGCGATTCTTTCCAGGTGACGTGGATGCGCTGGGCAAATCCGAGAAAAGCGCGCACGCCGTCCACACCGACCGTAGCCTGAATGATCTCGTCGCGGCACTGCTTGGAGTATACGTCTTCGAGCAGCACATGGTCATACTCGATTCTCCCCGTATAAAACCGCTGCTCGGCTTCGATGACAAACCGCCAGTGAAACGGATGCAGACTCGGCAATACGTGGCATACGCCCGCTGTATTCAAGGCGCTTTTCACACGCTTGACTTGCCGCTGATGCTGCCAGCACCGCAAAGCAATGTAAGCAAAAGTCAAGCCGTACGCAACCGGGAACAACACCGTCGCGTCTCCCTGGAAGCCGAGCCACCAGATGGCAGCCGCCAAATGAATGGCGAACAGAAACGGTTCAAAAATCGCCAGCACATCCAGGTGAACCCATTTGCGGCTGAACGGTCGGACACACTGCACACCGTACGCGTTCAGCATATCCAAAAAGACGTGCAGCACGACAGCCGCAAGCGTGCAGCCGTACAATATTCCGATGTGCTGCATTTGCCCAAAGCCCCAGGCCACAGGGAGCGAAATGAGCAGCGGCCAAATGAACAGGGCGGGGATAGAATGAGTGATCCCCCGATGAAAACGGATGTAAAAAGAGATCCCGCGAAGCCTGGCCACTGTGTCAAAATCGGGCGCGTGTGACCCGACTACCGTCGCGACCATTACCGCTTGCGCCAATCCAGGATCGTGCGCAACGGCAGGAGTGAGCTGGGCGAGGCCCGCAAGCGTGACCCCAAGCAAAAGATGACTGGCAGTGTCCATGATGATACCTCCCTTTGCATGGCTATCCCTTCCCTCTCACTGTACAAAATGAACGCGACGATTCCATAAATCCCAGGTAAAAGTTATCCGAAGTTTTGCCGGCGCATCTTTACAAGATCTCTACGAATCGGCGGCAGGCATAAAAAAACAGCACCGCGATTGTCGTGTACATCCAACAATCGCGGTGCTGTTCATACTCGGACAGGCAGCTTGCCCGCTGTTTAGGTCAGGCGCAGAAATTCGTCGATATCGGCCACAGCCAGATCGACCGCTTTTTGCCAGAACTCGACGGTCGTCATGTCTTCGCCCAGATGCTTTTTCGCCAAATCTTCGACCATCAGACGGCCCGTATCCTGGAGAAGCGCATCGTACTTCGCCGCGAAGCTTTCGCCTTCCTCCAGAGCACGCGCATACACGCTCAGGCTGAACAAATAGCCGAAGGTGTACGGGAAGTTGTAAAACGGGTACGAAGTGATGTAAAAGTGCAGCTTGGAAGCCCAGAAGTGCGGCTCGTATTCCGCCAGTGCGCCTTTGAACGCCTGCTTTTGCGCTTCTTCCATGATCCGATCCAGCTCGGCTGCGCTGACCAGACCTTTTTTGCGCTGCTCGTAGAAGTTTTTCTCGAACAGGAAGCGGGCGTGGATGTTCATGAAGAACGCGACGACTGATTGCAGCTTGTCTTCGAGCAGGACGAGACGCTCTTCGTCGTTCGCAGCATTTTTCACGGCAGCGTCAGCCAAAATCATTTCCGCAAACGTCGAAGCTGTCTCGGCTACGTTCATCGCGTAGTTTTGCGCGAGCGCTGGCAAATCCCACATCACTTGCTGATGATACGCATGCCCCAGCTCGTGGGCCAGCGTAGACACGTTGCTTGCGCTTCCGGCATACGTCATGAACACGCGGGACTGCTTGCTCACAGGGAAGCTGGTGCAAAATCCGCCCGGACGTTTTCCAGGGCGATCTTCCGCCTCGATCCAGCCTTCTTTGAAAGCTTTCTCGGCGAATTGCGCCATGCTCGGATTAAAGCGGTTGAAGTGCTCGACGATCAAGGCTGCTGCCTCGTCATAGGACACTTTTTTGTGCACGTTGCCAACTGGCGCGGAGACGTCGGACCAGCTCAGCTTTTCAACGCCAAGCAGCTTGGCTTTGCGCTCCAGATAGGCCACCAGACGGTCTTTGCGATTGTCGATCGCTTGCCACATCGCATCGAGCGTCTTTTCCTGCATGCGCCCGATATCGAGCGGCTCGCGCAGTACGGACTCCCAGCCACGGTGACGGTACAGAGCCAGGCGGAAGCCGCCGAGATGGTTGAGGGCTTGTGCGCACAGCTCCGTTTCCTTGCCCCACGCTTCTTTCCATTTGGCAAACACTTGGTCGCGCACAGCGCGGTCCGGATGGCTCATCAGGTTGGAGGCTTGGCCTACGGAAAGCTGCTTCGTCTCCCCGTCCAGCTCCACTTCAATCGTCATGCGCCCTACTACCGCGTTGTACAAATCTTGCCAAGCGTGATAGCCGTCTACAGCCAGATCGCTCGCCAGCACTTCCTGTTCAGGAGTGAGCTTTTCCTGGGCGCGGCGGCGGCGTTCGTTCAGCACAAAAGCAAGCGGTTGCAATTCTTCGTCTGCAAGCAGCGCGTTCCATGCCGCTTCGTCAATGCGCAGCAATTGCTCATCCCAGCGCGTCAAAACAGCGCCGAATGCCGCAGAGATCGTTTTCACGCGTCCGCCGAGCAGCTTGGCGCCCTCGTCCTTCACGTTTTGCGCTGTCAGGCAAGAAATGAAAGCGCCTGCTTGTCTCACCCGCACGGCAATGCTTTGCACTTCGGCAACGACATCGACAAACGCAGCTTTTTCCTGCAAGTTCAGGGCCGCATCCTCAACCCGGCCTTTCAAAGTTGCGATATCTTTTTCCAGTTGCTCCAAAAATGCATGGAACGAAGCGGACTCACTTCCACCGGAAAACAACACATCCAAATCCCAACGTTGTGGCAATGCTTGTGACATATGTATCCCTCCTCAAAAACTCTTGATAAAATAATTTCTATAACAACGGGATGATTCCTTCTATTTTATGCAGTTCGCCCGTATATCTATGAATTTAGCGGAAAGAGCGACTGCCGTAAAAAGCAGTCGCTCCGCTTGATCACACAGGCAAGGTAAACGTCTCCCCTTGCTTTTCTACAACAATTCGCTGTTTTTCCTCGCCTGCTGCCGCAAGCAAGCGCTGCATTGGCTCTTCCACAGGCTCGCGCGAGAGTACGAATGTATTCCAGTGGATAGGCACCAGCCATTTGCCGCGACTCTCCTGAAACATTTGCCACGCCTGTTCCGGTGTGCAGTGTGCGGCCTGGTAGGAATCCGGCTTGTAGGCTCCAATCGGCATAAACACGATGTCAATTGGTCCAAACTTTTCAGGCAAATCCTCCATCGACATGTACGCCGTGTCGCCCGGGTACAAAATGCGCACGCCGTTTTTCTCGATGATGTAGCCGTTGTAGCCGTAGTCGTGGTTCCACGGGAAACGGTTTCCCCAATGTCTGACGGGAATCGCCGTGATAGTCACGCCGTCTTTGGTCGTCGCTTTTTGCTGCGCGGAAAGCTCCTTGCAGGAAGCGAACGGCATGCCGCTGAGCAGTTTGCCCGTGTTCGCCGCAGTAATGACGTGCGTAGCAGGATGCGCCAATCGTCGCAGTGTTGGCAGGTCGACATGGTCCATATGCGCATGAGACAATAAAATCAAATCGACGGTGCCAATCTCGTCGAAGTCAAGAGCAGGCGGAGTGAAGCGTTTCGGGCCAAAATGAAGCAGCCCTGCGACGCGAAGTCCCAATTTTTCGCCTAATACCGGGTCAGTCAAGATTTTGGTTCCGTACACATTCAGCAGGATCGTCGAATGGCCTACCCATGTAATCGTCACCTCATCTTCTGACCAGTTCGCAGGCTCAGGCTTTGCGTCAAGCTCCTGAAACGCTGGCTTGGGAAGCTGCCCCATGTGATACCAGTAGCGGTACGCCATATAGCCAATCAAGCCTAAAACGAGCACTCCCAAAAAGGAGCCGAACCAGATGAGGATCGTCATATGCATCAAAGAACCCCTTTGTCATAACGTGATTGTGGTCTCATTATAGCAAAGGGGTCCGTCAGGGACGCAAGGGTAAAACGTGCCGGAAACTGCCGGTTTTGCAAAAAGCCGCGCATGTCCATTCCGCTTGCTTTTGCCCCAGATCAGAAAGAAACACGCCGCGACATACCAAAAAGCACCTGCCGTCCAGTCGAGGAAAGCAGGTGCCTGCGGGGCTGATTGTGGTATACTGCTACTGCCTTATTGATCGTTTCCGAAGGAGGAAAAGCCCATGATTTTACATAAAGGCGAGACGCTGTTCCGCCAGGGAGAAACTGGACCGCTCTTCCATCTGAAAAGCGGATTGCTCAAAATCAACCGGGTGCACGCAGACGGGACGCTCACTCTGGTGAACATCATTGTTCCAGGCGAGACAATCCCGCATCATTCGCTGCTTAGCCCGAACCCTTACTACGGAACAGCCGTCGCGCTTGTCTCCTGTGAAGTCGAGGTGCTGTCCGCAACAGACTGGTACCGGGAGCTGGAGGCGGATCACCAGAAATGCAGGGAGATCGCTTTGCAACTCCAGGGCAAGCTGCGCATGATGCAGCAGCGCATCGACCAGTTGTCGGAAGTCTCCCCGGCAGAAAGACTGCGCAAGCTCCAGCTGTGGTTCCAGTCGTTTGTTCCCGTCGCTTCGTTGTCTGAAGTCTTGACCCAGGACGAGATCGGCCAGTTCATCGGATTGCGCCGGGAGACAGTCAATCGTTTATTGCGTGCCCAATCAGGCCATAAGAAGTAAAACCGCGCCAGCGCCTCTGCTTTAGTCCAGTGTACCGGCAGGGCCGAAAAATTCGAAATGGATGTCTGCCGCGTCCACGCCCCACTCCTTCAAAGCGCGGTTGATTGCTGTCATGAAAGGAACGGGACCACAGAAATAAAAGTTGGCGTTTTTGTCAGCTACGATGCTTTGCAGCCATGGCAAGTCGATGTAGCCTTCTTTATGGAAAGCGTGTGCAGCGCGATCCTGTTCTGTCGGCTTTTCATAGCACCAGAACGCTTTTACTTGCGAATGCTCGGCAGCCAGCTCCTCCACGGCCTTTCGCATCGCGTGTACGTTGCCGTTTTGCGCTGCGTGAATAAAAGTAACCGGACGAGTCGGGGACGTTTTCACCAGCGTTTTCAGCATGCTCATCATCGGAGTCAAGCCCACGCCGCCGCTGATCAGTACAACAGGTCTGTCGTCTTGCTGATCCAGCGTAAAATCGCCAGCCGGAGCGGATATACGAAGCGTATCGCCTTCTTTGATATCCTCCGACAAATAGACGGATACTTTTCCGGCAGGTTTATCGCCAATCGCGTCCTCGCGTTTCACCGAGATGCGGTAATACGGATTGCCCGGCGCATCGGAGAGACTGTATTGGCGAATGTGGGTATTTTCTTCTCCGGGTATATCCAGCTTGACGCTGATGTACTGGCCAGGCTCGTAGCTTGCGATCGCTTTTCCATCCGCTGGCACCAGGTAAAAGGATGTGATGACGTCGCTTTCTTTTACTTTGCGCTGGACGATGAACTCCCGGAAGTCTGCCCAACCGCCAGTCTGCCCTTCTGCCTGGTCATACATTTCCGCTTCCACGCTGATGAACACATCCGCGATGACCCCGTACGCTTCTGCCCATGCCTGGATGATCTCATCCGTGGCGGCATCCCCCAACACTTCTTTGATTGCCGCAAGCAAGTTTTCCCCGACAATCGGATAATGCTCAGGCTTGATTCCCAGACTGCGGTGTTTGTGTGCGATTTGTTTCACTACCGGCAAAATCGTTTCCAGTTTGTCGATGTACAAAGCAGCCGCGTACACCGCATTTGCCAGTGCCGTTTGCTGTCTGCCCTGTTTTTGGTTGGCGTGATTGAAAATGTTCAACAGCTCTGGATGGCTGGCAAACATCCGTTTGTAAAAATGTTTGGTTATCGTAGTGCCGTGCACTTCCAGTACAGGCACGGTCGATTTGATAATGTCGATGGTTTTTTGGTTCAACATACAAAACCCTCCTTGAAGTTCAACGTCTTGCTTATGTATGTAGTGTAACGGAGCAGCTGTTTTCGCTCGTGTGATTATAATCACAGGAAAAAGCAACGATTTGTGACAAGGAATTTGGGAAAAGGGTACCTCTCGCGCAACTCCTGCGATATAGTAAATCTAGGAAAATTAAGGGAGTGGACCGATATGACGCTGGAAGAATATCAAAGACGCGCCTCGGAGCAAGATGACTGGGCACCAGGCTGGGATGCCCTTGATGAGGCTTTTCAGAAGCTGTACCCTGGTCAGGAGCCTGCCCATTACGGCACAAATATGGTGAGCCGCGCCATGTTTGGCGGTGACGAGTACCTGGATGGCTACAGCATTTATGAATCGTCGCACGGCTTCAAGCATTTGCTGACCTACGGCATGACGGAGCTGTACACAAACGAACAGGCGTATGGAAGCGAGTGGAGCCAATGGGGCTACGAGATGACGATCAAGCTCAAAGCAGAATCCAACGAAGAATGCATGTGGGCGATTGACATGCTGTCCAATCTGGCCCGCTATACATATACCCAGAAGCGCTATTTCGAACCCGGCCAATACATCGCCGGAAACGGACAATCTTTGCGGATCGGCACAGACTCTGCCATCACCGCCCTTCTGATTGCCGCCGATACAGAAGTAGATGGAATCGACACTGTGCACGGTCGGGTGGATTTTGTCCAGCTTGTCGGCATCACGCAAAGAGAGCTGGAAGTGTTGAAGGAAGACCCTTCCCAAGCTGAGGTTTTGATCGAGCGGATGAAGGCCGACAATCCGTATTTGGTGACGGATATGGCGCGGAGCAAGTCCTACTTGTAATTCATGACCGCTCTGTTTCCTCTGGCCTGCTGGTTGATAGAAAGAAAGGAAGTCGGCACACGTGAAAGTCGGTTTAGTGAGACACTTCAAAGTCAAACAAGCTTACCCAAAAGGGGCATTCATTCCCGGCCGCGTAGTGAATGAGTGGTTCCGAACGTACGATCAGGCAGACATTGAATCTGGCAGCACCGACCTTAGCGGAATCGAATGGAACAAGTGCTATGTCAGTACGCTCCCGAGAGCGGTCAAAACGGCGGAAACGATTTTTCCCGGGCCGATTACGCCAATGGTCGAGCTAATCGAAATTCCCCCGCCAGCCTTTTCCGAGCGTCTGCGGCTTCCTGTTCTCATGTGGGCGGTATGGATCAGGCTGTCGATGTACTTCGACCGCAAGACGCGCGAGGAAATCAAGCGTGCTCGCTTCCGGATCAGCGAAGTATTTGATCACGCCTTTGGAAACCACACGGAAAATGTCCTCATCGTCAGCCACGCTGCCCTCATGGTGTTCATGCGAGAAGAACTGATTCGCCGCGGCTTTGCAGGGCCGAAATTCAAGATTGCCAAAAACGGGGAGCTGTACGTTTTTGAAAAGCCTCCTTGTTGACAAACGAATTGCCCATCTGCCCATGAAAAAAGATCATCCCTTATATTCGTCGGGATGATCTTTTTGTATTCGCTCTCTCACAAACTTGGCGATGCTCTCTACGTCATCGACGTGAAAACACGGTACATTTTCCTTGCGATCGGCTGACCAGCTCACGACCCCAACCAGGTGAGAGACGGACTGGAGCAACTCTTCGTCTTCTGGACGCCGCAGCAGCACCAGCTTGGGAAAGTGCTCGCGCTTGAAGCCCTCGATCAAAACGAGATCAGCTCCCGCCTCTGTCAGTCGCTGGACGAGCACAGGCAGCTCCAAGGGGCGCTGCTCGATCATCGCCGTCTTTGTTTTCGAGGTAATCGCGACGAGCGAAGCTCCGGCCTCGCGGTAGCGCCATGTGTCTTTTCCCGGCTGATCCCACTCGAAATCGTGTCCGCCATCGTGCTTGACCACCCCGACCCGCAAGCCTGTACCCTCCAAAAGTGGAATCAGTCTCGTTAACAACGTCGTCTTGCCGCTGTTGGAATAGCCGACAATTTGCAATACCCGTCTCCGCTCGTCCATTCCTATCCGTCCTTTCTCCACGCAGGGGCGGCATGGGCCAGCACATCTACCAGCTCTCCCACCGCTTTGCCACTGCCGCCTGCCGGAATGACAATGAAGCATTCACTGTCTTTCAGCGTCCCCAGGTTGCCTGCCTTGTCGTTGAAATCGGGCACGGCCAGCAACACGCTGTCCTGTTCCATTAATTTCCCCCGCAAATAGCGCGGGTATGGGCAAGGCTTTTCGTACGGAACGGCGAGCCTTGCCTGGATTATCGGCGGCTTTACCCCTTTTTCCCCGGCAAGCTGACGGATCGCCGTCCGCCCGAACAGCTCGAAGCCAAGAAAGCAGGCGCCCGGGTTCCCCGACAGCGCCAGAAGCGGCTTGCCTGCCACGAGCATGCTGGTCGTAGGGCTTGCCGGACGCATCGCTACCCGGTTGAACAACAGCTCTACATCAGGGTCATCAGCCAGATGTGCAATCACGTCGTAATCGCCGACCGACACGCCTCCGCTGGAGATGAGCACATCTACTTGCTGCATGTACTCGCTAATCTTGTTCTTTGCTGGCGCAAGTTCGTCCTTCATGCCGGAAAAGCAGACAGGGACGCCTCCTGCCTCCGCTACCAAAGCAGACAGCATCGCCATGTTGCTGTTGCGGATTTTGCCTGGAACAAGCGGCTCGTCAACGCCCAAAAGCTCGCTGCCCGTGGACAAAAGGCCCACTCGCGGCCTGCGAAAAACGTCTACCCGGGAAAACCCGAACGTAGCCAAAATCGCGATCGTGCCAGCATTGATCCGTTCACCTGCCTGCGCGATTACCGTTCCTTTCGCCATTTCCTCGCCGCGGCGGGAAACGTTATCTCCTGGCTGAAGCGCTCGCTTGATCCAGACCTGCTCAGACTGTTCCCCCGGATTTTGCGTCTGCTCAAACATGATCACAGCATCGGCACCTTCCGGCATCATCGCTCCGGTCATAATCCGCGTGGCACAGCCTGCCATCACTTCCCGGGCAGGCACCTGGCCTGCGGCTACCGTCTCGATCACGCGCAAAGCCACCGGACTTCCCACGGAAGCAGTCACCGTATCCGCTGCCTTGACTGCATAGCCGTCGAGCGGCGAGCGATCAAAGTGCGGCAGGTCGTGCGTCGCGTGCAGATCGCAAGCCAATATCCGCCCGTACGCTTCTCCGATGTTCACCTGCTCTGTCGCCAGCGTCGGCAACACCGCCAGCCATTTGTCGACCGCTTCCTGTACCGAAATGGTTTGTCGCGCAAAACGCATCGTCCGTCCTCCTAGTCATGACCGCCCAGCACGCGGCTTATAATCAGCCGACGTTTACATCCAAATCCTCTACTGGTCTTTCCTTGTATTTTAAATCTTTGTTTGCGGTAAAAGTATCCGCTTTTTCGATCTTGACCGCTGTATTGTATTCCGGGATGCCCGCATAGGCTTCGTATACCCCTTTTGGAATCAGCACGTTTCCTTCCGGCCAGTACACCTGAATATTTCCTCTTTTCGTCTCTTCAAACTTGGCACGTCCCTGGAAGGTTCCATAACTATTATACACAACAATGCTCTCGCCTTCCGCAATGCGCAGCTCCCGAGCGTCTTGCGGATTGATCAAAATATCGTAGCGGTCCGCGTTGTTGAACGGGTCCTTGTTGCTGTAAATCATCGAGTTGAACTGTTTGCCCCGGCGAGTCGTCACGTAGAAGTGCCCGTCCGGCTTGTGCAGTTCAGGAATGTCGATCGGCAGCAGATTCGCTTTGCCATCCGGTGTCGGACACACACCGTCCTCACACAGCCAGGCTCCCCCCCACTGAAACACATCCCCGCGGTTTTTCAAGTGCTGGATGCCTTCGTAGTTCGGATTCGCCTTGGCGATCTCCGCGCGAATTTCCGCGGCGCTCGCGAAGTGCATGAGGTGCTTTTTGTTCGGATGGACGCGGGCTGCCAAATCCACGTAAATCTCCCACTCAGGCCGGGCTTCCTCGATTCGCGGCCCTTCGATCTCCGCACTGAAGTACACCATCCGCTCCGTGCTGGTCGAGGTGCCGCCGCCCGGCTGCTCATAACGCGTCATCGCCGGAAGCACAATGACCTCTTCCTTGGCATCCACAAGCGTAGACGTGTTGAAAATAATGTCCTGATGGACGCGCAGCTCCACACTTTCCAGACACGTCCGCATGAAATCAGGGTCGGGCATCGTCTCCAGAAAATTGCCCCCGCTCGTGTAAAACAGTCTGGTCTTGCGTTCGTGTCCATCCGGCAGCAAGGCGTTTTCCAGCGAGACGCCGACGATATCGCCTTGCCATTTCGGAATCGGAAAATTCCACAGCTTCTCGATTCGCGTCCAGCTTTTTTCATCGAAATCTCCGCCCGGCAAGCTGAACGGGTCCGCTCCCATCTCCCCGGAGCCTTGCACGCCAGAGTGACCGCGAATCGGCATGACGCCGCAATGCTTGCGTCCGAAAAAGCCGCGCAAGATCGCCAGATTGGCTACGGAAGAAATATTGTCCGTCCCGAAGCGATGCTGTGTCAATCCCATGCTCCACACAAACACGCCGGATTTGGAATTGGCGAGCAACAGCGCAAATTCTTTCAAGCGCTCCTTGCTGACACCCGATGATTTCTCCAATGCTTCCCACGATTGATTTTGCAGATGCGCGCGCAGCTCCTCGATCCCGTTCGCATGCTCGCGGACAAACTCGTGATTGATAGCCGATCCTGGATTGGCTTGCTCCATCTCAAACCAATGCTTCATGACGCCATTCATGAAGGCGATATCGCCGCCGATGTTGACCTGATAAAAGTCGTCCGCGAGCTTCGTGCCAAACACGGCGCTCTCCGGCACGGAAGGAATCCAGTATTGTTCCATGGCCGGTTCCTTGTACGGGTTGATCAGGATGATTTTCGTTCCCGCCTTTTTCGCTGCGTACATATACTTGGTCGAAACAGGCTGGTTGTTGGCCGGGACTGAACCGAAAAAGACGAGCACATCCGTGCCGATCCAATCCTGATAGTTGCAGCTGGACGCCCCGATCCCCATAGAGCGCTTCAATGCTGTCTTGCTCGGCGAATGGCAAATCCGCGAGGCGTTGTCGATGTTGTTCGTTCCGAGAAAACGGGCCATTTTCGCCGCTGTGTAGTACACCTCGTTCGTAATTCCGCGTGCGGTCAGGAAAAAGGCCAGCTGCTTCGGGCTGATTCCCTTGATCTTTTTGGCGATTCTGTCCAGGGCATCGTTCCAGCTGATTCGCGTGAACTTGTTCTCCCCCGGCTTGCGCGACAGCGGATACGGGATTCTGCCCAGCTTGCGCAGCTCGACGCTGGACAGCTCTCTTAGAGCGCTTACATTTTCCAGCCACTTTGGCTCCATCGCAGGCATTGTATTAAGCCGCAGAACGTTCAGGCGAGTCGTGCACAAATGCGGGCCTGTCAATGTCTGATCGTACAAGCCAGATACGCCGAGCGCGCAGCCGTCACACACGCCCTGGGTCAAAATCCGGTACGCGTAGCCGAGATTGTCCCGGTTGTCGTACACGACCTTCATCGTGTCGAGAATGTGATGCGGCTTGATTTTGCCAAGGCCCATAGGCATCATGGAAGCCCACAGGGAAGGCTTCAAAGAAGTATCCAATTTGACCGGTCCATTATGCTTCGTCTTGCCCATAGCTTTTCCGCTCCCCTCTTGTCTATCACCCGCGAGACTAAAAAACCACCATGAAACCGTCCCTGTCCCGAAGGATAAGAGCGTGTTCACGGTGGTTGTCTACGGCAGGTTCGCTACCTAGTCTCAACGTCGTGTTTGCTGGCGAAGTCCGCGTTGTCTAACCGGTGAACAGGAACGCTGCTTCGTTTAGACTTACGGTTCGTTTTTCCATTTTTTCTCGATGTCCTGATCAAATACAAAGATGGACATCCCAAAGTCACGTTCAATGTCGATGTCAACGAACAGGTCGACGAGCTTGGCTCCTAGAAACGCTTCCATATCAACTGGCTGATGCTTTCGATACATTTCCTTGACCATTTCGGTTCTGGCAGCTCGTAATGTCTGCTTTCCATCCTTCGAAGTGGCAATGAACTTTTCCACTGGCGAAAGATTGCCTTCCATCTCGCAGATCGCCCAGTTTTTGCAAAACGTGGTGCTGATCTTGCTCGGTCCCTTTCCCATATGTCGCTTGCGGAAAGCTCTGACCAGATTACTGAACTCTGCTTCGAACTTATTCATCGACGCTACTCACCTTTATTCCAATCATTCTCTACTATGACTTTACCATTGATCAACTAGCCAATTCAACAGACTTTTCTCTTTGTTTGGCTTGTTCCTTCAATTTTTTAATATCCACTCGGATTAAGAGGGAAATGAACAGGGCGACAATGAACATCGCCGCAAAAACGCTCATCGTCCCGGTGTAGCTTTTCGTCGTCTCCCGAACCCATGCGGCAAAGATCGGGCCTGCCAGCCCGGCTGCCGCCCAAGCCGTCAAAATATAGCCGTGAATCGCGCCCAGCTGCCTTGTGCCGAACAAGTCGCCAATGTAGGCCGGAATCGATGCAAACCCGCCGCCGTAGCACGTCATGATGATGAACATCGCAACCATGAACAGCAACGGATTGCTCATGTTCGGCAAAAGGAAAAACAGCACCATCTGGATCGCGAAGAAAGCTGTATACGTGTTGGCACGGCCGATGTAATCAGACAGCGAAGCCCAGCCAATCCGTCCTCCCCCGTTGAACAAGCCGTTCAGCCCCACCATCAGGGCAGCGGTCTGCACAGACATGCCGACCATTTCCTGCGCCATCGGGGAAGCGACCGAAATGACAGCGATTCCACAAGTCACATTGATAAAAAGCATCAGCCAGAGCCAGTAAAAACGCCGCGTCTTGATCGCTTCGTTGGCCGTCAGCTGGCACAAATCTTTTTTGATCGGCTTGTCGCCCGCTTCGCCATTTGTGGAAAAGCCTGCGGGAACCCAGTCTTTCGGCGGCGGAGACAAATATTGTGCAGAAGCAAACATGACGATGAAATAAACAATGCCCAAAACGTAAAAAGTGTTCGCAATTCCTGCACTTTCAATCAGCGCATTCATGATCGGGCTTGCGATCATCGAAGCAAAACCGAAGCCCATGATCGCCAACCCCGTCGCCAGTCCGCGACGATCCGGGAACCATTTGACCAAAGTAGACACCGGAGTGATATAACCGACTCCAAGCCCGATACCGCCTAACACTCCGTAGCATATGTACAGCAGCGGCAAACTGGCTAACTGGGTCGCAAGCCCGGAGCCGACGATGCCCACTCCGAAAAAGATCGAGGCCAGCGTTCCCGCTTTTCTCGGTCCGTGCTTTTCGACGTAATGGCCGAGAAAAGCAGCCGACAGCCCGAGAAACAGGATGGCGATGCTAAAAGTAAACTGCACATCCGGCAGTTCCCAGCCAAATTGCTGGGTAAGCGGCTTGGTAAATACGCTCCATGCATACACCGATCCAATCGAGATATGGATTCCCACCGCAGCCAGCGCAATCAGCCAGCGGTTTTTCACTTGTTGCTCCATCGAACTCATCTCCTTTAGAATGGTTTTGGAAAAGCAAAAAGAAAAACTGCTGATTTCATCGAAGCCCTTGTGTTCCCAACATGCAAAGCATGCAGAAACAAACGGTTCAATGAAACACAGCAGTTAATCATCAGCAGGAACGCTACATCAGCATCAACAAGCACGTGCCCTCGTATTCGGTTGGCAAATCGCTGCGAAAGGTTCGGTGACAGGTTCGCTGTTCCGTGCCATCTCGCTTTGTGGATCGTTCTGATTACTGAAAGAACGAAATATTATGACACTTAAAGTTCTACATAGTATACTACCATGTAAGCGCTCACTAGACAATATTTTCCTCTCTATAAATCTATTTATCGCTTTTCTATCCATTAAGACTATATGCACACAGGAGGTTATCATGTCGGAGCTTAGCAAAACAACGAGCCGAAGCGTCCTAAAAATTACGGCTGACCACCACGTCTGGGAAGACGACGAAATCGTCACGGAATACCCGCTCACGATCTTTTTGAACGAGGAAGAGTTTGCTACCATCGTCTGTACGCCTGCCGATCTGGAAGAGATGGTCGTCGGTTTTCTGGCTGCGGAAGGCGCGATCCAAAGCTTTGCAGAGATCAAACAAATCACAATTGATGAAGCAAAAGGCATAGCTTACGTAGACTTGCACAAAGCGACGATTTTGTCGCAGAGCTTTTACTCGAAGCGCAGAATTACTTCCTGCTGCGGAAAAAGCCGGCAATCTTTTTACTTTTTCAGCGATGCCCGCACGGCAAAGCCTGCCAGCGGCACCACTTCCGTCACTCCAGATCAGTGCATCAGGCTCATGGAGGACTTGCAAGCCTCCTCTGACATCCATCGGCAAACGGGAGGCGTGCACAATGCGGCCCTCTGCTCGCCTGAACAAATCTTGCTGCAGTATTCAGATATCGGCCGCCACAACGCCTTGGACAAAATATACGGAAAATGCCTGCGGGAAAACATCTCCACGACCGACAAAATTCTCGTGTTCAGCGGCCGCCTGTCGTCTGAAGTTTTGTTGAAAGCAGCCAAAATCGGCGCGGGCATCATCTTGTCCAAATCGGCTCCGACCGATCTGGCGCTGCAACTGGCAGATGAGCTGCAAATAACCGCTGTCGGCTTCATTCGCCACAACAAAATGAACGTGTATACGCAGCCGCAGCGGATTATTTTACCCTGAACATTTTCGTCCGCCCCCGCACAAAGCAAAGCTGCGCCTACTGCTGCCCTGTTGTTCTGCGCTTTTCCTCGCGGCAGGCGATGTCGTACTCTTCCGGCGTGTTCGCATTGAACAGCGCCCACGGATCGAGCCAACCATCCGGCACCTGTAAAACCGCCAGCTTCTGAATCGTCTTCATCAGCCGCAGCTCTCCTTGCTCAAGCGCTTGTTCCCAGACAGGCTGCGTGCTTTTTCGATACAAGGCGCAGAGCGGATGCAGCCTGTCTTGCGCATACGGAATGACGGCTTCCCAGCCCGCTTCCTGATCGTCTGCGCAAGCAACCAGTCGCGCAATCTGCTCACGATCCATAAACGGCAGGTCGCAGGACAGTACAAGCAGTACCTCTTCCGTACACAGCCGCAGCGCCGTCACCAACCCGCTCACTGGCCCTGCGGACGGCACCAGATCAGGGGTGACCCGCACGCCAGGACGTCCCGCCACCTCTGCCGGGATACGCTCCGGTTCATTGGAAACAATCAGGCAAGGCATGCCTGCCGCTGCTACTTCTTTGACCAGCTCGGTCAGAAATGTTCCCTCTCGCCATGGCAGTTGTTCTTTGGGCACGCCCATCCTGCTGCTTTTTCCCCCCGCCAAAATGACGGCGTGTATGCTTGGCTGCATGATTTTTTCCCTGCTTTCTCGAAGATTTCAGGATGAAAAGCTTGACAATAACGAGTATTAGTTTATAATAATTATAAACAAGGAATTAATTTAAAAAAGAGGAGAGATCATCACTATGGAAAACACACTGTTCAACGTTTTGAATAAACAAGTTGCGAACTGGACTGTCCTGTATACAAAACTGCACAACTTCCACTGGAATGTAAAAGGGCCTCACTTCTTCACCTTGCATGCGAAATTTGAAGAGCTGTACACCGAAGCTGCCGGACATATTGATGCTTTGGCAGAGCGCGTTCTCTCGATTGGCGGCAAACCTGTAGGCACCCTTGCTGCATGTTTGAACACAGCGAGCATCGCGGAAGCGGAAGGCAATGAAACCGCCGAGCAAATGGTGGAAATCATCACCCGTGACTTCTCGGTTCTCACAGACGAACTGAAACTGGCGATGGAAGCTGCCGAGCAAGCAGGCGACGAAGCAACAGAAGACATGCTGTTGTCCATCCGCAGCGGCCTGGAAAAACATATCTGGATGCTCAAAGCATTCCTCCAGTAAACGATACAAATACTCTCACTCCATGAAAAACGTTGAGACGTTTTTTCACAGAAAAAGGCGATCGTGCTAGCACGTCGCCTTTTTGCTGTGTACGCAAAAATGTATTAGGCCAATGAAAAAATCAGCTTTCTTCCGTCTTTTTCCACCTTTACTTGCGGCAGGTACTTCAATGACTTCTGTACACCGATGTAAGGGCTGGCAAATTCAACATCGTGTCTTTCTTTCAGGATCGAACAGAGGTCAACAAGCGACATGGGCGACATGTTTTCCCGCAAAATGTTCTCAATGTAGTCCGCCACTTCCTGATAATTATGACGAATGTGCGTCTTTCTTACTTTGATGCGTTTTGCCATGTCAGCTGGAAGTTCCTCTGCAGCCACCGCTACTTCTTCAGATGCTTCAACCGCTTCAATCCCGGCTTCCATGTCCATTTCCCGAATCCGGTTGAGAAGCTGTTTGATGTCTGCTCCCAGTTGCTTGTCCTGATCTACGTATTGACGGCGCAGAACCATCCTTTGCTCCAGCATGGCCTGTAGTGTCATCTGCAACGCTTTCCGTTCATTAAACATTGCGTTATGTATTCCCCTTTTCGTAAAAAGTAGAATTTTGTGGAATGTATAACCAATGATAATATAATTCGCTCCCCTTGAAAATGAGAATTTAGGCTCACCAATACTGGGCTTTTGCTTATCTTAGAGATAGATGTTGAATTTAAGAAGCGACAAGGAAAGGATGCACGGGATGGACTTTCATCTGACGATTGTCGGTCTGTTGGTGGGCTTTCTTGTCGGGCTCACCGGAGTTGGCGGAGCTGCCCTTTTGACCCCTATCCTGATTTTTTTAGGCATCCAGCCGACCGTCGCCGTAGGCACAGACCTGGTGTACAACGCCATCACAAAAATCTTTGGCACATGGCAGCATTGGCGACAAAAAACCGTCCATTTTTCCATCGTGATGTACCTCTCGTTGGGAAGCATCCCCAGCGCTATCGCAGCTGTCCATGTGATGAACTGGATTCATTTGTACGTCGCTTCCGCCGATCAGATTTTTAAAAAGATACTGGGCTTTGCCTTGATTCTCATACCGATCGCCATGCTGCTCAAAAGCTTGCTGAACCGCCGCCAGCCGCAGCTCAATACGTGGCAGCAAAAACCTCTCGCCCAAAAACGTCTCGTCTTGATTGCCGTCGGCGCACTCCTCGGCTTTCTTGTCGGCCTGACCTCCATCGGCAGCGGATCGCTGTTCGCCATCGCCCTGATGCATTTTTTCGCCTTTTCCGGAAAAGAAGTCGTCGGCACAGATATCGCCCACGCTTTTTTCCTGACCAGTGCAGCAGGTCTAGCCCACATGAGCTTTGGTACGGTTGATCTGTTCATTGTAATGCAGCTGTTGCTTGGCTCCATCCCCGGAGTAATCATCGGCAGCAGGCTCTCCTGCAAGGTGCCGACTGTGTTTTTGCGATGGGTTATTTCTATTGTGATTATTATTAGTGGGATTAAAATTTTGTAACCATACAAAAAAGCCTCAAACAACCTGAAGAGTTGTTGAGGCTTCTTGCTTTTTCACAACCAATCCTTATTGCTGCAACTGCATCAAAATTTGCGGGTCTTTGATCTTGCTGTCTTCCGCAAGCATGACGACTTTGGACAAAATCTCCGCTGTCTTTGGATCTTCGTCCAGGAATGGCAGGAAGAGGCGTCCTCTGTGCTGGGAATGAACCGGAACGATGTGCAGCGCTCCTGCCGCCTGCTTGTACGCCATGCCGCTGCCCAAGTGGACAGCAAATTCGCCAAGGCTTCCGTCTATGCGGGCGTAGTTGCCTTCCAGCCGCACGTTGCCGAGCTTCAACAGGCGCAGCGATTCGGCTACGATGACACGGCGAAGCTCGATCGTCGTCAGGCTGGCCTCTGGATCGACGCCGCCGACATGAGCAACGCTGACGACCAGATCGACGTCACGCATCACTTCCGAGAACAGAACAGGCGGAATTTGATCCAGCCCGACATTTTTGTACGTTTTCCGGTCGAGGAATTGAATATGTTCCAGCGTAGGCGCTTCCGTATCCGCTGGCGAGAACCAGTCCGCCAGCGCCTGGAGGCTGGCAATCAGATTTTCCGCGTAAAACACTTTTTGCAGCCCTTCCTCATAGCTGACCGTCCACTGTCTGCTCTTAAGCAACGCAACCGTCTTCTTGGGCTGCACCTGATAGCCCGCATAGCGGCGGGAATGCGTCACATGAGCAAGCTCGTCCGCATTCGGTACATACAGCTCCCGGAATACTTGCTTGAACGGCTGGCGAAGCTGGCGCTCGAACAAATCGCGCTGGAACAAGCTCCATAGCCCGCTTTCAAAAAGATGCACCGGATGGGCGATCAGCAGTTCCTCTTCGTCTGTCAGGCCGACAAGCTTGCCGGACGGATCGCGCAGCGACTCGATTTCCCCTTCGTAGTAGCCGAGATGCTCCCCGCACTTGAACACCAATGTGCTCAGCAGCGGACGAATAACCGGATTGCCGTAGAGCTTCGCCAATTCTTTGCCGGTAAAGGTGTTGCCCGACACCATGGAACGCTCCAGCTCCTGGCGCGCCCTGCGATACTGTTCCGTCAGCTCGGACTTCATTTCTTTCAGCAGAAGCACATGCTCGGCTTTGTTGAACTTGGCAGGAACCGATTTCAGCTCTTTGCCTTTGCGAATGGATTTGATCTCTGCTTGCCCTTCCTCATCCACTACGAGCTGGACAGTCGTTTCTTCATCGAGTGCATATGGCTCGAAATACGCCTGCATTTCGTCGAGCTTGCGTGCCTCCATGTCCCATTTCAGACGAATAACGTCCCTGTATCCGGCATTGCGCGCCAGGTTGTCCAACGCGATTTGCCCTGCCACTCCTTCGCTCGCCCGTCTTTGCGCACCGAACTTTTTGCTTTGCAACAAAAATTGTTGAATGAAATCATAGCGCTGGCGCAAATCTTGCTCGCGCTCATCACGCAACGGAATCAGGCTGTAGCTGAGCAGATGGTCTTTGTTGCGCTTGTCTGCCGCTGAATCCCGCATTTTTGCAAGCTCCAGCTTGCCCAAAGTAGCATCGGCAAACAGCTGCGAGCGTCTGTGGTTGGCCCCTGCGGAAATGTATTTGGCACACTCATACAGCAGTTTGAAACGTTTTTCCCCGAGCGTGTCATACGCCTCGCGGAACCAGTTGATATCAAAAGCGCCATCGTTGAACTCTTGCGGCGTAATCGGGGAGTAGTGGGCAACCACCGTCTCCTTTTCCGCCGAAAAGCTTTCATTGATGTGGGCGTGGAAGTACCAGGCCGCGCTGCGCAACCCTTCCCAGCCCAAGTGCTCGGCTACGATATCGATCCACTGCGGCGCATACATGGCGGCTTCGAGCAGACGCTTTTCCGTAATGCCTTTGTGCTCTTTCAGCAGCTTGCCGAGCAGGGCAGCATCTTCGCCTGTGCGCGGGTGGCAGTTTTTCAGCAGATGGCTGAACGCTTCCTTTTTCGTCAAATTGCCATTGTAGCTGTAGACGTAGCCGCGGACAAAAGCATCCTGGTCAAGCCCGGCCAAAAGCCGCACCCAGTAGTCCATGCCCTCGAATCGCTGCAGCCTTGTCACAAAAGAGCTCACCTCTGTAGCCAAGTCTCCTCGACCAAGCTCGATGCTGACGATCCGATCCACGACTGTATCGAGGACAGCTTTCACCTTCGGCCGCTCCTGCAGCGAATCGATCCTGCCGGAAGTCATCGTCCACAGGTAGCTGCTGCTGTCGCCACTGCCGAGCAGCGCCTTGTACAGCTCTGCTTCGCCAATCATCCCTGCTTCAAAAGCGCGCAGCCGTTCTTCCAGAGTGTAAGAGGACATGCCATTTTTGTCGCGAACCATCCGATCATAGGCGAATACGGTATGGTAAAACTCTTTGAACGACGCATCATCGTACACGCGAGTCCGGGTCATGTTCAGCCATGGCTGCGCCAGCAACTCAAATACTCCCGTGGAGTTTTTGGACTCGTATGGACGCATGTTTGCAATCAGCTTGTGGACAGCCGAATCGGTCAAACGGAACGTTTCCTGCTTGTCGCTGTCATGATAAAAAGCCTGAATCAACTGCCTGACCTGGTTGTTGTAAGTCAACGCCTTGAACGCTTCCTGAATCTCCAGCATTTTCGCAAGCGGATAAGCTTCCTCGACAAACTCCTTGCGCCAACCTTCCAGGAGCTTGTGCTTCTGCAATTCGCTGTACTCCATCTCGTCGGAAAAATAGCTGTACAAGCCGTCCAGCGTCCGATCCAACGGCTCCAGTATCGTATAGTAATGAAGCTGCATCAGCTCATGAGCCGACAGCTTGCTCTCCAGCAGATAGGCCCGCCACTCTTCGGCGAGCGGGTAGCACTCCAGACGCGAGCCTTGTTCTTCCCCGGTTTGGTGCCAACGATGCGGATACAGCTCGCGCAAATTCGTGCCGATCAAAAGCGTGTCTTTGTAGCCGGAATAGTATTCGGACACGTACTCCACATCGCGATGCTTGTGCACGAGTTCGTCCAGCCCTTGCAGAAAAGCTTTGATTTCATTCAGGGACAACGTGAAGGCGTCTTTTTCAAAAGAAAACGTGCTCGTGTCCTTTTCTTCCAGCAACCACGGCTCTGTCTGCTCAGGATCATACAACCCGAAGCCCTCCGCTCGTCCTGCACTGCTTGTTTGCACCAGCTTGTCCAGAACGGCTTTTTCTTTTGCCGTCGGCTCAGCGATCAGCTCTGCCAACGGTTGCAATCGTTCAAACTGCTCCTGGCGCGAAGCATCGCTTTTCACTTCTGTCAAAACTTCCAGTCCGCCCAGTCGCTGCAACTCATTTTTGGCCGAAAGCAGTCTGGTCAGGGAAGACTTCAAAATCTCTTCCGGCTGGCTGAGCAACAGCCCAATCGTGCTTTGACGAAGCGAACCCGTCTTGAGCTTCAACAGTTCCTCCATCGGAAGCAGTTCCTCGTCCGCGAGGCTCATTTCTTTGGCTTGTTCCAGCGCGTGCTCGCGGTTTTTCATGCTTTTGTCCGTCAGGCTCTCAAAAATAAATGATCGCAGCGCCGGGCGCTCCTTGTCGCTCATAAAATGGGACAGCATGGCGCCGCGCTGGTCAGGGCTCATCTTGTCTTTGCGCGAGATGAGCTGGGCAATCCAGTCGCTGTCCATATCGTATGCCGCTATGTACAGCATTTTCTGCACAGGCAAATCGGACGTGTACTGGATATGGACAAAATCGAGAGCTTTGGACGGAGCCGAGTATTCTTTTTCCATTACGTCAAACATCGCGAGCAAGAGTGAAAAATCACGCTGCCGCTCGTTTTTGTCCTTCAGCGCCTCTACCTGCTCAAACGTAATCGTCGGACCGTCTGCTTCTGTTCCAGGCTTGCGCCAGAGCGGGTAGTATTGGTAGCAGTAATTCATCAGTACCCAGTATTGCAGCTCGGGATCAGTCTCATGAAGCTGCTCGCGAGCCAATCGCAGACGCAGCTCGCGGTTTTGGCTGTTCGCCAGCACGTACAGCGCAACGATCTTCTGGTGACGCTGTCCCTCGCGCATCAACCGCTCAATCTGCTCGTACAAGTCTTTTTCCTCATGGACGGCCGTCGCCCAGAGCGCAATGTAAACCTCGTTGGCATGGCTGCTCGCCAGCCACTGCTCGCGCACATCTGCTTCTGTCAAAGCGCGGTACGCCTGCTCGATCAACTGTCCGGCCACCCGTTGATTGGCCGCTTCCAGAGACATGCCCGTCCAGACGCCCAATGCCCGGACTACGGAACTGTAACGTATGTAGCCTTCGTCGATGATCAGCTTGAGCATGTACAAATTTGCCGCAAGCGTACCCTCGTCCATCCGCTCGACGATGCTCTGCCGCAGCCCTTCTTGCAGACGAGCCGCTTTTAACAGCTCCCCGAGCATTTGGTACATGTCTTCCTGGTGACTCATGACAATCCCTTTGATCATTTCGTGAGTGAGCAGCGCTGTCTGGTTTTCCCCGTAAATGATCTCTTTGAGTGCCTCGCGCACTTGCTGGTTGCCCCGGTCCAGCTCGAAGCCGATCACGTCGCCAATAACATGGCGAATCTGGTAGTTTCTCGCCGGAGAGTAGTCTGTCGTGGTCAAATAATCCGACATTTTGAACTGCTCCCTGTCCATGACCATCAGCGCGATTGCCTTTTGAACGATGAGTCCCATTTTCGGCGCTGCCTCAGCTGTACGGAACGGCCGACGCGCATAGCCTTGGGCGAACGGATATTCCGAGGCATGCACTACAATATGGCGCAACACCTCAGCCTGCTCGCTTTCCAGCAACTGTCCCACGATTTGGACGAGCGGCTCGAACAGACGGCTCTCCTCCCCCGCTGCCCGCTCCAGCAGAAAACTTCTGCACTCGTTCATGTTGTCTTCATCGATGTATCTCTGTTTGCTCAGCTCGACAAGCAAATGGGCGAAATCCCGATCTTCTTTCGCAATTGCCTGGATTCGAGCCTGGATCAATTCTTCGTATGCTTGCTCTTTTTCTTCATGACTCATTGGGTGCTCCCCTCTCACCATAATCTCCCAGCCAACATCGTGAACCGGATCAGCACGATCTCATCGTCCTCTTTTAAAGCAAGCGGCTCATCCAATGCCTCGATTTCCCGCTCGCAAACAAACACGCGATACAAGCCGTCTTCAAAAGCGAGAATCGCTGTGTCGACAGCTTGCTGCACATCTGGAACCCCGTCATTGTAGACAGCGCCAAAGCCCACTTTGCCAATCTCCGCCTGCTCCTGTACTTCTTCGGCGGTCAAGTAAGGAACAAGCGCTACCTGCTGCTGTTTTTCGAGCAGCCCCCGAATATTCCACTCTACCAATCCGGCAATCAGCTCCCGCAATGTCCGGGGAGATGGCAGCAGCTCGACCGGGATGCGGCTAAGGGCATTTTTGCGCTTGCCAATGCTTTTGACTGTGACAGCCAGACGCATACGCGGTGTTCTCCTTTCGGTCCAATTATGGATACATATGTTCTATACAGCTATTCTACTAAATTGTGGTTTGATTTTCCAAATTGATAGAGTGCTTTCCAGCAAGAATCGTTAGTTCGAACTATAGGGAAATGGCGGGATTGGAACGATCAACCTAGAGGGAACAGAAAGCACCTCACATTAGGCACTTTGTGGAAAGCTTGCTGTCAAAAAAAGGACTTCCCCAGTCTTTGCAAATCCTGCTGGGGAAGTCCCTTTTTACGATGCTGCTATGCGAGTTTCGTTCCTTCATTTTTACTCCTCTTCCGACATCACATAAAATTCCTTGCTGAATCCTGTGCGCTCCCAAAACGCTTGCGCCGATGCGTTATCCACGTCGACAAACACCCGGATCGCCACAACGTTTTGGTTTTCCAACCAACTTTTCAGGCTATGAAAAATGGCTTGCCCCGCTTTTTGCTTTCGGTAGGCTGGGACGACGTAAAGCTCATCTACTTGGCCTATATAGTCCTCTGTGAGCATGTCTTTTTTGAGGGAAGCAAGGCCGTAGCCAACCAGTTTTTGCTCGTCGTCAACAGCGATGTGTACCATTCCATACGGAGACTGTACGTAATCAGCCAGCTGCTGCCCAATTGCCTCCATCTCTTCTTCGCTCAGCGAGCAATCTGCTGTTTCTTGGGCGTTGTCATTCCATAAACGCACGATTTGGGACAGGTATGGCTGATCTGCTTGCAGTTGCTGGATATGCATGAGTTTGTTTCTCTCCTTGCTGTGTCTTCTATTTTTATTTACTTTCACTTGCGAAATGGAAGTTCCATTCATCATCCCGCCCCGTTCGTGCTGCTAATCAACCTCGGATTTTTTTGGCATGATAGCTCCTTGTTTGCTGAAAAGGGCCTTGCTGGCTGGTGTTCCGGAAGCTAAATCGAACTATTAATAGAAGACGTATGAATAGAAAAAATGCCACACATTACATTGGTTTGGCAGCAGGAACATGTCTCGGCAGCTATCCTCTGCCTTTTAGACTGCTTGCTGGTAATGAAGCTCCGTTCTTTTTCCCTTGCTTGAGGGCTTGCTGGCATGGTCGCTTGTCCCTTTTCGCTATTGATTATGAGCACGCAAAAAGCTTATTCCCTTCGTTGCTTGAGTGGGAATAAGCTTTTCGTGTCGGAACTTCTGGATGGATTTTTCGCGCATCAGCAGGAGCATCCTAGCAAATCGTGATATATTTTGCGCTAATCTCGTCCGCCAGCCATACTTTTTCATTGCCAAAATAAAAGGCAGTTCCCTCTTCCCATGCCTTTTTCGCGTGAATTTTCAGCAAGACAGGCTTTTCATCTCTTCTTTTCCCGACTTGCAGCGCAGTTTCTGTATCCTCTGACAAATGTACGTATTGCCTGCCTTTTGGCAAGAGGCCGCTTTCCATGATGGAACTTACAAACCGTGTCGCCGTCCCGTGGTACAGCACTTCCGGCGGTTGTTTTTTCTCCTTCGAGATTTTCTGCGGTACGGAGTGACCGTACAAGGCCCGAATTTTTCCTCCCGATATTTCATGACGTTTTTTCGCGGAGGCTTCGATCATTTGAAACAAATGCTCTTCCTTAACTTCCCTCCACCGCTTTGCTTCCCTCAATGCTTCCAATAGCTGCTGCACGTCTACCCAGCCGTTCTCATCCAGTTCCAGCTCATATTCGTGCGGGGCGTGCCTGAGGGCGTATGAGAGTTCTTTGCTGAGTTTGTCCAGGTCCATGTGGGGCCTCCTTTTTGGGGAGTAATTTTGGTGATCAAACAGTCCAATAGCCATCATTCATTATTTATTCGTATCGGACAGTACGTACTTCTTCATGAGTAAGATACTTTTGGAGTCAGCTAAAATCCTTTTGATCAAATCATTCGGTTATCAAATTTTGCATGCTGCAAGTCACAGTATTCAATTCGCTTAGCTGACATGGTCGCTCAATGCCGAAGCGAAGGTAGCCCTAACATATTGCCACTTCATTTCATAGAATCAGTGTAAAAAAAGCCCCATCCGAGCTATTCATTACTCGTTTAGGGCCAGGCACTAGATGGTCGCCAACTATTCCTAACATCCAAAATTTTTAGTATAGATTAGTTTTTTGTAGAGCGGAGTGGCTCATACATATCTGCGACAACCTTGTATGATTCTGCATCAGCTAACTCATAACTTTCACCAATAAACAATTCTTCCCAAAGCCATAAAAAGAAATCTCGTGCATTAGGCGGAAGGTCAAATGGTGGAAGCAGTGATTCAAATACACTTTCAAAATCTATTCCTGGTTTTGTTAAGTAGTAGCTAAGTGCTAGTTTTGATTTTCTCTTTTCCACTTCCTCAAGATTATTAAACTGCTCAACAAGTGTTTCTCTGATTACTGCTTTATATTGTTCCTCTGTTTGTAGCTCTACTTCTTTATAATGTGCTATCGCCTCGTCGTCATCAGCCAAACCTATTAATGGTCTTAAAAAAACATCCAAGAAGTGAGGATTTACAACATTCATGTTTTCCTCCAATCCTGATAATTATCCTAATTTTAGATACAATGCCACTATTTCTCTATCTTTAAATATAGCTTGGCATGTAACCTATTTTTCGAAAGCAATTCTTTCTTGGAAAATTTTCCATTCCCCCAAACTAATCAACTATTGCTGAGTAATATATTGAAGGGGAACGGTTGGCCGATACAAAATCGCTAACCCAACGTTTCGCTGTTGCTTGTACTTGTTTAACAAATTACCTATTCTTCCTTTGATATTTGGGATGCAAAGAAGGCTCATTCCACCTCATCGTTCCAGTGGGAATAAGCCTTTGAAAGTTGGTCCCAAGCGAGCAGCAGCCTATTCGTCTAGAGTTTCTAAAGCTTTCATTTATTTACGCTTGCTAAACCTATCACTGTGCTTCGAATCCCCACATCTTCTTCGCATACTCTACACATACATAAGACAAGCCTCCTTCAAAATCGGAAGTGTCCCGTCTAATATATCCTCCGTCGCCCAATTTTTGACTTGATATGATAAACGGATACGCCTCACCGCTGTACTGATACGGGGTGGACATCCCCTCCGTTTTTGAGATGACGTTGGACTGTCAACACCAAACTAGACAGATTTCTTAAGTGCTTTCTGTTTGTAAACGAGTGGACTCAAATACCCCAATGTCGAGTGAATTCTTGTTTCGTTAAACCATTTCACGTATGCCCCTAGTTCCTGCTTCAACTGTGCGAGTGACCCAAATCTTCGATTCTTGACAAACTCCGTTTTAATCAGCTTAAAAGTTGCTTCTGCGACTGCATTGTCATAGGGGCAGCCTTTCATGCTTAATGAGCGCTTGATGTTGAATGTACGGATGACGTCACCAATCGTACGATTGGTAAACTCACTGCCTCGATCCGTGTGAAAGAGCTGAATTTGACGTAGGTCTCCTTTTACGCTTGCAAAAGCTTGGTAGACGAGCGCAGCATCTTTACTGGTTCCACAACTATACCCAATAATCTCCCGATTGAATAAGTCCACGAGCAGACAGATGTAGTGCCATTTGTTTGCGACTCGGACATACGTCAAATCACTCACAACCGCCTCGAGTGGTTCATCTTTTGTAAACTCGCGGTTCAGTTCATTCTGGATTGGTGAATCGTTACACGGTGACTTATGCGGTTTATACTGGGAAACCGTATACGCCGATACAAGACCATTCTTTTTCATCAAGCGTCCAATCCGCCGTCTGGAAACGATCCATCCTTCTTTTTGTAGGGTTGCCTTGATCTTTCTGGTTC